>JASLPY010000001.1 GCA_030744755.1 Kiritimatiellia bacterium | reverse complement strand
TGTGCTGGCCACGCCATAGGCGTGGTCCTCGGGAGCTCTAGCGCGGGGGCGCGGGTGGTTGAATCTCCATATCTAAATTGCCATTTTTCGCGGGGTCAATCTGGCAACATTTCTCTCATTCTGACTCCTAAATGCCGCCCCCAGCCTCCCTTTTTGGGGTAAAGACAATCTCGGACCCTCTTTTCGTACTGCTATTATTCGCTCAGATCACAATGCAAAAGGCTCAGCCCTGAGCTTTTGCACCGCTGTGAGAGTTTTTGACAGGATCTACAGAATCTACAGGATGGGAGGGATGGAGATGTCATGAACTTGACGCTGGTTTCATATTCGCTATCGATTCACTGTTCTTGAGCCTGGCAGCGGGCATAACATGCAAACATAAAATCATTTCTTCCATTCTCATGCCACGATTTCTCGGCTACTTTCTGTAATGAGGTAAGTCATTGAGTCACGGTCGCGTGGGCTCAGACTCTCTACGGAAGGAATGCACAATGAAAACACTCGTAATCGCACTGGCGGCTGCCCTGGTTTGCTGTTCCCTGCTTGCCGCGGATCTTGAATCGATGAAGAACGTCGGGATTCGCGGGGTGTTGAGGATGGCCTGTAATGTCGGCGGTATACCCTTGGGGGGCGTCGATGTTAGGACAGCTCAGACGCCGGAAGCAGTGGTGGCCGGCTTTGACAGGCGGGTGGAGCAGATGTTCCGCGCCGAATCCGGCAAGCCCCTGGTGCGCGCCAGGAAACAGAAGCCGCTTAGCCCCGGGCGGGGTAACTACGTGCGGGCCTACTCCTATTCCATGATGGGGTTTGCAGCACGCTGCCTCTACCTGGGCGAGATGCTGGACGAGGCCAATGCCGCACTCGCTGAGAATGCGCGGCACTATCTCGACAACCCGAAGGACATCAATGACCGCGACAGCTTTCACTGGCATGCGGAGATCGTTCTGCGGCTGATCGAGATGTACGGGAGCAATGGTAGTAAGCACGCCGGCCGTATAACCACGGAGACCGAGGCCTTTGCGCTCAAGCCGATCTGGGAGTATGTGAAGAAGGTCTCCTGGCTTGGCAAGGCGGAGTACAAAGAATCGCAGACCTGGCACATCTATCTGTCAGAGAATCATCATGCCATGAGTCTTACCGTATGCTGGCACTTTGCCAAGCTCGCGAAGGATCGGCCTGAATACAGGGCACTCAAGTATGATGACGGCGCCATGGCAGCGGAGCATTACCGGGCATGGAATGAGTATTTCGTGGTCTACTGCCGGGAACGTGCAGGCAAAAGCCCCTGTATTGAGATGATGAGCGATGACTACAACAGCACACTTATCAAGGGGTTCTACAACTTCTACGACTTTGGCGACCCGCAGGTGAGGCGATCGGCGGGGATGCTGCTCGATCTTTACTTTGCCTACTGGGCCCAGGAACAGCTTGACGGCGTTCAGGGTGGTGGGCGGTCGCGCATCTATTTCTACAAAGGCCTCAAACAGAACCGGGAGCATGGGAATGCGCCGCTGGCCTGGTTCTACTTCGGCATCGGCAAGCAGCCGGTTGTCTATGGACATGACATGGACGCGGCCCTCAGCGATTATCGTCCGCCGGCTGTCGTGGCCGACATCGCCCTCGACTTGTCGGGACGTGGCCACTATGAAGTGCGGCAGCGTCCGCAAGGTCTGGGGGTAACGGGCCGTCCCTTGAAGACCGCTGTCACGAAAGTGCCAACTAAGATGCGAACCGATGGCGGCGGCATTCTTCGCTACAGTTACTGCGATCCCGCCTTCATCATGGGGACGCCGATGACGGAAGCGCGGCCCCTGTCGGACTGGGCCGCGATCAGTTCACAGAATCGCTGGCAAGGCGTGATCTTCGCCGGGGACCACGATGCGCGAATCATCCCCATTGTGCGCCCCAAGGACAATCGCGTGGCCATGAATGCATTCTGGTCGGTGCAGAGCAAGGGTAGCCTGATCACCCAGAAGCTCAAGCACCACAAGGGAGGGGCCGAGATGATCGTCTGGATGTCCCAAGAGGGGTTGAGTGCTCCGGTGGAAGAGAATGGTGTGGTCTTCGTCGAAGCCGAGGGTGCATATGCGGCAATTCGGGTGACCAAAGGTGGTTTCAAGTGGATGAAGCTGCCGTTCTGGAATCCCCGTTCCGTGCCGGACAATACGACCATGATCCTCGATGATGAATACGCATCGGTCATCCTCGATGTAATGGCCAAGAGCGACGTCAAGAGTTTCGATGCGTTCAAGACAAAGGTGAAGGCCTGCGAGATCAGTATGGATGGACCGGTTCTAACGTACAAAACCATCTACGGCGACCAACTCACCCTTGATAGCAGCTACGAGAAGACTCCCTCAGTCAACGGCAAGCCGGTCAATTACGCCCCGAAGAAACTCTTTGAAAGCCCTTTCCTTAACGCTGACTACAACAGCGGCATGGTCACCATTAGCAAAGGGAAGCGGAAGAAGGTGTTGGATTTCGGGGAATAGCTTGGGAATGAGCAGGCAGTTAAGAATCCAACAGAACAGAACGCGTTCGAACAGGCAGCCTCCCGAAAATGGCGGGCCGTCTTCTCCGACGCCGGCACCGGCGACAGGAAAGAGAAGTGGTTTCTCGATGGCGAGGTCGGCACGATAAAGGCCGGGCCCGACGGCATGACACTGACTGCCGGACCTGACCTTAGGTAAGTGCCTTCACGGCTGGCCCTGATATGCTACTTTCCTTCTTCCGGGCCGAGATGTCGAACGCTTCAGAGCTGTAATGCTCTCGCGCACTTGCTCAGCCATTCGAAGTTTAGCCGCCCATGACAGGTTCGCCCTCTCTCGCTGCCACTGGGCCTGCCGTGCAAGTGTTGTTGCTATTTCTTTTCCTCAATCACCTTGGCACCCGGGCGTGGGTCCATTGGGAATATCTGGCCTTCCAGCATGTCGGCTCTCAGTTCGCTGGGGTCCAACTGCGGGGGGTTGAGTGGCAGTACCTGTGCGCGCTCTGCCCAGGCTTGCCAGAGCTTCTTGAGC
Source organism: Kiritimatiellia bacterium (assembly GCA_030744755.1). GTDB lineage: Bacteria > Verrucomicrobiota > Kiritimatiellia > UBA8416 > JADHWI01 > JASLPY01. The sequence goes on along the minus strand of JASLPY010000001.1, from coordinate 245,136 downwards.
TGGGCAACCTTTCTCGGCTTCTTCTCCGCAAGATCCTCCATCTCGCACCGGTCTTTATCAAGATCGTACAATTCCCACGGTCCATTCACGGCGCCGTTCGAGACGAGTTTCCAATCGTCCTTCAGCACGGCACGGTTACCCTCGTGCTCCCAGTACAACGTATCGCGTTTCAACTTCTTGCCGACAAACGTTCTAACGAGGCTCTCACCTTCGCACGGTATGACATTCACGCCCTTTCGCTTTTCCGGGTACGTCGCACCGGCGACGTCTACACAGGTCGCCATCAGGTCGATCAGGTGCCCGGGTCCCTGTACCCAACCGCTGACCTTTGCATCGTGCTTCTTGAAGAAGGCGTTCCAGGAAACGATCAGAGGCGAAGCAATACCCCCTTCGTGCTCCCAATGTTTGTACAGCCGGAATGGCGTGTTTGAGACGTTTGCCCAGGAGCGTCCGCAGGCAATGTATGTGGTTGCCGGACCGGATACCACGTTTGCTCCACGGTGGATGGGACGCCCGTCACGCGTCCAGTTGGGAGCAAGATTGAACTGCAGGTGGTCGGGACTCAATGCCGGAACGCGCTCTTTGGTATCGAGCGGCGGTATTGTTTCTTCGCACAAGCCAAAAGGCTCGGCACAACCTCCGTTGTCCTGCAGAAACAGTATGAGCGTGTTGTCAAACTTCCCTTGCTTCTTCAGTTCGTCAACAATTTTTCCAATTCCCTGGTCCATCTGGTCGACCATCGCTGCGTATGTCTCCATCCGCGTCGGGAGTACTTTCTTCTTCGCGTCGGACAGAGTATCCCATGCCGGAACCTTCTCATCGCGTGGCGTGAGACCCCACTTCTCATCAATCAGCCCAATCTCAATCATCTTCTTGAGACGTTCGGCGCGAATTGCATCCCAGCCCTTGTCGTAGCGGCCCTTGTATTTGGCAATGTCCTCGGGGAGCGCGTGCATTGGCCAATGCGCTGCGGTGTAGGCGACGTAGGCGAAAAACGGCTTCTCTTTGCCCGCCTTCTTCTCTTCTGCCTGGTGCTCCTTGAGATACATCAACGTGTTGTCCGTAATTGCGTCGGTGAAATGGAATGTCTTCGGCTTGTACTTCGCATCGTTCACCGGGGTGATGTTCTTGTTGCCACGGGTGAGTGACGCCGGGTCGTAAAAACTGGCCGCACCGATTACCATACCGTAGAATTTCTCAAAACCGCGCTGGAGCGGCCAGTTGTGCTGGTCGCCCGTGTCACGGATGTTCGTCGTGACATGCCATTTTCCTATCATATACGTGCTGTAACCGGCGGGCCGCAGTGCCTCGGCAATGGTAACGCTGTTGGCAGCAAGCTCACCACGGTAACCAGCGTAACCTTTGTCGCTCAACATATGCCCGATTCCCGCCTGGTGGGAGTACAAGCCAGTAAGAAGCGCGGCGCGGGTCGGACAACAACGTCCCGTGTTGTAGAACTGTTTGTAACGGATGCCGGTTTTAGCCAGCGCGTCGAGCACGGGCGTCTTGATCTCGCTGCCGTAGCAACCAATGTCCGAAATTCCCATGTCATCCGACATGATCAGTACAATGTTGGGACGCGGCGCGTCTTTCTCCTTGAAATAGTTGCCGGAAAAGGCAGAAACGGTGAGGGCGCAAACTAGAATCAGCGTTGCGAGAAGAGGGCGAAGTGGTTGGTTCATTGTTGTTCTCCTTGTTATGTTAATGATTCTGTCAAAAGCTCGTTCCTTGGACCTTTTTAACCGCGGATTGCGCGGATTACGCGGATATAAGATGTTGCTTAACAGCAAGTTTCCCAATATCCGCGCCCATCCGTGCCCATCCGCGGTTAATCCCCTTGCGCTCGTCAATCAATGCAGGAGCTGCCCGGCCAGGGGCTTGCCCGCTTCGTCCAGCACCTGCATGGACATCATGTGTTTGTCACCGTTTACCAGGCGCCAGAGCAGTTTCTTGTCGCGTGAGATCGCGAGGATACTGCCGCCTTGCTCAGATGCGTCTGCCCGGTAAACTCCCATGACAATTGTTCCGTCCTCGAGAATATGAATTCCACATATGTAGCCGATTTTGATGTCGGGAAGATCCTGCTTCAGGAATTCCCATACCTTCTTGCCCTTTGAATCAAACTCCGTGATCGCCTCGAGGTGCCCCACGACCGTGTTGCCGTTCGGCAACCGTACTGCCGAGTAGGATGCCGGAGGAACCGTGACCTCAAACAGCACCTTGCCATCGGGCGTGTATTCGCGCACCAGCTTGTCTTTCTTGTGGCAGACCAGGTAATTGCCGTTGGCCAGCTTCCTGACAATACGCAGATTACTGTGATCGCCTGGTTTGCACAAGGGCAGCTTCAGTTCGAACACGATCTTGCCGGCCTTGTCGACCTCCACGAGGCGTCCGGAAGAATTCTCTCCCACAAGTGTGTTTCCGTTCTTCAGCCGCTGGCACGAGAACGTGGCCCCGGCTTTCTGCATCTCCGGGCGATAACTCCATACCGTCTCGCTCGTCTTCGGGTTGATCTCCGCAACGTTATTATCGGCATGGAGCACGTTTCCGTTTTCAAGCATCCAGATATCACTGCAATTCCCACCCTTGTGCTGCCACATGACCTTGCCCGTCTTGTCCAAGAGCACAATCCGTCCAGCACCGGTCGCCAGAAGTTGTCCGTTGAACTCCCCGCTAAACTTGCCGTTCGCAAATACCGTTATCGCGCTGATAAGCAACGACGCAATGATTACCGTTCTCTTCATATTGACATCCTTTCTGTATCCAACTGGTTTATGGGAATCTGCTCTTCTGACGACCTCCATTTACTGCTGAAGGCTATCAAACTGGAAGTAGACGAACAAAGTCATTTCATGAGAACTGTTGTGCGTTGAGCTTGACCACCCAGTCGCCGTTCCATCCGCGCCCGCGAATTCGCCGGCAATATTCCCGACCGGTTCCTGCCGCAGTCCCCCGTAGATCATGCCTCTCGGAGATAGGCATGTACTTCAGAAGTAGGTACCTATCTCCGAGAGGTGCCCCCGTACTACTTTCTCTTTCCTGCCGACAATTCGGTTTCCTTTGATGACCATGCAATGTTCCTGTCAAAGAGTTGGCTGAATTTCTGATACTTTGGCGCCGCATGCTTCTTCCAGAGATCAAGCTCTTTGTCGTATTGCGCTCTCATCATCTTCAAGGCTTGCTCGTACTCGGGGTTAGATGCCAGGTTCTTCATCTCAAGTCTATCTTTCCGCATATCGAACAACTCTTCGGCCGGCTCCATCCCGTCTCCTGCATACCACCAGTAAGTGTATTTCCACTGCTTTGTCACAACCGTCTGGGAATAGGTTGGAGCAGGTCCCCACACGTTCATCAGGGCCAGCGTTCTCCGGATCTCGCCTTCTGTATTGTCGAGCAATCCTGTCAGACTTTTGCCGTCCATATCCCCGGGAACAGGTAAGCCGGCCAGCTTAAGGATGGTAGGCGCGAAATCTATGTTGGCCGTCAGGGCACTGCTCCTCAGTTTCTTGCCGGACACCGGATGCCGCGGATCATATATCATCAGCGGCACTCTTGCTGACTCTTCATACGGCAGGACTTTCGAGCCGTAACCATGGGATCCGCAGATATACCCGTTGTCTGACGTGTAGATAATAACTGTGTTATCGGCTACGCCGGATCGTGCAAGCTCTTCACGTATCATCCCCAGCGCTACATCGATGCCATATATCTGTTGATGATACGGTTTCATGGCCTCATCGTACTTGTTCTCATAGCCCCACGAGATACCCCGATCGTACTGCCTGCCACGCTTGCTCTGTTCTGATAAATGCTTGCCCTTCTCCCGGCCGAAATTGGCTGGCTTGGCAAACGTGGTACCCGCGTAGATGTCATCAAACCGTTTGTCCGGATCGGCGGGTTTATGCGGCGCTTTGAAACTGATCGAGAGGCAGAACGGCTTGTCCTTCTTGACGGCCATCTTGATGAAGTCCTGCCCGAATGCGCCATAGGACAAGGTGGCGTGCGGATACTTGTCGGCGTACTTGACCATCGATTTGTTCTTCGCTGTCACGAATGACGTCTGCCCCGGACCGCCACCCCAAACGTCAAAACCGTCGGCAGGTGTTTTGATCCCGCCTATTCCGAACTTACCCGCAAATCCGGTGAAATACCCAGCCTTGCGCAACAGCATAGGATAGGATTGTTCCCATGTAGACGGTTGCATTCCACCCCTGCCAAAATTGCAGCCATGCTTGTACTCGTACATGCCGCTCATGATGCTGGCCCTGCTTGCCATGCAGATGGATGTAGTCACGTAATGGTTTTCAAAGATGACTCCGTCATGGCCGAGTTTGTCCATATTGGGCGTCTTCACATCCTTGTTTCCGTAACACCCGACCGAATAAGTGCACTGATCATCCGACAACAAGAAGACAATGTTCGGTTGTTTTGCATCCCCGGTTTCTGCCGACAGCAAATTGCGCGACAAGACCGAAAGCCCCGCCACCGCCGTTGCCTTGATGAAGTCTCTTCTCTTCAGCATCTTCACTGCCTTTCCCTTTGTGAACGATCTAAGCGGATGCGGTCTCGTAGCTGGATTCGTGAGAATTCAGACTCTCCGCTACTCAAAGCCCGTCGTATCTGCAATGTCTACCAGTCGCACTCATCACCCCGGCATTGTTCACGGGACTCTACAGCTCGCAAACCACACGGAAACCTACATCATATACTCGCTCATGCGGCCGGTACATCAGGCGATAGGCCGAACGGGCATCCTTGGTGAAGTCGTTCCATGACCCGCCTCGCACCACGACCTTGTCTCCCGGTTCCAGTTCCATGTTCCATGGGTAGGGATATGCGCGGTAGGGCGATCTTGTCCATTCCGCCACATTGCCGTGCATGTCGTGCAGTCCCCATGCGTTTGGTGCATAAGAACCCACCCCGGTACTGGCGAAGGCTTTATCGTCGAAGAGGCTCTCGCCGGGTTGCAGCAGGTGCCACACCTTCTGGCTCGATTTGTCGGCCAGGTTTGCGTGTGAGCCATGGTCTGCACTTGGACGGCCGAACCAGAGAGGTGTACCTGTTCCCGCGCGACAGGCGTATTCCCATTGGGATTCAGTGGGTAGATCAAACTGCTTACCCGTTTTCTTACTGAGCCAACGGCAGAACTCCTGTGCCTGAAGCTGTGAGATTCGGCAGACCGGTTGATCCGGACCATTGACCATCTGGCCGCGCACTTTGCTGGAGAAAGTATTGCCCGGATACGCTTCGAGACGGCTGTCGTGGGTTGGGTCAAATTTCGCAAACTGGGCATTGCTGATCTCGAATGCCCCCATCAGGAACGGTTCAGTAATCGTGACCGCAGTGGCAGGCGTCTCGTCAGGATGCCCGTTGTTGTCCCCCATGATGAATTGCCCCGCAGGAATCAGGGTCATATCCAGCTTGACCCCATCGCCAAGATCGATGGTGCGCTCTGCATCGTGTTCTGCCCGGGCCTGAAGCTCTTTTGCACGAGTGGCATCAAATGGCCAGCCATCGACATGCGGGATTGTCGTCTGACGGGGCTCTTCGGCTTTCGGCATGACGGGTTTTACCGGCTGTTCCGAAGGCTGAGTGATCCTCTCCTGGTCGTTGTCAATATTGGCATAGAGTTTCAGCAGATCCTTGCGGATCTTACTGCTGGCCTCGACCTTGCGGGATCCAACGTTCTCGGTCCAGGTTCCGTAGTACGGTGCACTCATATCAATCCATGTAATGAGACGGTCCCACGCCTCCGGTGACAGCTCTACATTGTGATGCCCTTTGCGAAGCATTCGAATGAGCTTGGATGAATCAGCACTGAACTCGTAGGGCAGGAGCATATGATTGTCGGCCTCGTTCGTTGAGCGAACATAGCTGCGCAGCGTCCAGTACGATGGTGTGAAGTTGCAGCTGCGCATTCTGCCCAGCATGATCCTGAACTTCTTGACCACTTTCGGCTGAGTTCTGAGGTCTGGCGGGTTCTTCCCGTCTTTACGGGCTTCACCGTTGTGGCAGCCAATACAGTACTTGTCGAGCACGGGACGCTGGACCTCGCGATCGAAACTGAAGCCTCTTGCGGGGCCGTACCACGGAGCTATTTCAGAAGGTTGGCGCTGAAGGGCAATCGATTTTGACATGGTTGGTGCCGTACCGGGACGTTCATGGCACCCCACGCATGAGAGCGTCTCTCCAGGCATGGCGGTCATCCAGCTGCGCAGGCGTTGAACGGCTTTGCCGTCTGCGTCCAGAGGTTGCAGCGATAGCGGCGTATTGGCTGGAACCCTGAACAAGGCCGAACCATCCTGTTCCACGGGCACCGTTCCGACAATCCGTTTGATGTCCCAGGGTCCGTCGACGCCGACGCGGTTTCCCTGCCCTCCCATTCCATGGTATGCAAAGCTATAGGTAGAGAGCCGCAGTCTCTTTATCGTTCCACGAGGGATGTCCTTGAGTCCGTCTCCGGTATAGATATCCACGATGTTGATCAACGCATCTTTCCGTTTGAGGTCGACGCGACTGGGGATTACCGGCGGACGTTGAGTTCTGGCCACGGGCACGGGCTCCAGAAGATGGTGAGTCGGATCATCTTTGACGAGGGTCATGTTGTCGAATGTGTCAACCAGATAGATTGCCCATCTATCCTTCTGGCTCGGCTGTGCAGCAACGAGGAAGTACTTGTCATTCAGCGGCCAGGGGTGCAGGAATTTCGGCCATGACCTGCCGGCGACGTTGTCCGCGATCACCGGTTCAACCTGTTTACCCCGTCCCGGTATCCGCTGGACCACGCCATCGGCCTCGAACCTTCCTTTGTTAGCGTCAAACAGCACCAGTTCACCCATCCGTTTTAGACCGTGGTGTCCTGAGACGATCGCCACAAACTTGCCTTCTGCACCGGGAATCGGCCGCGCATAGAACATTGCATTTGGCCAGTACGAGTTGCTGCCGTAATAGCCGGCCTGGTCAGTACCATCCGGGTTCATGCTGAACAGAATTCTGCTCCACGCATGACTGATGTCGCTGTATTCCCAGCGCTGATACATGACGCGTCCGGAGCTCATAACCACGGGGTTCCAGTCGTGATCCTGGTCGAACGTGAGACGCCGAATCCTTTTCGTCTGACTGTCAAAGTGATACAGGTTGGCGACGTGCGAAGAACCGCCGACACAGGGCACGCCGGTCATGGGTGCTGTTGATGTAAAGACAATGTTGTCATCACTCAGGTAACAGGCGTCGTAGTTGTGAACGCCCTTGACCTCGATAAGCGGCAGCTTCCGTAGTCCGCTGCCATCAACGCCTATCTCCCAGATGCCCCAGCCACTGGCATCCAAGCGGGAGAACAGCATCCTGGCGGCATCGAAGTGTAACTCGATATCGCCGACGAAGTCAGCTGTAGATTCTGGACGGTAGAGGTGGGTGAGTACACCCGTGGGATCTATGGGCGATAGCGTGGAGATCTCATTGTCGTACTTGCCCTTTCTGGACAGGCTTGAATTGCCCTGCCAGTTGGCGGGAAGTCCTAGCCCCATCGTCTTGCGAACCATGAGCTTCTCAAACTTGAGCAGAGGGTTGGTCAACAGGGCTTCTCTGGCCAATGACTCAAACTCCGCCGTGGCGCTGTTATCATTGGCAGCAAGCTGCCCCTCCAGTTTGCCCAGACGTTCGAGATATTGATCGCCCCTGGGGTACGCGGCACCGAAGCTCTTGATGTGATCTTCGATTGCCAGACGAAGTGATTGCGGCGTGCTCATTGTCACGGAGGCGCGACCCTTGGTCTTGGTCTTGGCTTTGGTCTTGGCTTTGGCTTTCGGTGCCCCCGAAAGGGGAGGAGCGGTGATTACGACACAGAGCCAACACAATATCAGCAATTTGTTTATTCTCATTGTTCTTTTTCGGTTTCCTCGTTTGTCCTTATCTTGGCGCGTGACCCAGTCAGGGGCGGGATCTGAATAGATTCCGTTCTGACGGGACGAAACACCCATAGTCTAGGGCAACGCTCCACGCATAACAACCGAAGAGCAAAGCGAGCTTTTGTACCGCAGTGGCACATTTCTGTAGCGAGAGCGTTTAGCATTGGGCACTGGAATCGGCCTGCTGCAGCCCGCCTACATCGCTTTGCGAAGCAATGCGGGCAGGCACGCACATCGCGGCCTTCCCCGGGGATGGCCGGCATATGTATGCACGTCCACCCCGGGCGCGGCCACGCTGCACGCCCAGCAACAAGCCAATTCCAGCGACCGCTTCGCGGCAACCCAATGCCAAACACGTTTCATCCTCGGCGGCGATTGACGACTCTGAAAAGTACATCGCCTGCTAACGGCCGCCGAGGAGGCTGTAAGACGCCCGCACGCCGTGTTTTGGAGTGTTTCGGCGGGGTCAATGTTGCGTTCTTCCTCATCGTCCTTGCCCAGGCGTATTCTTCGTGGCATGCTTCCTGCCGTCGATGTGCTTTGTAGGACCGGTGTGGCGGGCGCCTCAGGCACGAGAAGCGTTTACTTGTCAACATGGACGGGAAAGAACAGATGAGTCTTTTGCTCGATAACATCACGCAACTTTCGCACGAATTCGGAGGGGACGAGTATATCAAAGCCGGCGGGGGGAACACGTCGGTTAAGGACGCCGAGACGCTTTGGGTCAAGCCCTCGGGTACAACTCTTGCGGGCCTGACGCCCGAGCAGTTCGTGGCGATGGACCGCGCGAAGAATGCCGAAATCCACGCGGTCGAAATCCCGGACGACCCCCATGAACTCGAGGCCACGGTCCTGGCGATGAAGATGGATGCGGTATTACCCGGTTCCTCCGGCAGACCCTCGGTTGAGGCGCCGCTGCACGACTCCTTTGACGCTGCCTATGTCGTCCATACCCACCCGGTGCTGGTCAACGGCATGACTTGCGCCCGCGATGGCGGCGAGGCCTGCCTTCGGCTCTTTCCAGAGTATCTCTGGGTGGGCAAACTCGATGTGGGCCACATGCTCTGCGTCCGTACCCGTGAAGCCATTCAAGAGTTCACGGAGCATAACGGACGCCAGCCCGAGGCCGTCTTCCTGAAAAACCACGGCGTCTTCGTCGCCGGAGATACGCCGGACTCGATACGCGAAACTTACCGGGTTATCATGGGCCGTCTCGACGAGGAGTACAATGCATCGGGCCTGACTTTGGACCTCGAAAAAGGCCCTGCGCCCGACCCCGCAATTGGCGAGGAGATTGCGCGGTTGATACGAGAGACATTTGAAACACAGGACGCGAACTTCGTTGCAACTGATGGCCCCTATGACGTGGCTGACGGAAAGCTCACGCCTGACCACATTGTCTATATGAAGCCTCACATTTTCGAGGGCGAGCCCACGCGGGAAGCGCTAATCGAGTTTCGCGAACGCTACGGCTATTCGCCGCGTGTCGTGGCGACCGATATTGGTGTCTTCGGCTTCGGCGCGACAGAGAACAACGCAGCCCTGGCGCTGGAGCTGGCCATCGATGGCGCCCAGGTCAAGAAGCTGACCCGAGCTTTCGGCGGCATCGAGTACATGGACCGCGCCACCCTTGAGTTCATAGACTCCTGGGAGGTGGAAGCCTACCGGAGAAAAGTGGCGGAGAAGTGAGACGTCCGTGGTGCAGGCAGGTTTGAGGCCTTTCGCAAGAATGCAGCTGAATCCGTGAGGATTCAGAAGTACCCGGGTTCAGCAACAGACCCCTTCCAAGCAGCTCACCACAGGCCAGCTATTGCTTCTTCGTCGCAGAGTCGCCTGGATGTCTGAGGCCAAGCGATTCGAAGAAACGTATGCGGCTATCGAGGATCCATTTGTCGGCAGCACCCATTGCGTGCGTTGGATTCCATCCGAGCGTATTCTCGTTGGGCTGACGGATGATTGCCGCGTCAACTAGTTGGCTCATCTTCTGGAACCGCTCGTCGTTCCTGTCGCGGTAGCCGCTGAGCTGCCCCCATCCACCCCGGTCCGGGGGTAGCGGCGCGAGCAGGATGCGGCTCTGATCAGGCTGTGCCGGGTTGATGAGCGCGCGGTCCGGGGCCCCGGCGAACTTCTCGCCGAAAAGCTCCATGGCAAACTCCTTCACCTTTGCCATCTTCTCCCGGTCTATCTTTCGCTTCTCGATCTTGTTTGGGAAAAGGTCACCGCAGCCCTGGCAGTTCAGGTCCATCCACTCAATCACCTGCATGATGCTTTCCTTATCCACCTTCAGCTTCTTGTGGGCGTCGAAGAATTTCTCCCCGGCCAGCTCGCGATTTCCGGTGAGCATGTGGGCTACTCGGTTGCTGTAAGCGAAGAAACGTCGAGGTACCGAAGCGTTCTTGTCGCGACCATCTTTGTCGCGACCCGCCATGAACGGCTTGTACCCGACATTGTGGTCACCGCTACGAACGATCGCCATCATTCCATCGGTGAACACGTCGCGGTCTTTCAGGAAGCCGTACAGCCCTTCCGGGGTGTGGTCTCCGTCGCCTATGAAGTTGATTTCTGTCTCCTCTTCTTTCTCTTTCTTCTCCAGGCCGTGACAGCGGATGCAGTACCTGTCCAGTACAGGTTGAACCGAGCGGTGGAAGCTGTTGCCACCCATATAGGCCGGTCCGGCAGGTGGTGCCAGGTCAAGGGGCTTATGTTTCGCCATCTTTGAGATCGTTGCCGGACTGGGGGCGGTCCCGGGTTCCTCGTGGCAGCCGACACAGCTGCGATTCTCTCCTGGTTGCAGGTACTGAAAAGTCTTTTCGGTGAGAATTGCCATACCGTTTTCATCGAGAGTCTGGAGGAAAAAGGAAATGTTGGACGGTACTTTGAAGAAAGCGCTGCCATCGGGTCCGACAGGGACGGTGCCGATGATTCGCTTGGGCAGCACTGAATAGTTCATTGAACTGATGCCCGTTGGCATTGCTCGTGGTTGATTTCCCAGCTCAATCACGCGGATGGCCTTGATCATTCCCGGCTTGATGATGCCGTCCGGGTCGTTCTGCTTGCGCGTGATGTAAGCGTTCTGGACAAAAAGTGTGCCGTATTCCTGTTTGGGTGTGAGCTGTGGCGGCAGGACCATCGGGCGTTTTCTTTTGCGGATGGGGAGAGGAGAAACTGATGCGACCGCCCGGTCTTCGTAAATGAACTCCCTTCCTCCGAATGAGTCGATCAGGTAGATCGCCCGGTTGTTCGCCGGAGGCTCCTTAGCGGACTGCGGGTGCACCCTGTGGTTTGCACGCGAGACAAAGAAGAGCTCCTCGTTGACTGGGTAAGGGTGACTGTAATGGGGTTTCGGCCAGCCACGACTCTCGCTGTAAGGCGTCTCCGGAGTGATGTGCGTTATGGGCTCCTCGCCATTCTCGCCGAGCTTGGGGTCTATCAAGATCACCGTTCCCGTGTTGTAGCTGTGGTGGCCCTGGGCAATGGCAACAACCTTGTCCGACCGAGGTACGGCGTTCGCTTCGACAACCATCATCGGGTGGATCGTGTCCGCCCCGTAGAAATTCGAGATCTCGGTTCCATCGGGCCTGCACCACCAGAGCATGTGGTAGTACATTTCGTGCCGGAACGTGTATTCCCAGCGGGTGAAGACAATCCGGCCGTCATTCAGCACGGACGGTTCATACTCGTTCTCGTTATTAAACGAAACCTGCCTGATGTTGGTCTTGCCCGGGGTCATCCGGTAGAGTACCCAGGCAGGGTTGTAGCGGCCCCCGTGGCAGCGGCCGTAGGACTGGCAACGTGCAGAGATGAACATGATATCGCCGTCCGGAAGGTAGCAGGGGTCGTTGTCTTCAATCAGAGCTGTTGCCCTGTTGCCGCTCGTTTCGAATGGATCGACCTTCGTTCCGGTAAGTTGCCGCACCGATGAGCCATCGATCGCCGCCTCGTAAAGGAAGTAGCGCAGCTCCTTCTTGTCCTCGCTGTAGGAGTGATCGCAGAAGGCGAACACCACCTTGTCTGCGTCGTAGTGCAGATCCGGATTTCGATAGCCGCCCGGGGGCAGCAGGCCTTCGCGGAGCAACGGTTTTGCAAGGAGATCCGTCTTCCAGTTCTCAAGGATTGTCAAACCCGGCCCGACCCGCGAGTGCCGGCCTACGTGCTGATCGCCGTTGTGACTGTACATTGTCGGTGCATTCCGGTTGATCAGGATCTTCTCGATATCCAGGTCAGGATGGCGGAGGAGAACATCACGGCGAAGATGCCGAAGTTCGACGTAGAAGTCCACGTACTGATTCTTCGGCAGCTTCGGCTCGGTCAGTTTACCGTCCTGGGCCGTCTCGACGCCCCACAGTTTCTTAAGCTGTTCCAGGTTCTGCTTCTGCTGGGCGATATCAACGCCACTGTTGCCAACATACTCGAAAGTCTTGTCAGCAATATCGAGCCAGTTCTGGATTTCCGCGGCGGCAACGTATTTCCTGTACTTCACTCTCGGGTTTGCCATTCTCCTGGCGACATATGGAGGAAGTGGTGGTTGCGGGATTGGTTCAGGGCAATGCGCGCGGGAGCGGCCGCTCAACGACGATTGCCTGGCATATTTTCCCAGCGCAACGTTCGTCTCGTCGTCCCCCTCCGGGTATATTTCTACCTCGCTGAGGTGAAAATAGATTTTCTTCGTAAGGGTCAGTCGCACCCAGCGGGCGGTCTTTCCTTTGAACCGGACAGTGAGGGGTTTCTCGCCTTTCTTTCCACCGGCAAACGGCTTTTCTTTGTTGTCATACACCATTTCCCAGTTCTCGTAATCGGTGGAGAAAAGGATCTGGAGGTTATGGGCTCGCTCGGGGCCATTGCGTGCATTGTAGACATCCATTCGTCCAACCGGTACGTTTTCTCCGAGATCGACTTCCCACCAGGGGTAGTCGTACTTGTCGGTGTAGAATCCCCAGTTCTCGTGACGTTTGCCATCCACGGCACCGCCGGATTCCTGAGACATGTCCTTGAACTTCTCGTAACGAATATCTTCCTCGGGCGAGAGCATTCGCAGCCAATGCTCTTCGAGGGCGGCACGGTAATCGCCGGCCTTTACGGCGCGGCATGCCCCGAAGAAGAATATTGCGAATACCAACGAGAGGTAGATTGCCGGGAGTGAATGTTTTCTCATGTGCTTCCTCACGTTATCGATTTCTGGTCCCTATTCATTCAATCGGAATAACCTACCGCATTGCCCTTCCGCTTGGAATAGGCTTTTTGGCGCCAAAAGCCTTAAACTTAAGATCTGTATTCGGAATGATGCATCCCACCGGTGGAAAGACCTGTTGTCTCCGTTAGGTGGGTGTGTAAGAATGAGTATTCGAGCAATGAAAGGTCAGGACTTCTATGAGAAATACAGAAACCGGGCAGATGGTTGAGTTGGCGTCAACGGTAAGAACTGCCACCAGGGACACAGACTGTCTCTTTGCCGACGTAAGTGGGCAGGATCTTCTCTTCAGCAGGGATTTCACGGCCGAGGAATTCAAGTTGCGGCGTGCAAAGATCGCCGGAAAAATAGGTAAAGAGGCGCATTTGCTCATAGCCGGAGCTCCACCCGTTCCCGGGGACACTCAGGTCCAGGATGCACTGTTTTATTATTTCTGCGGACTGGAGACCTGCCACTCCTACCTGCTGCTGAGCGGCAAAGATGCGCATACTACCCTGTTTTTGCCATCCCGTGATACCATGGCGGGCGAGGCAAAGGATCGTCTCGGTTTCGAGGATGCGGAGCTGGTCAAGCAGCGGCTTGAGGTAGAAGATGTCAAATCGTCGGAAGATCTAACCGCCGCGCTTGCCGGGGTCAACGTACTCTACATGCCACATGCGGAGGTTGAGGGTGGCGGGGTTACAAGATTCGGAGCCAACGACTGCGCGCGCCGCCGGGATGAAGAGGAATGGGACAAGGCTGAACCGCGTCACAAACGGCTGATTCGATTGCTTGGAGAACGGGTTTCGGGGCTCAAGATCGAGGATGCCTCTCCGATGATCAGCGCCATGCGGACAATAAAGAGTCCCGCGGAGATCGACTTGATGCGGCAGGCGGGGCAACTCTCCGCGAACGTGATGATCGAGGCCATGAAGGCTACGCGGCCGGGTATTCTCGAGACTCGTTTGCAGGCAATTGCCGAATTTGTTTTTCGTGACCAGGGCTATTGCGGCCCGGGTTATGGCATCATTGCGGCCAGTGGACGCAATACCTGGGATGGTCATTATCATCGCAATAACGCGACTTTGCTCGATGGCGATATTGTGCTGATGGATTGCGGTCCCGATCTGCGGCACTACACCAGCGACATTGCACGGATCTGGCCCGTGTCCGGAACCTACAGCACCTGGCACCGCAAGGTGTACGGCTTGATCGTTGAGTATCACAAGACGTTGCTAAACCTGATTCGCCCCGGCGTTCTCGCCGCGGAGATCTACGAGGAAGCGGCAAAGATCGTGGCGCGGCAGTGCAAGAACCCGCTGTCTCCCTACGGGGATATGACTCCGCTCCTGGAGCAGATGATTGCCAAGGGTGTGCGTTACCTGAATCACGGTGTCGGACTCAGTGTGCATGATGCGATCGCCCCCTGGCAGGAGAAGCCGCTGGAGCCGGGCTTTGTATGCGCCGTTGATCCCATGGTGTGGTGCGAACCGGAGCACCAGTATATCCGGGTCGAGGACACGGTTGTGGTGACAAGCGACGGTTGCGAGCGTCTCACCGGTGCGGCTCCCATAGAGATTGATGAAATCGAGGAACTGATGAAGCAACCGGGCACGTTCATGTGCTGACCCACCGGAAGCGTTGAGAGTTCGCTATTGTGAGGGGATGAATATCCAGTGTCCGACAGGGGATGTCTAATGAACCACGGGGATACTCCCGATTGGAATCGGGAGCTACAGGGATGTCCAGCGTAGCGCCCGACTCCGATCGGGCGATCGCCCGTAGAATGTGAGGGTCCCTTGTTCGGATGTTGAGGAGACCTAAGGACATATATCTTGAAACCACTAAGAATAGTCACCTTTGTTTCGGCAGCTTTGCTGCTGACGGGTGCGATTCTTGCGCAGGACGAATACGACGATTTCGGTCCCAAGCCTACGGGCGGTGAAAAGACGAAGAAAAAGTACGAGGCGGATCTCGCTGATCACAAGGGCAACGACGATATCCTCGTCCTGCCCGGGCTAGTGGCGAACCGAAATGAACGTCGCGTAGAGGTGGTTGCGGAGAGCACAGGGCTGAGAGGCGGTGAACTCGCGGAGTTTCTGCTGATTGACCAGGGCAGCAGCCATGGATACGAGGCTCTCCTGTGGTCGTTTGCCAAGCCCAGCGATGTTCACCGGGCCCTGGAGTTTATCGGGCTTAAACCGGGCACGCCGTTTAATCCAAACGCCCTGCGCTTCTGGGCAGATGGTGCCCGCGTAAAGCTTAGCGTGGACGACGATACGGGCAAGCCATTCCCAATCGAGAGATTCATCCTGGACAATAATTCCGAGAATACACTCCCGGAAGAGGGGTTTGTCTTTTCGGGGTCGGTCATGGTTGATCCGCGGGATGGAACGAGTGGAGCACGCTATGCGGCAGACGTTTACGATCCCAGGTCCGTGGCCTCTGTCTACAACGAGCCGACCGCGGTTCTGGATGTACCGCGCCGTGTAAGCCAGGGAGAGGTATACGGAAGCCTGGTGGTCAATCCGGATTGTGCCTTCGAGGCTGGAAAGTTGCTGACTATTGTCATGGAACCTGCCGACCCGGATGGACAGACAAGGACCAGGCACCTGACTCTATCGATTAGCAATGCCGTTGATAGCGTGGCTGTGGGGTCCAGTCGTATCGATACCAATAGCACGCCGGACGGCGAGACGTATCATCTCAGGGATTCCAATGGAAAGGCTGTGTGCGAGGATGTTTCACTCAGCGCAGTGTTTGCGAGTCTCAAAGCTATGCGGGAGGAGGGCCTTGAACCTTATGCCGAGCTGTCTTTTGGCGAAGGACTTACAATTGACCAACTGCGCAAGGTTTGTGCCGTTGTGGCAGTGCTGGAGATGGCGGAAACGCTTCGGGTCAAGGAGCCGCCGGCTGGTCAGCCATATTACAGGGCCTTTGTGCCGGACACAAAATGGCGGACTCCTGAAGAGCGGCCCTCTCAGCCCTGGGAGCTGCACCTTAGCCAGGCCGGTGGGAAGATTCTGGGTCGGTTTATCTTGAACGACCCTGTCTGGGGTGACGACAGCCTTGAGCCGACTTTCAAGCAGACCGTTCTTGAAGCCTGTGCTCCGCCGGATCTGAGGGGACGGCTTGATGCCGCGGAACAGAAACGATTGAAGAACGGCAAGACCGCTGCGCCAGCCGTTTTGTTCGTGTTTGCGGACCGGGATCTGACTTACGGGAAGCTGATGGACTGCATAGGTCCGTTGCTGAAAACGCATGGTACGCTGCATGTATTTGTTGAGGAGTGATGCGAATGTGCGGGCATCAGCAGTCCTACAGATACGGTATGTTGCCGAAATGGTTTTCGGACGCCGAGGCCGGCGTCCCTCCCGCCGCTGGACGTAACCTTGCACAAGAATTGGGAGGGTCCGCGGCCTCGCGGACCGTTGATGGTGCAATTCTAGACCAGTCACTGGACTATGGTCTTGATACGGAGGACAAATGAAAGAGTTCACTACACTGACCCATGGCGGGTTTGCCTGGTGCAAGGGGCATGAGAGGATCCTTGTGATTCCGTGGGGAAAGAACGGTGTGCGCATTCGGGTTACGAAGGAAGCGGATTTCCGACTGTTACCGAACGGGCTGTTGGACGAACCGGAAACGCCGGAAGGGGCGGCCGTGGATATTAGTGATGACGGCGTGACGTTGGTGCACGGCGAAATCACGGTGACGCTCACACGGCGACTGGGGCAACTCACGTTTCTCCGTACTTCGGACGGGCAGGAATTGCTCAAAGAGCGCCACAAGACGACGGCGGAGTACCTCGCGCGCACGTTTATTCCCGGCAAGGGCACGTGGAAGATCGAGCAGCGCTTTTTTGCCGACGATGCCGAAAAGCTTTACGGGTTAGGCCAGCGCCAGCACGGTTACCTGGACCAGAAGGGATGCGTCCTCGACCTCATGCATCGCAACACCGAGGTCTCCATTCCTTTCATGATCTCCAGCAAGGGCTATGGTTTTCTCTGGAACCACCCCGGAGTAGGTCGGGTAGATCTCGGTCGCAACGACACCCGCTGGGTTGCGGAAGCGGCCCATCAGCTCGATTACTATGTCGTGATCGACGATTCACCGGCGAAGATTCTTCGGCGGTATGCCGAAGTGACGGGGTTTCCATCCGAGTTTCCCGGGTGGGCATCGGGGTTCTGGCAATGCAAGCTGCGTTACAAGACGCAGGAAGAGCTGCTTGAAGTGGCGCGCGAATACCACCGTCGCGATCTGCCGGTGTCCGTGATGGTGATCGATTTTCATCACTGGACGAAATCCGGAGATTGGTCGTTCGATCCTGATGCCTGGCCTGATCCGTCCGCGATGGTAAAGGAACTCAAATCGATGGGGATGGAGTTGATGGTTTCCGTCTGGCCAACGGTTGACTACTCCTGCGAAAACTTCGCCCACATGCGTGATCATGGCCTGGTGATTCGCAATGAACGTGGAGTGTCTTTGCAGAACGGGGCGTCACTGGAGACGTTCTACGATGCCACGAACCCCGAGGCGCGTAAGTTCCTGTGGGAGCAGATTCGCAAGGGATACGTTGAGCACGGAATCAAGCTGTTCTGGCTGGATACGATAGAGCCGGAGATTATTCCGCTTGAACAGGACAATACCCGTTACCACCTGGGCAACGGCCTCGAAGTGTCGGGGCTCTACCCGCTGTGTCATCAGCAGGGCTTCTTTGAGGGGTTGAAGTCCGAGGGAGAAACCGCTCCGCTGACCCTGGGGCGGTCTGCCTGGGTTGGAAGTCAGCGGTTCGGTGCGGCGGTGTGGTCGGCCGATATTCCCTCGACGTTCGATTCGCTGCGGCGCCAGGTTGCCGCCGGGCTGAACATCGCCTTGAGCGGTGTTCCCTGGTGGACCACAGATATCGGCGGCTTTCATGGTGGCGATATTGACGATCCAGGTTTTCGCGAATTGCTGGTGAGGTGGTTTCAGTACGGAGTTTTCTGCCCAATCATGCGGCTGCACGGAGTCAGGCGTCAAAAGAATGCCCGTATCAAACCGGGTGATCCCATTGCGAATCCGAACCATCCCAACGTTCCGAACGAAGTCTGGTCGTACGGCGAGGAGACCTGCAGAATCCTCAGCGACCAGATCCGTTTGCGTGAGCGTTTGCGACCGTACATCATGGGGCAGATGAAAGTGGCACAGGAGACCGGCATGCCGCCGATGAGGCCGCTGTTCGTTGATTTCCCTGCGGATCCGACGGCATGGCAGGTAGAAGACCAGTTCATGTTTGGCCCCGATATTATGGTGGCACCCATTGTCGTGGAGGGCGACCGTTCGCGAAGCGTCTATCTGCCCGCAGGAAAGATGTGGCGCGATGCATGGACTGGAGCCGAACATGAAGGCGGGTCAACCAGTGAGGCAGACGCGCCCCTGGAGCGGATTCCGGTATACCTGCGGGGAGAGAGTGAACTGGATCTCAGATAGTTTCCGGCACGGGAAGCCGGATAGCTTCCGGCCGGCATGAAGAATCGCCTCGGACTTACTCACGCGCGATGATTTGCGGGATTGTGTGAGGACGCAGTGGAAGCAGATTGAATGTTGAATCCAGAGCTTTGCAAATGACAGGCGTGACGATGTCGATGGACGGGATACAAGGCATGGTGCCGCGGGAGCAGATGTGCGACGCGGCCAAGCTGCTGAGGAATACGTACGCAATCACACCGGGCGAGCCGTTCATCCAGCGCGAGTTCGGTTTCTACTGCCTCGAACGCTGGGCAGAACAGGGCATGCCGCAGGACGTGCCGCGTGACGAGCTGTTCGAGTACTCTTCAAGGGGTGGGGTAAGCCTCGGCGGTCTCGGCTGGTGCGAGGCGGCCTTCTCGCCTGCATTCGAGGAGAGGGTGCTTGAGGATCGTGGTGAACACGAGCTGGTGCAGGATTTTGCCGGCCGGCACGTGTTGTGTTTCAAGGGTCGCCGCAGCGGTTTTATGCCTGAGTACGTCGACCATCCGGTCAAGGACATGAAGACGTGGGTAGAGGACTGCAAGTGGCGCTTGGATCCGACAAGCCTGGAACGTTACGCCGATCTCGACGCCAACATGGAGAAGAGGAAGCCGGCGATTGCCGAAGGCATGATGGTTGTTCAGGGCATGGTCGGTGGCTACATGTATCTGCGCAGTCTGATCGGCCCCGGCGATTTGCTCTATAAGTTCTATGACGAGCCCGAACTGATTCACGACTGCATGCAGACGTGGCTGGAACTGGCTCAGTCGGTGATCGCTCGGCACCAGGAGCATGTTACGATCGACGAACTCTTTCTCGCAGAGGATATTTGCTACAATCACGGTCTGTTGATTTCTCCCGATATGATGCGAGAGTTCCTGTTCCCTTACTACCAAGAGCTGATCATCTCCATCAAGGACCGGCAGTTGGACAAGAATCGGCACTTGTATCTTCAGATCGATACGGATGGCTGGGCAGTGCCAACGATTCCTGTCTACCAGGAACTGGGGATGGACGTGATGAGCCCGTTCGAGGTGGCGTCCGGTTGCGATGTGGTAGCGATCGGCAAGCAGTATCCCGGATTGGTACTGACCGGCGGTCTTGATAAGCGCACATTGGCGGAGAGCAAGGATGCGATTGACAAAATGGTGGATCGCATATTCCCTGCCATGCAGGCGCGGGGCGGGTACATTCCCACGTGCGACCACGGGGTGCCGGAGGAAGTCCCGTATGAGAACTACCTGCACTACCGGAAACGCGCGCTGGAATTTGCGTAATAACTGTGGGAGAATGGGTCAGTCAGGACCCGCTCGACGCGTCCTGTAGGTTCTTTCGTAACAATCACCGGAGGCACGCCCAAGTGACATCTATTGCACGGAAACCCCTGTTGGCCGTCGGATCGACCGTGTCAAGAAAAGGGCCGCCGCGGCCGAACGCCTCGGCCGGCTGCACGGTCAAGCCCCGGAGCACGTCAATCGGCCCTAGACTATCTACGTAATACCCAGCCGGTGCCCCACAGGTTGCAGTACCTACAATGGGCATGCCGATTCTCCGGCACGCTGAACGGTCTCGACTCCATTTGACGGGCCTTTCTCGCCTGTACTGCCACGCCGTCCTGAGTCACCGACAGCTTGACCAAAAACCGGCCCTACGAAATTCCCAGTTTTGAAGGCTGCGACTTGCGAAAACTTTCAGTCACTATCGTTGAGTGGTCAACGACATAGACTGCTTCGACACACATGTGGTGGTGACTGAACCTTACACCACGCGGACCTGAAGGTGTCGACCACAGGCGGATACATATCGTTCCAGCGTCTCGATTGAGACATTCGCTCCTCGCTCTATTCGTGAGATCACGCTCTGTGTAGTTCCCATGGCGTGAGCAACTTCGCGCTGTGTCATCCCTGCCTTCTGCCTGGCCTTGGACAATTCCACCGCAACTTGGTATTCCAAGTCGAATTCCCCTTTAACTCGTCGGTAGGATGGAAGTCTCCGAATCGTTTCTGCCTGAGTGCGGTGTGCTGCACGCAGCTTTGATTTAACAGATCTATTCATCGTAATCACCTCTCTCGATGGCTGCCACGGTCTTAAGTGCCTGCTTTATCTCACGTTGAGGAGTCTTTTGCGCCTTCTTCACGAAAGCGTGGACGCCAATCACGAGGTCACCTTCATGGTAGCAGTAAAACACACGCACCTGGCGACCACGTCTGATCCGGATCTCAAACAGATTCCTTGAGATCTTCTTGGCAAACGGCTCAATCAGGAATCCGTCCGCTTCCAGTCTCTCAACAGTAGCCAGGTATTCAGCCTGGCATTCATCCGGTTGCTTCGCGATGAATTCCCGGACTTGCCGAACCGCCACGTATTCCTTCTTTGCCATAATCAGATGTATAGCATATAAGCGATACCCCAAGCAAGCCCGAAAACTTGCCTGCTGTGACCGCGCACCATGAGTCGTTCGCACCAAGCGGCTTACAGGCAATCAGCCCACTACCCCACAGCGCCCCCAGATCACCCATGGAGCAATAGCTGTAGTGAGACTTCCTTCTTGCCGACGAGGACGATACGTTCAGCCCCATTTCATGCACCCTTCCACGATTCACTGCCCCTGCGATTTGTGCTCCCGAAGGCGCGACCAGAAGACGGGCGTACCAAAACGCCATTTTCTGCGGCGGCGGTTTTGCGCATCAGGCGGCGACGTTTGACACTTTGCCGGATCGTCTGTCGTTCTTCACAAATGCCGATGCACACGGGACTTAACCGCATGTCCATTCTGGGAAAGATGGGGAAGATTGACGTCGATGGGGTATTCCACATGTTGGTTTGTTCAATCCCACACGTGGGCAACTGAGGGATACCCCGAAATGACGCTGGAGGGCATCTGACGACAGCTGACGAGTTCATCTCGTTGGCATGGTCTTTCTTTCCGATCTATGGCTGCCTACGCTTGAGCCCGGCAGCGGGCATAATATGCAAAGATAAAATCATTTCGTCTATTTGCAGACTGTGACTGGTCGGTTACTTTGTGCAATAGGGTGAGTCATCGACTGCTACTGCGGAACTCAATCTGCTGTGACGTGGCTTTCCATGGGTGTTTCGAAGGTGACGGTGTCAGGTTCTACGGGCGTTGCGATACTGACGGGGGCTGTAGCCTGCGGCCGACCTGAACCGGCGTGAGAAGTAGTTGCTGTCGGTGAAGCCGCAGGCCAGACTGATCTCGGTGATGTTCATGTCCGGGTCGCCGAGCAGTTGGCGCGCCCTGTCAATGCGCAGCCTGATCAGATGCGCCGTGGGCGATCTGCCGAGGACCTTCTTGAATCTTCGTGTGAGCGTGCTTTCCGACATGTGTGCGATCGCGGCGAGTTGTGGCACGGTGATCTCCTCTTCCAGGTGATTCTCCATGTAGCTGAGGACCTCTCCCAGCCGCATGAACGTGCGCTGTTCAGGATTCCGGCTGCTGCCGTAACAGCGGGACAGGTAGCCGAGGAGAGACATCAGGTGTGTGCAGGCCGCAAACCGGTATCCGGGGCTGCGCTTCTCGAGTTCCAACTCGATCGCTGCAACGTGACGCAGTGTTTCCGAGAGCTGTTTCTCGGTGAGGCGGAACCGCTGACGGAACCGGCCGGAATTGCGCAGCTTCGGTTCGATCCGAAACAGGGCGTGGTAGCTGGGCAGGTCGCGTAAATACTGGAGGGGCAATCCCAGTCGTCGCGGCTGAAAAAGGATGTTTATAAGGGCGACATCCCGCGTGTCAGCGTATCCATGTGCCATTGCTCCACGTACCAGGAACAGGTCTCCGGCCTGCAAGGGATAGCTCCCGTGATCCGTCATATGTCTTCCCGAACCGCCCTGCAGTATTACCAGCTCATGGAATTCGTGGGTGTGAAGGTTGCCTGAGTTGTGATCCTCGTAGCGTTGCACCGCCAGCGGAAAGTCGTCGCGGCCTTCAAAAACGGATGCAGAGGTGATTCTATTTGGCGTCGGGGACATGCGCGAATAGTGCTAGTTTTAGACGTGATAATCAAGGAAATGTAGGGATGGGCGTGAAATACTTTGAACCTGACTAGACGGAATATTGATAAAACAGCATGGGAGGGCATGTCATGGCTTTAAAGATTGGCGTAGTTGGTATGCGGGGCATAGGCACTAAGCATGCCGAATGTCACGACGAGAACGAGCTCGCAGATCTGGTTGCAGTGTGTGACGTCATAAAAGAGCGGGCCGACAAGGGAGCGGAGAAGTTTGGCGTTGCTGCGTACTACTGTTTGAAAGACATGCTGGCTGCGCATCCCGATCTAGACATCGTCGATGTCTGTACGGGTGGGTATGAGAACGGGAGCTGGCATTTTGAGCCGACCATGGAGGCGCTTGAAGCCGGTAAACATGTGCTCTGCGAGAAGCCGTTATCCAACCAGGTTGTTGAGGCCAGGCGGATGGTGGCGCGGGCCGAGGAGTTGGGGTTGTACCTGGGCTGCAATCTGAATCATTACTTCACGCAGCCGGCTGATGAGGCAATGGAGCGCATGGACAAGGGTGAAGTCGGCGAGATTGTCTACTGTCTGCACAAGATGGGGTTTCCCGGCGGCGAACTGACTTACGGGGGTGCTCCATCGGGTTTCCGGGACAAGGGGTTCCCTTACTTTCACGTCAAGGCCTTCCTGGCGCATCCGTTCAGCATAATGCGGCATTTCTGCGGCGACATTACGCATGTTCAGGCATTCATGGACAAGCCGGGCTACCGCCGCACGGCGGGTGACGTCATGCTGTCGGTCAACAGCATTCACGTGCGGTTTGCGAGCGGGGCCGTCGGCTACCTGCTAAGCCAGCGTGGCGACACCACGTTTGGTCTGGGCGGATGGTGGAGTGTGGAAATTGGCGGTACTCGTGGTTCGTTTGTGATCGAGAACTGCGTTGAGAAGCTGACCTATTATCCTGCCCGCGGCACAGAGGGTGCGGCAGTTCCGGAGAACATGGGCGGATTCGATTCACCGACCCCGGTTGTCACCAACACCGGCATCACAGACTTCGGTGCGACGTTCCCGACCCGCATTCATGCGTTTCTCGAGGATGTGACCAACGGGGTGCCGAGAGCGGATTTGCGATCGTCGGGGCGGGACGCGCTCGCGACGCTCGAATACACGTTTGCGGCGATCGAATCGTACGAGCAGGGCGGCATACTGGTGCGTCCGAAGGCGCTGCCGCCGTTGCATGGTCAGGTAGAGCCGGAGAGTTGAGAAGGGCGAATCATTGAGGTAGCGAGGAGGAGTACGATGAAACTTGGAGCAAATTCGGTATTGTTTGGTGCTTTTGACATGGCGACGGCGTTTCGTTGCGTCAAGATGGCGGGGTATGATGGGATTGAAATCTCGGCAATCAACGGTATGAGCGAGCATCTTGTTTTGGAGCGTTGGCAGGAATGCGCGCCGGAAATCAAGAAGCTGTCGGCGGAGTACGAGCTTGAGCTGTTGGCAATGGAGCAGCCTTCGCAGGATCCGGAAATCATGGAAATCGCCATGCAGGCGGCGATCGAAACAGGCATACCCATTATCAACTGCGGACCCGGCGGCAAGAGCGATGAACCCGGTTCGATAGAAGAACGCATCGAAAGCCTGGGCAAACTCTGCGAACGCGCTGAGCACTACGGTGTGACGCTCTGCGTTAAGGCGCACGTGGGGGGCGCGATCTACAACACCCCGACTACTCTCACGGCGCTGGAGGCTATCACCTCTCCGGCGTTCGGCCTGGACATGGACCCCAGTCATATTCACCGCGCCAACGAGAATCCCGTGGAGGCATTGTCGCAGGTGGCTGACCGTATCAAGCATGTGCACATTCGCGACTGCAAGGGGCGGCAGCGAGGTCCGGGCGAACCCGAGGACCAGGCGAACGGGCGTGGAGATATTGACCTGCTCGGATACATCCGTGTCTTGAAGGAGAAGGGTTATACGGGCCCGGTTGACCTGGAAGTCATCGGCACGAAATCAAAAGGCTACAGCCTGGAACAGTGTTGCACGATCGCCGCCGAAACGCGGGGACATATGCAGGCCTGTCTGCAGGCCTGTGGCGCGAGGTAGGAACAAAAACAGACGGAGAACTACAATGGCACGAAAACACCCCAATATCCTGCTGATAGGAATCGACTCGCTGGTATCCACGCACATGAGTTGCTACGGCTACCACCGCCAGACCACGCCGCATATTGACCGTTTCGCCGAGGGCGGTGTGTTGTTTGAAAACACGTTCTCGCCGAACGTCCCCACGACTTCCGGGTATGCCTGTATGTTGACGGGTATGGATATCTTCTCCACGCAATGCGTCGCGCTACGGCACCGGGGTCCGTTGGGGAAAGGCGTAAAGACGTTTCCCGAGATTCTGCGAAAGGAAGGTTACAATACAACGAATGTGGGCGGGGGCAAAGGGAATGTAGCCTGGCGCGGATTCGACAGGTATTTGGACTACAAGGCCTGGGGTGGCGTGGATAAAGGTGCTCTTCCGAAAGCAGACGCGCTCAACGAAGTCGCGGTTCCCGAGCTGGACCGGTTGGCCCGGTCGAAGAAGCCGTTCTTCCTGTTCCTGCGCCACATGGACCCGCACACCCCGTACATGCCTCCGAAACCGTTTGACCGGATGTTCTATCATGGTAATGAGTGCGACCCCAAGAACAAGTCCATGAAGCCGGTCTTCAACTTCGCGCCGTTTGCCGATTACTTCCGGAGCTGGATGCCGCCGGGCCTGACGGACAAGGATTTCGTGATAGCGCAGTACGACGGAGCGGTGGCGTACATGGACGCATGCATAAAGCGACTGTTCCAGCAACTGGAGTCGCTGGGCATTCTTGACGACACGATCGTGGTGGTAAACAGCGATCATGGTGAGACGCTCTACGACCATGAATGCTGGTTCGATCATCATGGTGTCTACGATGTCACATTGAAGGTTCCACTGATCATCCGCTACCCGAAGAAGTTACCGGCGGGGCAACGTGTTGGTGGTTACAATCAGCACATGGACCTTGTGCCGACCCTGCTGGAGCTGGCGGGCATCAAGCCGGAGATCAAGTTCGACGGGCAGTCGCTTACATCGATGATCAAGGGAAAGACAAGCAGCCATGCGTCGTCGTTCTACATCACCGAGTGCACGTGGATGCGCAAGCACGGCTGGCGCACACCGGAATGGAAGCTGATTCATGCGTTGGAGCCGGATTTCCACTTCAAACCCGAGGTAGAGCTTTACAACCTGGTGGAAGACCCAGGCGAGAACCGGAACCTGGCGAAGAAGCATCCGGACATAGTTGCGTTGCTGGAAAAGCAGATGCAGGACCATATTGAGAAGCGCAACAAAGAGACCGGCAAGGAGAATCCCATGTACCACCAGGAGAACTGGTCGGGCACCGGGGTCGACGCATTTGCGACAAGCCAGGAAGCATATGATACACTTCATATCGGTGATGCCAAGGCGGCCAGGAAGCTACAGGCTAAGACGGCGAAGAAGAAGTGATGGAGGTGGTATGCAGCGGGTAGGCGTTATCGGAATGGGGCCGATTGGGAATCGGCATGCGGAAGTGCACGCGGCCGACGATGGTGCGCAGTTGGTCGCGGTTTGCGACATTGACCGCGAACGGGCCGATGCGGCTTCGGAGCGGCTGGGTGTGCCGGCGTTTTACTCTGTGCGGGACATGCTGTCCGGTGCGGACCTGACCATGGTCGGCGTAACAACCGGCGGAGTTGAAAACGGCAGCGATCATTACGAGCCTACGATGCAAGCCCTGGAAGCGGGGCTGCACGTTTTGGGCGAGAAGCCCATCTGCAATGAGATCGCAAAGGCTGAAGAAATGGTGGCGCTTGCCACGACGAAAGGGCTTTGCTACGGGATCAATCTGAATCACCGTTTCACTCCTGCTGCCCGGTTGGCGAAACGCTGGGTCGACGAGGGCCGCATTGGTCACCAGCTCTTCATGAACATCAGCATGTGGATCAAGAATCCCAACGAATCGTCCCCCTGGTTTCAGATCAAGGCGTTGCATCCTCACACGGTGGATATCATGCGCTACTTCTGCGGTGATATTGAGGCGGTTCAATGTTTTGCGATGAAGGCGCCCGGCCGCAGCATCTGGTCCACCGTCCAGGTCAACGTGCGTTTCGAAAGCGGGGCACTCGGGCACCTGTCCGGCAGTTACGACATCGAGCGCGGCCACCCCATGGAACGATGTGAGGTGGCCGGAATGAACGGGCGGTTCGTGATAGAGAACATTTTCCAGGAGGCTACGCTTTACCCGGCGGGTGATCTGGAGAAGACGGTGTATACGAATCCGGTCTTCGGGGGGGTACGCGATTTCAATGACACTTTCGTGGACCGGCTGGGACGATTCGTGGCTCAGGTGAACGAGGGTGTGGCGCCGGATGAGATTGACGGGTCGGGCGCGGACGGGCTGGCCGCGCAGAAGGTGCTGGCGGCTGCCATCGAATCGGTGGAGACTGGAGAAGTGGTGACTGTGTCATGATGGTAACGGTAATCGGCCGTGGACATGGCGGGACGCGGGCCATGTCTCACACGCTCAGCGAGAGCGGTGTTTTCATGGGTGCTGAACTCAACGATTCGGGTGACCTCGTGCCACCGGGTGATATGTATGAAGCGTGCAGGGTCATGGCCCGGCATGTCCGGCACCTGCGCGGTACGGATTGGGATTTCGATTCCCTGCACGAAACAACTGTCGACCCGGAGTGGACCCGCCTGGTGGAGTCCTACCTATCGTCTGTTCTGTCGAGCGACGCGGAGCACAAAGGGTGGAAGATTCCTGAAACGATCCTTGTGTATCCCTGGATTGTAAAAATGTTCCCGGATATCAAGTACATCTACTGGATACGCGACCCCCGCGACAGCATAATCGGCGGTCACGTAACCGATGACCTGTCCGATTTTGACGTGGAGTATGACCGAACAGAAAACGTCCGCGAGAGGCGAGCCATCAGCTGGAAATACCAGTCGGAACTATACAAGGCCACGCCGCCTCCGGAGAATCTGATCGAGGTTCGGTTCGAAGACTTCGTCCTCGACCAGGAACGGACGCTGGAGAGATTGGAGAAGTTCCTGGGCATTCGGTTGGCACGCATTGAGGTAAGGCCGGAATCGGTGGGACGCTGGCGTACAGATGACGGGCAACATGACTTTCCGTTCTTCCGGGAGGAGCTTCTGAACTACGGGTATCTAAAGGATCAACAGGGAGAAGGGCCATGATCAGAAAAGCGTTTGTGATGACTGTGAACCCGGATCAGCATGGGGAGTATGAGCGACGGCATCGGCCGATCTGGCCGGAGCTTGAAGCGACGCTGAAGGAACACGGCGTTCGCAACTATTCGATCTTTCTGCTCAAGGAGACAAACCAGTTATTTGCCTACGCTGAGGTAGAGGACGAAGCTCGGTGGAACTCGATTGCCGAAACCGATATCTGCAAGAAATGGTGGGCATACATGGGTGACATTATGCCGGCAAACCCGGACAACAGCCCGGTGTCAGTGGGCTTGGACGAGGTGTTTCATATCGACAGAGGATGACACAGGTGAAGCGACCTAACATTGTCTATACTCTTGCAGATGACCTGGTGCTTGATACGCTCGACCGGCTGGGACTGGCCGAGGATACGATTGTGTGCTTCACCTCGGACAACGGCGGCGTTTCCGCCGGCGACAGCTACTCGTCCTCCATGCTACGAAACCATTCGTTGAGGGTATGACCAAGGGAGCGTTCAAGGCGTAGGTTAATCCATGTTATTGACGAAGGAACGAGTGATGACGACAAGAGAACGATTCCTGGCAGTCATGAACTTCCAGCCCTTTGACCGGCTGCCGCTGGTCGAGTGGGCAGGCTGGTGGGACAAGACTGTTGTTCGGTGGTATTCCGAGGGACTGGCATCCGACCTCAAAGATCGCTATGAGATCTGCAGGCATTTCGGGCTAGACGTCTACAAACAGGACTGGTTCGGGATACAGACGGCGGAATGTCCGAGGCCGGCAAGGCACGGGGCAGGGATCATCGAGTCAGAACAGGATTACGAGCGCGTTCTGCCTTACCTCTTTCCGCAGAATCCGGTGAACATCGACGTGTGGAGTGCGCGGGCGTGTGAACAGGAGCAGGGCGGTGTGGTTCTGTGGTTTTCGCTGGACGGCTTCTTCTGGCTTGCCCGCAGACTACTTGGCATCGAGCGGCACTTGTATGCGTTTTATGACCAACCCGAACTGATGCATCGGATCAATAGCGACCTGGCCGACTGGCATCTGCAGGTGATTGAACAGGTGTGTGAGATCTGCACGCCGGATTTCATGACCTTTGCTGAAGATATGAGCTATAACCATGGGCCGATGTTGTCGAAGGACCTCTTCGAGGAGTTCATGAGGCCCTACTATGATCGAGTCGTCCCGGCGCTGGACAAACACGGGATTATCCCGATCATTGACTCTGATGGTGACGTGACTGTACCGGCCTACTGGTTCGAGGACGCTGGTCTGCAGGGGATCCTCCCCCTGGAGCGACAGGCGGGTGTTGACATCGTCGAATTGCGTCGGGATCATCCCCGCATGCTGTTCATTGGTCATTTCGACAAGATGACGATGAACAGGGGCGAGGCCGTGATGCGGGCCGAGTTCGAGCGGCTTTTGCCCACGGCCGCCGGGGGAGGTCTCCTTATCAGTTGCGACCATCAGACTCCTCCCGGCGTGTCCTATCAGGACTACCAGTTGTACGTTTCTTTGTTTAGGGAGTATGGGGCGGAAGCGGGACGGATTTCGCGGGAATCATCAGGCTGACGGGCTACTGTAGCCCATCGACCTGGCAAAGGCGTATGATCTGCCCGTGATGATCTATCTGCTGCGGCACTGTGTGAGGTGCGCCCCCATGCCGATACATGTTCACGATACATTCGCCTGGTCCACCTCGTAGCGGTGGACCTACTTCTTCCTGGTACGTCCACCGTCGAGCGTCACGATGCCGAGCCTGCACAATCGTGATCCGTAATCGTCCCCGTCATCGTCAACCGACTCTTCCTCCTCACGGATCACGATTTCGTCCGGTCGTTCCTTTCTCTCTCCTCTCGCCAACACTATGAGGTGGACGCTATCTGTTTCTGGTCTATCTCTACTCCCAATCCCGGTCCGGTGGGTACCGGGAGGCAGCCGTCTTCGTCGAGGGGCAGAGAGAGTAACGTGTCCTGTTCTCCTTTAAGCATGGGGCCGTGCAGGCCGAGCTCGGTGAATTCGACAGCACCAGTGAATTGTTCTATGGCGGCGGCAAGCTGCAATTTGGCAGCAATCTTGACCCCCATGCCAAAGCCGGTGCCAAGCACGCATTGGAGACCGGCTTCCCCGGCGATGCGCGAAATCTCCATTGCCCTGGCCAGCCCACCAGCTTTGCCGATCTTGATGTTGAGAACATCGGCCGCCTCGGCCCGGACGATCGCTCGTGCGTCGTGTACAGTGAAGCAGCTCTCGTCGGCTTCGATTGGTATGTCGACCGACCGCCGTACCTCGGCCATGCCGGGCAGGTCCCAGGCCTCAACCGGCTGCTCCAGCAATTCAAGGCCGACGTCATACTTGTTCGCCAGCCGGCACAGTCTAACGGCTTCCGCGACAGAATAGCCGCGGTTGGCATCGGCGCGCAGAGAGATGTCCGGACCGACGGCGTCACGGATGACGCGCAGGCGGTCGGCATCTTCTTCGGGGATGCTCCCTATTTTGGGTTTGAAGGCCCGCACGTTCTGCTTCATGTACTTGAGGCATTCGTTGGCCATATCGTCGGGAGAACCGCCTGCTATCTCGATGGCAACGGGGATACGGGTACGATGTGTTCCTCCCAGGAAATCGCTTACGGATATCCCGCGGGCTTTTCCGGCGAGGTCATGCAGGGCCAGATCGATGCCGGACTTGGCGCAGGAGTTCTCGCGATAATCGACCAGGTCCATGAGGTACTCGATCTCGAAGGGGTCCTTGTTGACGAGCTGGGGCCCGAGGTAGTCGTCGATGGCTACCTGGATGGCTTCAATGGTCTGTCCGAAGAACCCGATATCGGCCGGGGCTTCGCCCAGCCCCGAGATCCCTTCGTCCGTGTCGATGTGCACCAGGACGTATTCGAGAATGGGAGAGGGGCGCTTGGGGGAAACGCGGCTAAGTCGCCCCCCCCATTCCCGCTTGGTACCGGCCCCCTCCGAGTTGTAAAAGAACTTCGTAAGCGGGATTCGGATCGGCGTGGTGCGTACGTTGGTGATCTTCATAAAGAGGCCATGAACTCATGTGCGGCTTCCATGAACTTTACCAGCATGGTGACCGTGGAATCCATGTCGTCGGCGTGGCATAGTTGGACGGTTGAGTGCATGTAGCGGACCGGTGCGCCGACGGTGGTGGCTATTACCCCGGCGCGGGATTGCTGCATCGCCTGGGCGTCGGTTCCGCCCCCGATGTTGCGCTGGTAGGGGATCTTGTGCTTCTTGCAGAGGTCGAACAGGTAGCGCACCAGGCCGGGGTGACCGATCGTCAGGTTGTCTACCATGTAGATGCCGGTTCCCTTGCCGGGCTCGCACAGGTTCTTGTGATCCTCGACATAGGCACCGCGGGCCATGCTGCCGTCAATGGCAATGCCAATGTCGGGCGCCACGCCGAAGGCAGCGGGACGCGCCCCGCGCAATCCCACTTCCTCCTGTACTGAACTGACCGCGTAGACATCTACGCAGGTATCGCCGAGGTTACGCATGGTTTCCAGCAGCGTGTAGGTTCCGATGCGGTCATCGAAGTTGCGTCCCACCCACATCTTCCCGTTGAGCAGTGAAGCGTCATCCTCGAACGTGGCGATATCGCCGACGTCGATCCGCTTTGAGAGCTCTTTCTTCGACAGGCCCGTATCGATCAGCAGGTCGTCGAGAGTTGCGGGTTTCTCGTCCTTGCCCTGGGTCTTGGGTACCACGACTCCGCGTACGGGTTTCTTGCCGTGGATGATGACGCGCTGGGATTCGATGACCTGTGCATTGAGTCCCCCCATCTGGATAAAGTGGATGAACCCCTTGTCGTTGATGTGTTTGACCATCATTCCGATTTCGTCGGAATGGGCGGCCAGCATCACGCGGATCGGGCGTTCGACGTTCGCGGGAGGAGTGGTTGCCTTCTTGATCGCGATCACGTTTCCGAGCCGGTCGCGCTGAACATCGTCGCAGCATTCCTGCAGAACTTCTGTCACCACATCCTGTGCAGGTCCTTCAAAGCCTGCCACACCGGGAGCATTGCATACGCGTTCCAACAGCTTGCTGTTCATGATCAGGTTTCCCTTCTGAAGATCTCGCACCAGTTCATTCGTAAAGTCTATGTGCCGTACGATAGCGCAGACGAATGGATGCGTACACTGAAGAATTTGAAAAGTAACGTGTTGACTCCTGGTTACAGCATGTTTAGGATCTTGTGCCGCTTCTAGCAAGCTCGGTTAGGTATTAGTACTTTGTCTTAATGCATCTGGAGGTTTAATGCATCCTGTAGCCAATCACATCATTCAGCTTCAAGAGCTTACACTTATTCGTGATGAGCAGCGTATCGCGGAGAGAGGTGAACATCTTGAGCAGTTAAACGCTTCAATCAAGACGATGACGGGGCAGCTGTCCAAGAACGTACGAATGACATTCGAGAAGCTTCAAAAAAGAGATCCCATTGCAATCGCCCCTGTTTCCGGTAGCAATTGTTCGGTATGTGGAATGGCGCTGCCTATCAGTCTTCAGCAGTCGATCCGGATGGGCAAGGAGATTCATAGCTGTCCCAATTGTGCGCGAATGCTCTACGCACCTGAAGACGCCCCGAAACGCGTGGGCGAAAGAACCAGGCGGACGGGGCCACGGAAAGTAGGAATATCCCGCTTCTCTTCACACACGCTGATGATACCGTGTCTCGAGGGAGAGGATAAGGAATCCTGCATTTCAGAACTGGCGTTCAGAATGGAAGAGGAAGGTTTTGTAGAAGGTGCTGATATGCTGGTGGAAGAGGCGCTGAGGCGTGAAGCAATCGTCAGCACCGCGTTCGTCAACGGGCTTGCATTTCCCCACGTTCGAGGTGTAGAGGGTGGCGGGCTGACATTGGCTGTTGGAGTCAGTAAGAAGGGGGTCAAGTTCGAGAAAGATGCGAAGCCCAGCCACATCATCTTCTTCATAGTCATTCCAACCGCGGCCAGTGCTTTCTACCTGAAACTCCTGTCCGGACTGTCAAAAGCTTTCTCCAAAAAGAAGAACTGCGAGGCCATGCTGGCCGAGACAGTTCCTGAGAAAATGTGGAAGATTCTGGCGCGGGTTACTCGTACAACGATCAAGTGATCCGAGACTCATCCGCCATCCAGTTTGCGAATCCAGCTGACTTTCGAACCGGTTGAGTTATGTCTTCAGGCGGGAGACGAATGCGGACATTCGTTTCATGGCTTCCTTGATGTTTTCCAGGCTTGTGGCGTAGGAACAGCGGATGAATCCTTCTCCGGCTGCACCGAAAGCAGTTCCTGGAACACAGGCTACGTTTTCTTCTTCCAGCAGTCGGCAGGAAAAGTCCTTTGCGGTCATGCCACAGTCGCCGACGTATGGGAAGGCATAGAATGCGCCCTTGGGGAGATGGCAGGTCAAACCCATCTCGTTCAGGCTCTTGTGAATGAAGTTGCGCCGCTGCCTGTACTCGTTCCGCATGTGCTCGCTGGCCTTGTCGCCGTTGAGGAGGGCCTCCACGGCCGCTTTCTGGCTGAGAATCGGTGCGCACAGCATTGTGTACTGGTGGATCTTCGTCATCGCCTCGGTCAGTTCCGCCGGGGCGCAGGCAAAGCCAATCCGGAATCCCGTCATGGCCCAGCTTTTGGACAGGCCGTTCAGGAGGATCGTGCGTTCCTTCATCCCCGGAACGGATGCGATACTCGTTGGTTCGCCTTCGTATGTGAGCCCCGAGTAAATCTCGTCGGATATAACGGTCAGGTCATTCTCAATTGCCAGTTCGGAGATGTCCTTAAGATCATCGTTAGTAAGAACCGCGCCGGTTGGGTTCGACGGGAAATTAAGCAGCAATGCCTTGGCTTTCTCCCCCACTTTCTCAGCGAGATGCGAACGAGTAAGCCGGAATTCATCTTCCTGTTTTGTCAATACGGGGACAGGTACACCATGAGCAAACGTTACGACCGGGGCGTACGACACGTAACTTGGTTCGTGGTAAATCAGTTCGTCACCGGGATCAATGATCGCCCGTACTGCAAGATCCAGACCTTCGCTGACACCCACCGTGATGAGAATCTCGGATTCTGGATCATAGTGCATGCCGGTCGTTCGTTCTACGTACTCGGATACCGCCTTGCGCAGTTCCAGCGTGCCGAGGTTGGCAGTGTAGGAGGTAGCACCATGGTCCAGGGCAAAGATTGAGGATTCCCTGATGTGCCACGGCGTAACGAAGTCGGGTTCTCCTATGCCGAGGCTGATGACACCCTTCCTGGTACGGACGATCTCAAAGAAATCGCGAATCCCTGAACGGGGAACATCACGGAGGTACGATGCTACGCGCGTCTTCTGTTGGTCATTGCTCATCTGCTGAGTTTCCGATTAGTGCTTTGCTTTTGCACCACGTCCCGTGGGTACGTGGCGGCTGCCATTCCGGGCTTTTCTACCGCTTTTCATCCGCATGGTCCACCTCGTAGCGGTGGACCTACTTCTCAAGTACGTCCATCGCTACGAGATGGACGATCTCCGTGCAGGAGGCCCAGACATGTCTTGATCATGGGCTGACTTGGAGTCGCTCCCGCTCTTTCTCGTCCTGCATCAACACGCCCTGATCTTTGTATGTCTTGAGCATGAAGTGCGTTCCCGTCGAGATTACGCCGTTCACCGTTGCCAGTTTTTCGCTGACGAAAAAGGCTACTTCTTTGAGCGTTTCGCCTTTCACTATAACCAGCAGATCATAACCGCCCGACATCAGGAACAGCGATTCCACCTCTGAGAAGCGGCTCAATCTCTGGGCCAGGTGATCGAATCCGCCTTCCCGTTCGGGTGTTATCCTCACTTCGATAACGGCCCGCACGCGATTCAGTTCCAGCCGGTCTTCGTCAACAATAGCCTGGTAGCCCCGGATTATTCCGGAATCTTCATATTCAGATATCTTCGACCGGACATCTTCTTCGGTCGAATCCAGGACCTTTGCCAGGTCAGCCGGCGTTTCCAGCGCGTTCTTCTGAAGGAGCCTGAGTAGTTCGTCCATCACTATCTCCCTGATTTACAAGACTTTCGCGGTTTTATAGCATCGGTGCCACAGAATCAACAGAAGAAACATGCAGAGGATTTTCCGCAGTTAGCGGAAATCCTATGGTTGATGGCTGATGGTTGATGATTGATGGGGAATCGGTACCGGCATTCTTGGACAGTGAAACCAGGGCATTTTGGGAAATCATTGGAAAAGGGCTGAGTACGCGGTTATTTCGTATGCTTCTTCTTTTCCGCCAATAAAGCAGTGATCTCGCCCGTAAATCGTATGTGTGGTTTAGAATCAGAGGGTCAGACCGAGGCGCGTCTGATTGAACGCTTCCAGAAGGGAGACCAGGAGGCATTTGATGCGATTTTTGCCTTATACAGGCGCAGACTGCTCGCCTATGTGCGGGTTCTCGTTCATGACCGGGGACTGGCGGAGGACATCGTACAGGACACTTTCGTGCGGCTGGCCCGGCACATAGCGGGTATAAAGCCGTCCAGGGGTGTATCCTCCTGGATTTTCAGGGTGGCAAAGAACCGGGCGATTGATGTCATTAGACACCGCAAGTTCGAGACGCCCACCGAAGATGCGATCTTGGAGAGAAGCGTTAATGCCGGGGGTGGCGGGACGGCCATGTTGCCGTCGGATGCGATGATCGGCAAGGAGCGAAGGGCTGAAGTAGTCTCTGCATTGGACTCTTTGCCTGAATCGGAAAGGAATGTGTTGGTTTTGAGGTTCTATGGTGATCTGACATTCAAGGAGATATCCGGAGTTGTAGAACGTCCAATAGGGACGGTTCTGTGGCAGGCCCACAGGGGAATCCGCAGGCTCCGGAAGCTGCTTGATCGTAGATGATACGAGGTGCCTGATGCGAAAAGAAGAAATACTTGAAGCCCTTCGTGCTGACGCTGAGGAGCAACGACAGCATGATCTGTCTGAAGACAGTCAGAGGGATGTCAGGCTGGCGGTCGGGAGAATCCTGGCTGAACGGGAACGCTCTGCACCTCCTGAAGAGGTGCCGTGGGCATTGCTGTTTCGCAGGGCTGCCGCAATAGGAATACCCACCGCTGTCGCCGCCCTCTTGCTTGTTTACGTATCGAACATCGACTTCCCCACAGATCCAAACGTCGGTTTTGAGGAGCACGTTCCCGATCCCTCCGTAGCTGCAAAAGCAATGGAATTGGAAAAGAACGTGGACCTGTTGCAAGCGGAGCTCCGGCGTGGCATTGACCGTTTTCATGAAAAATACCTGGCCTCGTCGAAGCGACCGGGGGTATCCGGGAAGATGGACCTGCTTGAACGGAGGATCCGTGAATCTCTTCGTACTATCGAAAAGGAATTGAAGTTAACGAGATCGGGGATGGAAAGTACGCCTTCCGGGAGCTCGTGAAGAAGGCTCCGGGATCGGTGAGAGAGGGGAGTACTCACCCCGCGTGGGGCGGAGGATCTACGGAAGAGTGAGAGGAGTTAGATATGAGAGCACGACTGGCTATACGACTGGTAATTGTGTTTGGGGTGGTTGCGGCAGCATGCTGGACATCAGTGAGCCTTGGGGAGCCCCGGGGAACCAGGGTTCCGCCGCCCCCTGTCGCGGAATCTGAACGCAACTACATGTTTCCGCCCATGCCGCCCTCGCCCTTGAGAGCGCATGAGCTCATCGAAAATGTGCTGAAGGTTTTCCCCGAAGTCGATCCCGATGAGCTCATGAGTTTTGTCCACAAGGAGTTCCCCATGGAAATGCGGCAGGTCGGAGAGCTCTCGAAAAAGCATATGGAAAGGGCATTTGAACTTCTGGCCGGCGTGATTCGGGAATCCCAGGAGCTCATCGAGATACGAGAAGATAATCCCAAGCTTTTTGAGTTGAGGCTCAATCAACTGAGACTTGAGCGCCGCGCGACATTGCTTGCGGAGGAATGCCTGGTTAGCAAGCCGCCGGAACGGGAGGTGAAGGTCAAGGAATTGGAGTCGCTTCTTACGAAGGCATTTGAGAACAAGCAGGCGCTCATGAGGCTTGACGTGAAGCGAATGCAGGCGCAGTTATCGGACCTGCAGGCATTGATCGATAGACGAGCGAGCGTTAAGAACGCTATTGTGTCGAGCCGAATGCTGCAGATCACCGGTGAAAGAGAAGGTCTGGAATGGTGATGGGGAATGGGGAATGGTTGATGGTTGATGGTTGATGGGTATGGGTATGAATCTGGATAATATACGGGTTGTTCTGGTTGGGCCGCTTTACGGGGGGAACGTGGGGTCTGTTTGCCGTGCCATGGCCAACATGGGGCTGACAGATCTTGTACTGGTGCAGCCTCGGAATCTCAACATGGAAGAGGCGAGGATGATGGCCTGCCATGCCACGGACATCCTGGACGAGCGCACCGAACTGGATTCGCTTGCCGAAGCGGTTGCCGACTGCAGGGCCGTTATGGGGACAACGGCCCGCATGGGGCTGTACCGCCAGCACGCGCGCACTCCGCGCGATTGGGCACGCAAGGCGCTCCGGGTTGCCGCGACAGGCAATGTTGCATTGGTTTTCGGCAGGGAGGACAAGGGGCTCGACAATGAAGAACTGTCGCTCTGCACCCAGATAATCCAGATTCCAACGTCAGACGAATACAGTTCGATCAACCTGGCCCAGGCGGTGCTGATCTGCTGCTACGAGATCTTCGTGGAAAGCGAAACGTATGAACCTCCCGAGGAGAAGTCGCAGGAAGCGCCTTCATTTCTCCGTGAAATAATGTTCGGGTTGTGGCGGCAGTCGTTATTGGACACGGGCTTCATGAAGCTTGATAAGGCTGATCACATGATGCAGGGGTTGAGACGGATTCTGACCAGGGGCAAGTTGACCGAGGACGATGTGCACATTCTTATGGGAATGGCACGACAGGCGTCCTGGGCGGCCCGTGGAAAGGCAGAAGCGGCAGAAAAGGCGGAGAGTGATTGATTCTTTGTTGGCCGCTTTACGGATTGGCTCCTGAAGGTGGCCGGTGTAAGATGTGATAGTGCATAGAGTTGTAGCGTTAGAGGTCTTCAGAGTAGGAAAAGAACATGGGTTCGACTTTAGCAACGTATCTTGAAGGTATTCTTCGGCAAACCGGTCTGTTCGAAGATGAGCAGGTTGGCGCATTGCTGGATGTTGTCCGTGATAGTGACAGCAGCATTACGGAGATCGTGACCCAGCAGGGCTTTGCACGGGAAGAGGAATTCCTGAAAGCCCTGGCCGAAGCGCTTGATATTCCGTTCATAGAGCTTTCCGCGGAGGATATTGAACAGGAGGTGCTCGAGCGTATTCCGACCAAGGCAGTCTTCCAGTACAACGTAATCCCGGTACAGGTCGACAAGGGCGCGCTTGTCGTTGCCTGCAACGATCCGCTGGATGCAGGATTGCTGGATGCTCTCAGGGTCGCCGCCGGAGGCCGGGTTCGTTTTGCCCTGAGTACTTCGGCTGACATCGGCAAGGCCGTGAAGACGTTCTACGGTGTTGGCGCCGACACCGTAGACCGTATGATGGCCGATGACCGTTTCGAAGTGGAACCCGAGGTGAGTTTCGGTAAATCCAATCTGGGCGAAATAGATCAAGAGGCATCGATCGTAAAATTCGTGAACCAGATAATCTGGGAAGCTTGCCAGCAGGGCGCAACGGACATTCATCTCGAGCCAATGGAAGACGCCCTTCGTATCCGTTACCGGATTGATGGTGTCTTGCATCAGACCCCCGTGCCGTCACAGTTGATCAGGTTCCAGGCGGCCATCATCTCGCGAATCAAGGTCATGGCCAACATGGACATAGCCGAGAAACGCCTCCCCATGGATGGCCGCATCGGACTGCGTGTGCAGGGACAGGATATCGATATCCGTGTTTCGACCATGCCGACAGTTTACGGGGAGAGCGTCAGCCTTCGTCTGCTGCAGAGAAGCGGTGAGTTCATCGGGCTCAAAGAGCTGGGCATGAATGACCGGGATTCGTCTTTGATTGGTAAGATCATTCAGCGCCCGAACGGCATAATCCTGGTTACCGGACCTACCGGATCGGGAAAATCGACATCGCTCTATGCGTATCTCTACGAGATCAACACGATAGACCAGCGCATCATGACTGCCGAGGATCCCATCGAATACGAGATGGGCGGGATAAACCAGGTTCTGGTACGTCCCGATATCGGGTTGACTTTCGCGAAAGCTCTGAGGTCATTTCTGCGCCAGGATCCGGACATCATCATGGTCGGTGAAATCCGAGATGCCGAAACGGCAGAGATCGCGATACAGGCATCGCTCACGGGCCACCTTGTTTTCAGCACGCTGCATACGAACGATGCCGCCGGAGCTTTCACGAGGCTTCTCGACATGGGTGTTGAGCCGTACCTGGCCGCATCGGCCGTCGAGGCCGTTGTGGCACAGCGACTCGTCAGGCGCCTGTGTCCCACGTGCCGGAAGGAAATCGAGCAGGATCACGACTTTCTCCGGGGAATCGGGTTTCCCCTCGAAGATCTGGCAACCGGGTCGATCTGGGGAACCCAGGGATGTGATTCATGCCGGAAGACGGGCTTCAAGGGACGTACCGGCATATTCGAGGTCTTGCGGGTTTCCGAGGAGGTGCGCTCCCTGGTGATCGCCAGGCACTCGATGAGCGAGCTTCGGCAGCAGGCAGTCTCCGAGGGAATGCGTGTTCTACGGGACGATGGTTGGATCAAGGTTCTGGAAGGTGTAACGACGGTGGACGAGGTCATCAGGGTTACAGAGGAAAA
Organism: Kiritimatiellia bacterium; assembly: GCA_030744755.1. Taxonomy (GTDB): domain Bacteria; phylum Verrucomicrobiota; class Kiritimatiellia; order UBA8416; family JADHWI01; genus JASLPY01. Next base: position 205,610 of record JASLPY010000001.1, on the reverse strand, counting down.
GGAATAATACTACAGGTTGGGCGAGGGTAAGCCGATGCCGGTTTTTGATTACAAGGCCAGAAGTCGAAAGGGTGAGAGGAAGGAAGGGTCGCTGGAAGCGCCCGACCGCCGGGCAGCTTTGCGGCAGATGGAGTCCCAGGGGCTGGTTCCCGTTTCCGTTGTGGAAAGCGGTGCGGACAAATCTGCTTCAAAGGGACAGCGGTTCAGTTGGAGACTGGGTAAGGAAAGAATGGGAACTCGTGACGTACTTACGTTCACGACGGAGCTGAGCGATCTGTTGGCATCGGGAATGACGCTGGGGAACGCTCTGAACTGCCTGGCAAATCGGAAGACCGGCAAGGCAAATGACAAGATAATCGCATCTGTTCGTGACGAAATCATTCGCGGATCGAGCCTGTCCGATTCCATGGAGCAGCACACGGCAACTTTCTCGGGGCTCTACATCAACATGATACGGGCAGGTGAAGCCAGCGGAGCTCTTTCCGAGGTGCTGCGCCGGCTTGTAGCTCACTACGAGCGGATACAGGAAACGAAGGAGAAAGTGGTTATGGCGCTTGTCTATCCGGCCATAGTGCTCTCCCTCGGTGTCCTTACGTTGATCTTCTCCATGGTCGTTGTTGTTCCGAAGTTCAGCATCATCTTCGAGCAGATGGACCAGGCCTTACCACTGCCCACCCAGATTCTCATCGGCTCCAGCCAGTGGCTGGCGAGATACGGTGTATTCCTGCTGATAGGTATAATCATAGGATTCATCATGGCGAACCGTGCCGTTAAGACTAAACAGGGGCGGTTGTGGTGGCACGGGTTCATACTCAAGATGCCGCTCATCCGCGGGGTAGTGGCTTCCGGGATCTACTCCAACTTTGCGAGGACCCTGGGGACATTGCTGGCGAACGGTGTGCCGGTTCTAAGGGCTCTTCAGATCGTGGAGCAGACGGTTGGCAATGTTGTTATCGGACGGGAATTGTCGAAGGCCCGCGATCGTGTCACTGACGGAACCACGATTTCCGGTCCTCTTGCCGCCGGAAAGGTCCTGCCTGTAATGATGACCGACATGCTGGCGATTGGCGAGCAGACCGGTGATATGACCGGAGCACTGACGCACATAGCGCGGCGTTACGAGAACGAACTTGACCGGAACGTGAAAATCTTCACCACGGCCCTTGAGCCGATTCTCATTGTGTTTGTCGCCGTGATGGTTGGGTTTGTTGCGGTAAGTATTCTTATGGCGGTGTTCAATTTGACCAACGGGTTGGACGTGTAGGGAATATGGAATGGAGAGGTAGTTTGGGCAGTTTGTTGTTCTAAGAAGAAGCAATGAGTAAAGGAGGTGTGAGATGAGATTGAGAAGGATTATGAAGCGAGTTCCACGACAAAGCGGGTTCACGCTTATTGAAGTGCTGCTCGTGGTGGCGATACTCGGCATTCTTGCCGGCGTGGTAGTGGTTAACTTCGGCGGCAAGCAGGAAGCCGCCATGATCAAGGCATGCCGGACGAGTATCCAGGGAATCTGTACGGCAATAGACATGTACGAGGTGGATAACGGCAGGTATCCGCCTTCACTGCAGGCCCTGATTTCAAGTTCTGGCGAGCAGAACTGGAACGGCCCCTACATTCGTGGCGGTGTGCCGGTTGATCCGTGGGGACAGCCTTTCCAGTTCACACAGTCCGGCAACACGTACAAGGTTACTTCACCGGGTCCTCCAGGAAAGGGTGCCTCAATAACAAGTTTCGAGTTCTAGGCAGCGCAATGAGATCGCGATCGCACAGTACCAGCATACGAGATGGGTTCACTCTCATAGAGATACTCATGGTTCTGGCCATTTTCGGCGTACTGGCGGCCGTAACCGCTCCGATGTTCGTCAGGTCTATGCGGGGCAACAGGCTCAGGGCCGGTACCAGGGCGATCGTTTCAGCGGGCAGGTATGCAAGGAGCATGGCGCTGCTCAAGCAGGTCGAGATGGTGCTTGTCATGGAGATTGGGGAGGGCCGTATCACGATACAGCCTGCGGTGGTCAGGAAACCCCACGAGGATGAGGAAGAGGCTGAATCATTAGAAGCTGAAAACGTGGCTTACCTGGCCGAGATGGGGTCAGGTGTACTGGGCGAGGAATCCGAGCCTGCGCAGGTGACAGCAACTGGCGAGGCGGAGCTGGTCCGGAAACTTGACGGTGTGGTGATCGACCACGTCAATCTTGGCGGTGATCAGTTTCTCACGGAAGGCACCTGCAAGATCCTGTACCGCAATAACGGGAGATGTGATCCATACGAAGTGCAGATTACAGACACGTTCGGCGAGAGAGTGACTATCGAAGTGGATGCACTGTCATCCGCGCAAACTACGCGTGATTAGATCATGATCTTGTTTCGATGCAAACGGGGATGAAGAACCCGATGAACAGAACTGCACATAAGATACAAGGGCGGGTGGGCATGACGCTCATAGAGGTCATGCTTGCCGTCGTGATTCTGGGCGCAGGCATGTCCGTACTGCTGACGGGGGCATCAAGGTGTCTCGCCGTCATGAGGCAATCCAAGGAATACCAGCAGGCCCAGTGGGTAATGAGCGTGGGGCAGCTCGAACATCCATTCATGTTTGCCGAGGATATTGAGGAGCAGGCTGTATCGGGTGAAGATTACGACGGCTATACATTTATCCGCGATATCGAGGAGGACGACGATGAAGACGAGCTCTTCGTTGTCCGGACCAGGGTGGTGTGGGAGCGCAACGGGCGCGAGAGAATGACGGAAATCGTGGAGTATGTCTTCCAGGTGGATGAAGACGAAGAGTGAACATGGAAATGCAAATGGCAGGGTCAGATGCGGGTCGATGCCGCGGAGAAAGGCAGCGTGGTTTCACGCTGTTCGAGGTGCTCCTTGCGGTTGCCATTCTGTCCGTGGTCAGTGCCGTAACGTACTTTACTTTCTCAACGGTCGTTACCGGGTGGCGCCGGGGCCAGGCGCTGGTGGAGCACCTTCATCACGGTGATTTCGTAATTGAACAACTGGCAATGGCGCTGAGATCAACGTATTTCCCGGAGACAGGAGGCAAGTCCACGGGATACGGTTTCATTCTGGACGACGATGGCAGCGGTGGCAGTTCAAGCGACGTAATAAGCTGGGTCAAACTCGGGAGCGCGCTGGTTGGCAAAGATTGCCCTTTTGCGGGCACGCCGCATCGCGTGGACTTCTTCGTCGATGAGAATGAAGACGGTGAGCCGATGGCAGCCGTGAAAGCATGGCGGCTCGACGGACAGCCAGAGGACTTCGATCCCGACGAGGATGTCGAACCAGTATTCCTGTCGCGCCAGGTAAGGGGCTTCAACTGCAGAACTATAATGGAAGAAGATGTTGACGAGGATGGTGACATCGAGTGGCAGGACGAATGGGACTTTACCAACGACCTGCCGCTGGCAGTGGAGATAACGTTGTACCTGGAGCCGATAGAGAGGGACGGAAATCCAGTTGAGCTGAGCAGGATAGTTGAGATCCCGGTAGCCTACCTGTCCGACCCGTGGACAGATACCAGTTCCGTGAGCGGTGGCGAAGATGAAAGTGACGAAAGTTCCGGGGATTCCGGAGGCTCCGACAGTTCTGAAAGCTCTGAAAGTACTGATTCCGGCAGCGGGGGGACGCAGAAGTGAAAAGGCTGATCCAGTTCCGTTACAGGTTTGATCCGGGCTCCGGAGGAGCTGCGGGCGGGTCGGCCTTGATAGTTGTGTTATGGGTAATCGGGATTATGTCGATCCTGATCGCGTCCTTTTCTTTCGACGCCCATATCGAAACTCGCATTGTCTCGTACTACCGGAAACGCGCGAAAGCAGAGAGCCTTTCCAAGTCGGGCCTCGAAATCGCCAGGATGCTGATGGCCAAGAGCAGAGACGTGTCCGAGGACGATGAGGATGAAGACGATCGCTGGCTGGGCAACGCCAAGGATCTCAAGAACGGTGTCGTAAGGGATCTTAAGGAGGAACTTGCGGGAGGAACAGTGACTCTTAATATCATTCCCGAGCCTGCAAGACGCAATATCAACAGCCTCGGGAGTAACGATACGGAAATCGAAGAGAATCTCGAACGTATTCTTGAAGTAGGAGGTATTCCCGAGGATATGTGGTCGGAGCTGATAGAGAGCTTCCTGGATTGGACAGACAAGGATGACGAGGCCCGTTTTGACGGTGGAGAAACCGAGGATCACTATGAGACTTTGGAGCCTCCGTATATGGCCAAGAACGGACCGCTTGACACCGTCGAAGAACTGCTGCTCATAAAAGGATTTACCCGGACCATACTCAACGGGGGTACGCTGAAGCTGAATGAACGCGACGAGGAAGGAATTCCCGTTTCGGGCATTGGCGATCTTCTGACCACGTACGGAAGCGGAAAGGTCAACGTCAATGCCGCTTCGTCAAGGGTGCTGATGACTTTGTATGGTGTCGATGAACTTATTGCAGGCGCGATAATTCAGGATAGGGAAGGGTGGATCGATGCGGACGGGGAGGAGGAAGACAATTACTACGAGAGTGCCGGCGACCTCTTTGCGCGCATACCCGATCTTGATGCATCCCTCAGCAAAAACGTTGAGACCGATTCCTCGATATACAGGGTGAGTTCCGTTGGAGAATTTGGCGGAGTTCAACGTGAAGTCTGGTGCATAGCGGCTTTTGATGGTAAGAACAAGGATTTGAAAATTAAGAGATGGCGCGAGCAGGACTGATTCTGCGGCGGCTTGCCACCTTTAGAGGATCTGATGGCGAAGGACAGAATAACGGCTGTTGTACTGGCGGAGGATACGTTCGAATGGACGGTTGCCGCCGGTGCGTCGAGGGGGCGCCTGCGTCCGGTAAGTTCCGGGCGTCTGGATATGGTGCCGTTGGATTCGGATGCCGACGCCATGGAAGGTGCTGAACCGCCTCCGACTCTCCCCGAGCGCCTGAAGGCCGAAGGCGTGTCCTTGAAAGGGAAGGCAACGATTGGTGTCGGGTCGGACCATGCCATCCTCAGGGTTGTGAATCTCCCCGCTGCCGACGAGGAAGAGATCAGCGGCATGGTGGAGTTGCAGATCGACAAGTTCTCCCCGTTCCCCATAGAGACGCTTGCGATCTCCCACGAGGTCTTGCGGAGTGGCGAGGAAGACAACCTTGTCCTCATAGCTGCGGTGCAAGAGTCGGTTGTCGACGAGATAGAGGAAACTCTTTCAACCGCGGGACTTTTCCCCGGGCGAGTCGATGCAACGGTCATGGGATGGTGGCAGCTGATAAGCGCGACCGGTCATGTTTCCGCGACAGGTTGGGAGACAATCATTCTGCTTTCCGATACATCAACGGAGCTTGTTGTTGTCTCCGACGGTGTTCCGGTGAGTTTCAGGGTAATCTCCGCAGCTGCAGACCTGGATGGGGCACAGCTCGTTTCGGAGCTGGCCACCGAGGTTGACTACACGCTGATGACCCTGGAAAGGGAGCACGGCAACATCAGGGAATGCGTAGTATCCATATGGCACGAGGGCGACCTGCCCACGTCCCTGGTTTCAGGCCTGGAAGAGGCAAGGTCATGTGAAGTCCGGACGTTTTCACTGGATGAATTGCCGCCCGTTACCGAGGGGCTTGCCAGGAGATCGGTCGGCAAAGACGTTGCCTGCATTGACATGACTCCGGCTGCCTGGCGTTCAGCCGAGGCTTCGATGCAGTTCAAGAAACGGATGCTTGGGGCGGTTGGGGCTGTGTTAGCGGTCTGGCTTCTGTGCCTCGGTGGTTTCTTCGCTGGACTGTTTATTGAGAGCCGGCAACTTGGTGTACTGCGGGAAAGAGAGAAGCAGTGGGGAGAAGCTGCGGACCAGGTCAAGGATATGCGAGACCGAGTCATGCTGATTCAGCGCTACACGAACCAGACATACTCAGCCCTCGAATGCCTCCGGGCGGTGTGCATCGCCAAGACTGCGGGCGTGGAGTTCTCCTCCTACTCCTACCGGAAGAGCGAGGGTCTGAAGATATCGGGAACCGCGACAGTGCCTAAGCGAGTGTACGATTTCAAGGACAAGCTGGATGGAACAGGACTTTTCGAAGAAACACTGCTGGGGCCGTTGCGCTGGAATGAGAAGAAGCGCAAGCAGGTATTCGACCTGGAAATCCGTTTGGCCGGAGGTGAATCATGAAGATGACGCCCCGGGAACTTGTCTTGCTGTTCTTGACCTTCGCGGCATTGCTGTTTGGTGTGTCATGGATGGTGGTACGTCAGAAGATAACGGAATGGAAAGACATTCGCGTTGCCAAGGTCCAGATAGACCGCAATATCGAAGTCGACAGAAGGATGATCGACAGCAGGAACCACTGGAATGCAAAGCTTGCAACCTTGAGAGAGCTTCTGGAGGAGTTCGAGGAGGACGCGGATGTGGATACTCACTGGATGTCGATTATGGACGATATTGCAAGCAAGCATGGTGTGAATATCTCTGATCGCAAGGCGGGTGCGGAAAAACCGCAAGGCGAAGTTTACGAACTGGCGATTGAATGTAAGGAATGGGACGGCGAGCTCAAGTCACTTGTCGATTTCCTGTTTGAACTGCAGTCCAAAGGTGCTATGCTTGATATCCGCCAGTTGCGCATCAAGCCTAAGCCAAAGGCCGGAGGACGTTTGGAGGGAGCCTTTACGCTGCACTGCGCTTACACGCGTAAGTCGGAGGAAGGCGGTTAATGCTCCCCTCTATCCGGAGACCTAGACACTATGAATGAACGCAAACTCGGATTACTAGAGGTGAACGGCGTAATGTTGTTCGTTTTCCTCTTATGTTGGTTGATATCCCCGATCGTTGAGGCCCAGGCTCCGCCACCACCTGGCGGTGTTCGTGCCGTGCAGCCAGACAAAAGCCAGCCCCAGCGGCCACCCGTACGGCAGGCAGCTCCAGGTTCCCGTCCCGGGCAGGAAGCTCCCGGTTCTCGCCCGGGGCAGACCGCTCCGGGTTCCCGTACCGGACAGACAGCTCCAGGTTCCCGTCCCGGGCAGGCCATTCCTGCTCTCCGTGCAGGTACCCCGGAGGTCGATGCTGATGGCGAGGAGATGTATGACGCCAACTATCCCAACACGCCCATTGACATGGTTCTGCAGGAGTATGCGGATGTTGTCGGACGAACCCTCCTGTTTGCTCCGGGTCTGCCCAAGGGAAACGTGACGCTTGTAAGCCAGGATTCTCTGGCAAGAGAGGATTTTCTCGAGGCACTGGAAACGCTTCTTACCATGCACCAGGTTGGTCTGCTCCCAATAGGTGACAAGTTTATCAAGGTTGTTCCGATAAAGACCGCCCGCACGGAACCCATGGAGATACTTGAGGGCGATCAGGATGTTGAACATCCGGAAACCAGCAAGCTGGTCAGCCAGATCATTCAGCTCAAGCATGTTGAGATAGCCGAGATAAGCCAGATTATCGAGCCGCTCAAGCATCCGTATGGCACTGTTCAACTCTTCGAGCGGAACAACAGCATACTGCTCACGGACACTGCTGCCACGGTTAACCGGATTGCCCAGATCGTCCGTTACATAGACAAGGCGGTGCCTGCCAAGGAACAGCCCGACATCATTCAGATCCAGTACGCGAAGGCGTCGGAGATCAAAGGCAAGCTCGAAGAAATAATTGCGGAATCCCAAAAAGAGCAGCAGCAGAAGAAAGCAACGATTCCGAGGCAGAAGTCATCCGGCCAGCCTGGCCCGGTCTCGCGAAGTTCTTCTTCCTCTGGAATCATACGAGCAAGGCCAATAACGACACCGTCGGCAAGTGCGGAACCGGTCTCGATAGAACAGCTGGAAGCCGAAGCGGCACGGGGGATCATCCGTGGCACCGTCAAGATAATCGCCGACGACAGGACGAATAAGCTGATCATCATCACCAGGCCGGAGAACATGACGTTCTTCAAGAAAGTCGTGGAGTGGCTGGACATCAAGACAGTTCCCAATGTTCTCGTCAAGGTTGTCCGGCTCGAGTACGCGGAAGCAAAAGCTATCGCCAGTATGTTGAACGACCTGATAGGAGCCCAGACCAGCGAGGATGCTACTCCTCGAGGTAAAGCCGCCGACGCCGGCAAGCCAGGAACTGCTGACGGGCCTCGCGATTACAGGAGCACTGATTCGCCCGTTAAGAAACCTGAACCGGTGGCGAAGAAGGCGACAACGTCGAGAGGGAAGGGACAACCATCAGAACTTGGAGAGCTTTCGAGCGAGAATATTAAGATTCTCTCTGACGAACGAACCAACGCGTTGATTATAATGGCCCGGAGAGAAGACTTCACCATTCTTGAGGGGATAATAGACGACATGGACATGATGCTCTCACAGGTGCTCATTGAGTCATGTATCCTCGAGGTCGAACTGAGCGACAATCTTCAGGCGGGAGTGGATTGGGTTCAGCGTTCGATGATTGCATACGACGGGGGTGAAAACGATGACACTCGTGAGGCACTCTTCTCGTTTGCCGGTGGTGGTGGCGGTGGTAACTCGGCCCCGAAGAATACGACAGACCTTCTTTCGGTCGAGGACATAGCCGCGGGTTCCGGTCTGACGTACTACTTCACGCACTTTGGGCTGAGCCTGGACATGGTTATAAGTATGGCCACCAGCGACAGCAGAACGCGCATCCTGTCTTCACCAGTGATCGTGACCCACGACAACACCGAGGCCAAGATATCCTCATCGGAGGAACGTTATTTTTACAAGGGCAAGAGATGGGTAGGTTCCTCCTCTTCCGGCACGTACGAAGACGATGTTGAACGACGCAAGGTGGGTCTCCACCTGACGGTGACCCCGCACATCAATGAGAACAAACTGGTTGTCATGGAGATCAGCCAGGAGGTCGAACAGCTTGCCGGAACGCAGACGATCGGGGACAACGACTGGCCCATTGTTAACATTCGTGAGATGAGCGCATCGGTGGCGGTTCAGAACAAGGAAACGATAGTTCTGGGCGGCCTCATAAAGAACGAAGAGAGGAATACGGAGAAGGGGATTCCAGTTCTTTCCAGGATCCCTATCCTGGGATGGCTGTTCGGATACAAGAGCAAGGATGACGTTCGTAGTGAGATTGTTGTGTTCATTACACCTTACGTTCTCGATACTCCAGACGAGATGTATGATGAGTCAGTGCGCCGCAAGCGGAGCGTAGACATTGAAGGCATGTGGCCCACGGACTGGTCGGACAGTAAGATGGGAAAGGATTCTGGCGATTCAATGAGCGCAGACGAAGCGGAGACCGAAGAGTTGGACCAGGAACTGAGAAATCATATCGAATAACCGGATGTTTCTCACATGCCGTGCGTTACCGTGCGGAACAGCTGGGGCCTCCGGAAAGAATGGGGGAGATACCATGCAAAAGGTTATACCTGCAATCCTGTGTTTCTTAATTCTTGCCGTTGGCACAGAGGGGAAGGCCCAGGTTAAGGAAGTCTCGGTCCCCTACCTGAAGGCGGCGATCGGGTCGATAGGCAACAGATCACGCGTGAAGGTCAAGGGAAACTATGATGGAGCCCTTGGACTGGCAGAAGCAACCGGTCGTTATCTTCGGAGCAAGGGGTACAGCCGTTTCTCAGTTTCCGACATGGAAGGAAGGGCCCGTTTCGAGTCATTCTACTGTCACCAGGATTCGAAGGCGTTCAAAAGCCTGATAGACGTATCCGGCACAGTTCCTTTCATTCTATATGGCCACAAGGAAAGGGGCGAGGATGGCGAGGATGCGATTATTGTAACGCATGTTACGAAGATCCGTGAACCTGCGGCATCAGAGGAAGACGAGTCCGGCGCTGTAGAAGGCGCAGCAGAGGCAGAGACGAAGAGAACCTACCGGATAACCATGATGGATGCTGCAAACAGCAACCGGACGGTGCTAGTCAACGTGGAACTCGGCAAACCCTACAACCTGCTGGGAACGGTCCTCATGATTGAGGAAGAAGAAATCCAACTCCAGGGGGTTATCCAGCCGGGAGGCGACCAATAGGCACCCGGTCCTGCTCGACTGCTCCTGCAGGTGCCTTCTTCTGGGGTGCGGAGGGCCTCCTTGCATAGATTCAACGCTGGCGCGTCGCACCCAGTTTGGATTTGTGCACCATCGTATACCGCGCACCTGTCTGGTTGAGAACGCTTCTCATCAGTTCCACGGAGGCAACCCGGATCTTCCCGAATTCGGCCTGGCCCAGGCGACCAATTCGATACAGGAGGTCGCCGCAGGCTCTTGATGAGCGAACACGCCCCAACGTTACGTGCGGATGAAAAGGTCTTGTCTCAAGCTCAATGCCCAACGATATCAATTCCGACTGCAATTCAGCCTGGAGGCCGGCGAGACTTGGAGAATCGGCGATGCCCGCCCATATCACGCGGGGTGATTTCGGGCGCCCGAAAGTGCCCACGCCCACGACCTCCAACGAGAACTGTCCGTGCGAAGAAGTGACGTTATCCATGGTCTCCCCGAGCACTCCAGCAGTATCTGCTCGAATGTCTCCCAGAAACGCCATGGAAAGATGGAGATTGGCTGCCGGGACCCATGAGACCTTTGCGCCGGTGTCTTTCAGTCTCGATGCAGCTGTAGCCAGGTTTGATCTGACATTTTCTCCAAGGCCTATGGAAACGAAGGCTCTGATGGTGTCATTCTTGCCAGGTGCGACTTTCATTCTGAGAAGATCCCAAAACAATGGCAATCTGTCACGAGCCATTTGCGCACAAAGAGCCGGTCGACAAACAGGTGGAACTGTGGGACAATTACCAGTGAATTAAGGCGCGATGGACACATGAAGAACACCTTGAGACTTGCCGTTCTGTCAGCTGTTCTTGTTGTTCTGACCGGGTGTGCCACGCCCGCGGCCAGGATACGCAGGAACCCTGAAATGTTTGCGGCGTTTCCTCCAGAGGTCCGGGAGAATGTCGAGCAGGGGATTATAGACCTGGGCTACTCGAAGGAGATGGTATTCATAGCTCTTGGATCGCCAGATCGCGACTACTCGCGGGTGACCGGAGAAGCGGAGACCGAAGTATGGTCTTACGTGGATCTGGATTATCGTCCGGATACACGTCCCGTAAGTACAGCTTACTACTACAGGGATGCACATGGACATATGCGCAGGGCCTCCCACTGGACATGGATCGACGTGGGCACCTACATTGAATACGAATCGCTGCGTGTGGAGTTTCAGGGCGGTGCGGTTAACGCCATAGAGGCACTGAAACCTTAGCAGTGATGCTCCTGGATCTCTCTTTCTCGGGCGTTCGCAATACTGCGAAATACAGGGGTCGACGCGTCCCGCCATATTTATCTATTTTCTCAACCCTGGGAATTTCTGCTTCGTCGAGCTTTCCTGTCGTCACGATGTAACATGTTGATGTGGAGTGGCATAGATTCAAAGTGCAGGGAGTGATGTCAGCTTGTTTGGGCGGCCCGTTTTGGTGCCTGGAGATTTATCCTCTGTTTTCTCGGCGGTTCGGCCCGTTTAGTGCTAAATAGTGAAAACGATGAAAGCAGAGAAAACATACTGGGGTAGCAGGCAGGATGAAGAAACGAGATAACAATCTGATTTACCGGAAAGGAATCGTGAAATGAATGCAGTATACGCAGCCTTTATAACCGCGTTGTTTTCAGCATGGGTATGGGAGCTCAAGAACCAGGTTTCCGAACTCAGGCATGGCTGTTTAGTCGGCATGGGGCCGGCTCGCGTAAAGCACGAACCGAGTGTTCACCGTACGGTAGAGAATCGCGAGCCGACTCAAAAGGCGCTGGTCAACGACTCTACGCCCAGGAAAGGTGCCGAGGAGCCGCGTCACAGGCCATCCCGTACTAATGGTGTTCCAACGTGGGTGATAGAGTAACCCTTTCTTAGCGGTATAAGACCCGGATGCGGAGGCGGCCACAGTGGTGACCTGTTGATCGTCTTCGCGTCCGATACCGCTTGATCGACAAGCGCTGTAAATGTAGAATTCCAACAGTAGTCTGGTTGGCGAGCCAGAGATAGGAGCCTGGAAGGATCGTGGGCCATGGAATTATGGCAGAAAAAGGCTATGGAAGCCCTGGATATAATACTGGGCAGTCCAGCGTCCACGCAGGAGTTGGCGTCGCTGTGTCTTGTGGCGGCGATAGCTTTCGTAATAGTGCTTGATCGTCTGGCATCGCTGATGTCGTTTCCTATAAAAGGAACAGCCTTTGCCGCGCTGGTTTTCATAGTCGGGGCGTTTGGGGTGCTGCTATTCGCTGCCGCCGCCATGATCTATGTTGAGCCTATGGCTTTTGTGAAGAGTGCCGGGCTAGCCCCGTTTCTACCCTTTCTGGCAGCACTTCTTTCCATTCCAATCGTGATGACTCCGGTGCTGTGGCTCGTGCATCGAGCGAAGTTCGGGCAAGGGCTCACCGCTGCGTTGCTCAGCGTCGCAGCAGCAGCCATCATTGTGCTGCTGACGGTTGGCATTATCGGGGCTTTCAGAAGTGGCGACAAGGACTTCAACAGGACTCGTGACCGCACCCACGAAGTCAACCGTTTCCTTGATACGTAGCGCTGTACAAGCATCCAACTCTCTGCTACTTTTCTGAGTACCACGGATCGCTATCCCAGGAGTAACCAATGATTAAGTGGATAACTCGCCTTTTACTGCTTGTACTGGTTGTTATGGCTTCCGGCTGCATTGATTCCACCACGACGGTTCACGTGCGGAAAGACGGCAGCGGCACGGTGACCGAGACTGTATACGTCACACGTACCATGGAGCGCATGATGGCAATGATGATAGGCATGGCTGTTGCGCTTTCGGAAGATGCTGAAGGGAAGGGTTCCCAGGCGACCAGCGTGGGGAAAGCCCATTATGAGAATCGTGCCGGCAAGATTGGGGAAGACGTATCACTGGTCTCGTTCAAAAAGATCAAGGGGCGTAACGGGGCATCCGGGACCAAAGCTGTCTATGCCTTTAAGGACGTTCGCAAGATCAGCGTGAGCGTAGAGCCTGACTATGCCCTTCCCGAAGCAGTTAAATCATCCGCCGCCACCAACTCCACTTCTTCTGCAGGAGCTTCAGGCGTTACGTTTGAATTCCGTAAGGCACCGAAATGCGAGCTGGCAGTTAGTTTGCCCTGGGCCGAGAAAGCAAGGGCCAACATACTGCCCCGCACTGGTTCGCGTTCCGGCACCAGGATTCCGCTGGAAGAAATCGGCATGCTGAGGCACGTGCTTGATGGTTTCCGCGCTAGAATGCGGATCACCGTTGATGATATCATTGCGGATACGGACGCGCAGTTTGTTGAGAGAGGCCGTGCCGATCCGCAGAAGAAATACGTCGTGCTGTACGACCTGAATATCGGAGAAGCGGTCAAGAACGAGGCCCAACTGGATCAGATGGCTGCCATAGGCCCTGTTCCTGACATGGCCGAGGCGCTGGTTGTTTTCGCTGGGATTCCAGGGATGAAGATTACGCGGGCCGACAAGGTAAAAGTGAGCTTCTAACGAAGCAAAGTACTGAACCGGTTTCTTGCCGAAGATGTCCCATGTTAGTCCCGGGAGGAATGTGACACTCGCCTGCCGCCCGGAAGAGGAATCGACAGTTTTCCGTCGAAGAACTCAATGACGTGGCCCTTCTCGATCAGCCAACTCAGTCGTGACAGGAGGTGATTCACGGCTTCCGATTCACGCTCGGCTCCCGGGCACAACGCCTCGGCAAGTTCGCGGCGCGAGCATCCCGGATTCTCCTTGAGTTGCTTCAGAATTGAAGCGATGTCATCAACGACATGCTCCGCATCCATGGGTGTCGGCTTCCTGGTAGATACGAAGTTCATACCCTTGCCGCTGCCCGCTTTGAACACGTGCAAGTGCATGTGGCGGAAGGCTGAACGCAGCGAGAACAGCAACGACATAGGAAACCGTTTCTCTTTGAGCCAGGCGTCTGCAACAGCGTTCGACAACGATGTGTCGTCCAGGGACCTGGCGGCACCCAGGGGAAGGACTGCACGATGAGTTCTATTCATTAACGATGATGCGATTCTCTCCACGAAGTAAGCTTCCGCCGCGCTTCTATCCATCGCTTCGGCCTGCTTCCCGTCAGGTTGCTTCAGTTTATAGAGCGTTCGCTTTCGGCTGTCTTCTTTCCACTGGTCTATCGTTTCCTCATCTCTCACCATTTCAATGCGTTCCTTGTACTTCTCAAGGGACATATGGGAGAACCGTGATCCGTAGATTTCCTGCAGCTTCTGCGAGTAACTGTGGTGATTAGGAGGCCCGAGGAGAGTTCCGCTCAGGCCGCACTTGGCAACGCAGACAAACTGTCCGTTCGGCGCGTCACCAATCTCCTCTTCGGTGTCGAAGTAATCCTCGACGTGATGTGCTTTAAGGTGCAAAGACAGTTCCTCCGGCTTGGTGAAAACGGACCTGCAAGCTTTACATTGGTAGAGACTGCCTTTCTCCGCATCAGGACCCGGCTCGATCTTCACATTGCAGGCGCCCTCATTGGTGAGGAAGAGATTTGCGATGTTCACCAGGGGGTAAGCCCTGTTGGATGTTGATATCTTCTTTACAATGGTTGCTAGGTTGCTCTGTTCGGGCAGGAACCGGACCACGACATTCGCTCGCTCACGGGGCGGTCGTTCTCTCCGCGGTTCGCGACCGTTACGCCCCCCGGACAACGGTCTTCTCTGTGGGCGGCGTCCGGCATGGGAGGGTCTCGACCTGTCGCCGTTGCGCGACCTTCTATTCATTGGCCGTGAGTCGCGCCGCCGCCGCTGCGTTTCGTGAACGCTGTGGCCGGGTGGCTTCTTGGCCCAGTCGGGAACAAGGTTCAGATCCAGAACGAGTTCGGGACTGACTCCTTTCGAACCATCTTCTTCATTTGTCTTTATGTCAGCCATTTATAACCGGATGCCTATTGAGTGATGAATCAGGGCAAACGAGAGGGACATGCTAAGCCTTAAACCGTCAACTTGGAAGCAATAAATCCAGGGCCCATGCCAGTTGCCACGGGTGTTTCCCCGGCTACTACACGCGTGGCCCCGGGCACTCGTCGGTTTGAGGCGAAGCTTCGCTAGTCTTCACTCGCTCGGCGCCTCAGGGCAACGCTTCCTATCGCTACCACGACAAGAAGACCGATCATTACGGCGACAAGCGGTATCGCCACGGCCGTACCCGCGGTTTCATCCCCGCCAGTTGCCGTTGCATCCAGTTCCTCGAGTTCAGCATCGCCAACAGTGGTCTCTGCCGTGTTGGTGTCTTCGTCGGGTTCGATGGTCTCCCCGCTCAAGGGGGGAAGGTCTTCGTCGGACACGTAGGTCTTGTCCATGATGGCCTTCTCCCAGTTCGCGGGCATCATGATGTCCGTTCCCGGGTTCATCGATTTCACCTGGCAGCTGCATGGGCCGGTAAGGAAACCCACAACATCCCGAATGTTCTCGCTGTTGATACCTTCTCCGATTAATGCAAAGAGGGCCCTGCCTTGTCCGTACATGGGGAAAACCATGGGCAGGGCTTTATGTTCATGAAGATCCTCTTCACTCTTCATGAGCATCTCTATGAGGGCTTTCTCCTCAGGGTCAGAGCGTGATATCGACATAACAGAGAATTTGTAGACCAGCCCTTCTGTTTCGGGGTCGATATTCTCCTCCTGCATCTCCTTGAGCTCGATCTCAACAGCCTTCAACTCTTCATTGATCCGTGCCAGCGTGATCTTGTTCGTTTCAGCATTCTCCGACTCGACAAAGAGCCACACGGCAGAGTCGCCGTCAATTATACGCTTTACGATTTCCTCTCTAGCCGGCGATTTCAGAAGCTGCGTCACTGTTTCGGCGGAAAAATCCCATACCAGTACCGGCGGTTCCCTCTGCATTCGCCAGGGATACCACAGGGCAACGGCGGGAAGCTTTTCCGGCACGAGGTCTCCCAACAGCTTGTCCAGCTCTCCGGCTTCGGGATCCGCCAAGTCCTTTGTGAAGACTTCAACATTCAGGAAGGCGTCATCCTGCTCCACGCCCTCTTTGAATTCTTCCAGAAGGCTGTTTTCGGCTTCAGACAGGGGACCTTTATGAATTACCATTGCGCCGTAGTAATCAGCAGGCCATCGTTCCAGGGCGTAACGGAACACCGGAACGGAACAGGCGTGAGCAAGACTGGTCAGCATTCCGAGCAAAACAAAAAACACCAGGTAGTATCTTCTCATGATCATTTTCTCCATAATTTATCCATCAATGGTACCTTGCCATGAGCTCATGCAACAAGAGTAAAGGCTCACGATCTTGTAGATCTGTGCTTGTCTGGGTATAGTTAGGTTGTGGTAATGAGCCGACGGGAGGGCACATGCGAAGGGCAATCTTCTCTGCAATCGTTGTTGCGGCAGTTCTTATTCTGCCGGGCGTGACTTGCGGGTCGGCATCTGCCGGGGAAACTCTCGAGAAGTTCTTGAAATTCGAGAAAGTGATTGGCGATCCGTCTTTTCGTCACGCAGGTGTCATCACGCACATTGCTCCCATGGAGGATGGGCTGACAGTTATCTCGTCTGCTCAGGATGGCTCGGTGAGACTTTGGGATGTTGAAACGGGCAGGGAGCTGAAGAGGCTGTACCATCCTGAAGGAGAATCCGTCTGGTACGTCTGCCCGGTTCGGGGGCGAAAGGAAGTCCTGACGGCAGGCAGCAATAAGCGTGTCACGCACTGGAATCTTGCCTCCGGCGACAGCATCAGAACCTATACCCACGATAAGACCGTCTTTCGTTTGGCTGTTAGCCCGGACACAAGCATTGTTGCTGCAGCGGACTCCGCCAATATGTGCATCGTATGGGACCTGGATAGCGGAGCGAAGCTTCAAACGCTGTCAGGACATGGCGATAGTGTGTATACCGTCTTCTTTTCGCCTGACGGAAAGACCCTGACCACCGGTTCTGACGATGACTTCATCAAGTCGTGGGATCTCAAGACCGGGGCAGAGAAGAACAACCTGGGCGAGGGCAACGGTTCGGTCTTCACTCTCGTTCCGTCGCCGGACCGGAAGAAGGTCCTCGTTTGCTGTGAAAAGCGGAACGTGTGGGTTTATGAAGAAGCGACGAGACGGCAGATCTGGCAGGGGACGCTGCCCAAAAAGGTTCATTGTGCGGCATGGTCTCCAGACGGCAAGGCCGTGGCGGCGCTTTGCTCAGATGCCAACCTCTACGTTCTTGATGCAAGCAATGGGACCGAGAAGTTCAAGGTGGAATTGCCGGGCAAGACTCACTACGCGGTTGCCTACTCTTCCGACGGCAAGGAGATCATGTGTGGGAGTGACCACCTGTTGTGCCGCTTTGATTCCGGCAATGGGGAAAGGGTGTTCCCTGTCCCTGGTGCGCCGTGGCAGCAGACGCCGGTGCAATCGGTGGCCATGCTTGTCAATCCCGACCGCATCGCTTATCCCGGGAGCAGGGGTATCATAGTCCGGTCCATGACAGCGGATTCCGGATTGAAGGTATGGCTTGAGAAAGAACAGGTAAACTGCGTTGCTTGCTCTCCCGATTCCAAGTTGGTGGCCGCCGGCGACGAAAAAGGCCTCATCTGGCTGCTGGATGCGGCATCCGGCAAGGTTCTCCACAAGCTGGGACACGGAGACGGAGTCAATGCCCTTGCTTTCACCGCGGACGGAACTCGCTTGGTGAGCGGCGGTGACAACAAGATCGCGGTTATCTGGGATGTTTCGACCGGTTCTTCGATGTTCTCCCTCTCAGGGCATACCTCAACCCTGAACGATCTTGTCATTGGCCCCGGTGACTCATGGGTTGCTACCGTCTCATCGGACAAAAGCCTACGCATTTGGGATCTCGATTCGGGTGAGGCAGTCGACACTCTTCTTTCAGGTGCCGATGCCCTTCACTCATGCTCGGTCTCCGCCGGGGACGGTCAGTCGCTGGTTGCCGCAGGCGACACGACGCTTTACATCTGGAGAGCCCCGGCGGTTACCTCTGAAAGTTTGACCGAAAGTGAGATAAGCAAACTTATTGAACAGCTCGGGGCCGCATCCTACAGGGATAGACGTGAGGCGTCGGCCCGGCTCGTAAAAGCGGGCAAACCCGTTCTTGCAACCGTGCGTTCTGTGAAGAGCGATGATCCCGAAGTCAGCCACCGCCTCAAAGAAATAAGGGAAGCCGTGCTCCGGAGTCTTCGCTATGACCGCCGGGCGATGAAACTCGAACTGACGAAGAAAGTATCCTGCGTGGCATTTCACCCGTCCGGCCGATACTGGGTTGCCGTTGAAGGGAGTGATGCACAATCTGCGATCGTCACCGGAGACGTGCATGAGGGTAAGCCGAGAATAATTGGACGTATTGAAGACAATAACGGCGTGATGTCGCTTCGGTTTCGGGATAAGAAAACCCTTGTGACCGGAAATGGAAACGGAACGATAGGGATCTATCGTTTCAACCTCGGGAGTGAAAACGGCGGAGCGGAACCTCCTGCCAATCTCCAGGGCCCGGTGGCGGAACCCTAGCGGCGAACTGTTCAGTATCGCCGGCATTTTGTCCGGGTGATTGGAGTTTCCAGTTTTTCTCCTGTGTGCCGGTCAAAAAAAAAGAGGATATCTCCTCTTTCAATTTGCTTGGCAATCTGGCATCTTCTGTCGGTGTGAGCGGTCTCGACAGGTCGCCACCGGCTTTACCGTTCGGTGTCATGATGGACGAAGCCGGCTTAGAA
Source organism: Kiritimatiellia bacterium (assembly GCA_030744755.1). Classification (GTDB taxonomy): domain Bacteria; phylum Verrucomicrobiota; class Kiritimatiellia; order UBA8416; family JADHWI01; genus JASLPY01. The sequence goes on along the minus strand of JASLPY010000001.1, from coordinate 186,973 downwards.
TTGGACTTGTGGCACTAGAGGAATGCAGCATGGACATCTATGTTGGGAACCTGCCGTATGGGGCTTCGGACACAGAACTTAACGAACTGTTCTCGAACTACGGTACGGTCAGTTCGGCACGCGTAATCATCGACAGGTTCTCGGGACAGTCCAGAGGATTCGGTTTTGTTGAGATGCCTGACCAGAAGGAAGCTCAGAATGCTATCGACAACACCAATGATGTTGATTTCATGGGACGTCGCCTCAGGGTGAATGAGTCTCAGCCGCGTCCAAGAAGAGACAACGACCGCGGTGGCGGTGGTGGCGGTGGTGGTGGCGGCGGTGGCGGCGGCGGACGTCGCGAACGCTGGTAGTTGACCTTGAGTCAAACGTGGCTGAAAGGTATCGCAGGTTGTTTCCGCGATACCGGAAGCTCCGCAGACAGCACAACGCAATCTGTCGTACCGATCTGCCTGCTCATGGATCTAGCGCCACCTACTCCGGCTGAGGCCGGGGGAGAGCAGTCCGGCTAAAGCCGGGGCTCAGGCGCCAGAGGCCAGGATGAAAAAGTTTCGCCTTCAGGCGCAAGCTCTAAGTGGGCTTGGGTCCGCGAAACATGACAGGGTTTTACCTGTCCCCCTCTTCGTCTGATTTCCTTCGGAAAACGTTTCAAAAAGAGCAAGAAAATCCAAGAAAACATTTGACACTTGGTGGGGCAAAGTGGTGTATTGTGTCAATACAGGTCACATGGTGTCAGATATGGAAGCGATGGATATTAAAGATTTGCTCAAAGGGCAGGGGCTGTTTGTCAGCAATTTTACCCATTCCCTGGACCCCAAGAAGCGCCTCACCATACCCTCGGACTGGCGTGAACAGGTTGGTGAACCGCAGTCGCTGTACATACTTCCCGACATTCATGAGAAGTGTTTGAGAGCTTGTCCGGCCCGTGAACTTGTTCACCGGCTGGCCAAAATGCGAGAACATTCAATCGCGGACCAGAAGGCCCGGTCTTTCGCTCGCGTCCTGGCCTCGCAGTCCGACCTGGTTTCCTGGGATGCCCAGGGTCGTATCCGCATAAAGGACGAACTGCTGAGTTACGCAGGCCTTGTGGATCGCGTGACCCTGGTGGGTGCCCTCGACAGTTTTGAATTGTGGAACCCGGAGTTGCTTGAAAAGGCAGGGGGAATGGACAGGTCAAAGCTGCAGGACGCAGCAAGGTATGTAGGATTCTAACGCAGTCGGTCAGGCATGCATCGTTCTGTTTTGATCGAAGAGGTAATGGAGCTTCTGGCGGTAACGCCGGGAGGGACATATATAGATGGCACGCTCGGCAATGCCGGGCACTCCCTGCGGATATTGAGGGAAGCGGGTCCCGAGGGCCGGTTGCTTGGAATCGACAGGGACCAGGAGGCCTTGGGCCGGGCTCGCGAAAGACTGGCGGATTGCGAAGGAACGCTTCATCTGAAGCATGGCGATTTTGCTGACATGGCTGACATCGCGCGGAAGGCCGGCATAGAGCAAGTTGACGGTGTGCTTCTGGATATCGGTGTCTCATCGGATCAATTGGATGAACCTGGCAGAGGATTCAGCCTAATGCATGACGGTCCGCTGGATATGAGAATGGACCCTACCGCTGGTCAAACAGCGGCCGACCTGGTCAACAACCTGTCCGAACAGGATTTGCAGGGCATCTTCCGCGAGTACGGTGAAGAAAGGCATGCACGAAGGATTGCAGGTGCGATAGTTCGCAGCCGGGCGGACTCGCCGATCACCGGAACGGCACAATTTGCGGAGATAGTGGAACATGCCGCCGGTGGGCGCAGAGGGAGGATTCATCCCGCCACGAGGGTATTCCAGGCCTTGCGAATTGCCGTGAACGATGAGCTTGGAAGTTTGCGGAGAGGCTTGGAGGCGGGGTTGAACCTGCTGGTGCCGGGTGGGCGAATGGGAGTTATCTCGTTTCACAGCCTGGAAGACAGGATCGTTAAGCGGTTCTTCGTGTCCCATGCGGGACGTTGGGAATCGCTTGCTGCCGGAGGAGAAGAATGGGTGGGTGAGGAACCAAGGGTTCGCCTGCTGAATAAGAAGCCGATAACCGCCGGGGATGCAGAGTTGTCTGAGAACCCGCGATCGCGCTCAGCCAAGTTTAGAGTAGTTGAAAGAATCAAGCCTGGTATTGGGAGAGGGTGAGAAACCCAGAAAGAATGTGGCCCAGGGCCACATCACGGGAGGACGGGACAAATGGCGCGCAGAAACAGAAAAAAACAGAGAGTTAATGGATTCCTTATGCCGGCCCCTGTTGCCAGTGTAGTTGTCATGCTGTCTGTTCTTGCCCTCGCCTACATATGGCTGGGCACCCGCTGCGAATCCGTCGGTAAAGCCATAAAAGTTCTCGAGTCCGAGCAGGTGATTCTCAAGCAGGAACTCTCAAACCAGAGAGGCAAGTGGGCCGAGATGAAATCTCCGAGGAACCTGGAGCGGGCATTGGCGAAACACGGCATCCGCATGACCCTGCCGAAGGGCCAGCAGCTCGTGGAGATCCGGGGTAAGTTCTACGAAGGCTGGCGCAACACGTTTGACGATTCTCCTAAGTACGCTCGACTGGAAAGGTCGCGAACGCATGAATGACCGCAGTCTAATTCGCCGCGTTGTTCTCAGCGGGGCTGTATTGGTGCTAGCATTGATAGGGCTGGGCGGGCGCCTGGCCTTTTTGCATCTCAGCGGGCACGCCGAAGTCCATGCCAGCGTAAAGAAGACGCGCCACATAAAGCGCGAACTGACCGTTCGGCGAGGCAATATCTGTGATCGTGGCGGAAGTAATAACCTGCTTGCGCTGGACATGGCCGTGAAAGACGTATGCGCGGATCCAATGAAAATCGTCCAGGAAAACAAGGTAGTCGAAGTTGCGAGCGTCCTGGCGGAAAGGTTGGACCTGCCCACTGATACGGTGGCGGTCAAGATAAGTGATCCGAAAAGACGCTTCGCCTACATACGGCGATACCTGCCCAGGGAACACGCGGATGAGCTGGCCTCCCTGGAGCTTCCCGGGGTGTTCCTGGAAAACTCCTTGATTCGTTTCTACCCTCAGCAGGACATGCTGTGTCACGTTCTCGGATTCGTTAACCGCGAAGGTGTAGGCAGTGCAGGGATCGAGCAGCGCCTGAACCGCTACCTGAAAGGAAGTCCCGGCTACATGGAAAGCGAGGTGAACGCACTTCGCCAGGAGGTATACCTGCAAAGAGGAAGGCACATACCGGCACTTCCCGGGGCGGATGTCACACTTACTATTGACCAGCACATCCAATTTGCGGTGGAAAACGCCGTCGATGAGATAATGGCCGAACATTCTCCCAAGGGCGCCTGGGCTATTGTCGAGAAGGTCAAGACCGGCGAGATACTGGCGATGGCGAGTCGACCCTCATTCAACCTGAACAAATTCAATAAATCGGATGAGAACGCGCGGATGAACCGGTGCATAGGTTTCGTCTACGAACCCGGTTCGACGTTCAAAGCGATAACCATCGCGGCATCCCTTAACGAGGGGACAGTTACAAGGGACACGGTTTTCAACTGCGAGCACGGGACCTGGTATTACGGTGGCAAGCGCTTGCGGGATTTCCATGCCTACGGTGATCTTACGGTGGCGGACGGGCTCAAGAAGTCGAGTAACATTCTCGCGGCAAAAGTGGCTTTGACCCTCGGTGACAAGCGTCTCCACGAATACCTCGAATCCTTTGGTATCGGCCGGAAGTCGGGAATAGGACTTCCGGGTGAAGAGTACGGGATTCTGCATCCTGTGCGGCGTTGGTCGAAGATAAGCTCCACGCGTATTGCCATGGGTCACGGCGTGGCGGTTACTTCGCTGCAGGTCCTCAATGCTCTCTGCGCCATTGCCAACAACGGCGTTCTTATGAAGCCGTACATCATTGAAAGGATTACCGGGGAGGACGGAACAGTTCTGTCGCAGGCTCACCCCGAGGCGTTGGGGCGCCCCATTAATTCGCGCACGGCGGCGACCATGAGGCACCTGCTCTACCGCGTTACCGAAGCCGGGGGAACAGGCAAGCGTGCCAGGGTACCGGATTTCGAGGTGGCCGGTAAGACGGGTACGGCTGAGAAGCCAAGTAACGGGGGATACTCAGGAACGGCGCATGTGGCAAGTTTCGTCGGGTTTCTACCGGCTTCGAACCCGGAAATAGGAATTATTGTTGTCGTGGATGAACCCCAGCCGCTCCATACGGGTGGCCGGGTTGCAGCACCGTATTTCAGCAAGATAGCGGAACAAACGGTAAGGTATCTCGGAACTCAGCCGTCCAAAACTAAGTTTGCCGACAGAAATCTGTCCGGCGGCAGGGTATCTCTTGCGTCGAGGTACTGACAAGGAGCGCGGCGGCGTGGAAGAGCGCACGCAGCTGCAATTGAATAGATAAACGGGACCGGAAACTTGCACGACGCGGCGGGTCGAGCATGCGAACCGGGTTCCAGGGATGCACAGGTGACGCGTCCCGTGGTGATGGACCCGCAGAGAAACGGTTTGACATGGACTTGTCGCAGCTCTTGAAGGAGATCGATCCGGTTGCCGTCCAAGGCAGTAAGGATCGGAACGTGCTTGGCATTACCTGTGATTCAAGACAGGTGAGGGACGGGTATGTCTTCGTGGCCGTTTCCGGTGAGCAACAGGACGGTTGGGATTTCGTGCACGATGCTATGGAGAGGGGTGCCTCAGCCATTGTGTCGGAAAGATCCCAGGTGGCTGGCGCGGAATCCTGCTTCGTCCAGGTCACCGATGCAAGGACGGCGGAAGCAAGGCTTGCTGCCGCGTTTAACGGCTGTCCTGCCGATCATCTCCGAATGGTTGGCATCACCGGAACAAACGGCAAAACCACCTGTGCTTACATGGCCAGGGACATTCTTCGTGCTTCAGGATTCAATCCGGGGCTCATAACCACCGTAGTCTACGAAATGGGCGCGAGGACAATTCCTGCATCCAGGACGACACCTGACGCACCTACTCTCCAGTCTCTGCTAGGAAACATGGTCGCGTCCGACTGTGATTCGGTGGTGATGGAAGTTTCTTCGCATGCACTGGTCCAGAACCGTACTTACGGCATCGACTATGATGTCGCGGTGTTTACCAATCTGACCCGGGACCACCTTGACTACCACCACACGATGGATGCGTATTTTGAGGCCAAGCGAAGGCTGTTCACCTCGCTGGGTCATGGCAGCAAGAAGGCGAGTGCGGTTCTGAATATTGACAATGAATGGGGGCGGAAACTGGTGGGGATGCAGGAGCCGGGAGTTGATGTGGTCACCTTCGGCATGACGGGGTCACCCGACATAACAGCCGAGAATATCAGTCTCAGCTCTTCCGGGACCACTTTCACCATGAAGAGTCCCTGGGGGGATGCGGAGGTTAATGCGGGGCTTCTCGGCCGGTTCAACGTCTCCAACATGCTCGCCTCGATGGCGGCGGGTGGCTGCCTGGGGGCAAAGCCGGAGAACGCGGCCGCGGTGCTGGCTGCCCTGATAAGAGTGCCGGGAAGGCTCGAGGAAGTGAACACAAGGAAGGATTTCCAGGTCTTTGTCGACTACGCACACACAGACGACGCCCTGGAGCATGTTCTCACCACTTTACGCGAGATCACAACACGTAATCTGATACTGGTATTCGGCTGCGGTGGTGACAGAGACCGCAGCAAGCGTCCGGCGATGGGAAAGATCGCCGGCGAAAATGCCGATTACTCGATTATAACCTCTGATAACCCGCGCGGGGAACCCGCCGAACAGATAATTGGCGAGGTGCGTGCCGGTTTCGGACCGCATGCGAATTACGAGATCATCGAAGACCGTAGCGATGCAATCAACCGGGCCCTGGCAATGGCGGGGAAGGGCGACGTTGTACTGGTTGCCGGAAAGGGACACGAAGGCTTCCAGGAGTTCGCAAAGAGAACTGTACCATTCGATGACCGGGAAGAAGTGGCAAAGGGGCTTGAGAATTTATGAATTCGCGTTACACAGGTGAGGAACTTGCCGTCTGGACCGGTGGCGAATGGTCGCCTTCCGTGCCGAACCAGGTGCGGGGCATTTCTCACGACACCCGGACACTGCAGGCGGGGGACGTTTACCTGGCGGTGAAGGGGGAGACACACGACGGTCATGATTTCCTTGCGGAGGCTTTCAAGCAGGGAGCCGTAGGGGCGGTTGTCGCATCTCAAAGCGGCCTGGAAGGTTGTGAAGAATCACCCCTGCTGGTCGTGGAAGATACGTCGGCCGCTCTACAGGACATGGCCTCAGCGTACCGTTTGAAAGTGAACCCTCACATCGTCGCGGTAACGGGGAGTGCGGGAAAGTCTACCGTGAAGGAAATGACGGCCAGCATGCTATCGACGGCCGGTCCCACTGCCAGGACGCGGGGCAACTGGAATAATGATATCGGTTTGCCCCTGAGCCTGCTGGCCATGGAGGCCGACACCAGGTACGGCGTATTTGAAGTGGGGATGAATCATGAAGGCGAAATTGCACAACTGTGCCGTATTCTGAAACCTTCCTGGGGTATCGTCACGAATATAGGGCCGGTTCACATGGAGTTTTTCAAATCAATCGAGGGTATCGCCGAAGAAAAGTCCTCTCTTTTGAGAAGCCTTCCTCCGGACGGACTCGCGGTATTGAACAGCGATGAAGGATTCTTCGATCTGTTATGTTCGGCCTGTGCCGCCCCGGTGGTGACGACGTCGCTTCACGGCAACGCGGACTATACCTGCGGAGAGATCCTACGGACTTCGGGGCAGATCGTAGTCTCCGGATCAGATACTGATGCGGCCACTACCCTGATGCTGCCGTCGATGCACGAGTACAACATTCTCAATGCCCTGCTGGCAATTGCCACGGCACGCTCATTGAACATTGGTTGGGCCGAGATCCAAGAGGCACTGAACACCTATGAATCACTTCCGATGCGCTGGCAGGAAGAAGATATAGGGGCAATTCACGTTGTCAACGACGCGTACAATGCCAACCCCTTGAGCATGCGGTCGTCCCTGAGGGCTTTCACTGAAACGAAGGTGGACGGTGGCCGCTGGCTGCTGCTTGCGGACATGCGTGAACTGGGGAACATTCAAGATGAGCAGCATTTCAAGCTTGGTGAATACGTGGCTGAGGGCGACTGGAAAGGGCTTGTTACCGTCGGAGATCTTGGTTCGCTTATCGCTGAAGGCGCCCGTAGCGCTGGAATGCCGGCGAACAGAGTCTATGTTTGTACCAGCAATGAGCATGCTGCACAGCTTGCCCTTGGGCAGATGGTCGCAGGGGATGCGGTACTCTTGAAGGGGTCGCGGGGAATGAAACTCGAAGGAATCGTCGAATTCATGAAGCGGAACACGGAAGGAGGGTGAGATGCTGCGGATATCGAGGATTTCGGGAACCGTCTTTGAGGGGTCGGCACCACAAGTGCCTCGAGACCCCATGGTCGGTCCTACAGGATGCACATGTCCCGACCCGCTGGGACGGATACGGTTGGAAGAAGGTGAGGTGATAAATGGTAGTTCAGCAAAATATGAACCGGGCAGGCCCGGTGAACGACGGGATCAGCAGCAATAGTTCCCGGGGTAGAACAGGAGAAATCAGAAGGGAGACGCGGCCCAAGGCGAATTCGCCGCGGTCAACTGGTCTTGCCTCCGGGCGAATGCCGGACGGCGACCCCCCCGACTTGACACTGTGGGGATCGGATGAATGGGGCGACAGTAGTACTGCGTAAAGGCAACCTGTCTGGCAAAGAACACGTATAAGACTCGGGTGTAAGATGTTGTATTACCTGCATATGCTGCAGGAGAGTTTCTCGCCGTTCAGGCTGTTTCAGTACATTACTGTGAGAGCCGTGGCTGCTGCCGGTACCGCGTTTGTGATGAGCATTCTCCTTGGACCCAGCGTTGTAGCTTTCCTCAAGAAACTTAAGGTAGGCCAGTATGTCAGGGAAGAGATCCATGACATGCACGAAAAGAAGGTTGGCACGCCAACCATGGGCGGGGTACTGATAATAGGCAGTATCCTGATTTCCTCTCTTCTGTGGGCTAATCTGTCGAACCCGCTGTTGTGGCTCGTTCTCGGCACATTGCTCTACATGGGGGCGGTTGGTTTCTGGGATGATTTCACCCAGATTCAGAAGAAACGCTCCAAGGGCTTGAGTGCCCGCCGCAAGCTCGCGCTTCAGATAATCTGGGCCGTGGTGTTGGTCGGGTTGCTGCGCCTGCTTCCGGAGTCCGAAGGCAGGTTCGAGGACATCATGATTCCGTTCTCCAAGTATCCGATTGTCGGTGGCGCCGGATTCGTTTTCTCTTTTGTGTGGATAACCCTCGTGGTTGTGGGGGCAAGCAACGCCGTGAACCTGACCGACGGCCTTGATGGTTTGGCCATAGGTTGCAGCAGTTCAGTGGCACTCTCCTACCTTGCCCTGGCTTACGTTGCGGGGCATTCCGTGTTTGCCAGCTACCTGCTCGTGCCATACGTCAGGGGTGCGGGCGAACTATCCGTTTTCTGCGGAGCCATGGTTGGATCCTGCCTTGGCTTCTTGTGGTACAACTGCCATCCGGCGGAAGTCTTCATGGGAGACACCGGCAGCCTTTCTCTTGGCGGCGCAATTGCCGTAGTGGCTCTCTTGATAAAGCAGGAACTACTCCTGGTCATCGTCGGCGGTGTCTTCGTGATGGAAGCCGTAAGCGTTATCATCCAGGTTGCCTCTTTCAAGATGACCGGACGCCGCGTTTTCGCTATGGCACCCCTGCACCACCATTTTGAGAAGAAAAACTGGAGTGAGACACAGATAACAGTGAGGTTTTGGATTCTTTCAATAATATTCGCGTTGCTTGGAATCCTGACGCTGAAGATTAGGTGAAGATGTAACGTGAAGAATGCCCTGGTACTCGGTATCGGAGTTAGCGGGTATGGTGCCGCACGGCTCCTGCTTGAGAACGGTTATGGAGTGACAGCCGTTGACTGTTCTCAAAGCGAGGATGTGCGCAGGCGGGCTGCGTCACTCAGGGCGGCCGGGGCCTCGGTCGAACAGCCTGCGGGAGGTCTGCCGGCGGGACAGTTCGATCTGTGCGTACTGAGTCCCGGAGTCCCGCTCGATGGCGACTGGGTAAAGGAAGTCAGCGCGCGCGCGATTGAAATTCTGCCGGAGTTGGAAGTTGGATGGAAGTACAGCGAGAGCCCCATGATGGCAATCACGGGGTCTAACGGGAAGAGCACTGTTACCAAGCTTTGCGGAGCCTGTCTCACGGATGCCGGAATGAGCGTAGAAGTCGGCGGCAACTACGGCACGCCGGTGAGCGAGATCGTTCGGTCAGGGAGAGAAACAGACTGGATTGTAGCGGAGGTGAGTTCTTTTCAGCTCGAGCCCATAAAAGAATTCAGGCCGCGGGTAGGCGTCTTACTGAACCTGCAGCCCGACCACTTGGACAGACACGGGGATATGGCGTCTTACGAGGCGGCAAAAATGCGAATATTCGAGAATATGAAGTCTGGAGACACCGCGGTTGTGCTGGACAGACTGGCGGATGCCGCCAGGACCTCCAGTCAAGGTGACAACGGTTGGCTTACATTCGGCATGTCGGAATCGGCCGATTTCAGGTATTGCGACGGGTATGTTGTCTCGGGTGCCGCAAGGGGCGATCAGAGGATTAACTTGAAAGGCTCGAAGTTTGAAAGTCCCATCGGCGGCATTAACGCGGCTGCCGTGGCGGCGGCCTTGTATGGGGCTGGCGCCGACCTGACGGTGATCGAGGGCAGCGCAAGGGAGTTTGTGCCCCTGCCGCACAGAATGGAAACCGTGGCCGAAATAGGTGGTGTTACTTTCATAGATGACTCGAAAGCAACTAACCTGGAGGCGATGAAAGCCGCGCTTCGGAGCTGTGAAAAGCCGGTCCGATTGATCGCCGGGGGTCTTTTGAAAGAAAAAAACATTGAATCAGCGAAAGAACTGTTGGCAAACAAAGTGAGGAGGGTCTATCTTATTGGAAAAGCCGCGAGGGAGATGGGGGCGGCTTGGAATGATGCCGTTGACTGCGTTGAATGCGGCACCCTGGAAGAAGCAACAAAACTGGCTTGGAATGATGCGGAAGCCGGAGACGCAGTATTGCTGTCTCCAGGCTGTGCCAGTTTTGACCAGTTCGCGGGATTTGCAGAACGCGGGCGGCAGTTTACGGCGATAGCAGGTTTAATCAAAACAGGAGAGTAGAGATGAGAACAGCAATTGTAGTTGCACTCGTGGCAGCGGCCCACATCGTGGCGGTTGGCGCGGTAGTGCTTATTCAAGGGTGTGGAACAACCATGGGAATGCAGCCTGCGCCGCCGGTGGAAACCGTGATGCCACCTGCGCGTCCGGTAATAGACATGCCTGTGCACTCGACGGTTTCCCGTCCGGTCGTCGGGACCCGGGTCCCCGCTGCCAGACAGTGGCCGGTTGAAACGTCAACTTACGTGGTGGCCAGAGGTGATACACTCTCGGAAATAGCAGGCCGCTTCGATCTCAGCGTGGCAGAGATAATGGCCATGAACAGGATCACAAACAAGAACATGATCCGCGTTGGCCAGCGTCTTACGCTTGCCGGCAAGATCGACGTCTCGACAGCACCGCCGCCGAAACGCTCGACCCCCGTAGTGCGTGCAACCACTACGGACGGCAACTACGTTGTGCAGAAGGGCGATTGCCTTTCTGTCATTGCGGCGAAATTCGGTACAAGCGTGGCGGCTATCAAGAAGGCCAATAACATGTCTGGCGACCGCATCGTTGTGGGACAGAAGCTGACCGTTAAGGGCAGCGCACCTGCCGCATCTCCGGTTGACACCGGCGCAGCCAGGAAACCGGTTGAGGGCGATGTGCCAGATGCCCTTGAGCCGGATGATGACAACGCGCCCCTTATTGACATGCCTGCCAAGCCGGAGCCCAGGGAAACCGAGGCAGAAACGGCAACGACCAGTGATGACGCAGCAAAGGATGAATCTTTTCGCATATATACCGTTGGTGAGAACGAGGACCTCTACACAGTAGGTCTTCTGTGGAACGTGAGTGTTGCCAGGATCAGGGAGCTCAACGGTCTGACCGATACCGAGCTCAAGCCCGGACAGCGCCTTAAGATTCCTACAACAGAATAAACGAATGCGCAAAACCCTGAGCACGCTGATCACTATCGTGCTGGCGTTGCTGTCACTGGGCATCGTGATGCTGGCAAGCTCGAGCAGCGTCAAGGGCTCAACGGAACTACACGATCCGCTTTTCTTCTTTAAGCGACAGGTGATCTGGCTCTTTATGTCAATCGTGGTCGCTGCGATCGTTGTCCGTTTTGACTACCACTGGTGGCAGAAATTCGCGTTGCCCCTGGCCGTCACGGCAGTGATCCTCCTGGTTCTTGTTTTTGTTCCCCCTTTCGGTCACAAGGCGGGAGGCAGTAATCGTTGGATCCGCCTCGGGCCTTTCAGCCTTCAACCTTCGGAGATAGGAAAGTTCGCCGTCGTTATCGTGTTGTCCTCATGGATGACCTTTATTGGGCGGCGTAGTACCAACTTCAAGGAGGGACTACTGTATCCGGTCACCGGGCTGGGGATAGTGCTGGGCCTGCTGCTGCTGGAGCCTGACTTCGGGACAACGCTGCTAACCGGGGCAGTCGGTATGCTGATAATGTTTGCAGGAGGGACGCGAATCGGCTACCTGTTGATCACCGGAACGCTCGGCGCCTGCGGCTTTGTCGTGGCGGTGATGCAGGATCCCGTCAGGATAGGACGCGTGCTTGCCTTTCTAATGCCTGAGAAGTACCCGCACACGGCATACCATCTTGCGCAATCGAAGGTGGCCTTTATCGTTGGAGGGCTTTCGGGAGTCGGCTTGGGTGACAGCATGCAGAAGCAGCTCTATCTTCCCGAGCCCCATACCGACTTCATCCTTGCCATTATTGGAGAAGAGCTCGGTTTTCTTGCCACCTGTTTTGTTGTCATGTTGTTTCTCGGCCTTGCTATATGCGGTCTGACTATCAGTCTGAAGGCCCGGGATCCGTTTGGCCGCTTGCTCGCCTTCGGGATGACGATGATGATATCCATGCAGGCCGCAATAAATGTCGGTGTTGTCACGGGGTGTCTGCCAACCAAGGGACTGCCGCTTCCATTTATCAGTTACGGCGGTTCAAGCCTGATGATGTCTATGGCATGTGTGGGTGTACTTGTTAACGTGGCGCTGCACGGCGTGGCAGGGCACCAGGATACGCACACGAAGCTGATAAGAGACCAGCATCACAGGTTGTAGTGTTGTGGCGCCTCGCTACTCGTGCATCAGTTCCCATTTGGGTCGTGACCATGTCTTGCTGAATTCCGCGGCATCACGCTCAGCGACCGTCTGCGTTTTCTCGATGCCGTCCAGGAAAAGAACAAGGTCGAATTGCTGTTCCGGTTTTTCATATTCTTCCGCAAACTTCTTCGCCAGGAAGTTGGGCGGCAGGAGCAGGCGGCCACTTGATACGATGGGACGCAGGTCGAGACCTTCGCTGTCAAGATACGCCTTGTACACGACTTCCGAACAGACGAAAGCGTTGTCCGTAGAAAAGTCGAAGTTGTAATCGTAGGGAAGTCCCAGCCAGCGAATAGCGTTCATGACCGCTTTGAACTTCGCGGCCTTGGACACCCTCGGCCGCAAGACAGCGAGGTAATCGGCGTTGGCGCTCTTCTCGAGGGCTGTGAGCACCACTCCGGGCTCAATGGCTTCGATCACGCGGTAATTCCAACCCTCTGCGGTCATCTTGCTCATCTGCTCATAGGCTTGTGGGTAACGCGCGGCAATTGTTTCGCTTGGAGAAGCACCATTGAGTTCCGGCAGCGAGCCGAAAAAGGCGTCCATTTCGCCGGGCGTCCCAACGTAGAGAGCTGCATGTGGCCAGAAGCCGGGGATGCCGGCATTTGTCATGTGCCAGCTACGTCTTTCCAGCATAATGTCTCCTGGTTGAAGCCGGCCCCTGAAAGGGCCGATAATCTCTTCGGTGATGAAGTAAGGGCGCCTGGTCCCACGGATATGGCTCATCCGTAAAGCCACTTCGCGTTGAAACGGTAGCCACACTGAAAAAGCCTTCCTTTCGAACAGTTCAAGCGGCTTTTCAATGAATATTTCCGGATGGGTCCCGAGCCCTATGAACACGTTCTTGATGGCGCCTTCCAGCATGCTGAGCAGTTCTGTGTCTCTCTCGAGATCTTTTCGGACAAGGCGAAGGTATACGCTGCCGGCATTAAGGCGAAGCAGTATGTCAGGCCGTGTCAATTGCCGTGCGGTGGCTGCGAAGCTGCCGGATGGAGTTCTCAAATCGTCATTGGATTCGTTAAGGAAGGTAGCCATGAAATCGTTGTCGCCAACCATGTTCACAAGTCTGAGAGCAGCATGGTACTGCGTAACGAAAGCCGAGAATGTAACGAGAAATGCCTCGGCATGCTGTTCTGGTCGCGCCACGTAGTCGATATGATGAAATCCCTTGTAGGTTTGCTTCAAGATCTCCAGTTCGAGAGATACCGTCAGAAAATGGTTCCAGATTCCAGCGATCTCCTGCCTGTCCCCACTGTCCAGATCTGATACTTGTTTCTCAAGAAACCGCTCTTTTTCTATCCAATCCAGCAGGGCGTCCGTGCGTTCATGCAGAATCCTGGCGCCCACAAGGTCTTGTTTCGTACTGCGCTCAAGATCGGCTTCCGACATGTGCACAAGAGGGGAATCATCAACCGGCACAAGCACCCATGCCGCGTATGCAAATACCGCCAACAGAAGAGCCACCCCGGCGTATGGTGCGTAGTTTCTCCATCTCTTCCTGACTTCCCTTTTATAGAGGCGCAAGCGGGCGCTTCTGTAGCGGAACGAGAGCATGAAAGGTATCCAGCTTAACCCGAACAGCGAGAAAGCAACCACCCGGTGCAGCGGGTAGAGCGTCTTGGTCATCAATACGGCAATGGCCGCGATGACCAGGAGATAGCTTAAGCCTATGTTGCGGATTATCTTCATATCACACCTTGATGCCCTGCCCTACAGGCGGGTTCGGAATTCCTTGGTTATGCCGTTGCGCTCCTGCGGGAGGGACGCCGGCCTCGGCGTCCGCGGGCAGCGAGGCCGCTGCCCCTCCCAGTCCTTCGGTCATCAATTCACGTACATTGCACCCTTGGTCACCTGCCTGCAGCGCTTTGCGCAGCCTCGCCTGCAACGCTATGCGTAGCATTGCGGGCACGGCAATGCGGGCAGGTTGGATATTGGATATTCAATTCTCATCCCCGGCAGAGCCCTTGGCTTCCATATCGATAGCCCAGATCTTCTTTTGTGTCCGGTAAACCGTCACAAAAAGTCCAAATGTTGCCAGCCAGAGGACTATGGGGAGGGCCTTGACCGCGTGTGTCTTGCCACAAATTACGAGCAGTGCGTTCACCACGATGAATACAAGACGTATCTCGGTAGGGCCAATACCCATGTAGGCTATCTGGAACTCGCCGGTGGCGGAGAAGGACAGAAACGAGTTGACCATGAAAGCCCCGAAGATCGCCAGGATGAAGAACTGCATGTACTTGAGATGGTCCGGGAGAAGAATTGCGTAGCCGATCAGGATAGAGCAGAGGAACAGATAGTCCAGGAAGTGGTCCATGTAGTATCCCCACTTGACCAGCCCGGTGTTGCGTTGGCGTCCCACGGCACCATCCAGCATGTCGGTAATGTACTGCAGAAAGATCATGAGAGAGACGAGCCAGAGGAAGTGAACCTGGTACTTGGCAAGAAAACTGAAAACGATAATCATCAGCGACCAGAGAATCGTGGTAAGCGTCAGGTGATAAGTCTCGACGCGCCTTGGAACCCTGGGCAGCATCCAGTCCCTCAATTTCCCCTCCGCATCCTGCAGGAGGGATTTACCGACCTTCTTGTCACCTTGAAAAGGCATTATCAATCCTCCAGTTAGCCACTTGGAAGTCAATCTTGCAGACCAGTGCCCCGCACTATACCCACCGACCGGCGGCTTTATCAAGACCGATGAAAGCAGATCCTTTTCGTCTTTCAAACCTCCGGACCTTTTCTTATAGTTTCAGGCAGAGGACGGACTGGTGCTTAGATCTGCGGGTTTAGGTTTCTTGCCCCGCTTGAGCGAGCTGCGGGGCCGTTCGTTATGGAAAGGAACTGGTGTTGAGCAGGTTAAGGTGGATATTGGTTGTTTTGGCGCTGTTGCTGTCGTCCCGGGAAGGGCATGGGCAGGAAGACGAAGCACGGCTCCGCCTTGGCGTGTCTCTCGTAGACGGATCATATATTGTTGGTGAACCTACCAGGAAGTCTGTGAGTGTCCGGACATCCTTCGCCAAGATGAATGTCTTCCTGGAACACGTCAGGTTCATCAGGATGGATGAAACCGGGAACGCGCTGTTAGAGTTGAGAAACGGTGATAAGTTGACTGGTGTAGCAGAGATCGGTTCTCTTGAAATCGACAGTATCTTCGGCAAGAAGTCTATCGATCCGGGCTTGATCAATGGTGTGCTCGTTATGGGTGCGTATTCGTCGGACACCAATCTTGCTCTTGCAGAGTATGGTGCCACTGCATCATGTTCGAAATATGCCGGATTTCTTAACGACGGCAACTCAACCGATTATTCCGGGTCGAGGGGATTTGCCTATGGAAGTTGTCCCTGCACCTTTACCATCACTTTTCCAAGATCAACAAAGATCTCTCACCTGCGCGTCCTGCTGTGGGACGGAGACAGTCGTTCATACAAGTACCGTCTCCAGGTAACGGAAGATGGAAGCAACTGGATTACGGTAGCCGATTACAGTGATGAAGGGCGGAAGGGTTGGCAGGCTGTTTCCTTTGAGTCCCGCAGAATAGTGGCTTTCAGACTGGAGGGGCTGCATAACAGCGTCAACACGGGATTCCATATTGTTGAGATGGAAGCTTACCAAATGAAGCCGGGAGGAGAACTGAAACCTTCAAAACAGAAAGGTACGTGAGTCTATCTCTCTTCCTGGTGCCGCTTTGCCCTCTGCCTGTTTCAATCCCGCCGCTTGCCGGTGTGTCTTGTGGGAACTAGTCTGAAGTATTCATGTAGCTGAATCCGTGAGGATTCAGAACGGAGCGAAGAAAATATGATTGGCGAGCGTCATAATAGTTAGAGAGGACGGACATGAAAGCAGAAGATGTACAGGATGAAGTACTTGACGCGAATACAGATGCGCTGCAAGACGACGATGTTGTCGCGATAGACAGCCTGCGCGGTATATGTGACGACATCAGGACGGAACTGGCCAAGGTGATCGTGGGCCAGGATGCCGTTATAGAGAAGCTGTTGACTTGCGTATTTGCAAGGGGACACGCGCTTCTCATGGGAGTGCCCGGGCTGGCGAAGACGCTGCTCATTCATTCCCTCAGCGAATTGATGTCCCTGTCATTCAGCCGGATCCAGTTTACCCCCGACCTTATGCCGTCGGACATAACAGGAACGGACATTCTGCAGGAAACCGAGCAGGCCGGCCGAAGGGCTTTCGAGTTCTCCAAGGGGCCGATTTTTGCGAACATTGTGCTGGCCGATGAAATAAACAGGACCCCTCCCAAAACGCAGGCAGCGTTGCTCCAGGCGATGCAGGAGAACTGCGTCAACGCCGGTTCGCATTCGTTTGAACTGGACCAGCCGTTCTTCGTCCTGGCCACCCAGAACCCGATCGAACAGGAAGGAACTTACCCGCTGCCGGAAGCGCAGCTTGACAGGTTCATGTATCTCATCCATGTCGATTATCCGAACGAGGCCGAAGAGCTCAGGATCGCCCGCGAAACGACAGGCGGTTTTTCAGCGACCCTTAACAAGATTATCGATGGAGAGCAGATCATCAACTACCAGAATCTTGTCAGGAGGGTGCCCGTTCCTGACCACGTGTACGACCATGTCGTGACACTCGTGAGAATGTCACGCCCGTCACTCCCTGGATCTCCAGACTGGATTAAGAACTGGGTGACCTGGGGTGCGGGGCCACGTGCCGTCCAGTACCTCGTGCTGGGGGCGAAGGCCAAGGCGGTTCTGCGAGGCAGCTACCTTGCCCAGGTAGAGGACGTTGACGCCGTGGCGGAGCCTGTACTGGCACATCGCATACTCATAAACTTCCATGCCGAATCCGAAGGCGTATCGAGCATAGACATCATAAAGCGCCTCCTGGACGAAGCGCGGGAGGACTAGAATCTTGGCTCGCTTTGCCGACAGAGATTTTATTGATTCGGCGGTTGTCGCCCGGCTGTCGCGACTGCAGGTCAACGCCGCGACACCCATGCTGGGAAGCGTGACGGGGATTCACAAGAGCGCAACACGCGGTTCGAGCGTTGAGTTTGCGGAATACCGCAAATACGTTCCGGGTGACGACATAAAGCATGTTGACTGGCGGGTTTATGCGAGGTCGGACCGTTTCTACATGAAAGAGTTCGAAGCGGATACCAACCTCCGTTGCCACATAATCCTGGACACCAGCGCTTCCATGTCGTTCGAGGCCGAGCACGGTCGCAAATTCGACTACGCCCGGCGCATGGCAGCCACACTTGCCTACCTCCTTGTTCACCAGGGCGACGGGGTGGGCCTGCACTGCTTTGCCGACAAGATAGTGCACGACATTCCTCCGAGGCGCACGCCCTCACACCTCAAGAACATCTTTGACACGCTGGCGGTGGTTGAGCCCGCCGGCAAAACGGAGGTCGTGAAGGTCATTCATGACCTGGCGGAAAGAATCAGCCAGCGGGCACTCGTGGTCGTTTTCTCAGATTTCTTTACCGAGGTTGCCCCGCTACTCGACTGCTTCCAGCACATGAGGTACCGGAAGCACGATCTCGCCGTATTTCATCTTCTCGACCGGCAGGAACTGGACTTCAAGTTTGACCGGCCTATCAGGTTTGACGACGCCGAAAGCACTTTTAAACTCATTACCGATCCATCGGTCGTCCGGGAAGGTTACAGGCGCGCAATTGATGACTATCTTTCGGACATGCTACGGGGTTGCAGGGAGTTCAACGTTGATTACCAGCGGGTAATGACCGATGAGGATTACGAGAAATCTCTTGCTGCATTCCTTCTGCAGAGAATGAGGATGACTTGAGAGGAGAGGGGTTAGATGACATTTCTTAATCCGATTCTTCTCTGGGGGGTGCCGGCCTTGCTGTTGCCCGTGGTCATTCATCTCTTGAACCGCCTCCGCTACCGGTCTGTCAAATGGGCGGCAGTTATGTTCCTTGTGTCTGCTACTCGCAGTTCTGTAAGGCACGCGAGGTTACGCCATTTCCTCATTCTTCTCTTCAGGGTACTGGTAGTACTTCTGTTTATACTGGCTCTCAGCCGACCTCTCATCGGGGGATGGCTGGGCATCAGCATTGCGGGTCCGGCCGAGACGATCATCATTCTGCTGGACCGTTCGGCAAGCATGGAGGCTGTTGACCCCAGGCAGAGGGTCAGCAAACGGCAGTACGCTTTGGATATGTTCAAGAAGGAGATCCAGGAAACGAGCAGTTCCAGCAGGCTGGTGCTTGTCGAGAACGTTCTCTGCAGGCCCCAGGAAATCGCCGGCGTGTCTGTCCTTGACGCCATGGTTACGACAGGGCCTACCGACACGGCCGCGGACATCCCGGCGATGTTGAGGAGTGCGCTCGATTACATGATAGATAATAGCACAGGCAGAACAGAGATCTGGATGGCTTCAGACTTCCAGTCGAGCAACTGGCGTCCGGGAAGCCGGGAATGGCAGAACATAAGCGCGCAGATGGCATCGCTGCCACAGGATGTGCGCGTAAGGCTTCTTGACCTGGGTGAGACGTACGGTCGCAACATGTCCGTTGCGCTTCATGACGCCGTACAAAGACGCTCTTCAGACGCGCGCCGGCTGAGTGTTTCCGTCGATATTGCCAGGGAGACTTTATCCCAGGATGTTTTTCCCATGATCGTCACGCTTGACGGAACCCGCTCCAAGGTGGACGTCGCCCTGCAGGGGCAAAGCATGCGGTATCTCAAGAGGATGGAGATTGCCGATGAGAAAGACCCCGGCGGGTGGGGAAAGATTGAGGTGCCCGCGGACGAAAACAACCGGGACAATGCTTGTTACTTTGTGTACGGCTCCCATCCGCCTCTGACGGCTGCAGTTGTCAGCAGCGACACTGAATCCGCCCGTTACCTGGGGCTTGCAATCGCACCCGCTCCGGGGCTGGTGAACACTTTCTGTGAGCAATCCTTTCCCGAGGACTGGGCCAAACTGTCTTTGAACGCCCTTGCCATGGTCGCCTGGCAGGCGGAGCTTCCTGAAAAGGGTGTGGCTCGCCTGGTGGATTACATTAACGACGGGGGATCGGTCGTCTTCTTTCCTCCTTCCGGCGGGGCCGAAGCTGGAGGCGCCGGGAATGCCGGGACGAATGGCTTTTCTCAACTGTTGGGCTTCGACTGGGGCGCGGTAGATCAGTCGCCAGCCGAGGAACCCTTCAGGATAATCGCCTGGGAAGAGAACGAAGGCCCCCTTGCCGGGACCTCGGACGGAAGGGCTCTGCCTGCAGGCGAACTGGCGTTCTTTCGGCGGAGGGGGCTGCGGCTTTCGGACGGTACCGGCGACAACTGGCATGCGATAGCCGGCTACCAGGACGGAAAACCTTTTCTGATGAGGCGGTCTATAGGAAAAGGCCGTGCCTACCTGTGCACATCTCTGCCACGCGACGACTGGTCCGAGATGAAGAACGGTCGAATTATCGTTCCCATGCTGCAGCGTATGCTGTCGGTCGGTGGGCGGCGCCTGTCCGGTATAGACTTCGGAACGTGCGGCGACTGGAAACCGGACAATGAAGACGAGACCTGGCGCAGCATGGATTCTCCGGACCAGAAGGACGTTCGCTGGCATGCCGGTGTATACCGCCATGGAGGCCGGGTCATTGCCCTGAATCGTTCCCTGCGTGAGGACAACCCGGAGATTGTCGATGCGTCCGAACTGCAGGATCTCTTCGGAGAGGTGAAAGTACAGGTGTTAAAGGGCCTGGAGAAGCAAGTTGACGATGCGGTTCAGAGTGAGATCTGGCACATTTTCATTTGCTGCGCCCTGGCTTGCATGATGGTTGAGTCAGCCCTGCTCCTCCAGGAGAAGAAACGTCGAGGCAGAAACGAGGACTCCTGGAGATGAACAATACCTTCTGGACGTTCGCCGTATCGCCTTGGAGAATACTCCTGGGGTGCGTGTTCTTTGCCTCGCTTCTGTGGCTTTCTATCCAGAGCATCCGGCGAAGTGGTCCTGACAAATGGCTTATAGCCAATGAGGCGATACGACTGATTGTAGCTGCGCTGCTCCTGTTCACGCTGTTCAGGCCGGAATTGGTTCGTCTGACCAAGAGAAGCGACCGCCCGGTGGTAGGAATACTGTGCGATGCGTCGGAAAGCATGGAAACGGAAGACGTCCTGGCAATCGAGAATGCTGCGGTACGCACCAGGAAAGATTGGCTCACGGAGAGGCGTGAGGGGCGTTTCTGGGAGTCGCTTGAAGAGAAGTATGATATCGTCGTAGACGATTTCTCGAGGCCGCCGGAAACCAACGCGCCGAGTGCCGATACCGACCCGGGAACCGACATAAACGCAGCCCTGGATGGTATGCTGGGATCGTATGAAGGACTGAGGGCCGTACTGCTGCTCTCAGACGGCGATTGGAACGAGGGCAAGTCCCCGGTATCGGCCGCAACAAAGTTCAGAATGCGCGATATCCCCGTTTTTTCCGTGGTAGTGGGAAGCGATGAATTTCTGCCTGACGTCGATCTGCAGAGCGTCTCCGCTCCCGCCTATGGCTTAATGGACGAACATATATCCTTGCCCTTCACGGTGCGAAACCGCCTGGCGAAGGATGTTAAAGCGACCGTGACGCTTGAGGGGCCCACAGGCGTAGAAGCCAGCAAGGAAGTGGTGATCCCGGCGATGGCCGAGTTTCAATCCTCGGTCGTGCTTGTGCCAAGGGTGGAAGGGGACCATGAGTACACTCTCAAGGTGCCGGTTCAGAAAGAAGAAAAGTTCACCGACAACAATTCGAAGACCTTCAAGATGTCGCTGCGCAAGGAACTCCTGAAGGTGCTGGTTGTGGATTCGGTTCCGAGATGGGAATACCGTTTTCTTCACAATGCTCTCTCTCGCGACCCGGGTGTGGATGTCGAATGCCTGCTGCTTCATCCCCAAATGGCGCCGGGGGACGGAAAAAACTACGTTCAGGCTTTTCCCGGGACGAAGGAGCAGTTGTCGGGATACGACGTTGTCTTTCTCGGCGATGTGGGAATAGGCCCTTCCGAGCTTACTTCCACTCACGCCGAGCTACTGAAAGGGCTGGTTGAGCAGCAGGGAAGCGGCCTGGTCTTTTTGCCCGGGATGCGGGGCAGGCAGGCTACACTCACCGGTACCGTGCTGGGGGACATGATGCCGGTTGAACTTGACCGAGCTCGCCAGTCGGGTGTGGGCTACACCAGGGAGTCTAAGCTGTCGCTCACTACCCGGGGCAAAGATCACCTGCTGACCATGCTGGCGCAGACACCCTCTGAGAACTATTCCGTATGGAAACAGCTACCCGGTGTTTACTGGCATGCCCCCGTGTTGCGGGCAAAGCCGGGGACCACGGTTCTGGCCGTGCATGCTACTGCAAGGAATCAACACGGGCGATTGCCCCTCCTCGTCACGAAGCCCGCCGGGAACGGCAAGGTCTTGTTCATGGGCACGGACAGTGCGTGGCGATGGCGCAGGGGGGTGGAGGACACCTATCACTACCGGTTCTGGGGCCAGGTTGTCCGCTGGATGGCGCACCAGAGACACCTTGCGCACCAGGAGGGTATGAGGTTCTTCTACAGCCCCGAGTCGCCGTCGCGGGGTAATACCGTGTTCTTGCATGCAACGGTTTTTGATGCGTCGGGTTTCCCGTTCCAGGGAGGCGAGGTAACAGCCAGAATCAGTTCACGATCCGGCTGGGTCCAGGAGTTGAAGCTGGAACCGGAAAAGGGGGGATGGGGTGTTTTCACCGGATCGTTCATCCCCGAACATGGCGGCACCCACGATATTCTGATAGAATGTGAAGATGTTGGCCGGAGGGTACGAACGCAGCTGCGGGTCGAAAGTCCGAAACGTGAAAGAACGGGCCGCCCCGCCAGGGCGGGCGTTCTTCGGGAAGTAGCGGCAATCACGCTGGGGCGTTGCTCAACGACGGAGGAACTTGATGAAGTGGTGGGCAGTGTGAATCTATTGCCCGAGTTCAAGCCCACCGAACACAGGTTTAGATTGTGGTGTCATCCATTCTGGGCGGTGGCTATAATACTACTGATGGGAGTATACTGGTCGAACCGTAAGCTACTCGGGATGCTGTAGGCACAAGAGGTGACGCGATGAAAACGGACGCGAAAAAGAACGACGGCATAAACATGCCGGAATCGCTGGCGAGGCAGATTCGACAGTTCGAACTGCGCCTGCGTCTTCTTGAGACCGTGGTTGCTGTTCTCGGTGGCCTATGCGGTTTTCTGCTGACCTACGGGGTTCTCTTTGCTTCTGATCGCTTCTGGGATACACCGGTGATGCTGAGAGTCGCGCTGACGCTGGGCGGCGGCACTGTTCTCGGTTGCTTTGCGTTCTGGTGGCTGCGGCACTGGTGGTGGCGGAGGAGAAACACCAGGGGCCTGGCCAGGCTGGTCCAGAGGCACTACCGGAAGATGGGTGATCGTTTGCTTGGCGCCGTGGAACTGGCAAACGGGAACGAGATTCCGGGAAATGCATCGCCTGCTCTCTGCAGGGCGGCGATACGGCAGGTTTCAGAAGAAGCCAGCAAGTACGACTTCCGCGCCGCGGCGGAGACGAAACCATCCAAGGCCTATATCCTGCTGTTCATAGTGCTTCTGGCCGTAGTTACGGCGGCAGTGCTCTCGTTTCCGAAGGCTGGATGGAATGCGCTGCTGCGGTGGACGAAGCCATTCTCCAGTGTAAGTCGCTATACGTTTGTCTCTCTCGAGGAGATGCCCGGTGAACAAATAGTGCCGCATGGGGAGGAATTCGAGATTGCCTGCCGCATAGGTGCCCGCTCGCGCTGGCGCCCCACGAAGGCGATATGCTCTCTCAGCGGTCAGCCAAAGATCACGGCAAGAACAGAACGAGGTGCCGCCGTATTCCGCATTCCGGGTCAGACCGGCATAGGGATGCTTTCGATACGGATCGGAGATGCCAGGAGGCGCATCAAGATAATACCCACGTACAGGCCTGAACTCCTTGGTCTTTCTTCCATCGTAATCCTGCCTACCTACCTCCAAAGAGAGACAATGACGAACAGGATAGAGAATGGCAGTGCCAGATTCCTCGAGGGAAGCAGGGTTTCATTCCTCGGTGAGTCCGCACGCAGATTGAAGAGCGCCGCGCTTCTTTCAGAAACGGATGGTGAATCGGGGGACCAACCCCTTGCGGTGCGCGAGAACCGGTTCACCAGTGATGAGTTTGTTGGGTCATTGCCGACATCCTGTGATTTCAGGTGGACGGACTACCTCGGGCTCACCTGTCCCGAACCGTACCGGGTGAGTGTCACTACGGTTAAAGACGAAGACCCGATTGTCGAGTGCAGGGGCATGGCTCGAAGCATAGCTATTCTGGAGGACGAGATAGTCAACCTGGAGACCTGGGCCGAGGATGATTTTGGTTTGAAGGAATTGTGGGTCAACTGGAGCAGTGTTGGCAGCAGCAGCCGGGGGGTTCCGGAATTAAGCGGAACGGAAGTGATTGGCAAAGGGGCGCCGGATGTTGACAACCTGTCGGGAGAATTCACGTTTTCCCCGTTGACGGCCCATGTCCCGGAGGAGACACTTCTTTCACTCTATGCTTACGCATCGGACTATTACCCGGGACGTACTCCGTCCATGTCACTTCTCTACCGGATCTACGTGTTGAGCAAAGCCCAGCACGCCAAGCTGATCCAGGACCGCATGGAAGCGCTGCAGGCAAGAATTGACGACCTGGCGCGCGAGGAGGAAGACCTTCTCGAAGCCAACCGGAAGACCACCGGGCTTTCACCCGATAAGCTGGCATCGGACAAGACGACGGCTGAACTGAAGGAACGCAGGTTCAATGAAGAATCGAATGCCGAGCAGTTGGAAGGTCTCTCAAAAGAAGCTCAGGATCTTCTCAAGGAGGCAATGCGCAACAGCGGTATCCCGGAATCAACGCTGGCCAAGTGGTCGGAGATGGCTAAATCGATGTCGGATCTTGCCGGGAACGAGATGAAGCAGGCTGCACAGGCGTTGAGGCAGGCGTCGACGGGTGGACAGAAGCGGAAACAGGACCTCGACAAGGCCATTGAGCTGGAGAAGGAGATTCTCGCGGCCCTGCGTAAGATGGAACAGGATCTTGATAAGTCCATCAATGACATGTTGGCCATGAACTTCATAAACAGGTTGCGCCTCGCCGCCGGAGTCGAGGACGGAATTGCCTCCGGGATAAAGGGGCTACTCCCGAATATCGTCGGTATGTCCGTTGAGGAACTCGGAATAGATGAGGCGGGAGAGCTTGACATGTTCTCCGCGAGGCAGAAAGAGACATCCCGTAAGGTTGAGTATATCCAGGATGACCTGGCGGGTTTCTACAATCGCACCAAGGTCGAAACTTTCAACACAATACATACCGAAATGGTTGAGAAGGACGCCGTAAGAAAGATGGGGGACATCGCCGGCCTGATAAGCAAGAACGTGGGGGTTAAGGCTATCGATCAGACTCAGCAATGGCGGGACCAGTTGAATGCCTGGGCCGACCTTCTCCAGGAGCAATCGTCATCCAGCGGGCAGGGCGGAGAGGGTGGAGACGGTTTGTCTCAAGCGGATATCGAGGTCCTCATCGCACTCTTACGTGCGAGGCAGCGCGAAGAAACCATACGTAATCACACACGGTTGCTGGACCAGGACAAAGACACCAACAGGAGGTACTCGGCCGATTCACGGAAGTTGGCCGATAAGCAGGGACTGGTCGCGCGTGACATCCGTCCGCTGGAGAGGAAGGCGCGTAACAAGAAACTGCGGTTGCTGGTTGAGAAGGTTGGCGGCGAGATGATGAACGCGGCAATGTATCTCAGAAAGCCACGGACGGGCTCGGAAACTATTGCAATAGAAACGGAAATCATCGAACTGCTCTCTGCCTGCATATCATCCTGTGAAGGGCAGTGCGGAGGACTTGCCCAGATGTTGATGCAAGCAATGGGGATGCAGCAATCGATGGGATCCGGGGCCGGCGGTGGTGGGGGAAGCATGGCCGGTGGCACAACCTTGGATCCCAATAAACGGTCTACTGGAGACATGGCCGGTGAAGGGCGTGAAGACAGAGAAGTGGAGAAAGGCGGAGGCATGGATACGTCCCTCCTTCCTGAGGAATTCCGAGACGCCATGGAAGCCTACTTCAATGCGCTGGGGGAGGAAGAATGAAGATGGCGCTCTACGTGATCATTCTTTGTCTTGTGAGCGTCCCTCTGTTCTGCACAGATTCTCCTGCCCAGGACATCTTCATGCATCATGGAGACACCATTCCTTCCCGTATCGAGAACATGTACACAAAAGGGCTTGCGTACCTAGTAAAGACTCAAAGCACCCAGGGCACGTGGCCAGGGCAGTACGGCACGGAGTCCGGGGTTGTCGGGCTGGGGGTGCTGGCGATGCTGGCGCATGGTGAGGATCCGAATACCGGGCCCTACAGTACGGCCATCAAAAGGTCGCTGGACTACTTGTTGAAGATAGCTCAGCCCAGTAACGGCTACATGGGCTCTTCAATGTACAACCACGGTTTCGCAACGCTTGCGCTTGCCGAAGCCTACGGTGTTGTGGACAATCCCAAGTTGGGGCCGGCGCTGAAGAAATCTGTTGAGCTTCTCCTGACTTGCCAGGAAAACAATGGGTTCGGGGCCTGGAGATACTCTCCCACGAGCAGGGATGCGGACGCAACGGTGAGTGGCGCGCAGATGGTTGCACTGTTTGCAGCCAGGAACGCGGGGATAGGAGTTCCTGAGAAGGCCATACGCAGGGGACTGCGGTTCTTCAGGCAATGCCAGGGCGGCGGGGGAGGTATCGGCTACCAGCGTGCAGGAAGTCCGACACCCGCCTGCACGGCAATCGGGGCCCTGGTATTCGCCCTTGCGAAGGAGAAGGATGGGCAGGAGTTCAAATCGGCTTACAAATATCTTGAGCAGATGGGGCAACGAGGGGGCTCGTATCCATATTACTACCTGTACTACGCTTCGCAGGCGTTTTTTCACGCGGACATGAGGGACTGGGAGTCCTGGAACAGCAAAAATGTGGCGACGTTGGCGTCTACACAGAACTCGGATGGTTCATGGAGAGGATCGCACGGCGAAGTGTTCTCAACTTCAGCATCACTCCTGTCGCTGGCCCTGAACTACCGGTTACTACCGATTTACGAAAGATGAGGATTACTAGCAGTAGAATATCGGTGCGCCGGACATGCCGCGTTATACGCCTCATGACACCGCCGGAAGGGAGATGAGTAATGAGAAAATGGCAATCAAGAATGGCTTCAGCCATGGTTGCTTTCGGGATCGCATTGTCGAACGCTTCCGCGGAAATAGTCCTGGAGGTACCGGAGCCGGCAGGCCCGGCTGCCCCCTCGATCTCAGTGCCTGCGCCTTCAGGGGGAGGGGATGCCCCCGCTGCTGCGGGAGCATCGGATGGGAAGAGCTCGGACCTGCTTCAATTCGTCAACAAGGACGGGGTACACGGTTCCCTGGTGTCCTATTCAGAGGCCAAGTACGGGCTGAAATGGCGGCATGAGCACGTCAAGGATCCCATACTCTTTTCCCTGGCCAATGTTTCAAAGATCAAATTGGCCGGGCGAAGGGTTGTTGCCGACACAACCGGAGCCAGCGTGATCCTCACCAACGATGACGTCCTGATGGGCAGGATCGTTTCTCTTGACAGCGAGAAGCTGGTGTTCGACACATGGTATGCAGGCCGTATGAGTATCGAGAAGGTAATGATAAAGGCCATTCATCCCAACACGAAAGGATCAACGGCAATTTTTGAAGGCCCGTCTGACCTTGCAAGCTGGACCGTTCAGAACCACGGCAACCTGCAGGCATGGAAGTTCAGGGACAATGCACTGTATGCATTGCAGGCTTATCCCATAGGGAAGATAATAGAGAAGATGCCGGATTCTGTTGATATCGAGTTCGAAATAGCGTGGCGGGGGTACCCGCAGTTCATATTCGCATTTCTTACGGATAACCTTCAGCAGTACTACGGAAACTGCTACATGCTTCAGGTCAGCAATACGTCCATCCACATGTACAAATGTAACAGGAATGGAAACCAGCAGAGCCTGGGCAGCGCCAGTGTTCAGCAGTTTGCAAACACGGCGAAGGGGAAAGCCAAGCTCAACATCATGGTTGATAGAGAGAACAAGGCAATCGTTCTTATGGTCAACGATACGGTTGTCAAGCAGTTCCCGGCGAGCGCCGGTTTCTCGGGGCTCGGCAAAGGGATTCTCTTCCAACCCCAGACGCAGGGTAATTTCAAGGTCTCAAGAATAAGAATCTCCTCCTGGGGTGGCAAGTTGCCATCGGAAGCTGGTGTCTCAGCCGGGGAGGGTGGAGACGATACAATCAAGTTCGTTAACGGGGACAAAGTGACCGGTTCCCTCCTGTCAATTGCTGACGGAACTGCTCAATTCAAGACTTCTTACGCAACTCTCACGATCCCCGTTCAGAGAGTTGTGGCCGTGGATTTGTCGCCGGATAACATGGAAAGAGCCCGGCGAAACAAGTCGGACGTGAAAGCCAGTTTTGCGTCGGGAGGGACTGTTACCGTGCAGTTGACTTCCATCGAGAACTCCAAGCTGAAGGGCAGCAGTGAGAACTTCGGTATGGTCACCATGCCGGTGGCGGCATTCAAATCTCTTGAGTTCAATGTATACAGGGAGAAAGAAGAGGAGGAAGGCGATGACTTCGATCTCTAAGAGGTTATCTTTCGGGCTTTTCCTTTCTGCGGTGTTGGTACTGGCCATCGTTGGCAATGCTGAAGACAGGGATATTCTCATGTTCGAAAATGGGGATGCTCTTCACGGCAGGCTGGATTCCGCGACGCCCGGGAAAGGGGTTGTGTGGAACCGCGAGGATACTGGTTCGCCAATAACGTTTGAGCTTGAAAATATTGCGCAGGTAAAGATGTCGGGCGACGGGGGACAGTCAGGCGGGAGCAGCAGTTTTCGGCTCACAAATGATGACGTGATAAGGGCTGATATGGTTTCCCTCGACGGCACGAACCTGGTTGTAAAGACGTTGCAGGCAGGGAAACTGACCATCAACAGACTGATGCTGGCTTCTATTACCCCGGGACGCAGAATCGCCGCGGCAGGTTTCACGGGGCCTAACAGCAAAGAGGAGTGGACCATCACTCCGCCGGAATCGTGGACGCTGAAGAAGAATGCGTTGTACTCAAAAGGCAGTGGCACGTTCGGTCGCGAAATGAACCTTCCTGATATGGCAAGTATCGAGATGGAAGTTGCCTGGAAAACCCACTACCCGGAGTTTCGCTTTTCATTCTATACGGATACCATCACCAGCTACTCGGGAAACAATTACTGCATGCGGCCTTCAAGCTCATACATACGTCTGTACCGCAGCGGTTCGTCTTCGGGCATGCCTCACGCAATGTTTAACTTCATGGGCAAACGAAAAGCCCACTTCCAATTGCTGGTTAACAAAAAGAACAAATCCACGACCCTCCTAATGGACGGACAGATGGTGACGACTTGGACGGATCCCAATAGTTTTGCCGGCGGCGGTACTGGGATTGCGCTTTACGCGTATTCAAATCCGCTTAAGGTCAGCAATATCAGGGTATCGAACTGGGATGGTACCATTCCTCGATCGCCTTCGAAGGGTTCGGATACGAAGGAAGACGTTATAGAGCTGATTAACGGCGACAAGATCACGGGCGATCTGCTGTCGATAAATAGCGGTAACGTGAGTTTCGGCACATCGTACGCGACGCTCAAGATCCCATTCGACAGGGTTGTGAAAGTCTTCCTGTCGAGCGAGAAGGCTGAACGTGCCAGGCGGTACGCGGAGGATGTACGGGTGCATTTTCACGCGGGTGGAACGATGACCCTTAAACTGGACAAGATCGAAAAGGGCAAGGTAACGGGTATCAGTGAGAACTTCGACCGGGCATCATTCGGGCTGGATTCCGTGCAACTGGTGGACCTCAACATCTATCGTGATCGCGAAGACGAGGACGAGGAAGGCTGGTAGAGCCAGTGCCTACCGGGTTCTCTAGCGCCTCTGCGCCGTTACTGCACAGGGAAACACTGTACCCCAGGCCTCAAGCACCCATGTGTTGCAGTAAACGTGAATCAGGGCCCTTTTAAGAGCGCCATGAAGCACGAATGCTATCTTCCATTGGGATTACTTGCCAGTATTTGCCCTCGAAAAAGCGGTCAACATCATGCACATTGTGAGCGGGCTATATAAACAAGGAGACCTTCCATGGCCGAGATCGATGCACTCTTCAGAATGCTCGTAGAAGCGGACGGCAGCGACTTGCATATATCTGCGGGACGCCGCCCAATGATACGTGAAAGTGGCGAGATGCGGCAGCTGGACCTGCCTGTCCTCGAGAATACCGACATGGAGCATTTCATAGCGGAGATAATCCCCGAGAGGAACCAGCAGGAATTCATGGAAAAGAACGATACGGACTTTGCCTACGACATGCCAGGCTTTGTCAGGTTGAGGGCCAACGTTTTCAGGGACAGGATGGGCATGGGCGCAGTCTTCCGTGTGATTCCGGCAAAGGTGCTCACCGCGGACGAGCTGGGCCTGCCCGAAGGCGTCAGGAACTTCTGCTATCTGTCCAAAGGCCTCGTCGTGGTTACCGGTCCCACGGGCAGCGGCAAGAGTACTACGCTGGCTGCAATGATAGACCTGATAAACATGACGCGCCTGGACCATATCATTACGATTGAAGATCCCATTGAATTCGTTCACCAGGAGAAAAAATGCCTCATCAACCAAAGGGAGATAAAACGGCACACGTCAAGTTTCTCCACGGCGTTGCGAGCCGCGTTGCGCCAGGACCCCGACGTTGTGCTGGTCGGGGAAATGCGGGATCTGGAGACAATAGAGATCGCCCTGGAAACAGCCGAGACCGGACACCTTGTGTTTGGAACGCTTCACACCAATACGGCAATAAGTACGGTTGATCGGATCATAGATGCGTTTCCCGCGGATCGGCAGAACCAGATTCGCACGATGCTGGCAAGCTCTCTAATAGGGAGTCGTAGCGCAGACTCTCTGCAAGCGAAACCCCAAGGGCCGCGTGGCTGCGCTCGAGGTCCTGATCGTAGACAAGGCCATCGCGGCCATGATCAGGGATGGAAAACTGCACCAGGTTCCATCTGCGATGCAGATTGGCCGAAGCAAGGGTATGGTCCTTTTGAACGAGTCACTCACAGACCTTGTCGGGCAGGGAACAATCGACGCCAAGGATGCCTATATAAAGGCTGTAGCCAAGGATGATCTTATTACGAGGTTTGAGAAGGCAGGCATCCAGCTTAGACTGAATGGGGATGACATGAATCTTTAGTGTCTGTAAAGTGAGGGGTGGTTTAAGAACTGAGTCGAAAGGCATTGGATTGTGGTACATAAGATTCTCATGGGTATGACTGTTGCATTGGTAAGTGCATATATTGGTACGCAAACCGTGGTGCCGGCGCTGGCTGATGAAGTTGCGGACGAGACATGGAATACGACCCTTGCGGTTGGGCTGGACTTCACCGATGGAAACAGCGAGACAATGCTGGGCAACGTGAGCCTGGGAACTGAACGTGATTTTGGCAATGATCGCATCGGATTCGTGGTTGAAGGATCCTATGGTGAGAGCAGGGTCGATGATGACGAAGGAGGTTCTGAGAAGGAGCCAACATCGCAGAATGCCAGGAGTGCGTTATCGTACAAAAAGGAATTCAACGGTTCTTATGCGTATGTCGATAATACCGTACTGCACGACAATATGGCTGACGTGGATTACCGGGAAGTCGTTGGTATGGGCCTTGGTATCTTTCTCATCAAATCTGCCGAAAACGAATTCGCCTTCGAGTATGGCATTGGTCACTTGTGGGAAAAGGTTGACGGCGTACACAACAACTACCCTGTCTTGCGTATCGCGGAACGGTGGGTCCAGGAGATCAGCGCCACTTCCAGATTCTGGGAATCCGCGGAATACGTTCCCAAGCCTGAGGGGTTTGACGAGTATCTGGTGAATGCTGAAGTCGGTACGGAAGCCGCTATGAACTCGCACATGAATCTACGTGTCGTGCTGAAGGATTCGTACGACAGCATACCTGCTCCGGATGCTGAGAAGAATGATGTCGCGCTGACGGCATCCCTGGTCTGGAAACTCTAGCCGGAATTGGGAGGGCCAACGCTTGCATTTTCGTCGCTTCGGGAAAACATATCAGCTCCAGATGGACAGCGCGGAAGAATTGGCTGATGTTCTTCTGCTTGATGAATCACTGTGGGTAGCAACGAGTGCCCCGGTGGGTGCGTTTCGTTGCGACGAGCGTTTAACGGACCTCCTCGACAGCGACGACAACGGCCGAATCAATACGAAGGAAGTCAAGGCTGCCGTCAAATGGCTTCTTGACGTTCTGGCCGACCGCAGCGGCCTGGCCGAAGGCAAGAGCGCAATAGACCTCTCCGCCATCAATGCAGATGCCCAGGGGGCAAATGCTCTCATCGGATCGGCGCGTTACGTTCTCAAAGAACTGGACCAGGAGAATTCTTCTACCATATCGCTCGAACTGGTCCGGTCGTTCCTCTCTGACCTGCAGCAGCGTCCCTTGAATGGAGATGGAGTTCTCGTCACGGCGGCAGCCAGGGATGCCGAAACCGCCCGTTTCATAGAGGATGTCCTTGCTTGTACGGGTGGAGCCGATGATGCAAGCGGCGAAAAAGGCATCACGGAAGACCATCTCAACCAGTTCTGGGACGCTACGATTGACTACCTGGACTGGCTGCATAAGGGGGAGGAAGCGTGCAGGGGGGAGGAGAACGAGGTGATGTTCCTTGGTCCGGATACTCCGGGTATCTACTCGGTGTTCAATGCCAATGCCGACAAGGTTGACCATTTCTTCGCCATGTCCGATGCACTGGCATTCATGCCCGGGACGGCCTTTCGGATTGGATGTCCCGAAGCGGAGATGGAGAGCCTGGACTTCACGATGACCGAAGGCGTGAACGCCTGCATGGCCAGGGAACCTCTCGCACGGCCAACGGAAGACAGCAGGCTGCCGCTGGATCCCGGGAAGGTCAACCCGCTATACCGGCAGTGGATTGTCGATTTCAAGAGCCGGGTACTGGTGCCCCTGTTGAAGGACGTCGGAGCTTTCCTGGACAAGGATGCCTGGCTGGAGGTCCGTTCGCGGCTTGCGCCATACGAGGAGTACATCGCGGGCAAGAAGGGCGCCTGTGTTGAGTCGCTGGATGTCGACAAGCTGCGCGAGTACCGCGACGGGACGTTCGATGCGGCAGCGAGGGAACTCGCAGAAAGTGATAAGCAGGTTACTTACATATTGAACGGAGTCCTCGAACTGGAGAAGCTTCTGCTCTACCACTGTTACCTTCTCAGGTTCGTGGACAATTTCGTGGGATTCGGCCAGCTTTACTCCGTGGATGAAAGAGCCATGTTCGAGATGGGATCTGCTGTCATCGATGGCCGATGGTTCAACCTGGCACTGAAAGTAGACGACCTTGCCTCGCACAGCGCGCAGGCCAGGACCAGCAACATCTTCACCTTGTACCTGGAAATAACCGGGAAGAAGGATGACAAGGTAATGCACGTGGCGGTCCCTGCCACGTCCGGTTCCAAGGGAAATCTATGTGTCGGCAAGCGCGGTGTCTTCTTTGATACCGATGGCAGGGAATTCGATGCGCGAGTGGTCAAGATCATCGAGAATCCTATCAGTTTGCGTGAAGCACTGGTTGCTCCTTTCAAACGCCTGTGGAATTTCATCCTCGGTAAGATTGAGGCAATGTCAGGCTCCTACGAGAAGGATCTTCAGAAGAGTGCAGACGCAATGCTCCAGGCGGCACCGCCGCCTGCGGCGGGGAGCCCGGCGGCGGGAGCGCTTGCGAAGATTCCCGGCGGTCCTGCCGGGCTGCTGGTTGGCCTGAGTGTTTCCGCTGCTGCCATAGGTTCGGCTTTCGCGTTTATTACCAAGACAATGTCCGGAATGTCACAGGGCCAGGTTGTGGGCGGACTCTTAAGCGCTGCCCTTGTTGTCGTTGTTCCGGTTCTCCTCGTCGCTATCCTCAAGCTGCGCCGGCAGGATCTGAGTTCACTCCTTGAAGGCTGTGGATGGGCAATTAACGCAAGGATGCGCTTCAACAGGGCGCAGCGACGCCAGTTCACGAAACGCAGGCCATTTCCCGAAGGTGCATCGGGCACGCCCGTTGGCCGGTGGGTGAAGGTCGTAGTAGCCATGGTATGTGTGGGCGCAGCAGCCGTGCTGTTGATTGCTGCTCTTCAACGATGGTCAAAGAAAGATGGCGGTGATGACGCTGTGCCTTCCGGTGAAGAGATTAGTGCCCTGGATGAGGCCGGTGAGCGTGACACCAGTGGAGATGGTTCGAAGTAGGAAGGAAGAAGTATCGATGCCAGCTATGAATATGCAGATTAGCTTTCTCGGGGCGGCCCAGAATGTTACCGGATCCAGTTACCTTGTTGAGGCCAAGGGTTTTCGACTCCTTGTCGACTGCGGAATGTACCAGGAGCGCAAACTGAAAAGTCGCAACTGGGATCCATTTCCCGCTGACCCGGAAAGCATAGATGCCATACTGCTCACACATGCACACCTGGACCACTGCGGCCTTGTTCCAAAGCTCGTGAGAGCCGGTTTCAAGGGCAAGGTGTACTGTACCAGGGCAACTGCCGATATTGTTGAAATAGTGCTGCTGGATTCAGCCAAGATCCAGACAGAAGATGTGGCTTACAAGAAGAAGCGGCACAAGCGGGAGGGAAGGAAAGGGCCTTATCCCCTGGAGCCTCTCTACACGATAGAAGACGCCGAAGCCAGCATTCAATTGCTCACGGGGGTCGATTACGAAAAAGAGGTGGTTCTGGCGGAAGGGGTGGTTGCCACTTTTCGTAATGCGGGGCACATCCTGGGATCCAGTTCTGTGAAGATCGTTGTTACCGATGGTGGAGAGCAACGGTCAATACTGTTTTCCGGAGATGTTGGCCGTTGGGATCTGCCGATACTGGAGGATCCTGAGTCGGCATCGCAAGCCGACTACGTGGTCGTTGAGTCGACATACGGCAACAGGCTGCACAAGCCCACGGCTACAATTCCGGATTCGCTTGCCACCATTATCAACGAAACCCGTGAGGCGGGCGGCAATGTTGTGATTCCAAGCTTTGCTATCGAGCGCACACAGGAACTGCTCTACCACCTGAACGGGCTGCTCAGTGAAAAGAAGATTCCACCCCTTCTGGCCTTTGTAGATAGCCCGATGGCCATCAGGGTTACCGAGGTCTTTCGCCGGCATCCGGAACTGTTCGACGAAGAAGCCAGAGCTTTGCTTGAACGCGGTGACCACCCATGCGATTTTCCCGGGCTGACATTGTCACGAACGGTGCATCAGTCAAAGTCCATTAATCACATCAGGGGCACAGCGCTAATCATCGCGGGCTCTGGAATGTGCACCGGCGGCCGGGTCAAGCATCATCTCGTCAACAACATCGGCAGGGAAGAAAGCACAGTACTCTTCATCGGTTACCAGGCAGTGGGTACGCTGGGTCGGATAATCCTGGAAGGCGTCGAAAAAATACGGATCCACGGGAAAGAACACAAGGTTAAGGCCCGCATCGAGAAGATAAACGGTTTCTCGGCGCATGCCGACAGGAATGAACTCTTGCAATGGCTGTCAGGTATTACCGAGCCGCCGAAGAGAGTCTTCGTGACTCATGGTGAACCGGAATCGGCAAACGGGTTTGCGTCGTGGCTGAATGGCAAGACGGGATGGTCTTGTTCGGTACCTTCCTACAGGGACTGTGTAACGCTCGATTAAGCACTTGTGGCAAGAGAATCCGTTTCAAAAGCCAACCCCCTCCTTAAGGACTCAGCGTCCACAAGGGTGGGGGTTGTTGTCTTTCGGGGCCGCAACTTGCACCGTGCCCTCGAGATGACAGGCTAAGAGCTTACTGTTTCTTCTTCTTTTTGCTCTTCTTCGAGGCCTTCACCAGTTCGTTGAACTTGGCGCTCTGCTCTTTTGTAAGGACCTTCTTGATCTTTTTCTGGCAGGACCTGCAGCAACCCTCTTTCTTGCACTCTGCCTGACAGGCCTTGCAGATGGCGTCAACCTGGGTCTTCTGATCCACCGTAAGGTCGAGCTCGCCAAGAGATGAAGCCACGGGGCAGGTTACCGTCGCTGCAGCCTTCTTATCCTTGGCGCAGGAGCCACAGTTTGCCGTTGCCATTGAAGCAAGCATCATCACTGCCAACATTACTACCACTAGCCTTTTCATTGCCTGGCTCTCCTTCTTTCGTCTGTCGCACTATACGACTTGTTCCCCAATACCGCCTCAGGGGATGAATCTTCTTACAAATCCAACTGATGAATGTCAAGAAAAGGGTCTGTCTATTCCCTTTTCGTCTTAGGCTCTATCTGCTTGCGCAGGTGGGGTGGGGTCCGATCCCTGTATCGCCGAACCAGGCCGTATGCGGTCTCCAGTTCCTGCTGCAGTTCCTGCGATTCCACCTCGTAGTAATTCATTTTCCGGTTCAACCTGTCTTTTTCTACCGTCAGCCTGGAGATCATGACCTTTTCGGCGATGGCTATGACACTCAGCACTATGACTGCGATAAGAAGAACAACCAGCCAGGGCCCCAATGGAGATGATCTCTTTTTCGGGACGTACGAACGACGTTGCTCTCGCTGCTTGGAAGCCGGCGGTGATTGAGAGGTCTGAGAGCGCGTCCGTGCGGCCGTGG
Organism: Kiritimatiellia bacterium; assembly: GCA_030744755.1. Lineage (GTDB taxonomy): Bacteria > Verrucomicrobiota > Kiritimatiellia > UBA8416 > JADHWI01 > JASLPY01. The sequence goes on along the minus strand of JASLPY010000001.1, from coordinate 150,970 downwards.
CTCTCATTCTGCGCGAAGGGACCTTTACTACCCGTACGCCCGCTGCGGGAACGTCCTTCTCGGGAGGTTCGGCCAGAACGACCTCAGGCTCGGGAATCTCGTTCGATACGTCCTCGGGCTCGGAGATCTCTTCCTCCCTATCTTCGGGCTCGGAAAAGTCCACCCTGTAGCTATCCTCGGAAAAGTCCACCCTGTAGTCGTCTTTCGAAGGCGTGTGGGCAGTATCCTCATTATCCTCTGGAGGAAAGAAGTTGATGCGAAAGTCTGCCGATTCCGCTTCCGGTGAAACAGGCGGCTGGTCAGGGGCAGTTTCTCCCTCCGTAGAGTTGTCACGATCATTGCCGTTCATAAATCAAACGTAGCACGTGGTACGCAGGTAGCACAGTGCAAAGAGGGGAGGGCACGGAGGGTAGGGCTCTTTTCCGCTGTTACTAGTGGCCGCTTGCCAGTTTTGCGGCAAACTCGATGGCGTCCAGCAGGCTGTCTTCCCGGGCGGTTCCTTTTCCCGCCTGGTCAAATGCGGTTCCGTGATCTACCGAGGTGCGGATGATCGGAAGTCCCAGCGTGGTGTTGACCCCTGTGACAGATGTCCACTCCTTCGTCTCCCTGTCGAGCTTGAAGCTGTTGAATTTCATGGCCACGTGCCCCTGGTCATGGTACATGACGACGATAATGTCGAACAGGCCGCCTTTAAGCTTGGGAAAGAGGGTGTCTGGCGGAATTGGACCGTCAACATTAAGCCCATCGGCTTTCGCGTCCTGGATTGCGGGGAGAATCTCCTCTCTCTCCTCTGTTCCGAAAAGACCCGCCTCGCCGGAATGCGGATTCAGTCCCGCTACGCCGATACTGGGGGAAGGAATTCCCAGGCTGACGCATGCGTCATGTGCCAGCCGGATCACCTTGAGTATTCGGTCACGCCTGGCCAGGTCACAGGCGTCGCGCAATGAAACATGTGTGGACACATGCGCTACCCGGAGGTCACCTTCGGTCAGAAGCATCACGTAATCAGTAGTATTGGTGAAGTGAGCGTAGATCTCTGTGTGTCCAGCGAAATGATGGCCCGCGAGATTGAGGCTCTCTTTGTTGATAGGGGCCGTGACGGTTCCGTCCACTTCTTTCGCCATGGCCAGATCGATAACCTTGCGAATTGCCTGGAAGGCGGCCTCGCCGCACTCGGCAGAGACTTTTCCATGCACCAGGCCGGCAAGGTCAACGTTCCCAAGGTCCAGAACGTCCATTGTGCCGGGCGCAAACATGGCATCCCCGACGGCAGAAACCGGCCGTACTTCCAGAGGCGCCCGCAGCATTTCCACTACTCGTCTCATGACACCGGCATCCCCGACAACCAGTGGTCGGCAGGCCTCGTGAACGCGTCCCTGTGGTAATGCCTTGGCAATGATCTCAGGCCCGATTCCCGCTGGGTCACCCATGGTGATTGCAAGTATCGGTTTCGGGGCTACGAAACAGGCACCAGCGGAAGCAGGGCATAGCTGACTGGTTTCTCCTGGCACCGGGGTCTCCTTCGTTTGACTATCCGCTCTGCGTTACTGTACGATGCAAACGCTATCTCAAATAGTGTTGAAAAGTGAAGCGTTAGTCAATGGTTCGCCAGAAGATTGGCACTGTACAGATGGAAGGAAGATATTAATGAGCGCGATTGAACAGGCATATGAATTGGCAAAGGAGCAATACGCGTCCCTTGGGGTTGATACGGATGGTGCCATGGAAAAGCTGGCCGGAGTGCCGATCAGCCTTCATTGCTGGCAGGGCGATGACGTGGGAGGGTTCGAGACTCCCGATGCAGAACTGTCAGGCGGGGGAATCCAGGCGACCGGCAACTACCCCGGCAAGGCTCGCACGGCCGATGAATTACGCGCGGATCTGGACAAGGCTCTTAGTCTTATTCCCGGGAAGCATCGGCTGAACCTTCACGCACTCTATGCCGAGACCGGCGGTCAGCGGGTTGAACGCAACGAGTTGGGCCCCGAACACTTTTCAGCATGGATAGACTGGGCGAAGACCAACGGCATGGGGATGGATTTCAACCCCAGCTACTTCTCGCACCCGAAAGCTGATGACGGATTCACGTTGAGTCATGCAGATGACGGAATAAGGCGTTTCTGGGTAGAGCACGGAATAGCGTGCCGTCATGTCGGTGCCGCGATGGGGAAAGCACTGGGATCGCCGTCCGTGGTTAACGTTTGGATTCCCGATGGCTACAAGGATACGCCTGTTGACAGGAAAACGCCGCGGGAGAGACTCAAGGCGTCACTTGACGAGATGTTTGCCGAGCAATTGGACCCGAAAGAGGAGCTGGATGCTGTCGAGTGCAAGCTCTTCGGTATTGGATCGGAAAGCTGCGTGATTGGATCGCACGAGTTCTACATGGGCTATGCCATGGATAAGGGTAAGCTGCTGTGCCTGGACTCGGGGCATTTTCATCCTACCGAGGTCATCTCCGACAAACTCTCATCCGTTTTGATGTACGTGGACGAGATCCTTCTTCACGTCAGTCGCGGGGTCAGGTGGGACAGCGATCACGTCGTGACCCTTTCCGACGAGCTTCGAGCCATAGCCGAAGAGCTTGTACGTGGCAACTACCTTGACCGGACGCACATAGGTTTGGATTTCTTCGATGCCAGTATAAATCGCATTGCAGCCTGGGTAATAGGCACGCGCAACATGATAAAGGCGCTGTTGCTTGCAATGCTCGAGCCGACGAAGATGTTGCGCGACATGGAAAACAGTGGAGATTTTACGGGGCGGCTTGCAATGCTGGAAGAGCTGAAAACGCTACCCTCGGCGGCGGTTTGGGATTACTACTGCGGCCGCCAGGAGGTGCCAGTTAGTGTGAAGTGGCTGGACGAGGTGCGAGAATACGAAAGTGAAGTCCTTGCAAAGAGGAGATAGGATTAGCAGTATAGAGACCATCAGTTCTCAACTGAAGGAGACCCTATGACAGAAGAACCGAAACAAGAACAAGATCACGGGGCTGACAACGAGTTCGAGCGTGAACCGGTGCCGGAGAAGGCTCGGTTGGGGCTGAAGAGCTTCGTCGGTATGTACGCCGGTGAACATTGTGCCGGGACCGAACTGATGATTGGCCCACTTTTCGTGGCCTGTGGTGTCGGCGCGTTCGATGTCCTTGCTGGCCTGTTTGTCGGCAACCTACTTGCGGTTCTGAGCTGGATGTTCCTCTGCGCTCCCATAGCCGTGAAAGCCAGGCTCACATTGTACTACCAGCTTGAGAAGATATGTGGACGGAACCTGGTGACGCTTTACAACCTGGCAAACGGTATCATGTTCTGCTTCCTGGCAGGTTCAATGATCACTGTCTCCGCCACGGCGGTGGGTGTCTGGTTCAAGTTCCCAATGCCCGCACTCACGGATGTATACCCCAACAGTGTCGGATGGGTGCTGGGTGTGCTTGTCGTGGGTGCCGTGATATCTGTGGTCGCCGCTTACGGCTACAAGATGGTTTCACGTTTCGCCAATATCGCAGCACCGTGGATGGTCCTTGTATTCCTTGTCTTCGGGATAGTTGGTGTCAGTCAATTCGTCGAAGCCAGTGGAAGCACTGTTGCCGAAATGGGCGGAATCTGGGGCTTGGCCAACGAGATCTGGAAGGGTGGCGAGCCGCTTCCCGGACAGATAAAGTTCACGTTCTGGCACGTTGCTTTCTTTGCATGGTTCTGCAACATGGCCATGCACGTGGGAATGTCCGACCTCACGGTGTTCCGTTTCGCGAGGAAATCATGGTATGCCGTGGCCTCTGGTGCAGGCATGTACGTAGGTCATTTCATGGCATGGCTCTGCGCCTCCGTGCTCTATGCTCTGCAGCTTCGCCTGACCCCGGAGAACACCGATGTTTTGCCCGGACCAATGGCGTACAAAGCCTGTGGAATTGCGGGGCTCGTCTGTGTGATCATCGCGGGTTGGACCACCGCCAATCCAACAATCTACCGTGCAGGCCTGGCCTTCCAGGCTATCGTGCCGAAGGTGTCACGGTTCAAAGTGACCCTTCTCACTGGGGCAATTGCCACGATTGCAGGCATGTTCCCGCTGATAGCCATGAAGCTCCTTGGTTTTGTTGCCATCTACGGAATGATTCTGATGCCTATGGGTGCAGTCGTCTTTGTGGATTTCTGGTTTATGAAGAAGCTCGGCTTGAAGAATGGCTACGCGGAGGAAGTTGGCACATCGTTTAACTGGGCTGCCGGACTTACCTGGTTCCTGACTCTTGGTACCTGCGTATACCTGGTGAAGTTTGCCGGCGTACAGATTTTCTTCGTCAGCCTGCCCGGTTGGTTTGTGGCGGCGATTCTCTATATCGTTTTAAGCAAGATTCTCCAGAAAAAGGAGGTGTCGTCATGAGAAAAGCTCTTCAAACAGTTTCGTGGATCTCGCTGGCAGCAGTACTGCTTCCATCCGTACTCTTCATGTCGGGGAGCATGACCCTCGACAAGGTTAAGCTGGTAATGATGCTGGCGACAATCGCCTGGTTCATTGTCACTCCGCTCTGGATGGAGAGGAAAGGCTGAGAACCGGGGGAGGGGAGTGGAACTACGAAATGCGTGAAATGCGCGAGTCGAAATGGCGCTGAAGACGCCTGTTATGCTAGCTCCAGCGGGATGTTGCCTTTGTCGCGCATAAGAGTGAAGTGCGGGTCATGTGTGAAAAGGGATACTTCGTGATGCAGTGCCGCCGCGGCCACAAAGATGTCGTCGCGCGGGATGGTGACGCCCTTGGAGCGGAGTTGCTTCTCGATCTCGGCGGAATGTTGCCAGCATGCTTGAGGAAATGGGAGAAGTGTGCTGAAACTCAACGCAGCCTTGACGTCTGAGATCTCTCGCGGTCTTGCTCCGGTTAGCAGTTCAAACTCAACAGGTCCGCAGTAAGCTGCGTCGCCGAGTTCAATGTAGGCTGCCACACGACTCTTCGTCGCAGGATCGCCATGCCGACGCAGGAAGTCAATCCAGGCAGAGGTATCAATCAGGATCATAGGTCCCCGCCGCCTCGACTTCTTCGTTTGTCATTCCGTAATCCGTCTTGCCTTCGCAGACGCGCTGAAGGAATTTTCGCCGCTTCAGTCCATAGAGGTACCCCTCGACAGCCTTCTTCACGGCCGGAGATTTCTTGCGGAGCCCAGTCGCCTCCTGGATCTCGGCAATTTCACTTGCATCAAGTTCAACTGTAAATCTCATCTTTTATCCCCTGTATATGATGGTAAGCTACACGTATTCACGCTGAGTCGCAAGGGGAATCGGGATGTAGCTCAGTTCTATTCCCATGTACGAATTGCAGCGTTTCTGATATCTAGAAGGGCATGTTACGCCGTTTTACTCAACTGATGCCTTTGTGGGTTGTTGTGCTGGGGGTGTTTGGTTATCTCTACCCTCCGCCCCTGGTTTGGTTCAAACCATACCTGGAATGGATGTTCTTCGGCACCATGCTGGGGATCGGCTGCACTATGCGTTTCTCGGATTTCCGGCCCCTTCGCAAGCACCCGCACGTAGTGTTGCTTGGGATTCTAGCCCAGTTCGTCATCATGCCTGGATGTGGTTTCCTTATCGCCAAAGCGCTCAGGTTGCCGCCGGAGTTGTTCCTGGGCATGATCCTGGTAGGCGTGGTCCCCGGCGCCATGGCAAGCAACGTGATTGCCTACCTGGCGCGGACGGATGTTGCCTATTCTATTGCACTGACATCTACCGCGACGCTGCTGTCACCCATCCTGACACCGTCGCTGACGTATCTCTACGCCAATACGGTTATAGAGATTGATTTCTGGCAGATGTGCCTCAGCATCCTCAAGATCGTTATTATGCCACTGTTGATTGGATTCGGCTTGAAGCATTTCCTCCAGCAGAAGATTGAGAAGATACACGACGTTTTTCCTGCTATTTCCACGCTATGCATAGCCATCATCTGCGGCATGGTCGTGGCGCTTAACCAGTCGAGAATAGAGTCACTTACTCTCATCCTTTTTCTTGCGATCTTCACTCACAACCTGCTCGGTTACACCGGAGGCTACCTGGCCGGCAGACTTTTCCGGTTTGATCTTCGCCGCCGCCGGACGCTTTCCATCGAAGTGGGCATGCAGAACGCGGGCCTCGGCGCCGTGTTGGCGATCACGCATTTCTCGCCCGAGACCGCCCTGGTCCCGGCGATTTTCGCCACTTGGTGCGTAATCACCGCTTCGCTGTTGGCACGGTACTGGGGTCGGGATAGCGCTGATCGGGGCTAAGGGAAAAGCGGCGACACCGCTCTGCCCCCCTCATACATCCTTTGTCGTGTCCGTTCAGGCGAAGTCTTTGCGGAATGCGCTGCAGCAGATAGGATAACGGTGGATTTGATTAGACTAATGAGAGGAACAGCATGAGAAACAGCACACGTTCAGCCTTGGTACTGCTCATCTATATTGCCGCAGGTCTCTTTCACGCGATCTCGGCGTGGTCTGCCGAGGGCTTGCGCCCCAATATCGTGTTGATACTGGCCGACGACATGGGGTATGGCGAGCCCAGTCACGCAGGCGGTATTATTCCCACGCCTGCGCTGGATCGGATGGCCAGGGAAGGCATGCGATTCACAGATGCTCACACCAGTTCGTCGGTCTGTACGCCCACTCGCTATGGCATTCTCACCGGGCGATACAACTGGCGCAGCAGGCTAAAGAGCAGTGTGCTTTTTAACCCGACCGACCGTGCCTTAATGGACCCCAATCGTCTGAACCTGTCCAACTTTTTACAGAAGGCGGGCTACCACACCGCCTGTATCGGCAAGTGGCACCTTGGTGCCGATTGGGTGAAGCTGCCCAGGAACGTGAACCCCGATAAGAGCAAGCGGTCCGCCTCCTGGCAGATTGACTACACCCAGCCGTTCAGGAATGGTCCGGTAGATGTGGGCTTTGATGAAGCGTTTTTCATTCTCTCGTCGCTGGACATGGCGCCCTACGTTTATCTCCGTAACAATCGAGCGGAAACGGTGCCGACCGTGAATAAGGGATTTCCGCATAATGAGTACAACAAGTTCCAACGTGTTGGCGCCGCGGCGGAGGACTTTGAAGCGAGCAACTGTCTTGCTGACTGGGCGGCCGAGTCACGCAGCTATATCAAACGACGTGCGGAGGACAAATCAGAGAAGCCCTGGTTCTTGTACTTACCGTTGACCTCACCACACACGCCGATCGCGCCGGGCAAAGATTTCAAAGGCAGGTACAAACAGTATAGCTGGTACGCGGATTTCATGGCCGAGACGGATTGGGTGGCCGCACAAGTACTTGAACAGATCGAGCAGTCGGGGCTGGATGACGACACGCTGGTGATCTTTACCTCGGACAATGGCTTCGCACCATACGTGAAGATCCCAAAGATGATCGCCGCGGGCTACCGTCCGTCGGGTCCCTACCGCGGCGCCAAAGCAACTATCTATGAAGGTGGGCATCGCGTGCCGTTTATCGTGCGTTGGCCTGGAATAGTGACCGCAGGCAGCACAAACGATGTAACGATTTGCACGACGGATTTCTTTGCGACCTTCGCGGACTTGCTCGATAAGAAAAGTGAGATTCCCGACAATGCTGCAGAGGACTCGTTTTCGTTCTATCCTTGTTTGAAAGGGTCAAAGGATCAAATTCGTCCGTTCACGATCCATCATTCCATCTCGGGAAAATTTGCCATACGCAAGGGCGAATGGAAGCTGGTGATGGCGCGAGACGCCGGAGGCGGCTGGGATTTGCCCTGGAAAAAGATCAAAACAACATCGAAACTCGTTCAGCTTTACAATCTCAAGGACGACCCCGACGAATCAAAGAACCTGGAGGATGCCCACCCGGAAATCATCGATGAGTTAGTCAACGAACTCGCCGAGGCTCTTCACAACGGGCGCACCACGCCTGGCCCGAAGCAGAAGAACGAAGGTTGGCCATATCGCGATGGGGCAACGAAGGCGAAATATCCACGGCTCAGTGATAAATGACGTAACAAGGCATTAACGTCAAGCGTGGCAAGTTTCCGGTTGACGGATTGTATCAGTGGCCACCGAAAGGTATACCTACCCTATGAAGAAACTGACACCCATTACAGGTGCCCTCCTTGCAGGTGTGGCGGGCACTGCCGTAGCCTTGGAAACCCCGGCACTTTCGCCAGCGCCAAAGGGGTGGCCGGCGGAAGTGAAAACGCTCCACTATTCGACGAGCATCGACAATACCAAACAGCCGACGCTTCTCTATTCGGCGAAGGCCAGGGAGAAACGTCCCTTACTGGTTGGTTTGCATACCTGGTCGTGTAGTTACACGTCCGGGGGAGGGGGGGTCGTCTACGCACGCTGGTGCATGGACAAGGATTGGCACTTCATACATCCTGACTTCCGGGGGCCCAACTGGACGCCGGAGGCATGTGGTTCGAATATGGCGGTGCAGGATATTGTCGATGCCGTGGAGTTCATGAAGAAGAACTATGCTGTCGACAGTGACCGCATTTATCTCGTCGGTGCCTCGGGAGGCGGCCACATGTCGATCCTGATGGCCGGCCGTGCTCCTGATATCTGGGCGGGCGTCTCGGCCTGGGTGCCAATCAGTGATGTCCGTGCCTGGTGGGAACAGAAGAAAGGCAACAGCAAGTATGCCGGCCATATTGAGAAGGCGGTGGGTGGACGGCCGGATCAGAACAAGCAAGCTGCCGAGGAATGTGTCAAACGTTCGCCAGTGAGCTATCTTGACAAAGCGGAGGGGGTCAACCTCGACATCAATGCGGGAGTTACGGACGGCCACAAGGGCGGTAGCGTGCCCTTTTCACATTCGCTGTATGCATTCAATGCTGTTGTCCCCGGGAAGAAACGCATTGCCCCCGCGTTGATCGAGGAGTTCTACGAGAAGCAGGCCCTTCCGGAAGGACTCGAGAAAGCCGGCGAAGATCCCCTCTACGGCGGCAAACAGCCAGTTTTTCGTAAGATCTCGAAGAATACGCGCGTTACCATTTTCGACGGTAGGCATGAGATCATTCACAATGCCGCGCTCAACTGGCTCGCCGCACAGCGCAAGGGAAAGTCCGCAGTGTGGGGTTTGACGAGGCAGCACGATCTGGGAACAAATGAGGAAGAAGGAGAAGCCGGAAAATGATAAGACGAGTTAAGTTTTCTGCGGCACTTCTGGAGAAACTCCCCGTAGGACAGGTGTCCTCACCTGTCACCAACGCGATTTGCAGGTTGACATTCGCTAGAATTATAACTATTGTTATTACATGACAATGAAAACCAAAGTACGTCGGATCGGTAACTCCCTTGGGATTGTTCTGCCCAAAGAGGCGGTTCAGGCCATGAGAGTTAAGGAGGGGGCTACCCTCTACCTCACCGAAGCCCCGGAGAGCGCGCTGCGCGTTACCCCGGAACGCCCGGGGTTTGAGGAGATGATGGACATAGCCGAGCAGGGGATGGAGAAGTACCGCAATGCACTTAGGCAGTTGGCCAAATGAAGACTCCTGTTTGGTTGACACGAGCCGTTATAGACGCGGTTCACCAAGAGTTACTGGCGCGTTTCGGCGGCCTTGCCGGCGTTAGGGATGAAGGTCTGCTCCAGTCGGCACTCGCTCGCCCAGAGCAGCTGCATGCTTACGGGGACCCTACTCTCTTTGATCTTGCCGCTGCCTACGCCTACGGCATTGTGAAGAACCATCCCTTTATCGACGGCAACAAACGCTTGGGCTTCATGGCTGCGTACATTTTCCTTGGAGCAAATCATCTCGATGTCACCGCCCCGGAGGAAGAAGTAGTTGTCCAGACTCTGGCCCTGGCGGCGAGTGAGTGCTCCGAGGCCGAATATGCTGCATGGCGTGAAACGGCCTGCGCCTCCACGAAATGACAGGCGGCCATTCGATCCTGTTCTTGAACTTGCACCGCCCTATTCCGTAATCTGTTCTGTCAACCCGGGTAGACCGGGTACAGGTGGAACGTGTGCAGTTACCTCAATCCAAACGGAGCTATCGTTATGACTTTCTCACCTTATGTCTCAGGCATCTCGTTGGTCCTGGCCATCTGCATTATGGTTTCCTGGTGTGTGGGGGGCGAAGAGTGGGACGATCTCAATGTCCTTCAGCTCAATACAGAGAAGCCGCACGCATCCATGATGTCGTTCCACATGGTCGAGCCCGCGCTTGCGGGGGATCCGGAAAAGTCGCCCTGGTTCAAATCGCTGAACGGCGAGTGGAAGTTCCGTTGGTCGAAAAACCCAGCATCCCGCCCTGCCGAGTTCTTTAAGGTTGGGTTTAAAGACTCTGCCTGGAAAACCATCCCGGTGCCCTCCAACTGGCAGGTGCACGGATACGGAACACCGATATACACGAACATAAAGTACCCACACCCCAAGAATCCGCCGAAAGCACCGAGGGAATACAACCCGGTTGGCAGCTACCGCACTGCGTTTACCGTGCCTGCTGATTGGAAGGGGCGTAAAGTGCTCATCCATTTCGCCGGTGTGGACTCCGCGTTCTACCTCTGGATCAACGGACAGAAGGTAGGGTACAGCCAGGGCAGCCGTACCCCTGCGGAATTCGACATCACGAAGTATCTGAAAGACGGTGAGAACCTTCTGGCTGTGGAGGTCTACCGCTGGTGCGAAGGTTCCTACCTTGAAGACCAGGATTTCTGGCGTCTTGCGGGGATCTTTCGAGATGTATACCTGTGGTCACGCGACGAAGTGTATATCCGCGACTTTCGCGTGCGGACGGATCTCGATGATCAGTACAAGGATGCAACCCTATCCTTGGATGTTGAACTTGCCGGCGATACTAAGGGACACAGTGTACAAGTACTCCTCCTGGATGATGCCAACAAGAGTGTCTTAACCAAGACGATGAGCCGCGAAGCGGACGGTACGCGACATGTGACACGCGACACCATCTCTGCCCCAGGGCTTTGGAGCGCGGAGTCTCCTACCCTCTATCAGCTTCTCCTCATCCTCAAAAAGAGCAATAACCATGTCGTTGAGGTGATCCCATGTCGCGTTGGATTCCGCGAAGTGGAGATTAGGAATGGCATTTTCATGGTTAATGGAGTTGCCGTCAAAATGAAGGGCGTCAACCGTCACGAGACGGAGCCGGATACGGGACACACGGTGACTCTCGAAGGCATGATTAAAGACATCAAGCTGTTCAAACAGTTCAACGTCAATGCGGTTCGAACCTGCCACTACCCCGATGATCCCCTTTTCTACTCATTGTGTGATGAATACGGGATTTACGTTATGGACGAAGCCAATATCGAGTGTCACGACGCGCGGCAGTTGTCGGGAATGAAGGAATGGGTACCCGCACAAATGAACCGCGTTCGGCGGATGGCTGAACGCGACAAGAATCATGCCTCCATAGTGATCTGGTCACTTGGAAACGAAGCCGGCAAGGGAGCCGGGCCCCAGGCCATGTACGCATGGCTGAACAGGGAACATCCCGATCGGCCTGTTCATTGCGAGTATGACAACGGCCCGGCCGACGTAGTGTCACGTATGTATGCCGGGCCGGGATGGTTGGGCGGGGGTACCGGGAAGCCCAGCGTGCTGTGCGAGTACACGCATGCCATGGGCAACAGCAACGGGAACCTCAAGGAATACTGGGACCATATTTACGCGAACAAGAATCACATGGGTGCGTACGTGTGGGACTGGGTAGACCAGGGAATCCGGCAGCCTCTTCCGGAGGAGTTCAAGAAGCGCGTCGGTACGGGTCCGGTCAAGGACACTTTCTTTGCGTATGGAGGCTGGTGGGAAGACGCGGAGAAACGCCACCATGATGACAATTTCTGCATGAACGGACTGGTGTCATCCGATCGCGTTCCGCACCCGGGCCTTTTTGCAATCAAGTACGCGTATCGCAATATCCACGTTTCGGCAGTGGATGTCACAGCTGGCCGGTTCAAGGTTCGCAACTGGTTTGACCACTCGAACATCAAGGACAAGGCCGAAGGAAAGTGGGAATTGCTCGGTAACGGTAGAGTCGTTGCCGAGGGCAAGATCCCGGAGTTGGATGTGGCCCCGCACACCGAAAAGGGATTTACGATCAATCTGCCGAAGATTCAAAGGGCCGCCGGGACCGAGTACCTGCTGACGCTGTCTTTTGCAGCAAAGGCAGGCTACTCACCATTGATCAACCCGGGGCACGAGATTGCGTGGGAGCAATATGTCTATGCCGATGCAATAGCGACGGAGGCAGACAAATCTCAGCAGCCTGAAATCAAGGTGGATGACGGCGATAAAGCTGTTTCCATAAACGGCAAGGACTTCACTGTCAGTTTCAACAAGGGTAATGGTCTTCTGACAGCTTTCACCCATAAAGGCAAGAAGCTCGTGGACCGTGGGTTCAAGCCAGACTTCTGGCGGGCTACAACGGATAACGACAGGCCTTCGGCAAGGAGATTTGCCGACAATCGCTGGAGGAACGCCGGGGCGAACTGGCGGGTCCATGCATGTGAAGTGAAAACACTGGAGGGCGGCGCAGTGCGCGTTCTGTTCAGTGCTGCGCTGTCCGGGGTCTCGGCGGCATGCCGGCTCCTGTACACTGTGTATGGTGATGGACAGATAGAGGTCGCCATGACCTGCGCCCCGGGCGGAACGGGGATGAAGGGCCCGCTCCGTTACGGTCTTGAAATGCTGCTGCCAGAATCGATGAATCTTGTTCAGTACTACGGACGAGGTCCCAATCCAACATACCAGGATCGCAAGTTCGAACGTATCGGAATGTTCGAAGCTACGGTCGACGGCATGTGGGTGGACTACTCAGAACCCCAGGAAAACGGTTACCGAAGTGATGTACGATGGGTGGCGCTGCGGGATGCAGACCAGGGCGGCCTGCTGTTTGTGGGTGATCCGTTGATATGCTTCGGTGCCAAGCACTACGCGCAGGACGTCATAGACAAGGCGAAGTACTCTTTCCAGATGGAACGCTCCAAATCCATTCACCTCAATGTTGACCTGGTACAGGCCGGGGTGGGTGGCAACAACAGCTGGGGTGCGACCCCGCTCAGGCAGTACCAGCTGAAGAGCGAACGGGTGTCGTATCGATTCCGAATGATCCCGCTGGGCAAGGGAGACGATGTTGACGCAAAACTCACGAGACGACCGGTGTCGCATCCGATCGAGTCAGCCCTGCCAGAGACGACTGCCGCAGTTCCCGTCAATACGCGTGTTGCTGCATCGTCGGAGGAGACGAACAAGGGCAACGTGGCTTCCCACCTGGTCGATGATGATGCTGCCACCCGCTGGTGTGCCAGCGATGCATCGATGCCCCAGTGGGTGAGCATCAGGCTCGACAAGAAGCAGGCCGTCAAGCAGGTCCGTATAGCCTGGGAGGAAAAAGGCCTGTACAGGTACCGCGTTGATGGATCGGTAGATGGGAAGAACTGGCAATTGCTTGCAGACCGCTCAAAGAACACGGCCAGCGGGCAGACGACTACGGATGCTCTGAAAGGTGAGGCGCAGTTCATAAGGATCACGATTCTTGGTGCACCCCCCGAGTGCTGGGCAAGCATTTACGAGGTGTCTGTTCAGTAGGCTGCGTGAATCAAGTACATGATCTCCTCATCAACCATTAACCGTCAACCATTGGCTTTTCCGCTGCCAGCGGAAAAGCCAGATAGTACATATCTCTTGAAAGGTCGGCGGCCGTCTCACTATGATTACAGATTGAAAGGAGAAAGCATGAATATCAGATTAGCTTGTGTGTTGATGTTGACCGCGATGTGCGTGTCTTTGGTAAGTAGTGCAGACAATGAGTGGCAGGTTCTTTTCGACGGCAAGACCCTGGAGGGCTGGCAGTTGACAAACGGGCAGCCGGTATCCAAAGGATGGGTTGTCGAGGAAGGATGCATCCACCGGGCTTCCGGTGGCGGCAATATTGTGTCCGTGGGGGAATACAAGGACTTTGAACTGGAGCTTGAATGGAAGATTTCTGAAGGGGGAAACAGTGGTATCAAGTACCGCTTCACGAAAGGGCTGGGTCCCGAGTACCAGGTACTTGACGACGAGAAGCACGTCAACGGCAAGAACCCATTGACCAGTGCGGCGGCCATGTATGCGATGTTCAAATGCAATGACCAGAAGACTTTGATGCCCGTGGGTGAATTCAACCAGGCGCGCATCGTTGCCAAAGGGACGCGGCTGGAGCACTGGCTCAACGGCAAATTGGTTCTCGAGACGGATACGTCTTCCGATGACTGGGCGAAGGCAAAGGCCAAGAGCAAGTTCAAGGGGAAGCAGGGATATGGCGAAGGGCCGGGGCGCATTTTCCTCCAGGATCACGGCAACAAGGTGTGGTACAGAAACATAAGGATTCGCAAGATTAGCCAGGAGAGCAAGTAACATGAGAAAACGAATCAATCGACGAACATTCCTGAGAAACACGGCTGCCTTGTCGGCCGTAAGTGCTTTCAATATCGTTCCGGCCTACGCGGCTCCCAAATCCAAGGATTCGAAGAAGAACAACGCGGCTCCTCCCAGCGAGAAGCTGAACCTGGCAATCATCGGTTGTTCACACCAGGGAGGCGGAATTGGCAAAGGGGCTGCCGGGAGCGGCCTGGTAAATGTCGTTGCGCTCTGTGACGTTGTGGCATCACGGGCAGGTGGATTCAAGGCAAAGCACAAAGACGCGAAAGTCTACAATGACTTCCGCAAGATGTTCGACGAGATGGGCGACAAGATTGATGCCTGTACGGTCGGTGTTCCCGACCACGCGCATTTTCCGATATCCATGCTTGCCATGTCGTTGGGCAAGAGCATTTACGTGGAGAAGCCACTGGCTCACACATTCGAAGAGTGCGAGCTGCTCATGGCTGCTGAAAAGAAATATAAAGTGGCCTGCCAGATGGGTAACCAGGGGCATTCCGGGGGGCAGCGACTTCAATTCAAGGCATGGGTCGAGGCCGGCATCATAAAGAATGTCAGGAAAGTCGACGCTTGCATGAACAAGGGCCGCCGCTGGCATCCCTGGGGCAAGGTAACCGCTTTTCCCGAAGAGCAGCCTAAGCCCGAGGGTATGAATTGGGACGTGTGGTGCGGTACGGCACCTGTGCATCCTTACAACTCCAAGTACGACCCGGGCAATTGGCGCGGGTGGTATGACTATGGAGACGGGGCTTTCGGTGACTGGGGTCCGCACACGCTTGATACGATCCATCGTTTTCTCAAGCTGGGGCTCCCTTACGAAATCCGTGCAGACAAGCTTGAGGGGCAGAATGATTTCATCTACCCGATGGGAAGCACGATCGCTTTTGAATTTGCCGAGCGCGGTAAAGACATGCCGGCTATGGCCATCAACTGGTATGACGGCACAAGGAACAAGCCTCCTCGTCCGAAGGAATTGGACGGGAAGCGAAACGTACCTGCATGCGGCAAGGTCATGTACAGTGACGACCTGGTCTTCATGGGTGGTACCCATAGCTCCGGGCTGCGCATTATCCCGGAAACAAAGATGAAGGACATGTCATCCAAATTCCCGGAGATCGATAAGGGAGACACCAACCAGAACCACATGAAGAACTTCCTCTATGCGGCGATGGGCAGGGAGGAGTGCAATTCCAAGTTCGCGGTGTCCGGGCCTCTTACTCAGGTCTTCACGTTAGGGTGCATCGCACAGCGCCTTGGCGGGACTCTCAAGTTCGATACGAAGACGAAGCAGATTACGAACAACGCCAGAGCAAACGCCCTGCTCAAGGGGCATGCCCCCCGCAAGGGCTGGGAAGAGTTCTACAAACTTGCGTAAAGAAACTCCACGGACTTTGAATTCCAAATTCGATATGAAAACTACACACATACTAATTATATTGGCAGTACTAATCTCAGTCTCGTGTGCCTCGGCAAAACCCTCGACTTCTTCTGCTCAACCAACGCGGAAGATCACGTACAAGAGCATTGGAGGCACGGACCTCAAACTGCATGTTTTCGATCCGCCTGCGGACACGAAGAAGCCCATGCCCGCTATCGTGTTTTTCTTCGGAGGCGGATGGAACGGAGGAAGTCCCAGCCAGTTCTACCATCACAGCAAGTACCTGGCGGGGCAGGGGATACTGGCCATGTCCGCCGAGTACCGAACTAAGAAGAACGGCAATGTTCAACCTTCCGGATGCGTGGAAGATGGGAAAGCCGCCATTCGGTACGTGCGCAGACACGCAAAAGAACTGGGTGTGGATCCCAAGAGGATAGCATCAGGCGGGGGATCGGCCGGCGGTCACGTGGCAGCCGCAACCGGCACGGTCAAAGGCTTCGAGCACGATGATGAGGATATGTCGGTAAGCTCGCGTCCCGATGCCATGGTCCTTTTCAATCCCGTCTACGACAACAGCCAGGAAGGCTACGGCTATGACAGGGTGAAGGATTACTGGAAAGAATTCTCACCGCGTCACAACATCGACAAGAAGACACCGCCGGCGGTTGTGTTCTTCGGGTCGAATGAGAAACTGGTGAAGATGCCTGTTGCCAAAGCTATCAAGTCCGAAATGGAAGCCCTTGGGATCAAGTCAGTACTCAAGATCTACGATGGCCAGGGGCATGGCTTTTTCAACTACGGAAGAGACGAGAACAAGTGGTTCCTCGCCACCGTGACAGAATCCCACAGTTTCCTTCAGGAACTGGGCTGGATATCCGGCAAACCCGCGGTTGAACAGTACCTGAATATGCCGCCGGCTTCCGGTTCCGAAGGAGGGCGCGTCGCCATCTTCAATGGAAAGGACCTCAACGGATGGAAAGTCCTGACATGCGAAGCCGGGGTCGACAATGGAAGCATTCTTATCAAGACCGGCAACGGCCTTGTCCAGTCGGAGAAGAAATACGCTGACTTCGTACTGGAGTTCGACTGGAAGAAGCTGGCCGAAGACAACTGGGACAGCGGCGTGTATTTCAGATATGACACTGTGCACCCCGGTCGTCCATGGCCCGGTCGTTACCAGGCAAACCTGCGAAAGGGGATGGAGGGCAACTGCCACGGTCTGCGAGCAGGAAGCAGCGGGTTGATCAACCCGGATGACTGGAACAAGTTCAAGCTGACCGTCAAGGGCACTAGTGCCGAACTGGAGATTAACGGCAAACCTGGATGGAAAGCCGACGGTCTGGCAGGCCCGGAGACTGGATATATTGCCTTCCAGGCGGAAGTCCCCCACGGCGGCCAACACCTGTTCCGCAATATCTATATCACGGAGCTGAAGTAGCGCACGGATCGCCAGTTATCGGCCACAATGGCGAATGGGTGCGAAAGCAGGCTGTGCATCGGGGATCTGAATTCTAACGAATTCAGCTACATGAAGATGCCGAGAATAGCTGGATTCGCTAGAATTCAGATCGGATGGTGTTGGTGGCCATTACGTCCTTGGGCAGTGGATTCGTTCGGCTTTCTGCATTGAGATTGCCCCGGTGGGGCAGACGCGCAGGCATTTCCCGCAGCGGATGCATGCATCGCTATCGATCCAGATGTACGTGGCTTCGTGTGCAAGCGTTGCCTCGATAACGGTGTCAACAACTCCATCATCATCCAGGAACACCCGGGATACACGCTGGATGCATTCGCGGGGCGCGGCATCGATACACCAGTCGCAATGGATGCACTTGTCCTGGTCTATTTCGAACTTGTAGTGGCAGAAGTAGCACCGCATGGCATTCGCCTCTGCGCTGTCCGGGTCGAAGCCCTGTTCGACCTCGCGGTCTCCCTCGGCACGTTCGGGTACCGGGCTTACCGGCATTTCGGCGCTGGACTGCAGATCATGGTCGCGTACGCGCCCGGTGAACCCGTCCTTTTCAATCGTCTCTACCCGGACGAAGCTCTGCATACGCTCGCGGCCTGTCAAATGCGCGTCGATCTCCTCGGCAACCGCCTTGCCGTTGGCAACCGCCTTGATGACGTTGTCAGCACCCGTGGCAAAATCACCCGTTACGAAGACATGTTCGGCCGTGGTGCCGAAACCGTCCGTCAAGGCCAGGCCTTCGGGAAGAATCTCCCATTCCTGTGTCTGTCCGATGGCAACGATGAGGTGCTTGCAGGGAACTTCAAATTCACTGTCTGGAACAGGGAGCATGCGGGGCTTTTCTTCGTCAGAAGTTTTGTCCAGAATGTTGCGGCGGAATGTCACGCCGGCAAGCAGTCCGTCTTCCATGCGTACCGACACCGGGGTGGCAAGGGTGCGGATACTGATGTTCTCGCGTTCGATCTCCTCGAGTTCATCCTGCGTGGCAGCCATGAACTGCTCGCTGCGACGGTAGATGATGGAGATATTATCTCCCTCGCCAAGAAGTCTTCGCGCGGCTCGCGCGCATGAGCGCGAACAGTCAACTGCGGTGAAACCACCACCAATGACCACTACGTCACCAGACATGGATGTTATCTCTCCGCGATTGTATTGCTTCATGAATTCAAGTCCGGAGAGTGCCGTGTCCGGTGGGAGTCCATCCAGTTCGAGCTCCTGGACCTTCATGGTTCCGGCTGCAATGCAAACCGCGTCGTACGTGTCGGCGAGTTCCTGCATCATCGCTGCGTCCACGTCCTTGCCCAGCTCAACATCGATTCCGCTGTCGATGATGAGAGCTATCTCCTTCTCCACGACCCGGCGCGGCAGGCGGAACTTGGGGATGCCGTCTACAAGCATTCCGCCGAGCTGTGGTTCGCGCTCGAGTATTGTCACGCTGTGACCGAGTCGTTTGAGTTCCCGGGCGGCTGCAAGTCCTGCCGGGCCTCCACCCACAACTGCCACCCGTTTGCCGGTGTCTTCGAAATACGAAGGTAAAGGTGCTATGTTGGCTTCCAGTGAATCCGCCGCGGCGCGTTTGAGGTGGCAGATTGTCACCGGACCCTGCGTGTTGGTCCATTGGTGTCTGCAACGGTCCTCGCAAGGGCGCGTGCATACGCGACCCAGCACTCCGGGGAATACGTTGCATTCCAGGTTAACGCGGTAGCTGGCCGTTGCATCACCATTGGCGAGATGCTCTATGTAGAGAGGCACGTTCGTCCTGGCCGGGCAGGCCTGCTGGCAGGGAATATCTTTTGCCAGTATGCGTGCGTCGCCAGCGGACCGGGCTTCTCCGTCGGCCACTGAGTACTCTCGCAGGTTGGGTGCTTTCTTGTAGTCCAGGTTCATTGACTCAACACCTCCTCCCAGGGCGCCATGCCCGTACGCCGGATGCAGGCTGTCAGTGTCTCATCACCTTCGCGAAGCTCGAGGAACTTGTGGAGGACAAGCTCGGTGATGGCCGGGCAGTCGGCGAGCTTGAAATCGCCAAGCCTCAGCCCGTGTGCTTCCTGGTCGCCGCCAATGAGCATCTCGTAGCCTTCAACCGATCCCTGCTCCTCCCTGATCCGCATGCCGCGAAACCCTATGTCGACGATCCTGTAAGGCGAGCAGGAATTCGGGCAGCCCGTAATATTGATGCGCACTGCTCCGGCGATAGACGCGAACTTCTCCTGGGCAACCAGCGGCACCAGACGATCATACAGATCGCGTGTCGTGGACACTGCCTTGGGACAATAGGTGGTGCCGACGCAAGGTACGATATCAATGATTCCCTCAACGCCATCGGTAAACAGTTCCGTGGCAAGCACCTCCTGCTTAACCTGCTTAGTTTTTGCCGGATCGATACCGTGGAGTTCCATGTTCTGCCGGTTGGTGGTATAAATGCGCTGATCGCCGAACATCTCGGACAACTCGGCTACGCGACGGAGCTGCTGATGGGTTACCTCGCCCTTCGGGACCCTGATGCGGACCACAGAAGAAGCGTCGCACGTCTGAAACGTCTCGTCAACCAGCGGGCGCGCCGGAACCGGCTCACCAACGTCGGGCATGGGCTCCGTGCGAAGTCCTTCGACGGATTCGCCTTCTGCCTGCATGTTCTCCAAGACTATTTCCCGACAGCGTTCAATCCCGTAGCGAGCCACAACAAACTTGAGGCGCGCCTTCGCGCGGTTGTAGCGATCCCCGTGATCCCGGAAAAGCAGGGCCATTGCGCGGATCACGGGTATCACGCGGTCCTGGGGTACGAATGAGAATAATTCCTGCGCGACAAAGCCTTTCCAGCCCATTCCGCCGCCGATCACGACCTTAAAACCCGTCTGCCGGGAACCGTCTAGTCCGCATGCTACCGCGATCACGCCTGCGCAGTTCATGTAGGGCTGCGCGCAGTTGCCCCGGCATCCCGACCACGTTACCTTGAACTTGCGGGGCAAGTTGTCCAGGTCACGGGCATCTGTGAGAAGGCGTGCGGACTCGCGTGCAAAGGGTCGGACATCGAGCCTGCGATGAACACAGTTCTCGGCCATGGGACAGGCCGTCACGTTACGCGTTACATCCCCGCATCCGTGAAACGTACTGACCCCTTCGGTCGCAAGCTCCCTCATCATGTCTGGAATCCTGATTACCTTAAGCCAATGGTACTGCAGCGACTGCCGCGTGGTAATGGATATCCGGCCTTGGGCATGATTCTCCGCGGTATCCGCAATCTGTCTTGCCTGCGAGGCGGTGATTACGCCGCCGGGTATCACGATGCGGGCCATCAGGTTGCCAGGCTGGCGGGATCCGTATACGCCATACCATTTGGCGACCATGCCCTCTTCCTTGGACATGACTCCCTTCTTCGCAATCTCGTCGAAGTCCAGGTTCAGCCCCGAGGCCTTGACTTCTTCATCTTCGCTGAGGCGTTCCATTGTCAGCTGGCGCTGCATTTGATCAGTCCTCGTAATACAGCAGTGTTGAGAGATAGCGTTCGCCGGTATCGCACATGACGGTGACGATGCACTTGCCCCTGTTCTCGGGACGCCGGGCCATACTGACGGCCGCCCAGGCGTTTGCGCCTGCTGAGATGCCCACCATCAACCCCTCGAGCTTGGTGATCTTCTTCGCTGTTTCAATAGCGTTGACACTGGTTACTTTCACGATCTCATCTGCTACGGCTGGATCATAGTTGTCGGGTATGAAACCGGCTCCGATGCCCTGGATCATGTGCGGTCCGCCTTCGCCGCCCGAAAGCACCGGTGACTCCTCGGGTTCCACGGCCACGATCTGAATCTCCGGATTCTTCTCCTTCAGGAAGCGGCCTGCGCCAGTAAGTGTTCCACCGGTGCCTACCGCGGCCACGAAGATGTCGACGCGGCCGTCCGTGTCGCGCCATATCTCTTCGCCGGTTGTGCGGTAATGAACGTCGGGGTTTGCCGGGTTGTTGAACTGCTGCGGCATGAAGCCTCCCGGAAGTTTGTCACACAGGGAGCGGGCCTGGTCGACAGCGCCTTCCATTCCCTCCTGGGCCGGCGTTAGTACCAGTTCCGCACCAAGCCCCTGTAGAATCTTGCGACGTTCGACGCTCATGGATTCGGGCATTGTCAGAATAATCCGGTAACCCTTCACGGCGGCGACCCATGCCAGGCCTATTCCGGTGTTGCCGGAGGTGGGCTCAACAATGGTGTAGCCTTCCTTGAGGAGGCCGTCCTTTTCGGCTGCCTCGATCATGGCCAGGGCTATCCGATCCTTGACGCTGCCGCCGGGGTTGAAAGCCTCGAGTTTGCCAAGGATCTCCGCGTCGACGTCGGGCTCGAAACGCGACATTTTCAGCAACGGGGTGTTGCCGATTAGACTGCATAAATTGTCACAGATGTTTCCCATTTGTTTTCTCCCCAGTAATGAATCGAATGACTACTAACGAAAATGCCCGGCTGCATCTACAGGGCGGCCAGTCCCCTGTCCAGATCCTTAATCAGGTCTTCCGGATTCTCCAGGCCTACCGAGACTCTAACTGTCCCGGGCTTAATTCCGGCACGTGTGCGCGCTTCCTCCGACATGGACATGTGGCTCATGTACCACGGCGATTCTATCAACGACTCTACGCCGCCAAGGGATTCCGCCAGGCTGTAAAGCTGCAGCTCTGCGAACAGGCGATCAAGTCCATCCTTGTCCGTACTCACGTCGAAGGTCAGGACTCCTCCCGCACCTGTCATCTGCTTCTGTGCAAGCTCATACTGTGGATGAGATGGCAAACCCGGAAAATACACGGCGTCGATGCGCGGGTGGGTTTCGAGATGCTCCGCCAGCGCCTGGGCTCCAGTCGCATGCGCGACCATACGCTGAGGTAATGTCCGAATACCCCGCAGTATGAGCCATGCGTCCCAGGGCGATTCTGTAAGGCCGCAGGCGTTGGTGATGTAGCGCACGCGTTCGGCCAGTTCTTCGGTGTTGGAGATGATAGCACCGCCCACTACGTCGCTGTGCCCGTTGATGTATTTGGTGGTTGAGTGAACCACTATGTCTACGCCAAGAGCCAGTGGTTTCTGGAAGACGGGAGACAGAAATGTGTTGTCCACCACGGTGATGGCTCCCCGTTCGCGTGCCACTGCTACTACGGCGGTTATGTCTGTGAGCTGAAGCATGGGGTTGGATGGTGTTTCCATCCAAACCAGGCGCGTATTCGGCTGCCATTCGTTTTCAACATTGGCCGGATCGGCCATGTCCACGAAAGTGAATTTGATTCCCATACGCGAAAGAACATCGTCCATCAAGCGGTAGCTGCCGCCGTAAATATCGTGTCCGGCAATGACGTGGTCACCGGCCGAGAGCATATTGAGTACTCCAAGCACCGCGGCCATTCCAGTGGCGGTGCATACGGAGTCCACGCCCCCTTCAAGGGTTGCGAGGCAACGCTCGAGCGCTTCACGAGTGGGGTTTCCGCTGCGCGTGTAGTCGTAGCCCTTGTTGACGCCGAGGCGATCGAAACCGAAGGTTGACGACGGATAGAGAGGAGGCATCACGGAGTTGAAGGCGTCCTGTATTCTGCCGCTGTGAATCACTTTTGTTTCTTGCTTGTCTGTCATATCTGGTAGTTCTTTGCTGGCTTGGTTCGCATAATCACGCCGTCTTCGATGTGGATACCGCATTCTTTTTCTTCGGTTTCTTCCCACCACCACCGGCCGGAGCGCACGGATTCTCCCATCCTTACCGGTCGCGTGCAGGGCGCGCAACCAATGGTCTTGAAACCCTGGTCGTAAAGCTTGTCGTAAGGGACGCTATTGGCGCGGATATAGGTCCAGACGTTCTGCTCAAGCCAGTTGGCCATGGGGTAGATCTTATAGAGGTCGTACTGGCTGCTCGGGGATATGATAGGCAAGTCCCGCCGGCTGTCGCCCTGTGTTCGTCGTAACGAAGAAAGCCATACGTCGGTATCCTTGAGGGCGGACTTCAGGGGGAGCACCTTTCGTACGTAGCAGCAGCGTTTACGATTCTCCACGCTATCGTAGAAAAGATTAGGACTTCCGCCTTCATACAGTTTGCGAAGTTCCTCGGGGTCGGGTGAGTGCGAGACAATCTTGACGTCGTATTTCTCCACCACCTCCGCCCATACATCGTATGTCTCCTGGAATAGGCGGCCCGTATCTACGGTGAAGATGTTGGGATTTATGCCCATATTGACAAGAATGTCTATAAGGGCAATACCTTCGGCTCCAAAACTAGTGGATAGTTTGATCCTGTCGTGATCAAAATTGTCATAAGTCCACCGAAGAACATCGGTAGCGCTCTTGGATTCGAATTCCTCGTTTAGCTTTTCCAGATCGAGATCCGGCATCGTGCGGTTCCTTTCCCAAGTGCCACGGCGTGGGAATTTATCACCCGCCATTTCCCTTGTCACGAACAAAGGGCCAAAAAGCATGACGTTGACAAGAGCCTGTTCAAGGCTAGACTGCCCATAGTTCTGTTGCATGAAACACTCTGCCGTGAAGGAAAGGAAGGACTTGTGAATATCAATCCATGCCGCCCCAGGTGGAAGGGCACGATGACCTGTCGTGAGCGCTTCAACGCCCAGATGCATTACCAACCGGTTGATCGTTGTTTCAATATGGAGTTCGGATACTGGGCAGAGAACTTCACACAGTGGGATCTCTTCTGCGATAACGGGATCACCAATAATGAAGAGGCCGATATTTTCTTCAGTTTTGATCCTATCAAGATCACGGGCGGCAGAACATGGATGAACCCGCCTTTTGAGCACAAGGTTGTGGAAGAGACGGGCGAAAGAATCGTCTACATGAACGCGAACGGATTGCTGGGTGAGGCCCCGAAGGACGGACACAGCACAATCCCACACTTCACCAAATCATCCATTACTGATCCTGACGACTGGAAACGCTGCAAGGAGGAGCGATTCCGGCGTGATGATCCGGAGCGTCGTTTGGCCATTGATGCCATAAAGAAGCAGCATCCGGCAGACCGCGACTATCCCCTTGGTGTCAACTGCGGTTCCATGATCGGCAATGTTCGGGATATGCTGACTTTTGAAGGTGTCGCCTATGCAGTCTATGACTATCCGGCCATGCTCGAAGACATGGTGGAGACATGCTGCGTTCTCGTCGAAGACGCCCTTGACCAGCTTCTCCCGCATATCGAATTCGATTATGCATCCGGATGGGAAGACATATGCTTCAATCACGGTCCGATTCTCTCCGTGGACTTCTTTGATCAGGTTGTCTTTCCTCGCTACAAGCGGATTGGAGACAGGCTGAAGGCGGCTGGTGTCGACATCTGGTACACCGACTGTGACGGTGATGTGAGGCCGCTCATCCCCGGATTCCTCGAATCTGGCATCAACTGCCTCTTCCCTTACGAGGTCAATAGCTGTGTACATCCCGGTGAGCTTCTTGATGAATATGCCGGCGAACTGCGCATCATGGGCGGCGTCGACAAGATGCAACTCAGGAAGGGCAGGGAAGCCACCAGGGATTACCTGGAATCGCTTGTCCCGTACGTGGAACGCGGCGGGTACATACCCTTCTGCGACCACCGCTGCCCGCCCGATGTCGATCCTGATAACTACCTGTACTACCTTGATCTCAAGGAATCAATGTTCGGCATGCAGGGGTGAGGAGCACGCTCATACCGCCCGGGATTTGAGAGCAGGGGGTCCAAATGTCTTCCCCTGTGGGCGGCCCATCCCTATGGGCCGCTCGCTGGCGGACGAGTGGATGCCCCGCCCACAGCTCCGGTGCGCACGGTCTGCGTTCGAGACACCCCACACCCGACTGCAGCCTGCTCTCTATTGCCTATCTCAGCCGCTTGAAGTAGACTTCCCGCCATGAGTCGCATCAATCTCGTGATCACAATGCTCTGGCTTGCCGTTGCAACGGCCCATGCGGTCGGGCCTCATGAATTATTGGTACTTGTTAACCGGGCTTCTAAGGACTCCAGAACGGTTGCTTCGGAGTTCGTGAAGCTTCGCCAGGTACCCGCCCAGAACGTGCTTTATCTCGACCTTGCTTCATCCGTATCCATCGATCCGCCAAAGATGAGTGTAGATGAATTCAACAAGCTGATTCGTGATCCCGCGGTTAGTGCGATGAAAGATAGGGGTATTGACGATCACATCCTCGCATGGATCTACTCGGTTGATTTTCCCACGAGGGTTGATACTTCTCCGAAGATGTCAATCCAGGGCATCACGTTCACAAAGGGCAAAGTGCCCGAACTCATGGACATAAAGCGGGGCCTTTACAGGTCGGCTCTTTTCGGTGGTCCCGACAGGCCGGGGGGCGTGGCCCACTATGCACAGACCTTCGATTTCTCGAAGGAGAGCCTGCGCGGTGATATGCCGGTGCCAAGCATGCTGCTGGGTTACTCGGGCAACAGGGGCAATTCCGTGGAGAAGATTCGTGATTACCTCAAGAAAGGGGTACTCTCTGACGGCACCTCACCGTCCGGCACGGTCTACTTTGTTAAGAGCGACGACATTCGATCGAGATGCCGCGAGTGGGAATATGAGGCGGCAGTGACCGAGTTGAAGCGTTACGGGGTCGAAGCGCGGATTGTGAAGAGCTTTCCTGACACTGGGCAGAGAATAATAGGCCTTGCTGCGGGGCGTCCCCATGTAACACCTGCCAATTCCGGTTCATATCTGCCTGGATGCATGGCCGAGCACCTGACAAGTATGGGAGGGATGTTCCACGCCGCAGGGCAAACTAAGCTGTCGGCCTGGCTTGAGTCCGGGGTGACTGCTTCGAGTGGTACGGCTACCGAACCATACGCCCTGTGGACAAAGTTTCCCCACGCCCGATTCTACGTTCATTACGCCGCCGGATGCACGATGATAGAAAGTTTCTACCAATCTCTACGCTGCCCCCTGCAGATTCTACTCGTAGGTGAACCTCTTGCCTCTCCGTGGGGCGGTAAGGATGCCGTTGTTGAGATCGACGGCCTTGCCGGAGAGCTTACACCAGGCAAAATATTCGTGTCTGCCAGGATGACTGGAAAGGATGCGCGACGATACCGACGTTTCACTTGCCTGCTGGACGGGAAGATAGTGGCCAGGGAGCCGGAATTATGGCTCGACACTAGCGGTTTGAGCGAAGGCAAACACAGGTTCCGCGTTGTTGCCCGAAGCACGGGGTTCGTCAGCCAACAGGTATTCACGGAGAAGGTCTTCACGATTGTGGACAAGCCCTAACGGCGTGTTGCCCAAACCGAGATCCCTCGACTTCACTCGGGATGACAGTGGCGATATCGTTGTGTTTCGTGAAACAATGTCATGCTGAGCCTGCCCGCAGTGCTGCGCCAGCGTTGCAGGCGGGCTTGTCGAAGCATCTCGCCGAAGGCGCTCTTTCGGTTTGGGCAACACACCCTTGAGACAAGTGAGATCGGACTTTGAACTTCCAAACCAGGAGCCGAAGCTGTACAAGAGGTATCCATGAGGAAGTGTGTTTTCTTTGACAGGGATGGCATTGTGAACCAGTCGCCCGGCCCTGGATATGTCGAGCGTTGGGAAGACTTCGTTCTGTTGCCGGAGTTTGTTGACGTTCTACGTGCGGTAACGGACATGGGCTTTGATGCCGTGATCGTCTCGAACCAGCGGGGGATTGCACGTGGCATTCTGGACAGGGGTGAGGTAGAGAGGATTCACGAAAACCTCCAGCGGGTCCTCAACAATGAGTATGACCTGGCGCTGCTCGATGTCATCTACTGTCCCCACGATGAAGGGCAATGCACTTGCAGGAAGCCCCAGCCGGGAATGCTGCTGGAAGCCGCCCGCAGGCACAACATCGATATGGACGAGTCCTGGATGATTGGAGACCAGGAAAGGGATATCGAGGCGGGAAAGAGCGCGGGCTGCAGAACCGTACTTGTATCCGAAGGGGATGCAAGATCTCAGGCGGATTTCAAGGTCGGGTCGATGGCTGAATTGAGCGGTGTGGTTAGGAGACTGCTCGGATGCTAGTTTCTAAGAAGAAGGAAGGGGGTGTTTAGATGCCTAGAACCGTTGTAACCGGTGGTGCAGGATTCCTTGGATCGCACCTCTGTGACAAACTTCTCGCTGAAGGTCACAGCGTTATATGCATGGATAATCTTATTACGGGCAACGTGGCGAACATAGAGCACCTTTCCGGGAACGATTCGTTTAAGTTCATAAAGCAGGACGTCACCGAGTACCTGTACCTTCCCGGGGATATCGACTTCATATTCCACTTTGCGTCGCCGGCCAGCCCAATCGACTACCTGGAATTGCCGATTCAGACTCTGAAAGTGGGCGCCCTGGGTACCCACAAAGCCCTGGGTCTGGCTCGCGAAAAGAAGGCCATTTTTCTCCTGGCGTCAACATCCGAGGTGTACGGCGACCCCCTTGTTCATCCCCAGCAGGAATCCTATTGGGGGAACGTGAACCCGGTGGGCCCGAGGGGAGTATACGATGAGGCGAAGCGCTTCGCCGAAGCCATGACAATGGCGTACCACACGTATCACGACGTTGACACAAAGATCGTACGAATATTCAACACGTATGGACCGCGTATGCGGGCCTACGACGGGCGGGTCGTGCCGGCTTTCGTAAACCAGGCGCTTCGGGGCGAACCCCTTACGGTGTTTGGCGATGGAAGTCAGACGCGTAGCTTCTGCTACGTTTCTGACCTGATTGCCGGCATCTATGCCCTGGCAACGAGTGGTGAGACCGGCCCCGTGAACATCGGCAATCCCAGGGAGATGACGGTTGTCGATTTTGCCAGGAAGATCATAGAGCTCACAGAAAGCGACTCAGAAATAGTTCACAAGTCGCTGCCGGTTGACGATCCTAAGGTACGGCAGCCGGATATCACGATGGCAAGGGAGAAGCTGGGCTGGGAACCCAAGGTGCCTGTTGAAGAAGGTCTGATGCAGGTGATTGAGTACTTCAAAACCCACGGTGACGGGCGGTCCTGAAACGGAACGATCTAGAACCAGAGCATCTCGTCAGTACCCTCTGTGGCATCACCATAATCTTCACGGTAGCCAACGGTTGGTGAGTGTCATCCCGAGCTTGTCGAGGGATCTCGTGGTTCAGTGAGCCCGGAGATCCTTCGACTCCGCTCCGCTTCGCTCAGGATTACAGGGTTTTCTGATGTGCTCGCGGAATCATTCTGGCTGAGATTCGTCGCCACCGGGTTCTGCCGTCTCCGGCGCCGAAAAATCTTGTTCGGGCAGGGCGTTCTCGGTGGCGTCCGTCTCTTCGCCTTCTTCGATATCCTCGTCTTCATCCGGGGCCACCCCCGATGCGGAGACCAGCCTGTCACCTTCATCAAGGTTGATCAGCCGTACGCCCTGGGTGGCTCTTCCTATGACGCTTATGTCGTCAACCGCCATCTTTATCATCTTGCCGTTGGATGTGATCAGCACCAGCGCATCGTCCTGCATTACTGCCTCTGCGCCCACCACCAGGCCGTTTCTTTCGGAAGTCTTGATGGCAATGATCCCGACTCCGCCCCTGTTGGTGAGTCTGAATTCATCAAAAGAAGTGCGTTTGCCATAGCCGTTCTCGGTGCACACGAGGAAAGTTGAGGACGTGTCGACTATTTCCAGGCTCTTGACCTTATCGTTTTCGCGAAGTCTTATGCCCCGGACGCCACGGGTAGCGCGGCCCTGGTCGCGGAGTTGCTTTTCGGTGAATCGAATGCTCATTCCCTTTTCGGTGGCAAGCATGATCTCATCTTCGCCGTCGGTGACCTTAACCTGGATGAGCTGGTCGCCTTCGTCGATATTGATGGCGATGATTCCATCGCGTCGTACGTTACGGAATGAGGACATCTTCGTCTTCTTGACGACGCCCCTCTCCGTTGCCATCACCATGTGCTTGTCATCCGGCAATTCACGTGTCCGGATCATTGCGGCAATCTTCTCATCCTCACGCAGGTTGAGCATGTTCACGATAGCTTTGCCGCGGGATACACGTCCGGCCTCGGGAATCTGGTAGACTTTCTCAATGTAGACTCGTCCGCCCGATGTAAAGAAGAGCATGCTGTCGTGTGTTTCGGCGGCGAAGACCATCTTCACGAAATCCTCTTCTTTCGTGGCCATACCCGCCACGCCCTTTCCTCCACGCCGCTGAGCCCTGTACGTGTCATGGGGAACGCGCTTGATGTATCCGCTGTGTGAAATCGTTATGATGCACGGCTCATCCGCGATGAGATCCTCGATGTTGACATCGTCCTGGGCCGTAGTTATCTCGGTTCGACGTTCATCGCCGTACTTGGCCCTGATTTCCTGGAGTTCTTCCTTGATGAGATCGTAGAGTTTTCTTTCGTCATCCAGCAGTTCCCTGAGGTAGGCTATCCGCTCTTGGACCTGGCGGTATTCCTCTTCGATCTTATCCCGCTCAAGGCCGGTAAGCTGGTACAGCCTCATCTCCAGAATGGCCTTGGCCTGGATATCGGTGAGCCCGAATCTCGATATGAGTTTCTCCCGGGCGTCATCGCGGTTGCTTGCCGATCGAATCGTTTTGACGACTTCGCTCAGGTTGTCGAGGGCAATTTTGAGGCCCTCGAGGATGTGTGCGCGCGCCTCGGCCTTCCTCAGTTCGAACTTCGTACGGCGGGTCACAACTTCAAAACGGTGATTAACGAAACAGTCGACGAATTCCTTCAGGTTGAGAGTCTTGGGCTTGCCGTCGACGATAGCCACCATGTTGGCGCCGAACGTGGTTTGAAGCTGCGTGTGCTTATACAGGTTGTTGAGGATGACATCCGGGATGACGCCTTTCTTGAGCTCAACGACAATCCGTACCGGTTCCTTGAGGTTTGACTCGTTCCGGAGGTCCGATATTCCTTCAACCACCTTGTTCTGCACCAATCCAGCAATGTCCGCAACCAGCTTGGCGGCATTAACGAGGTATGGCAGCTCCGTAATGATGATACGTTCCCGCCCCTGTTTGAGCTCCTCGAAATGGGCTCTTCCGCGGAGTCTGATTGCACCCCGTCCGTTTGCATACATGCTATGAATGGGCGCCATGCCGCAGACGATGCCGTAGGTCGGGAAGTCCGGTCCCTTTATGTAAGTCATCAAGTCGGAAACGGTTGCATCCGGGTTGTCTATTGCGTGAATAACGCCGTCAATGACTTCATTGATGTTGTGGGGAGGGATATTCGTAGCCATGCCCACCGCGATGCCGGTCGAACCATTCACTAGCAGGTTAGGGATCTTGCATGGCAATACAAGGGGTTGCTCCAGTGATTCGTCGTAGTTGGGGCCAAAGTCGACCGTGTCTTTATCAATATCGGCAAGAAGCTCCTCGGCAAGGCGATCCATCCTTACCTCGGTGTAACGCATGGCGGCCGCGGAATCTCCTTCGCGGGAACCGAAGTTCCCCTGCCCGTCGACAAGCAGATATCGCATCGACCAGTTCTGGGCCATTCGCACTATGGTGTCGTAGACTGCCGTATCACCGTGGGGGTGGTATTTACCAATGACGTCACCAACAACACGCGCGGATTTCTTAAAGGGTCGGTTATGGAAGTTGCTGAGTTCTTTCATCGCGAAGAGAACCCGCCGGTGTACAGGCTTGAGACCGTCCCTGGCATCCGGGAGGGCGCGCCCCACAATTACGCTCATCGAGTAATCGATATAGGAGGAGCTCATCTCCTCTTCTATATTGATGTTGAAAGTACGGTCTTTAGGGATGTCAGGTTCCATAGGTATCAGATGTCCAGGTTCTTGACGTTAAGCGCATTGGTCTCGATGAAGTTCCTGCGCGGTTCTACTTCCTCGCCCATGAGAACAGTGAACATCTCATCGGCCTTCATCGGGTTCTCAAGTGCCACACGGAGCAGTTTCCGGGAATCCGGATCCATCGTGGTGCTGAAAAGCTGTTCCGGGTTCATTTCACCCAGGCCCTTGTAGCGCTGGATGTTGAGTCCCCGCCGGCCTATATCACGAACGCTTTCCAGAAGCCCTCTGAACGAGTGAACCGGAAGGCGGTTGTCACTCTCAACCAGGTGGCAGAAAGGTTCTTCTGAAACTCCAAAAAGGTCCGCAGTAAGCCCCTTGGATTCAAGACCTTTCACCAGTTTCGTGAGCTTGGTGGCACTGTACAGCTCTATCCATTGGAAGTCCGGGGACACCTCGTCAGAAGAGCCGTCGGAAACGACCTCTACTTGTCTTCCAAGCTTCGCCTCTACCTCCTCTCGGAGTTCCTTAAGATCAGCATCCGTGTATGCAAAGCGGTGTTCGTTGGCTTGCTCCCCTGCAATCGTGACAAGGAACTTTGGGAATTCACCAGTCTCCGTGTTTCTTGCCTGCAGGTACGCTTCCAAATCCACCCCCTTGCGCAAGATTCCGGTCGTGAGCTGTTCTATGCGTGTTATGCCATCGAGTATCCCCAGGAGCTCTTCACCTTCGATGCCGGCGCTTCCGTTGCCCAGTTCAAGTATGGCGTCGCCTGCCCCCAGCGCCATGAGTTCCTGCGAAAGCTGGGCATCGGATTCGATGTACTCTTCACGCTTCTTCCGGGTTATCTTGTAGAGAGGCGGTTGCGCGAGGTACACGTAGCCCCGCTCCACGAGCTGGGGCATCTGGCGATAGAAGAAGGTGAGGAGCAGAGTGCGTATGTGCGCACCGTCGACATCGGCATCGGTCATGATTATGATCTTGTGATAGCGCACCTTGTCGATGTCAAAATCGTCAGTTCCAATTCCCGCACCAATAGCCGTAACAAGGGTTCGTATCTCGCGGTTGTTGAGAATCTTGTCCAGGCGTGCCTTCTCGACATTCAGTACCTTGCCCCGAAGCGGGAGGATGGCCTGGAATTCGCGATGCCGCCCCTGCTTGGCCGAACCACCGGCACTGTCGCCCTCGACGATGAACAGTTCAGATTTGGCGGGATCGCGTTCGGAGCAGTCGGCAAGTTTGCCCGGCAGCGCCGCGTTGTCCAGGGCTCCCTTGCGCCTGGTCAGTTCGCGCGCCTTGCGTGCGGCGGCACGTGCACGGGAAGCAAGGATGGCCTTCTCGATAAGGCGCTTGGCGACAGCTGGACTCTCCTCCAGGTAGTTGCCCAGTTCCTCGTTCACAACGGACTGTACTATGCCTTCGACTTCGCCGTTGCCCAGCTTGGTCTTTGTCTGCCCTTCGAACTGGGGATCGGGAACTTTAACGCTGATTATGCAGGTCAGGCCTTCCCGAATATCATCTCCCGACATGGCTTCTTTGTCATCCTTGATGATGTTATTGGCCTTGCCGTACGCGTTGATAGTTCGTGTGAGCCCGGAGCGGAACCCGCTGAGGTGGGTGCCCCCTTCTATAGTGTTGATATTGTTGCAGAACGTCATGACGTTCTCGCTGTACGCATCGGTGTACTGAAGGGCCACCTCTACCATGACGTCATCTTTTTCGCGTTCGAAGAATACTACCTTGGGGTGGAGGGGGTTCTTGGTTCGATTCAGGTGCTCCACGAACTCCATTATCCCGCCATCGTAATTGAAGGTCTCCTCCCTTGCTGGTTCCTCCTGCGTCAGAAGAATCTTGATGCCCTTGTTGAGAAATGCCTGTTCTCTAAGCCGGTTGGCAAGAATGTCCCAATCGAATTCCTCGATGTCAAAAATGGTGTTGTCCGGAAGGAAGGTGATCCTGGTGCCGGTGCTCTTGGTGTTTCCTATGGTTTCGAGCTTGGAGGCAACCTGTCCGCGCTCGTATCGCTGGTGGTGAACCTTGCCGTCGCGGCGGACCTCTACCTCCAGCCACTCGCTCAGGGCGTTGACGCATGATACACCCACGCCGTGAAGGCCGCCGGACACCTTGTATGTGTCGCTGTCGAACTTTCCACCCGCGTGCAGTGTTGTCAGTACAACCTCCACGGCGGGCTTCTGTTCCGTCGCGTGAGTGTCTACCGGGATACCCCGTCCGTTGTCATTGATACTGATGGAGCCGTCGGCGTTGACCGTGACCTGGATCAATGTGCAGAAGCCGGCAAGCGCCTCGTCAATGCTGTTGTCGACGACCTCGTCTACGCAATGGTGGAAGCCCCTGACACCGGTGTCACCGATGTACATGGCAGGGCGCATTCTGACGGCTTCTATACCTTCCAGGACCGTGATCTTGGTCGCGTCGTATTTAGCTCCTTTTTTGGATTCAGGCATAGTTCACCCTTCTATATATAGTATTAGGGTGAGTATACGTACGTCATATGTGGAAGGCAAGCCCGGGGTCCAATAATGTGCCCTAAAGTGGCATGGGAACACGATTATTGACAACCAAAGGCAGTTAAGCCTAGGGTGTGCCACATCTTGCGGTGCTAGAAACCAACCGGTGCCACGTTTGGGCCCGGTAAGACCATGGAGAAAAATATGTTCAGCGCATCTGACCTGAGAAAGGGACTGAAAATAGAGACTGAGGGAGCTCCCTACGTCATTACGGATTTCCAGTTCACAAAGCCCGGTAAGGGACAAGCTCTCTACACTTGTAAACTTAAGAACCTGCTGAATGGATCAACCATGACCAGGACCTACCGGTCCAATGACAAGGTCGGAAAACCCGCGCTCAGCCAGAAGACTCTCGTCTATTCCTATGTTGATGGGGACCAGTACGTCTTCATGGATGAAAATTACGAACAGGTGCTCGTCTCCGCGGACGTGCTGGGCGATGACCGCTACTTCCTCGAGGAAGATCTGGAAGTAGAGATTCTTTACTACAATGCCATGCCCGTTGAAGTCACCCTTCCGAATTTCGTTGAGAAGATCATTACGAAGACGGAGCCCGGTGCTCGTGGAAACACGGCGACAAACGTCCTGAAACCGGCAACTGTTGAAGGCGGGTACGAGGTGCAGGTTCCGATATTCGTCAACGAGGGCGACCTTATCAAGATTGACACCAGGACCGGCAAATACTCGGACAGGGTGAGCAAGAAGTAGCTCAGTAGCTGCCATACCCCGTCGGGAGGCCCTGGCCGCATTCATTCCGATTATGGCTCAAGCATCAACAGCCGTTCCCAGTCGAGCCGGCATTCTCGGCGCAAGATGCCAGGTTCTCAGTGCTGTACGCTCTTTCTTCCTCACGAACGGCTTCGTTGAGGTCGAAACGCCCGTCAGGATCAAATGTCCCGCCCTGGAACTCAACATAGACGCCGAGCCTTCGGGAAGTATGTACCTCAGGACCTCTCCCGAACTTGCCCTCAAACGGGTTCTTGCAGAGGGAATCGATCGTGTTTTTGAGCTGGGCCCCTGCTTTCGCAAAGGAGAGCGGGGAGCAAAACACAACCCGGAGTACACCATGCTCGAATGGTATCGCCGGGATGCTGACTACCTGGACATTCTCGACGACATGCGCCGACTTCTTCCTTTTGTCTTTGAGGAGGTAACTGGAACTACCCGGTTTATCTATGCCGGCAGAGAGAGGGATGTTACGGGCACCTGGCCGGTGGTTTCAGTTAGGGACGCGTTCCGGGAACATGCCGGCTGGGATCCTTTTGTCTCATTTGATGCGGATCGATTCGATCTCGACCTTGTTGACAAAGTCGAACCACACCTGGACTGCACTACGCCTGTCATCATGAAGGACTATCCCGTGGCACTTGCCGCCCTGGCCCGACGGCGGCCCGGTGACCCTGATGTCGCCGAACGCTGGGAGCTCTACATTGCCGGGATGGAACTGGCGAATGCGTTCAGCGAACTTACCAACCCTGCCGAACAGCGTGAACGGTTTGAGACCTGTGCGGCGCGGCGAAAAGCGATGGGTAAGGAAGTCTACCCGATTGACGAGGCCTTTCTTCGTGATCTCGACGGTTTACCTCCTTCCGGCGGTGTAGCCCTGGGTATAGACAGGCTGGTCATGCTAATAACGGGTGCAGAATCTATCGATCAGGTGCGCACTTTTGTTTGACATATGGCACTAGACCCCACGTGTCCAGTGCACTACACTACGCTGCAAATGCGATCGCATGTCCCGTGGCGGTGCGGTCATTTGATGCGATGTCTTGCCCGAAATTAGGGCAACGGAATACAGGAGTGACAGGTGAACAGAATTCTCTCGACAGTAATCGCCATCGGAATCGTGTGCATAATGGCCTGCACGTCTTCAGCCCAGGAACGCTCATGGCCGTCGATATCTTCGATGCCCTCTATGCCTTCGAGCGGACCTCGTTCGGGGCAATGCCAGATACTGGACAGGCATTTGGACAATGCCTACGAGGTCTTGCTCGAAGTGGTTCCCGCATCAGATTTCACCGGATACGGCGAGAGCGGTGTGCTCGAGTTCGGTGCTGAATGGCGGCGAGTCGCCTTCTTCAAGGATTTTCTGATGGCGGACCTCGACCTGGATCTCGATTTCAAGAGTATCATTTTTCTCAAGTCCGCAGGATTGAAACTTCCGGACCAGCTCCTCGAGCTGTCCATGGATATGGGCTGGACCTGGCGCTATGTCAACGGGTCGGCGCTCCAGGTGAGAGTCAGGCCGGGGATCTATTCGGACATAGAGAAAATAGACTCGGATGCCTTCTTTCTTCCCTTTTCATGCGCAGGTATCGGGGCGTTGCACCCAAAGTTGTCGGGCATTGCCGGTTTGGAACTGAGGATAGGGTTTGAGAGGGAAGTGATGCCCATTCTGGGACTTGAGTGGGAGATCTCCGAATGGCTCAGACTGAGGGCAGGATTGCCCGAGTCTCGGTTGACCTGTTTCTTTGACCGTTACTGGCGAAGCTACCTCGGTTTGGATTGGCGCAGTGATACCTTTTCCATACGGGAGAAAGGCTCCTTTGACAGGGACACCATAACCATTGAGGATTTTCACGCCTACTGGGGACTTTCCTACAGCCTTACCGATGAAATCCAGCTGATAGGCGAGATTGGCAGCATATTCAGTCGGGGCGTTGAGTTTGGCAGGCAGGAAGAGGAATCCGACGACAGCGTTGACATCGACAAGCAGGTCTTCCTGAGAATGGGAATCGGCGGGCCATTCTAGACGGGCTTGAGCCTATCGGTCTGTTGTAGCGCCGTAGGCGAGACGGGGTGGGGGGTTCTCAGGTTCCACGCTCCCTGAAGCCCACATGTCCCTTGCCGGCTGCAAGGCCGATGCTGTGAATGGCGTTTCGCAGATCTGTAAGACCGTCTCCGGTTACCGCTGAGACAGCGATGGTTTCAATGCCGGTTTTCTTGAAGAACTCATCGCGGTTGGATTCCGCTTCGGACAGATCCATCTTGTTGGCTACAACAACTGACGGCTTATTCATCAGTTCCGGGTCGTGATATTCAAGTTCCTCGCGGAGGTTTTCGTAATCGTCGTGGGGCGTTCTGCCATCCACCCCGGCCATATCCAGCACGTAAACAAGCGCGGCAGCCCGTTCAATGTGCCGCAGAAACGCGTGCCCGAGGCCAACACCTTCATGAGCGCCTTCGATCAGGCCGGGAATGTCCGCAACCGTCAGTTTGGAATAGTCCTCGAATTCAAGTGTGCCGATGATCGGGTTAAGCGTTGTAAATGGGTAGGCTCCTACCTTGGGATGCGCATCGCTTATCTTTCCCAGGATCGACGATTTTCCAGCGTTCGGGAAGCCAACAAGGCCAATATCGGCAACTATTTTCAGTTGCAGGCGCACCGTACGCTGTTGGCCTTCCGTGCCGTCGGTATGTTCGCGAGGCGCCTGGTGGGTAGACGTCTTCCAGTGACAGTTTCCCCGTCCTCCTTTGCCGCCCGACGCGAGCAGCAACTCCTCACCGTCATCTACTATGTCCGCCAGGGTTTCGCCGGTTTCTGCATCAACCACTTCCGTGCCGCACGGTATCTTGACGTAGTTGTCCTTGCCGTTGCGGCCATGAAGCTGCTTTCCTTTTCCTGGACCGCCGTGTTCAGCCCTTTGATGTGGGGCGTAGAAGATGCCTATCAGGGAAGATACGTTCTTGTCCGCAACGAGGATCACATGGCCACCCCTGGCGCCGTCGCCGCCGTCCGGGCCTCCCTTGGGTATGAATTTCTCCCTGCGGAAGCTCACACAGCCGTTTCCACCGTTTCCCGCCTGTGCGTAGAGGGTGGCCGTATCAATGAATGTTCGCGATTTCACGGAACCCCCTTGATTGCGGAAGGGTGAGTCATGGAGCTACCCTGCACAGATTGCACAACCGTGTCGTGGGCAGTGGTGTCTGTCCAGAAGACAGAAGTGGTTTCGCAGAAACGTTGTAACCGGGTGCCGTGCCTGCGCAACCGTCTCTCGAGTCAGGCGACTGTCTGTTCGAATACAGCAATTCTCTTGCCGCCCAGTTCGAACTTCACGATCCCGTCCTTAAGCGCAAAGAGCGTATCGTCCTTGCCGCGCTTGACGTTTGTACCAGGGTGCACCTTGGTTCCACGTTGTCTAATCAGGATTGAACCTGCGGTCACAAGTTGTCCACTGTAGCGTTTAACGCCGAGTCTTTTGGACTTACTTTCCCGCCCATTCTTGGCTGATCCGCCGCTTTTCTTGTGTGCCATTTTATCTCACTCCGGATGAATGTTCTCAGGAATCACCAGGAAACCCGGCTACTGGATGCTTTCGACCTTGAGTACGGTTAGACTCTGGCGGTGTCCTTTCTTCCGAGAGTAGCCTTTACGACGCTTCTTCTTGAAGGATACGACCTTGGGTCCGCGGGTTTGTTCGACTACGGTAGAAGTTACTTTTGCATCCTCAACAGTAGGGGTTCCAATTGTCAGCTTTTTACCGTCAGATACGGCAAGTACGCTGGACAGTTCGATCTTGTCCCCCGCCTCTGCATCAAGTTTCTCAACCGACAGGGTATCTCCTGTAGACACTCTGTACTGCTTTCCACCGGTTTCAACTACAGCATACGCTTCCATTGTAAGTCCGTTCCTTGGGCGCCTAACCGCGCCGTCATTGGTGGCTCTGCTCCAAACAAAACGCTGGACAGTAAGGAAGAATGCGGCGGGTGTCAAGGTTTCTGTGCAGAAAACATCCCCTGAATATTCCTCCAATAAACCACCAATAAACCATTTGACACATAGGTGGTTCCCCTATATTGTCGGCTCCTTAGTGGGAAAAACCATTAGGCCAGGTATCGTACCATGTTTCTCGCCATTAAAAAGATCTGCCATCTGCCATTGGATGTCATGTTGCTGTCGATGGACTTTGTTTCACTGACACGCTGGCGGCTGGCCGGGTACTTAGCTTCCACTCTCGGGGTCCTGGGATCTCGTACGGGACCTTTCTGCACAAAGCGGTTCCGTGCCGTAGATTCAGAAGGTAAAACCCGCTCTTTGTGCAGTCATGCCCACCGTTACGGGAACTCCTTTATCTTCTCCATGCTCTGTCCGTGGATTCGCGTGGTGGCCATGGACGGGGTGGGCCGTGCCTGCGCCTGCGGCCGTAGGAGGCGTTTCAACTACCCATTGTTCCGGTACGCTTGTCTTGCGGCCTTTCTTGGAACGCTCTGGTTGGGAGTGGCCTTCAGCCTATACCGGTTTGTCGCTTAACTCTCCATGCAGCGGGAGATGCTGTTGGCGATTCCGTTGACGAACTCCTGCGGAGAGAATCTCTCTGCGTTTGACCGGATTGCCGCTGAATTCCACTGGATCTTCCCGCACCGCTCAATCGCATCGGTGAGGGATGATTCGGTCTGTTCGTTGAAAAACACGCCCGTTTCACCGTCGACGACGGTTTCCAGGGCTCCTCCTTTTCTGAAAGCCACGACGGGTTTGCCGCATGCCTGTGCCTCCAGCGGCACGATGCCGAAATCTTCTTCGCCGGGAAAAATGAGCATTCTGCATCCCCGGTACAGGTCGTGGACATCGCTGTCCGGTAACCATTCCAGAAACTCGATGCAGGGACCGGCCTTTTCTTTAAGGCGGCTGAGCTCGCCCCCGATCCCCACCACTTTGAGAGCTCGTCCCATGCGGGTGTACGCTCCTACTGCCAAGTCCACGCGCTTGTAGGGGACCAGGGCCGACACTATCAGATCATAGTCGCCGGACGTCTCGTTCCCGGCGGTCAGTCTGCCCGTTTCCACGGGAGGAAACACGATGTCGGCCTCCCGCCCGTAGAACCTGTTGATTCGCTTCTGCACGTGGGAGCTGATGGCCACAAACCGGTCTACGCGCCGGCTGGAATGCCGGTCCCACCGGCGCAAGCACGCGAGGATCGGCTTGGCAGCCAGACGTTTGGCAGCGTTATCGCCGAAGTACTCGTCGAAAAACGTCCACGCATATCGCATGGGAGTGAAGCAGTAGCAAAGGTGCCGGCAACCTTTCCGGGGCTGAAGGGCCTTGGCAATGCAGTGGCTTGTGCTGATCACCAGGTCCGCTTCGGGCGGACGCATTCCGTTAACCGCCGAGGGAAAAAGGGGAAGGAACATTCGGTAATGATCCATGATGCCGGGCACGTTCTGGAGGTATGACGTCTTGATCTTGTGGGAACTGATAATGTCGGAAACACTTCCGGGGTTGTGAATCATGGTGAAGATAGGTGCTTCCGGGAATGCCTGGCAGAGGATTTCCAGAACCCTCTCGCCGCCGCGCATTCCAGTGAGCCAGTCGTGGCAGAGGACGACATTCAATTTTGACCATGATTCCGGAAACTTCAGCATAACGAATGATCCGCCTAAGAATTACGTTTTGGAAGGTAACGGCAGCGGTTTTCCAAGTCCAGTCCAGAGCTTCCTGTAGACATCCAGTGTGGCTTCGGCGGATTTTCTCCAGGTGAATTCTCCGGCCTGTTTGAAACCGGCCTCCACCAGCTTTGCCCTGGTGCCGCTATCTTTGAGCACCTTGCCGACGCAACGAACGTAGCCATCCACATCGTCGGGAGATACCACGAGTGCCGCATCGCCGGCGACCTCTGGCAGGGAACCTCCGTCGCTGCAGACAACCGGCAGGCCACAGGACATGGCCTCAAGTACCTGCAGGCCGAACCCTTCGTAGCGCGAAGGGTGTACCAGAACGTCTGCCGTTCGGTAGGCCTGGATCAGTTCCTCCCTGGTAAGATAACCGGTCCATGTCATCGCATCGGTCAGATCCAGTTCCTTCGCAAGGTCTTCCGCTTCCGGGTACCGGTCATCCCGGGAACCCGCTACGGTAAGCGTTACCGGGAACGGGCACTGGTTCCTGAGGACGGCCAGAACCTTCACAAGCACACATAGGTTCTTGTAGGGGTCTGCACGTCCTACATAAAGGAGCTTTCTTTCCCGACTGCCGCCCTGAGAGGGGGGGGACGGGTTCTCTTCTGGAGAGAAATCCGCCGAGACACCGTTGTAGATGGCTTTAACTTTTCCGGTAGAGCTCTCCGGTATCTCAAGATGCTTAAGCACGTCCAACCGGGATGCCTCGCTGACAGTGAGAATTGAATCCGAGATTCTGCCAACTCGTCGCATGACCCAAACGAAAACCGCGAACAGTCGGCTCTTCTTGGATCTCGGTGCGTGGTTCTTGAAAACCAGCGGAATGACATCATGGATCGTCGTAACAATCTTCGGCCTGGACGTTCGATTTGGCCAGAAGAGTGGAATCATGTAGTTGGGTGAGTGAAACAAATCACAGTCTTCACGGGTCAGGATGCGGGGAATCAGCAATTGGCTTGCCGGGGAGAATACCCCGCAGTTAACAAGCAGGGCCTTGAAGTTGGTAGCCTTGTCCAGCCCCGTCTCTTTCATGGTGCGGGCCATCACGTCGGCATTATTGAATACCAGAAGGTACTCATTCTCCAGGTCCAAGTCGCGGAATTCACGCAGTAACTCCAGCGTGTAGGATCCGATCCCCGATATCTCCGGGAAGATCCACCTTGTGTCGATGGCAATCTTCATTTGCATACCGCCTCGTAGACGTTCCATGTCTGACGTGCCGTTTCCGACCAACTGTATCCGGCCACCAGTTTCCGGCCTTTTGCAGTGAAGGATGCGCGCATCCCGGTGTCCGTAAGCATCGTGCTCACGCGGTCGACCCAATCGTCAAGGTCGTACCCTTCGACGAGCATGGCCCCGCCGTCGAGCACTTCGGCCAGGGATCCCCCCGTAGCCGAAACCACAGGAACGCCGCAGGCCATCGCCTCCAGCGGGGGGAATCCGAACCCTTCGTAGTGAGACGTAAACGCAAACAGGCTGGCGCCGCTGTACAGCGCGGGAAGCATGGTGTCGTCAACGTAATCGAGGTATCGAATTCTGTCCCTCTTCGGTGACGCCTGGAATCTCTCCATGATGGTCTCGTACTTCCATCCCGGCATCCCTGCAACGACCAGGTCACCGTCGAAAGACTCCAGCCTCTCAAAAACGTCGACCAGAAAAGGAATGTTCTTGCGAGGTTCGATTGTTCCTACGGTCAGGATGTATGGGCGCTCAAGTCCGAGGGTCCTCATCGCGTCCTCTTTCACCGCCTCATCCATGCCTGATGCGAACATTGCGTCAACGCCTAGATGAACAGGGAAGAGCCTGTCATTGTCGACAGCGAAGAAGTCCCGTATTTCATCTGAGGAGAAACGCGAATCGGTGATAATAGCATCGGCTCTCCCTACGGTGTCGCGAATCTTCGCTGACAGGTAACGCTGGTTCTTATCTTCAGCAAAATGCGGATAGCGAAGGAAGCTCATGTCGTGAACGGTAACGACCTTGGCTCCATGCCCCATGGGGGGGATTATAAAGTTCGGAAAGTGATAAAGATCTGCCTTTCCCGTGAAGATTCCCGCCGGAGGCCAATGAAGAACTTTCCATGACCACTGCACGAGACGTCCCGGGCACCAGCGCACGGCACGATGTTCACATCCGGGCACATCCAGGGGTCGACCCTTTCTTTTGAAGTCGAAGTAGAAAAGCGCGAGCTCGTCTTCAGTTGCCAGGGGGGCAAGGTTCTGCACCAGTTGCATTGTGTAGCGGCCCACACCGGCTCGCTGGGTGATCGCTGATTGGACGTCGATACAGATTCGCATAAGTAGTCAAGTTATCGATTGATCGAGTTAAGATAAAGGTCAAAGTGGCCAGGACTCCCCGCTGTCACGCCGAATCCCGGTTCCAGGTTTCCGGTTTCCTGTTTCAGGCCGGAAAAGGCTTCTGCATGGCCATATCTTTTCGAGAACTGACGATTGACTGCAAATAGTCGAAGGTCTATCTTCAGGTTTAGACAGGAGATGTCAAGTGAACGCAGATGGTAATCTCGCAGACGCCCTGTTCGTGGCGATACACCAGAAGATAGCCTTGATCAGGGTGTGCGGTCGGGGGTCTTTTCAGACAGGGGCTTCGCTAAAGCAGTTTGGCATGTCGGTGCTGAATGAGGATTGCGATCTCGTGATCTTCGATATGGCTGACTGTACCACGATGGACAGCACGTTCATGGGGGTCATCGCCGGAATGGCTCTCCGTCTGAAGCGGCAGTCCGGAGGTACAATTGTTGCGATGAACCTTAATTCCAAAACGCTGTCCCTGCTGACAACTCTCGGCCTGTCCCGCATGATTGAAACGTACGAGGCAGGAAGCACACCCGATTCACTCGTGGCACACCTGTCGAAGATTACGGACCTTGGGCCCCTTGGCAACGCGAATGTGGACAATGAGCTGAACCTGGAGACGATGTTGAGAGCGCATGAGGACCTTGTTGAGGCATCCCCCGAGAATCTTCCGAAGTTCCAGGATGTGATTGAGTTCCTCAATCGCGACCTGAAAAAAGTCCGGGCTTCCGCGGGTGATTCTCCTCCCTGACACCCGAAACCTGACACCCGAAACCGCCAATTTCCGTTACGGCGAGAATTCCCATATCGAGAAACTGTTGCATTTCACTGGGGACATGTACCAATATGCATCTCTGAATCTTGCGGCATCACGGGTATCCATAAAGAGGTAGTAGCACAGAATGACGGGAAAAACGAATACAGGAAAAGTGGCTAAGAAAGAAAAAGGCCGCTCGGCTGATAAGAAGAAGTCGCCTTTCGCGGGGCGCTCTAGGGAAAAGGCTAAAGACGGGGCTCAGGAGCCTTCTGCAAAGGACAAGGCCCCTGACGGGGTGAAGCCCGCGGAGAGCAACGGCGACAACCTTGAAGGCAGGCTGCTTCGCCTGCAGGCGGATTTCGACAACTTCCGTAAGCGAATGGTAAGGGAGAAAGGCGAAGTGTGGCAGCGTGCCGCCGAAGATATCATTGGTGAGCTGCTTCCGGTGCTGGACCACATGGACCTGGCTCTTGAGGCGGCGACAGATCACGATGCCCCGGATGCATTCACCGAGGGCTTCAGGCTGGTGCGCAACCAGATGGCTTCCGCAATGCAGAAGTTCGGCCTTGCCCCGATCGAGGCGGATGGCGAGGTCTTTGATCCCAACTTGCATGAGGCAGTATCTCACCTGGCTTCGGAAGATGTGGAAGAGAACAAGATTATCGCGCAGACGCGAAAAGGTTACATGCTGCGTGAGAAGATGCTGCGTGCTTCACAGGTTGTGGTTTCCAGCGGTTCCCCGGAGCCCTGCACCGCACCGGTAACGGATGCCGCTGATTCAGTGGAATCGACCAATGCCGAAGAGAAGGAGCGGGTGTAACCGGTGGCTGCAAAACCTGATTATTACGAATCCCTGGGTGTCAGTCGTACGGCCTCGGCCGACGAAATAAAGAAGGCCTACCGCAAGATGGCCATGAAGTATCACCCAGACAAAAACCAGGGCGATACCGCATCCGAGCAGAAGTTCAAGGAGATATCGGAAGCCTACGAAGTTCTCAGCGACGCGGGTAAAAGGCAGAAGTACGATCAGTTCGGCCATGACGGCCTGAAATCAACATTCGGACCCGGTGGTTTTGATTTCTCGAGGGACTTCACCCATGGCGCCGACCTGCAGGACATCCTGGGGAGCATTTTTGGAGACGGCGGAGGCATTTTCGACGATTTCTTCGGAGGCGGCAGACGCCGTTCGCAGAGAACAGGCCCCCAGAGAGGCCAGGATCTTCGGTTCGACATAGAGGTCGATCTCGAGGAAGCGGCATTTGGTTCGGAAAGGGAGATTGCTTTTCCCGTTTCAGTGGAATGCGAGAAGTGCAGCGGTTCGGGAGTAGCGGCCGGCAGCAAGCGCGAAACCTGTCAGCACTGCGCGGGTAGGGGGACGGTGGTTTCGGGTGGCGGGTTCTTCCAGGTTCGCCAGGGATGTCCGATATGCGGCGGCTCCGGGACAATCATCAAGAAGCCCTGCAAAAAATGTGATGGCTCCGGACGGTGCAAGACACGGAAGCGTCTGACCTTGAAGATTCCCAGGGGGGTTGAAACCGGTTCGCGGCTGAGGCTTGGCGGAAGAGGCGAAGGGGGTGTACGCGGTGGTCCGTCCGGCGATCTCTATGTTGTGATTCACGTACGGAAGCACGATCTCTTTGAGCGCCGTGGCGACGACCTGTACTGCCAGGTTCCAGTGCCTTTTGAGACTGCCGCAGTTGGAGGGGAAATCAAGGTGCCGACCGTGGATGGTTACGCGAAACTGAAACTGGCGCCTGGGACCCCGTCGGGGAAGGTGTTCCGCCTTCGCGGCAAGG
Source organism: Kiritimatiellia bacterium (assembly GCA_030744755.1). Lineage (GTDB taxonomy): Bacteria > Verrucomicrobiota > Kiritimatiellia > UBA8416 > JADHWI01 > JASLPY01. Next base: position 106,308 of record JASLPY010000001.1, on the reverse strand, counting down.
GAGTGGAGAACGTGGAAGGATACGGAAGAGGGGATCTCCACGTGAAAGTAGTTGCGGAAGTGCCGGTCAAACTCAGTTCCTCGCAAAAGAAACTTCTCAAGGAGTTTGACGCAAAGAGGAAGGATGACAACTACCCGGATGGCATGAAGTTTCGTCAACGGGTGGAAGACTTCTTCGGCCGCCGTGATGCCATGAAGAAGAAGTAGGATAGAATGATTTCTGTCGCTTCCTGAAAGCTGCCTTATGCACAGGTGTTTTGTAGATCCAGGCGGATGGACATCGTCCGATGTCTCCCTGGCGCCCGAAGAGCATCACCACCTTACCAAGGTCATACGCGCGGCTGAGGGTGATGTTGTCTCCGTTTTCGATGGCCGGGGCAGAGAGGCGACTGCAAGAATAGAGAAGATATCCGGGACCGGGACCTCCCTGTCCATAATCAGCGTCGAGAACACGCCACCTCCGGAAGTGTCCCTTGTACTGATCCAGGCATTGCCGAAAGGCAAACGTACCGAGTTGATAGTCGAGAAGGCCACGGAGCTTGGCGCTACCACGATCGTTCCGGTTGTCTCCGAGCACGCCGTTCTGCGGCTCGACAGTAAGCACCGCGCCGATAAGCGTGAGCGCTGGCAACGTATCGCCGTGAACGCCGCCAGGCAATGCGGGACCAGGTGGATTCCGGAAGTTCGACCGGTGTGCAACCTGGAGGAAGCTCTCGATGCAGAGGCGGCACTCGACCTGGTCCTCCTTGGTCACCTGGGAGCAGGAACCAGGCCGCTTCACGAGGTCCTCGAGGAAGCAAGCGCCAGGAATCTCCGCCGAATCGGCCTTCTCGTGGGCCCGGAAGGTGACTGGAGCAATAATGAGATCGAGCTGGCCCTTACCAGGGGTGCGGAAAGCGTGAGTTTCGGGCCAAGAGTGCTCAGAGTAGAAACCGCGGCGATTTTCGGCCTGAGTATTCTTGCTTACGGGTTTCTCGACAGGGGGTAGGGGGATGGAGTTGCACTGTCAGCGCACATAGTCAAGAGCTTCGCGCGAAACTCCTGGAGCGCTGCGGACTGCCCTACTTCGCCGAGGCTATGTAGGGCAGGCCGCCGGGCTCCAGACGAGAGCTCATAATGGTTGATGTTTGATGCGGGGGCTATTCGCCGAAGGTGTCAAGCCGGTGGCCTATTGTGGAATGCCGGGAATGGGCCGGGGTCCGGGGGCCGGGGCGCCCGGGATTCCTATCAGCCGTTTACGGCTGCGCTCTATGGCCTTGTTGCGTATGGATGCGAACCTCTTGTCTGACTGTATAACCTTCAATGCCTCGTCGCCGCCGGCTCTCAGCGCTGTCTCAAGGCAGTCGATAGCCTTGTCGTTGTTGCGCATGGCCACCTGCAGGCTGCCCTGGTCAAGCCATGCTCTCCAGTCGGACGGTCTCATCTTGAGGTAAACTGCAAGCACCGAGCTCATCTTATCCGGTTTCTGAGCCTGGGCGTACATCTTGGCTATACTCAGGTACATCTGTGGCGGAGTGTTGGGGGGCGGCTTTTTCATGAATCCCTGCAACGCCTCGTCCATCAGCTTGAACTCCTTGCCCTTCAGAAGCACGGCCGCAAGTTCGACGTAGAACTGTGGAAGCATGTTCTTGGTGGCGAGGATGTTCTTTGCCATCTGGAGAAAGTGACCTTTTCTCTGCGCCTGGCGATAGAGATCAACCAGCCGGATGGCGGACTTGATGTCTATTTTGCCTTTGTTGCGTTTCGCCTCGAGTTCCTTAATGCGCCCGGCCAGGTCCTTGATCTTGTCCAGATGTTTGAGGAATTGTTTGACCTTGGTATTAGCAGGATCCTGCTCCGAGAAATCGGTCATGATGTCTCTTGCTTCTTCGAAGCGGCCCTGTCGCATCAGGATCTCCTGCACAAGCCTGAAGTTGGCTTCCGGGCTCAGCGGATACAGTATTCGAGCCTGGTGGTAGGCCCTTTCCGCATCGGCGAGCTTCATCCTGCTTCCGTAAAGGCCGCCTATAGCACTGCGAAGCTTTGAGAATGACTTTCTTGCCACGATATCCCTTGTAAACTTCCTGTTGCCGACCAAGCGTCGCGTGTACCAATCCCAGAAGTCCTGGTCGTCCCGGGTGTTGATCCCGGAGATGCCTGTCTTGCTGTCGTTGATCTTCATTATGAGACCATGCGGTGTCAGGTACGGGTACATCCAGCGGATGACGTAGCTTTCCTCTACATAGAAGTCATGCTTGTAGTTGCATTGCTCGAAAATCATCTGAGCGAGGATGCCGTTGATCTCCATCACGCCCAGTGCGCCACTGACCTGTACCCTGCCGTTTTCTATCTTCAGATCGGCGTTCTTAGGGCGCACACCGCGGTTAACTTCGTCAACGTAGCGTTGGAAAGCCTTTGCACTGTCGTGCTGGGCGGGGATCCATATCTGGTCACCATACAGGTCCCTCATCACGCTCATGTAAGTATTGTCGGCCAGTGCGTTTTGGGTAATAAGGTAGACGTCAGGACGTACCTGGGCTCCGTATATCATGTAGGTTGGCACGAATCGACCAGGATCTGTTCCTCCGTAGAAGATCGCGTCACGGGTCATTTCCGGGGGGAAGTTGGGGTTAGGCAGAGGCTCCTCGTCCGGAGATAGCTCTTCGAGAATTGCGTCTGCCCCTCTCAGTTGGTAATTGCCGAACTGCCAGCCGAAGTCGTGCCCGTTTTGTTCCGCGCCACCGTATGTTCGCAGGAGTTCCTTGTTGTAGCCGTTTTGCTGCAGAGGAATCAGCGGGAGCAACGCGGCGACCCCGAGGCTCAGATACTGCAGCGTCCGAGAATTTCTGAAGATCTTGTTCACCAGTGCAAGCCCGAATACGAGCCCGTAACCGATCCATAATACATACAGCGCATGAGACGAGATGAATTTCACCCGCTGAATAAAAGTGTCCTGAATGTCCATCTTCAGGTTAGCCAGGTTGATGAGGATTATGCTCATTGTCAGAAAGCCCAGGAGGGTAGCGACAATCCACTTCTGGGAGTCTATGTCAATGTCCATGCGCAGCTTGATCCTGCTTCGCATGGCAAACACGACTCCAAGAATCCCGGCGATGGGCGCGATGATCATTGCGATGACGCCCAGGCACTGCTTTATCATCTCGCGAAGCTGTGCGGCAGTCATGGCTGCGTCGCCTGGTGGAGGTGCCGTTATCGCCCCAAGCTTGCTGCCAATAATAACAAGGAACAACAGCAGGGCGGCCAACTCTCCCATTAGGACGAGCGCAGTCATCAGCTTCTCAGAAAGCGTGGCCCTGGTGTCGGTTGTCAGGCGGTGAATCAGTTCGGCGTTGATATTTACGAGGATGGCAATTCCACCGATCCCCAGAAATGCGATGACGATCGCAATAGGGATCTTGATAAGGGTCGAAAGAAGCGCCGTTCCGGGAAACAGTTTTTCGAGGATTACGAAAACACTTGCAAGAATCGAGAGTCCAATAGCGGCATACACGGCCTTGAATCGCCTTTCTCCAATGCGGACCCGCCATATGGTGAATGGCAGGAATCCCAGGAGAACGCATGGAATGGTGAACTGCTTTCTCAAGTCGGTAAGATACGCACCAATCTGGCGGACGAAGTACATGGAAAACGCGTCGGACGGCGCAAGTTTCTCGTACTGGCCGCGGGTGATTGCATGTTTGAATCCCTGCCATGTGCGCGGATACGCCCAGTTCATCGGCGGGTTGCGCAGTTCTGATACAATGGGCATATAGCCATAGAAAGCCACGCCGAGTTCGGTGAACAGGAATGTCAGTGCTATGGTCCGTCCATGGGGCAAATAGAAGAATGCCAACCCAAGAAAGACGAAGTTCAGCAGAATGTAGAAGTGGAACCAGTGGGCTGAAGGATGTACGAGTCCCAGTAGTGCGCCCTTCTTGAGCAATACCGCCAGCACCAGTTCTATGGTGATAAACGCCACACCCACCATCCTGCCCTTGGGAAGAGTGAAGCATAGAGCACCAAGAACAATCATGGCTCCAAGGAACCCGAGTATGTACTTGGCCCAACTGAACGTCTCCTTGTTCGCCACCTCTGGAATGGGAGTGGCTGTGGGGACACTGGCCAGCAGCAGGAGTACCACCAGCACGCCCAGTCCGGTCAGGGCCAGTGGAACTAGCGGCCACTCCTTGGTCTTGCGCATGAACTCGGTGACCATGCACATGGCAATTACAAATGTCACCGAGGTGATAAGAAGGATATATTTGCTCGGCTCTATTAGCGCGGTTCCGTATTTCGACGGGTTCAGGGGGGGGAGTTTTGGGAATCCCGGCTGAGGATTCATGCTTCCGAGCTTCATAATGGTGACCGTTATGCCAAAGAGTATACCTACTATCACAAAGTCCCGGAAAAGCGCAACATTCCGCAACATCATGGCTACTCCCAACGCCAGCGCTGCGAGAAGAAGAACCTGGTAGTTCGTTAGTCCAAGGCCGAAAACGAAGGCCGTGACATAGAGCAGATGATTGGTCGGTTTCTCCATCCACCAATAGACAAACAGGAAAATGAGAGCGAGGAAGAAGGCATTCAGGCTGTATACCTCGATAATAACGGATTGCGACCACATTATCGGACTGAATGCAAACAGAAGGCTGGCAGAGACTCCGCTTATCCAGCAGATGGCAGATTCTATCTTCGGATCAAGGCTATCAGAGCCATGACGAGAGCGGCGAAGCATATCAGATCCGGACCGGCACACCAGGAGCGCGGTTACACCAGAAGCCAGGGCTCCAAAGACCGCCGACAGGAGTCCAATGCTCCATGCAGGATTGGGTTGTCCGCGAAACTGCACGAACCTGAACACACGTGTGAATACCCAGGCCAGCATGGTCCAGATGGGATATCCGGGGGGATGCGGTACACCAAGGGCATCGCCGGCGGTGGCCAACTCGCCCGCGTCTTCAAGAGTTACTGTTGGCGCAAGCGTGTAGCAGTACACTACGAAGGATAGAATGAAAGCTCCCCAGAAGGCGCTCCAATCCAGCCTGCGAAAGAACTTGCGCCCTATCCCAGTGTCCACTTCGGTGATCTGTATATCTTCCGGCTCAATATTCATGGCGAAGGTTGAAGAGATATCATGAGACTCGCTAAGTATCAAGTCGGGGTTTTAGTGATCAGCACCCAGGACGAATATAACTACCGCGGTTATGCCGTAGAGTACCAGGTTGATGAGAATCGGAATGTCAGTGAGAAGTACTTTCTCAGGGCGGCCTGCTTTGCCGTGACGGTATGCCAGGTCAAGATAGCGGAATACGCCGAACACGACGAATGGAATGGTGAATCCAAGCGTGCTTGTTCCAAATTTCTCTACCGTTGTGGGTGACAACGTATACATGGAGTAGCAGACTATCGTCACGGCGCTGATGATGGCAATAAGCAGATCGGTCAGCTTCTCGTCGTATGATTCGAGGCTTGCGCGATGATCTTTGGCCAGGTCATTCAGCAGGACTTTTTCGTGTCTCCGCTTGCACAAGGCAAGAAAGATGGCCAGGAAGAATGTGCACAGAAGTAACCATTCAGATATTTGTACATGGAGAACCACCGCTCCCGCAATGGCACGAAGAACAAAGCCGGAGGAAATAACCATGACATCTATCAGTGCCACCCGCTTGAGCCCAAAGCTATAGACAACCTGCAGGGCAATGTATCCTGCGACCACGCAGAAAAACTGTGGTGCCAGGCACCAGGCCCCTGCACACCCAACAACCAGGAGCCCGGCGAGGACACAGCATGCCGTGGGCACGGACAGTTCGCCGGACGCAATCGGACGGTTTTTTTTGAACGGATGAGCGCGGTCCGCATCACGATCCCTTATATCGTTGAGCAGGTAGATGCCGCTGGAAACCAGGCAAAAAACGATGGCTGCCGGGATTACACGTAAAAGGCTCCCAACGAATTCCGTCGATTGTCCCGGGTCCCAGAATGCGAAGAAAAATGCTGCCAGGACAACGGCGTTCTTCGTCCATTGGTTGACTCTCAGCGATCGAATTATAGGGATGAGTTCTTTCACGATTGCGATGGTCTGGATGCCGGGGTTCTTCGAAATCCACATCGGAAGGCGAGCCGCCATACCATGCAGAGGGACTCCCTGAAAACCTTCATGTCCATCTTAGAGTAGCCTGCCCGGCGGTCTTCAAACGTGATGGGTATTTCAACAATGCGGAATCCCTTTATCCAGGATGTGTGTGCCATCTCAACAAGAAATGAATACCCGTTGGAGATGATCTGGTCCAGATCCAGCGCCTCCAGGACCTCGCGGCGATAACATCGAAAGCCGCTTGTCGGATCCGCTACCGGAATGCCTGTTATTGTCCGTACGTAAGTGGCAGCGGTCTTGCTGAGGAGAAGGCGGCTGAGAGGCCAGTTGGTGATTCGTATGCCGTCCACGTAACGTGATCCCACTACCAGGTCGGCATTCTTGACGGCTTCTATCATGTTGGGGATTTCAGCAGGGTCATGAGAGAAATCGGCGTCCATCCCTATGATGAATTCGTACTTTCTTTCGAGAGCCCATTCGAACCCGGCTATATATGCACGGCCCAGACCATTCTTCTCCTGCCTGTGCATAACATGGAGGCGGTCGTCTTTGGCCGCCATTTCGTCAAGAACCTTGCCCGTTCCATCCGGCGAATTATCATCAACGAAAAGAAGATCTGAACGAGGACTCACGTCAAAGATAGCCTCCGATACGAGTCCAACGTTCTCCTTTTCATCATAAGTCGGGATAATCACAAGTTTTGTGTTCATGGGTGGGATTATAGTAATGCAGTGTGGCCAGTTCAAGATGATAGATGTGATGCGACTTCCCGCTGTTAGCTGGAAGTCCTATGGTTAATGGTTGATGGTTGATGGTTGATGTGTGAACCTATCAAAACATCTGAAGAGAAAGGCGATTAGATGATGCTCACCAGGTATCTGATTATTACCGCGATGGCATCCGCAACCCTGTGCTGTTCTGCTCACTCGCAAACCGTTACAGAATCAGCCAGGGACATACCGCTGGTCTATGATGTTGATGTTGTGGTGGTTGGTGGAACCACCAGGGGCGTAGCCGCGGCGGTGGCTGCGGCTGAGAAGGGGGCCAAGGTCTTTCTGGCGGCTCCGCGTCCGTATCTCGGCGAGGACATGTGCGCAACCTACCGCCTGTGGCTGGAAGGAGACGAAACTCCCACAACTGACCTTGGGCACGCGATCTTCAGCGAGTCAAGGGCGGGTTCCCTCATCCCGTTATTCAAGAACGGGGTGCCTTTCTCCTACAGTGCAAGCATTCCCTCGGCCTCCAAGCACCCGGATACTTCCACGCCGTCACGGCTTACCGACGGCCGTTATGGTTCAGCTGCGACGGAGAGCGTTCAGTATGACGGTGATGTCACAATTGTCGCCGACCTCGGTAAAGTAACGGAGCTGTCAGGCGTGCAGCTCGTGGCCTACCAGCGAGTTGAGGACTTTGATGTCCGCGACGTGGTGATAGAGACGAGTGCAGATAAGACGTCGTGGTCGCAACTTGCCCGGGTTGCGAATCCCAAGACCTCAGCCGCCGGCGACATTGCGGTTCCCTTGTCTGCGACGGCGAAGGCAATCGCCAGGTATGTTCGGCTAACCGTTACGAGGACTGTAGGATCAGAACGGATTCTGCTGGGCGAGCTCATTGTGAGGTCCCCCGATCCGAAACCCGTCCTGCCCAAACTCACGCACTTTGCTGTGCCACCCATGCAGGTCAAAACTGCACTGGATGAGGCGCTGCTGGCCGCGAAGGTTGATTTCCTATATGGCTGTTACGTGACGGATCTTCTTCGCGACAAGGGCGGAAAGCTGGCCGGCATTGTTATGGCGAACCGGTCAGGGCGACAGGCCGTTCGCGCAAAGGTTATCATTGATGCCACGGACCGTGCAATTGCCGCGCGACTTGCCGGTGCGGAGTTTGCCCCGTACCCGGCTGGAAAACAAGAGTTCAGCCGAATGGTTGTCGGGGGCACACCAAGTGAAGGAGCCCGGGAGACGGGCCACAGGGTTGTAGTCAGGGGAAGTGGGGGAAGGCAAAAGGATCAGTCCTATCAAATCAATGAGTACAGGCTCAAACTCCCCATGAAGGACGGTTCCTGGGCGTCTTTCGCCAGGGCCGATCAGCAAGCCCGCAACATGACCTGGCAGGAGGGTCAGGTGGGGGCTGCCGAGATGCTCTTTCAGGTTCCTCCGGATCCGCTTAGAAGTCGCGGGCAGCAGGCAGGCCCATGGCCCGGCGCCGCAGGGATAGATCTGGATGCTCTGCGGCCTGCCGGTCTGGACGGTATCTACGTTCTTGGCGGTTGCGCCAGTATCTCGCGAGAAGCGGCATGGCAGTTGATGCGTCCCCTTAACGGTATCGCCCTCGGGGCACGCGTGGGCGCTGAGGCGGCCAAGGCTGCCTCGATAAGGAAGACCGGGCCGGTCGGGGGGCTCTCTGTCAGTGCCGGGAAAGCCCCGTCAGCAACGTCTGGTGAAGTTGGCGAAATGCTTAACGGGATTCGGAGCATGGCCGATTCTTCGGGTCAGCAGACCGTCAAGAGTCCAGCCCGCGGTGTTCCTGTAATTGCCAGGTACGATGTTGTGGTTGTAGGTGGTGGTACAGGCGGGGCGCCGGCGGGTATCGGTGCCGCGCGTGGCGGTGCCAGGACGCTGGTGCTTGAGTATCTCCACGGATTGGGTGGAGTCGGTACGCTCGGAAGGATATCCAACTACTACCATGGGAATAGGGTCGGGTTTACTGCGGAGATCGACAAGGGGGTCGGCACTGGCAAGAATTGGAACATCGAGAAGAAGATGGAGTGGTTCCGCAGCGAGATCGTCAAAGCCGGCGGAGATGTCTGGTTCCAGACCCTGGGCTGCGGATCTGTTGTCCGCAGTAAGCAGTTTGTAGGTGTGCTCGTGGCCACGCCGCATGGGCGCGGCGTGGTTCTGGCCAACACGGTGATCGATTCAACGGGCAATGCGGTCATACCTGCATGTGCGGGGTTGCCGTGCCAGGAAATCGGCGGTGACCACATTTCCGTTCAGGGAACCGGTCTGCCACGCATGACGCCGGGTCAGAGCTATTGGAATACGGATTGGACATTCAGTGACGACGATGACGTTCTTGATATGTGGCGTATGTTCGTGGTCGGCAAGAAGAAGTATGCCAATGCCTTTGACCTGGGTCAGTTGATTAATACGCGTGCCCGCCGCCGCATTATCGGTGACGTCATGATCACGCCCATGGACATCATCAATAAACGCACTTACCCGGACGTCGTGACCGTCGCCAAGAGCAACTTCGACAACCATGGATTCTCCAGCCACACGCTTTTCATGGTAACACCCCCCGACAGGGCGGGGCTTACCGGCAATATTCCGTACCGGGCCCTGATGCCAAAGGATTATGACGGCATCCTCGTGACCGGCCTTGGAATCAGTGCGCACGGCGACGCCATGCCGGTGCTGCGTATGCAGCCGGACGTGCAGAACCAGGGTTATGCCGCCGGGAAAGCCGCGGCCATGGCGGCGGAATCCGGCACGACTGTTCGCAAGATCAACATTAAAGAGCTCCAAAAACACCTGGTCGAGAAAGGAATCATTCCCGCGGGCATGCTGACGGCCGAGGACTCCTATCCGATTGGTCCGGAGAAGATGCAGACCGCGGTGAAGAACATAGCTGATAACTACAAGGGTATTTCCTTGATCCTGACTGATCCGGAGACGGCCATGCCCGAGCTGCAGAAGGCCTGGCAGAAGGCTGACAGCAAGGAAGCCAAGCTGCGTTACGCGCACGTGCTCGGAATGCTGCGTGACGGCACGGGCGCCGGGACGCTGGTCGACGCCGTTGAAAAAGCGAAGTGGGACAAGGGATGGAATTTCAAGGGCATGGGCCAGTACGGAGCCACGACCAGTCCATTGGACAACCTGGTTATTGCCCTGGGCCGCACCGGTGATAAACGTGGCGTTGATGTCGTGATCACCAAACTCAGGCAGCTAACCGCCGGTAGCGAGTTCTCTCATTGTCGTGCAGTGGCCATGTCCCTGGAAATCTCCAGGGATACGAGGGCGGCGAAACCGCTGGCGGAGTTTCTGCAGCAAGACGGCGTGATGGGACATGCGTTCACGGAAATCCATGATACAATCGAGCGCTCGCCTGAAAGCAGGACAGATAACTCAACTCGCCAGAAATCCCTGCGTGAGCTTGTACTGGCAAGGGCACTCTACCGCTGTGGCGATCACAACGGCCTCGGTGAGAAGATACTCACAGAATACGCCCGGGACCTGCGCGGATTGTATGCGCGTCATGCGAAGGCTGTTCTGGAAGGGGAGTAGGCGGGAGTAGGTCTGATTTGCAATCGGACCATGGTCCCAATGCAGATTGGGACGTACGTAAGAAGGAGAGATCCAATGATGAATCGTCACACAATTGCAGTAGTACTTGCCCTGTCTCTGCTCGTCTTCGCAGGCCTTGACGGCTTTGCTCAGGCCGACGCGGGGAAGAAGTACGAACCGAACTGGGAATCTATCGACACGCGGCCCCTGCCGGAATGGTTCAACGAGGCAAAGTTCGGCATATTCATCGTGTGGGGCCCCTACTCGGTGCCGTCATGGGTGCCGAAGGGTTACGCCGAATGGTATTGGAAGCGCTCGAAGAACACGAAGGACGGAACCCATAAGTTCCATCTTGAGAACTACGGAGAAGGTTTCGAGTACGAGCAGTTCGCGCCCATGATGAAAGCCGAACTCTTTGACGCGGATTTCTGGGCCGACATTGTCGCGAAATCTGGAGCGAAGTACGTGTCGTTCACCGTTAACTACCACGATGGATTTGCCATGTGGCCTACCAAGTACGCCAAGACTATCAACACGGATGACTGGAACTCAGTGGTCACAGGTCCCAAACGCGATGTTACCGCAGAGCTGAAGACAGCACTTGAGAAGAAGAACGTCACTTTTGGCATATACTACTCTTTGATGGAGTGGTTTCACCCGCTGTGGGTGGCCGACAAGAAGGAGCAGTTCGCAGTCGAATGGATGCACCCGAAATTCAAGGAGGTCGTAACGAAGTATCAGCCTTCATTCATCTTCCTCGACGGCGAATGGCATGCGGACTACAAGACATGGCATAGTGAAGAACTTGCGGCATGGCTGTATAATGAATCACTCGTGAAGGACTACGTGGTTGTTAATGACCGATGGGGCAAGACCCGCGGCAAACATGGCGACATTTTTGAGAGTGAATACGGCGGCGCAAAAGGGTGGGGGGACCATCCATGGCAGGAAGACCAGGGCATGGGTCGCAGCTACGGATACAATCGCAACGAGAACGCCACCGACTACAGAAGCGTCAAATCGCTTATCGGCCTTCTGACATCATGCGCGATGAATGGGGGGAATCTCCTTCTCGATATAGGCCCTACAGGGGATGGCAGAATTCCAGTAATCATGCAGGATCGGCTTCTTGAAATGGGCAAATGGCTGAAAGTAAACGGGGAAGCCATCTACGGCACAACGCGCCACAAGACGACAAGCGAGGGGGACGTTCGCTACACCGTGAAAGGCGATGATCTGTACGCTATATGCATGAAATGGCCCGGTGATCCCCTGGTTCTGAACACGCCAAAGCCGGCAAAGGGAGCCGAGATTACCATGCTGGGACGCGATGAGAGGATTGGCTGGGAAATGAAGGGCGATGCGTTACATATCGCGGTCCCGCAGCTGACCATCGACAAACTGCCATGTCGGCATGCATGGGTGCTCAAGATTCCCGGGGCTGCCAGGTAAGTCGGTGCGGGCTTGTCTGCCCATTCATCCCGTAAGCAGCATTCTGACGTGGACCACGTACCAGAACAGGCCGCCCAGCAGTCCTACGGCTAATACCAGGCTCACTGCCAGGATCAGGACCAGCTCGGCCACCTGGATCGCGGCCACGGTAGATCGGGCGCACCCGATCTTGAACAGGGTTTCGAACTCCCGGCGACGGATCCGCACCGTGAGCAGGATTACCAGCACCAGGAAGAGAGACGTGGACACGAGGACCATGATGAAGTTGGCGTCAAAAAACTGTTTCACCCGGAAAACGATGTCCATCAGTTCCCCCACCACCCGGGCCGGCACCACGGCCTGCACGGATTCATTCTGGAAATAGCGGGCCTTGAAGATCGTGCCGGACTTTGCGTCGGGTGGTACACAGATCATGGCGGACACGGGAAAGCTATTCGGATCACCATGAAAGTGGTAGCTGTCGATGTTGTCCCCGGTAATTTCGTTGTATTCCACTACCGCTCCACTCATCACCAGGTTGTGGCCGATGGCCTGAATCATGAGATCCGGGTCCTTCACTGTTTCGGCGGCCTGGTGCCCGTGCCCGATGCCCTCGATCACCCAGGCGGTTTTCAGGTCCACGAACACGGCATGGTCGTCAGGAGATTGGCTGTCCGCCAACACACCCGTCACCTTCATGCGCAGCGGGTAGGTGGAACTGATGTCGTAGAGTTTCTCCTGGTCGGACAGCAGGCGGTCCCCGGTGCGCATGCCCAGATTGCGCGCGGCGGCAGCGCCGAGCACCACGTCGCCCAGCACCTGCGGCAGTGTTCCCGCGGCTGCACGCAGGTTGCGGAAGGCGAAGTAGTCCAGCGAAGTGCCGATGATCGGCACCTTCTGCGCGGTGTAGCCCACATGCAGGGGGATTACCGTCACCAGCCCGGCGTCCTTGGCGGCTTTAAGCTCCACCGCGCTGAGACGGCGGTCTACCCGGCCCTTGAAATAGAGGGTGTTCATAACCAGGTCTCCCGGGCTGCCAGGTGCGCCCAGGATCAGCGGGGTGGTTTCAGCGCGGACGATCATCACCCGGTTGTAATATTTCACCAGCACATTCACCGCCGCGGGAAGGAGCAGGGCAATGGTGATGCAAACCACCAGGATCAGCGTGCGGAAAATGTAGTAGCGCATGTAGGCCAGTGCGAGCCGGAAAGCATCTCTCATGGGCCGCCCTCCATGTCTAGTTCAGGAAAGTCCTTCAGATCAACCACCCGCTGAAACCGATCCAGGAGACCGTGGTCATGAGTAACCATGAGTACCGTGGCCTCCCGGTGTTCAGCCTGTTCGAGCAGCAGATCCACGATGGTCTGGCTGGTGGCGGGATCCAGGTTGCCGGTGGGTTCGTCGGCCAGGATCAGGTCCGGCCGGGTTCCGAGTGCCCGGCAGATGGCCACCCTCTGACGCTCGCCCTGGGAGAGCCTACGGGGAAAACGGTGCAGGAAATTGCCTACCCCCACCCGTTCGGCCAGCGTGCGGATGGACTGCCGGGTCTCCTCATCGAGTCTTAACGCGGGATGAATCCGGTATGGCAGAAGCATGTTGTCCCACACCTGCAGGTATTCCAGCAGCTCGAACTCCTGAAAGACCATGCCTACCCGGGCAATGCGAAAGGCCCGCCGCTGGGCATCGTCCATTCGGCTGAGCACGTTATCGCCGACCCGGACCTCCCCGGCATCCGGCACAAGGACACCGGCGATCAGGTTAAGCAGGGAGGTCTTCCCGGACCCGCTGGGCCCAATCACCGCCACCTGCTCTCCGCGTTCGATCGTCAGAGCCGGTACGCGCAGGGAAAACGGCCCTTCTCTGTAATGAAATTCAATGTCCTTCAGTTCAATCACTGTCGTTTTCCCAAGCTGGTCTGTCTTATGGTTTTCATGTGTTTCGTGGTGATCAAATAGCTTCCGGCGTCACGCGGTTCTGCTGGTGAATCCGCACGTCCACGATGCGCCAACCCGCTGGCCGTGCAGCCACGGTGTAAATCGCCTCGTACTCGTTGATCCGGGTGTGCTTGTGCCGGTAGTGCGAGACAGTTCCGTACACCCGCCAGCTGTGGCGAACCCGGAAGGCGTTTTCCATGTCATACGACGGAAGTACGGCACTGTCCAACGGTTTCACGCGGTGGATGTCGAATGACGTGGTGCCGCCGGCCCCTACCACCTTGGCCTGGTAGACCTCGTTGTAGATTTCATCGAGCAGGTCACCTTCAAGACTGACCGCGAGCACATCGTACATATCGCTCTCGTTCCCATGCTGAAAGGCATCGTAAATGTTCTGGTGAAGGTGATGAAAGACCCGCTCAGCCTCCATTCCCGAAGGCAAGGCCACCGGGGAGCCTACTCTCAGGCGTTCTCTGGCCACCAAGCTGCCCCAGGAGCCGGCCGCGAGCAGGAGCAATGCTGTCACGGCACAGGCAGGGACGGAGGCCCCGAGGTAGCGTCCCACAAGAAATGCGGCCGGACCCACAAGCAACAGGCCGGTCACCAGGAGCAGCAGCAGCGGATGTACCTGCCCCGCGCCAGGGAACCCGGGGGCCCCGCCCTGTCCCCCTGTCATCGCCAATTCGTTCTGGGTCTGCTCGCCCGAGCCCGGCCGGTAGCGGGCTGCTACCTCACGCTCATGCAGGTCTTGTTCGGGACCGGCGTAGACCCGCCCGGCGTCTGCATAGCTTGGGGTCAAGATGTACTCCACGTCGAAGCGATCGCCGGGATCGATACCCACGGTAACGTTACCGGCGAAGTCGAGGTAATTCTCATTGTAGAATGCAATCGAGACACCATCCTTGCTCATTTCGGGAGCCGGCACGGCGTAGCGGTACCGCTTGGTGAACGGCATCTCCAGCATCACCTCCCCTTCAGGGGCCAGGGGCATTTCCTGTCCATTCATACGAAGTTCAAGGCCCTGGAGCAGACGTTCGTGCAGGAGCCTGAAGTAGGACTCTTGCTCGGTGTCGGACATGATCCCATTCTGATCCTCGTCAATCTTCATTACCTCGCGGTAGGCCGCGGGACGATTCAGGGTGAGGGCGTAGTGGAGAACGAGTTGTTCTTTTCCCAGCTCAATACGCACCTCCTGGTCGATTCGGACGCCGGATTTGCCGGTGTGGGACCAGGCTGGGAGGAGGGGGACAAAGCTCAAAACAAAGCTCAAAACAAGGCCAGCCGGCAGGTGCATGCGGTATCCGGTATCCACCCGGGATCCCCACTGATGCCTACCTGTATACGATCCAGTCAAGCCGACTCACTTCAGCCTATGGCTTATACGTGGCCCAGACGGGCGAAGCCCAGGCCATGTTGCCGTCATTCTGTTCGATCCGCAGATAATACCGGTTTTCACCTTCGATTGGGTCCGGATCAGTGAATGACGACTGCCACTCTGATTTTCCGGCGGGGTCGAATATTTTGTAATCTGTCTCGTTGCGCACGATGGTTACGCGGACCAGGGGTGCCGTACCCTTAACCGCTATGGAAAGTTCCGGTTTGTCGCTGGTATCGAAGATTGTGCCCAGCAGGTGCCCGTTGCAGGTATAATGCACGAAGATCTTGTCGGTGGCGGCAATCGTCCGCCGGGCATTGAGCGCCTCCATAATGCCTGTCCGGGTAAACGACTCTGCATACGCGCCCCCAAAAGTGGTGTGGGTGGAGATGTGGTCGGAATTGGCGAAAACCCCCAGGCGGTATTCGTTTTTCAATGCGCGCTGGTAGACCCCGTTGTTGTGCTTTCCGAAATCCTTGCCGGTCTTTACCGACCCGTGGGCATCGGGTTTGAGTGCCCCGTCCTTTGGGAAGCCAACAGTGGGTTGTGGCGTGTTCAATCCTTCATAACTTACGCGCGCGCCCTGGTAGATTTCCACCAGGTTCTCCACCGCGTTGTCGATCGACTCGTACTTGTCCCAGTCAGTGCCCATCCCGGTGGCGCCGGTGTGACTGATGACCGTGACTTCCTTGCCATGTGCTTTCAGCGCGTCCCACAGTTCGCGCGGAGAGATTTCGCCTTCCGTGCCCTCGAGAGGATACAGTTTGCTCCACGGCGATTTCTTGTACCGGGCCCGCTGAATATACACCATGGGTCCGCCCCGTTCGGTGAATACCACGTTACGGTGCCCCCAGGGCCAGCGCTGTTCCCTCTCATACACGTAAAAGGACTGGAAGAACCCCGGCAGAAGAAAGAGATCCTGCAGTTTCTGGCTGTGCCACCACTCGTAAGGGCCGTACATGTCGGCTATGTCGGTATGGTCGGAGGTGCCCAGGAAATCGAGTTTGCCTATGTCCACCGCGTACCGGAACTGGTCCACCACGCTTCCGTCATGCGCGGTGCGGCAGTTGGAGATATCGGTATGACGGTGAAAGTCGCCCCAGTAGAGGGTGTACGTTTTGCCGTTGATGGTCCACTCGTGGCGGTCGGCACGGGTCCGTTCCGGGGTGTCGTCGCCCCACTTTGGTTTGGGCGGCGGCAGAACCCTCATGGGCTTTACGTCCGCGGCCGTGGGCATGGGGGAGGCGGGGTCCAGGCGGGACAGGTAGATGCCGCACATCAATGGCCGCTTGCTCGTGCGCAGGTCGGAGGGGCGGCACAACCACATGCTCCCTTCCGCATCCCGGGCCCAGGATACGCGCCGGTCCTGGCCGTAGCGGCTTTTCGGTACCGGCACAGGCTCGGACCAGGCCTTTGTTTCCACATCGTAGCGAAGCAGGGCGAGCTCCCAGCTCGTTCCGATGTACCGACGCACACACAACCAGGGCGCGCCTTCAGCATCGGTCATGACACAAGGACGGTTCAGGGCCTGGACGCCACCGGGACGCTTCTTTTTTCCATCCTTTGCCTTTGCTCCTGGGTTGAGCAGTCCTTTCTGGCGCAGCACCGGGGTGGGATCCTTGGCGGGAGTAACGGCACCGCTCTTAATGTTGTAGTAAGCCATCTCCACCCGCTTGTCCCAATTCAGTCCGCGGGCGCCGTCGACCCCCCGCGAATTCTTCCCCCAGTCCACCCGGCCCGACTCCCATGCCAACCAGAGACCTTTGCCGTCGAGTGCAGCGGCTGCGGTGGCGCCCCCCTGGAAACGCTTGGAGGAGGTGATCTGCGTTTCCTTAACCGTCCCGTCAAGCCCGATCCGTGCCAACACCACGTTAAACACACCGTCGCGGGAACGGTCGAAGACGACCCATGCCCCGTCTTCGTCGTTGTCGAAAGCCAGGCGCGGTTCCCAGTCGCCGGCCGGGTCCTTGCTCACCCGGATTTCCTTGGACCATTTCTTGTTTAGGGGATCGTAAACTTTCGCGTAGATGTCGGAATAGGCCCCGCGATAGGACTGCCAGACGACCCAGACCCGTCCCTTGACATCGGCGCCGGCGTCGGCAAAGATCGCGCTGCCGGATTCGCCGTCGATGGTCACGACGGTATCCTCGATGACCGGCGGAGCCACCGACCGAGCTTTCAAAGACCAGGATAGGGTCTTCTCATTCAGCTCCGACCAGAACACCCAGAACCGGTTATCGCGGTCGTTGGCAATGGCGGGCTGATGAATTATACCCGGGCCGGCGAGGCTCCCCAGCGGCACCAGGCCTTTGGGCGCTTTTCGCGCGATCTTCAGCGTATCCGCCGTTCCATCCCAAGCAACATAGGCAACCCAGGGAAATCCCTTTTTGCCCATGGCCAGCACGGGAAAATCCTCCTGGAGTTTCGGAGAGGCCAGGATCAGGTCTTCGGCCAGCAGCGGCTTTTCCTCCTGCGCAAACGCAGATGCAGACAGCGATATTGAGGCACAAACAAAGACCAGGCGGCATACATGTTTCATAACAGTTCCTTTCGGTTTTGCAGGCAAACACCATAGTGCACAGGCGCTCCCACATAAAGCCTTTCTTGAGGAATTACCGCAGTGCCCCTTGACGGAGCCCATGTCCAATGGCCTATGCGCCGTACGGTGGGCAAGCGTAACAGGTTTGGAGTAATGGAGTTGTGGAGTATTGTCGGAAAGGGAACGTGGACTCTAATCTCTTAAGATCCAGCACTCCACTACTCCAATACTCCAGTTTTGTAGGGTAAAGACTAATCGACCCGCCCCGTAACAGCTTGGGACGCAGAATGTTGCGAGCAGAGGAAAGATCTCCTTCTTCGAAGGCTGTTTGGCGGAAAGCGCTGGAACAGGATTTCGCGGGGAAGATCAAAATGAAAAACCTTCCGCCACTTTCCGTACAGCCTCAATTATCTTCATTTCATCAACGTCGCTGCCCACCGCCTGCTGCATCCAAAGGGGGACGGATGTATTTGGCTGGCTGCACATACGCTCCACTTCCGTCGCGAGATGTTTTCCCTGCAGGTGAGTGCGAATCTGGTGGGCGATGACGTGGCCGACAACGTAGTTTGGCAGATAGAGCATGCCGCCGACCATGTGCTGGTAGGCTCCCATGAGATGGTTTTCGTCTTTACCAAAGTAAGGTTCGAAGTACTCTCGCCACACGGCATCCGCCGTTGCTACGGTGAAGTCGCAAAGCTCTTCGGCTGAGAAGTTATCTTTCTCGTACATCCATTGCCAGGCGAGCAGGTCCACCAGCGCCGGACCGGCGATTTCCACTGCGCCGATGAATTCCTTCAGCATATCGGCGTTCTCGAATCCCTGGGGCCGCTCCATGCCGACCACGTCCCGGGCGAATGCCTGGAAGGTGAATGCAAAGGCTTCGCTGATGGCGGAGTGCGGGATGCCCTTCAAAGCGGTTCGCGGCGTGCGATGCAGCGTGAACACCTGTTCAATTGTGTGTCCGAGTTCATGCATGGAGCAATCCAGCCCGGCCCAGTTCATTTTGCCATTGACGCGATTGGTTCGGAGCAAGGATGGATATTCGAATAGCCCTGCCGGGCTGGCGTGTCCGTATCCCCGGACGGGATCAACCTGAATGTGTGTGGCCAGGAAATCTGCCGTATGGTCTTGGAAACCCAACTCGCGCAGCACGAGCGGCAGTTTCTCCTGAAACGCCTCGAACGTCGGGAAGCGGGCTTCGACCGCTGCATCCAGTTGCGCGGCGGGTTCGGCGGGCATCAGGTCGCAGAAATAGATGTCGAAGGGTTCGAGCGGACGATTCAATCGTTCGCTGACGTACGCCATCACGTCACCTCTCACGGACGACGCCAGCAGGTTGCGCAGGATGGCTTCGATACGCTTGACCGGCATTTGGAGACTCATCTCCAACGCGCGTTCAACGTGGCGAGGGTAGTCGGGGTAATAGGGGTCCATTTCCGTAGCCAACTGATACGTGCTGCGCCATGTGGCGTAACGCTGAGGGCCGACGAGCTCGTCCGGACTGTGCCCGTCCACCTGGTTGGACAAGGGACACCATTGCCGGGCTTCGCCCTGCATGACCTTGACTGGAATCGTGCCGTCAATGTGGCGCCCCATGACCTTGGCCAGCAGGCGTTGTTTAGGAAGGCCATCTGCGTTGCCGTAATAGCTGCGCAACTCATCACGGATGAGCCAGTGTGCCAGTAGTTTGCGACCGGGAGGAAATGGGTGCTGCCCCTCCGCATCCACCGTGCCGTCGACTGGTACGTGGAATTTGGAGACGAATTCCTGGGCCTCCGTGTGTACTTCTCTAGCCCTGTCATTGAGCGACTTGGGGACGCGTCGTGGCACGGCGTCTGCCACCCGAACGCAGGTCCAATCGTCTTCGGACCAGGATGGGCCGTCTGCCAGTTTCTGTTCGACTGTATGGCGCGGGAAGTTCAGGAGAACGACGAACGCCAGTTTCGAGCGATAGAGTTCTTCGGCCAGATCGGGCGCGGGTGTGAAGGCATAGAGCAGATCGTCGATGCCGGGGTCCTCGTAGGTGTCAAGGTCGCGCCATCGCGCCATCATGCGCCGCATCTGGTGGAGGTGTCCGTAGAGCTGATGCCATGTGTCTTCCACGCGTCCGAGCAGCTCGTGGCGCTGACCGGGAGCGGCGAAGCGGTCCGTCACAAATTGCCGGAATGCGTCCGTATCCCCGTCCCGCTCGCGCCATGCGTCCGCGACCTGGCGCACGCCTTCGGCTGCTCTCTCTCGGCTCTCCTCGCCGTGGGTGGCTACGAGGGCGTCGATGGCGGCGGCTACTACGGTTTCAGAAACCGATGACACGGTTTCACCAGTCATGGCAGAATCCTTTCTGTGTGGGAGTGTCTCTCGTCTGCCGCTGCCCCCAAAAGACATCATTCCAGCCAGACCAGACATCATTCGGCCGAAGTCTACAAGTTCATTCCGGGAATTGCTACGTAGAAAGCAGGTAGCACCAAGAGAGCGGGCCATCACCCCTTGATGCCTCCATGCCCAAACGCTATTCTCCTCATGGACACTGATTCGTAGATCTGCGGCCGCTTCCAACCAGACAGAGTAGAAACAGAATGAGTAACACGATACTGAATCGATTCTTGTTAATAATTCTTGTCGGGCTCGTCACCGGCTTGCTGATCGCGGCAGGCGCTCCATCTATGGCCCAGGATGTTGCCGCCAAGCCTGCACCTGCGCCCGACAGCAGGACGCTGCGCCCGTACGCACGGAACCCATATTACTGGCAGTACCGTGGGCGCCCGGTTCTTCTTCTCGGAGCAAGCAAGGACGACAGCCTTTTCCAGATCCCTGGCCTGGAAGAACACTTGGACCAGATGGCTGCCGTGGGAGTCAACTATATCCGCAATACGATGAGTGATAGGCCGGACCACGACTGGGAGGTATATCCGTTCAAGAAACGGCCGGACGGCAAGTATGATCTCAGCTCCTGGAACGATGAGTACTGGACCCGGTTTGCAGGAATGCTGGAATTGACTCATGCCCGCGGCATCATCGTGCAGATCGAGGTCTGGGACCGCTTCGACTATTCCCGCGATAACTGGCTGCCGCATCCTTACAATCCGGCAAACAACATTAACTATTCCCACAAGGAATCCGGCCTGGCGCGTGCGTATCCTTCCCACCCTGGAAGTAACAAGCAGCCGTTCTTCTTCACTACACCGAAGCAACGCGACAACCGTGCCGTTCTCATACACCAGCAACGCTTTGTCGACAAGATGCTGTCCTACACCCTCAAGTATGATCATATCCTCTACTGCATAGACAACGAAACAAAGGCTGACGAGGCATGGGCGACATACTGGGCCGAGCGCATACGGGCGCAAGCCACCGCGGCAGGAACGGGTGTTTGTGTTACGGAGATGTGGGACGACTGGGACCTGAAGGCAAAACGCCACCGACGCACACTGGACCACCCCGAGAAATACGATTTCGCGGATCTCTCCCAGAACAACCAGAAACGAGGTCAGGAGCACTGGGACAATTTCCAGTGGGTTCGGAAGCACGTCTCGTCGCAGCCCCGTCCGCTGAATACCGTCAAAACCTACGGGGCCGACGGCGGCCGGTACGGGAATACGCGCGACGGTGTTGAGCGCTGGTGGAGGCATGTCATCGGCGGCGCAGCCTCCGCCCGCTTCCATAGACCGTCTGCCGGGCTGGGGCTCTCCGCATCGGCCGCGGCGTCGGTGAAAGCCGCCCGGAAACTGGAATCCCTTGTCAAGCCGTGGAATCTGGAACCCTCAAACCATCTTCTGGGCGACCGCGCAGCCAATGAAGCATATCTCTCGGCTCGCGCAGGGGAAGCGTACGCCCTGTACTTTCCTGACGGTGGTGCAGTGAGTTTGGATCTGACAGGTGTCACCGGCGGATTCGAACTCCGATGGATCAGCATCGAGAAAGGCGATTGGGGGGATCACAATGCCGTGGAAGCAGGATCACAGATCCTGGTTAAGGCGCCTGCACGAGGTCATTGGGCGGCGGCGATCACACGCCCCAACGGTGCCGTACGTGCCGGCAGCCGGTAACCACGATTATGACGGAATACCGGGCGGCGCCTCATGCCAGAGAAGCCGCTGCCATGTGCCAGAGATTGAGTTCCACACGGTCGGCTAGTCAAACGACACGACGATGGCCTCGTTCATCGTCCAGTTCAGCTTGAACGTCTTGCCGTCAGCCAGCGGTTCTCCGGTGCGCTCGTTCTTGACGTTTCGCACTGTTCTGTCGAACGTGAGGGTGACCGGTATTGTGTCTGTCTTGAGTCCAGCCGAATTGCCGCCACCCGTCATGCTCCCCTCGACTTCCGGGTTGAAGCAGACGAAAAGGACCGTGCGTGCGGCCTTTGTCCAATATGTGATTTCATAACCGTGGGCACGTCCCTCCTGATCGCTGATTCGAACCCACGGGTGGAGCCCGCCGTTGCGTGCGTGTTTCATAAAAACACGCCGGTGGGTGAGTGCCTTGGCGTGCGACTCCAGTCGATAGGCGCTGTACCACTGCGGCGATAGATTCATTAGTACGGCGATTCCCTTGCCGTCACGTCTCACGTGGTCTGTTCCCATCGCGCGGACTGCCTTGTGGTAGCCGGATTCATCTCGCACACAGGAGTTGTTCTTGATCAGCATCTCGTCGTAACGCTTCCAATAGAAGTTGCTGTCCTGGTCGACCTCGCACCAGAGCCGCTCCTGGAACACGTCTGCCGCCTTCATGCCGGGATCGTGGTCTACGCCGAACATGGCGTCGAGCACCCCGCCCCCCGGTCGGCCACGGCCGTGTTGGTCCCAGAGGCCGGGCAGGTAGTCGGCGATGACTGTGCCGCCGGCTCTGCAGAAATCCTGAATGCGTTTCGCCTCCACGTCGGACAGACATAGGCAGGCGGGGAGGATCAAGACCTTGTATTCCTGTGGGATTCCTTTCTGAATGACGTCGACGTAGCTGAGGAAATTGTATTGCAGTCCCTCGTCCCGCAGCATGTTCTCCCACGCCTTGCGGACCAGGTGCGCGCCGCCCAGCCTGTGGTCGCCGTTGCGATTGACCCAGGTCCTGCCGTGTGCTTCGGCATCCAGGATCCAACCGAGCTGTATAGAAGCGTGGTTATAGTAGATCGCTACACCATTGTGAATCCATTCCGCGCCGCTCATAAGCGGGCCGATCTTCCTGCCGGCTTCAAGGTAGTGGGGCGCGACCTCGGCGTGCCATGGTTTTGGGGTTTCGCCGTCAAACCACTTCTCTACCCACCCGATGAATCCGCGGTTGCCGTGTGCCAGGTAGTACCACGTCTGCCATATCGTATCGTCCGTTCGTTTGTGGAAGTGGGTCGTGACCGTGGGCAGCGCATTGCGGGGATTGAAGGAACGGATGACCGCCTGGGAGGAGCCGAGATTGTAGGCTTCGATGAACTGTATCTTGCGCATCAGCTTGGCGTAGTCGTAACCGCCAAAAGCATTGGGGCTTTGGCCTCCTACGAAGCCACAGGGGATGTCCGGGTCCTGCCGGTTGGCGAACTCCACCAGGTCTCCGAGGAAATTGCACCAGTGGGAGTCGTTGAAGGTCCACTGATCCATCAAAGGACTGGCGTCGAATTCGCGAATCGACCAGCGCGGCAGTTTCGGGCGAATGGCCTCGTACGTGATCCAGGTCTTGCGTTCTGGTGGCCTTTCGGCGCCGTAGATCTCCCGCAGCCAGGCTGTATACGCTGCCTTGTCATCCGTAATGCGCCACATGCAAGGGTGCACAAAATGGCCCCAACTGGGTTCGTCATCGAGAGCGTAGGCGGCGCGGTTTTGGGACGACTTGACTTCTCCAATGCTCTTGCGAATGAGCCCTTCGAGCTTACTCTTCATTGCGGCATTCACTGGACGCACGCGTACACCCGAGCCGTGGACCTGGTTGGCATGGGGTTTCATCCTGCCGCCGTCCCAAAGGTGAAGGTCGCCCTTGCCGGCCGTGTGGTCCGTGTAGAAACGCAGCCCGTGACGGTCGATCCAGTCCAACCGTCCGGAGGAACCCCGATCAACAAACGCTCCGTTGTAGCCGTGTTTCTTGGAGAATGCCCCGCCGGCATTGTTAAACCCAATCGTCCAGCGCCAATACCACGGCATATAGGTCCAGCTCGGCCAGGCGTTCAGAGCCCACGCCTTGTCCTGCTTGACGGGTTGGAAATCGCGTGAGGTCCGTACGTACGTTTCGTAGGCATCGCGTGTGTTGGTTCGTTCAGGCACGGCTGCCGAAAGCGGAAGACATAGAACGAAAGAGAGGAGAACAAAGGCGTCGATACAACGTTTTATCATGCCGCCATGATCAGCATGCGACAGGGGCAATGCAAGTGTGATCTTTCTTCAGCGACCCTATTTCGCCTTCACGTTGAAGCAATACAGGTTGGTGTCGTAGCGCAGGTAGAGCCGTCCACCGATGACCACGGGGTGTGCCCAACTAGCTCCTGAGCCCTCCACCTTAAACGCTCCGGCAACTTTGCAGGCATTGGCTGCTGGTTCCGCCAGCGTGACCTTGCCGCCGGAAGCGCTGAAGACGTACAACATGCCGTCGGCCCAGCAGACCTGCCCGGTACCAATTCGCTCTTTCCACCTGGTCTCACCCGTCTTCATATCCAGGCACACCAGGCCTCCTTTACCTTTGCCGAAAACGAGTCCTTTTGACACCACGTAGTTCCCCGGATGACAGCCCATGTCCTTGGATTTCCAGGCTTCCTTGAAAGACCATTTGCCACCGCCGCAATCAACCTTGAGGCACACGCTGCCCTTGCCGTAGCCCACTGACCAGAAGAGATAGCCGTCCTCGTAGGCCGGTGTAGGCACATTGGCGGTGTTGTTGACCGCGAATTCGTGACGGTAGATCTCCTTGCCGCTCGAAGCATCCACAAAAAGCAGTCCACTCTGCGAACCGTTGGCGATGATCGTGCTGCCTTCCTTTGTTATGGGCAGACATGAACTGTAGCCGGCGCTGGCGGATCTATCAGATTTCCACACGTCTTTTCCCGTCATCTTGTCCACGGCAACGATGGGATTCTTGCCGCCGGGTGTGAGAATGGCCAGCATATCGAGGATTAGTACGCTCTCTGAGTATTTCCAGCCGCCAACCCTGCCTCCCCAGTCTTTTCGCATGTCCCGGCTCCAGATGATCTTGCCATCGGCCGCGGCGTGGCACGTCACCAGCCCGTTTCCACCCGTCACGTAGATTCTGTCCCCGTCGATGGTCGGAGTGGAGCGTGCTCCGCTGTAGCCACGGTGCTCACACTTCGGGCCCTGTTTGACGCGCCACTTGGTCTTGCCACCTGAGTCCAGACAGATGAGCATCTGGTTGCCCCCGGAGTTGCCCGTGGTGTAGATGTTACCACCGACAACGGCCATCGACGACCAACCGGGGCCGATGTCATCGAGTTTCCATAGAAGAGGCGGACCGTCTGCAGGCCACTGCTTGAGCAGGCCGGTATCGGGCGAATTGCCGTCTCGGTTGGGACCGAGAAATCCAGGCCAGTCGGCGGCAGCCATCGGGGTAGGGCGCATCAGTGACAAAGTCAACAAACCCGCCAGAAAAATGATACCGGACCATCGAGAGTTCTTCATGTTCGATTCCCTTTTCTTATGAACTAGCCCTGAATACATGCCCATTGACTCCAAATCGTCTCTCGGCCGTGCGAGTACGGAGTCATTGGCATTTGTCTTATAGAAGCGATTCTTGCTCGGTGAGAAAAGGGGAATCGGGGCAAAACGTCAGGATTCGTGGTTACTGCGTTTCTCCTTCGCGAAATCGCCGAATCGCTTCGAGTGGTTCAAGAATAGGCCGCCCCAGTTCTTTCCCGTTGAGCAACAGGATTCCATCCGGCGGTTCGGGCACTACATGGACCTTTCGTTTGCTTTCCCAGGGATTGTCGATCCCGAGGCTGACCACGCCCTTGTCATCCGTCGACGACATTTGCACGGCGTCGGCATTGATTTTGAAACTCACGCGACTCAGCCCGCCACGCCATAAGCTGAACTCGTCATTGCCGAGCCCGCTGGCGATTTGGACACAGATCGCCACGCCGGGCAGGGGATGGTTGTTGTCTGCGCTGGCTGGGCCGCTCTTCGGCACACCCCAATGCTCAACAGTAAGGCGAAGCACGTCATGCGGGTTCCCGTCATCAACAAGATGAATCGGCGCAACGCTGCCATCCCGTGTGGTTGCCCACGGTATGGATGCCGCAACGGCAGCCGAACCGTACCTCAGTGTGACAAGCGCACCGATTGGCACGGCAAGAGGAGCTTCGCGCGTCACGACGCACGCATCGCCATCTACGTAGATCGCATCCGGCTTGCGGACAACGAAGTGGCTTTGCAGGTTGGTGACATTGGGTTTGTTCAGCACCCCGTCGCTATAGAAGGCCAGAGCCAGCGCCTGGTCGCCACCGCAGGCTGCCGCCCATAGCGGGGCAAGGTGCAGGGCTTTGGTGTGTCCCGCTGATCCGACGGCAAACTTGCGTTTGCCGTACGGGTCTTCTCTACCGTCTGGAATGAAATAGCAGCGCGACGACGCAACTTCGCCCGGGAGGCTGACGGTCAGCGGTTGGTCCATGACGCCATAGGCTTTTCCCGAGCATCCCAGCGTGATGTCCGGATACACCACGTGCCTGCGCCAATGGGCCGGCCTGGACCCAAAGCGTTGAAAGATGTCGCGTGGGTATTGTTTTTCCATAATATCGCGAAGCCTGGCCGGGGGTGTCCATGGGCCCGGAATCGCGTCTAGCCAAGCCGCGCCGTCCAGAAAACGCCGTTCGGGCGAATCGAGGTAGCGTTGCTCCGTCCAATCCTGGTATCTCCCGTCTGCCCAGCCAACCTGTGCAAGGTGCCGGTCGAGGAAGTCGCTGGCGCCGCACGGGAAGTTATACGACCTGCTGTGCGTACCTGCCAGGTGCTTGCCCGGTGCGAACCAATTCACCGCGATGTCTGTCCAGAACATCTCGAGCATAGCCTGGCCCACCTCGCGGACGCGGGCGCTCCGGACGTACTTGTTCAGAAGCACCAGCATGTCGAGGTCGACGCCATAGTACGTTGGCGAATCATATTCGCATATGCCGTACCGCCACGTCGTAAGGCAGACCGTCTCCAGTCGCGTGATTCCCTCTGCCAGCGCGTCGGCCCGGCCGCACTGCTCCCCAAGAAGGATCAGGTTCACGGCATTCGAGATCGCGATGTTCGTATAGCTCGGATGAACCTCGTGGCGCATACAGGCGTCAACGGCCCTACGCAAGGTCCGCTCCAGGGCCCGTCGAGTAGATGGATCAAGTTTCTTGCGATGCTGGATCCAGAGCGGGATCATGTGGTGCGAGACGAACTCGACTGCATTCAGGTCTGTCACCTTTCCGGTTCGCCAGTACCAACGGAAGTTTCCGAAAGTCGGGCTTGCGGCATCCTTGTCCTGCATCTGCTCGCCAAGTTGGCACAGACGATCGACCCGCGAGAGCTCCTCGCCCGACTCGGCCACGAGGAGAGCGTAGTTGTAGATCCAGCGGATTCCGCAGCCTGGTTGCGGATCGCTGCGGGCTACGGAATTCCACTGTTCTTCGTTGCGCTCAAGGGCGTATTCGAAGAAGGTCCGTCGTGAGAACTCCACCCCATCCGGGTGCGTTGCGCAACCTGACATGAACATCGCCGCTCCTATAAAGAGGGCGGTAACTGCAGAATCTGTTTCTATTTCCATATTGATACCCCGTACGTAACACGTCATCAGCATATCCCACGCCGCTGCCGAACAAAAGCCCTTGAGATTTGCAGATCTGGGCCTGATGCCGTATTGTGCGTCCATCCTATCGGCAGATACCGGTTTGAGACGTTGCGTCAAGTTGGCGGGTGAGATGATTCGAGGTAATGTAAGGACGCCACATGGGTATTGGCGAATTCTACGCGTTGGGCTGCGCTTTTCTCTGGGCGTTGGCTGTCCTTTTTCTCAAGAAGGCTGGAGAACTGGTTCCGGCATTCAGCCTTAATCTTTTCAAGAACAGTCTTGTCTTCCTTCTGCTGATTCCGACCATCCCCCTCGTTGCGGGACTGAACTGGCCCGATTTTTCGGCCAGGGAGTACGCTCTCCTGATTCTCAGCGGAGTTCTTGGGATCACGCTGGCGGACGGCATGTTTCTTCGGTGCCTGAATCTGCTGGGGGCCGGGCGGTCTGCGATCATCAGTTGCCTTTACAGTCCGTTTGTCCTCGTTCTGTCCATGCTCTTTCTGTCCGAACGGATGACATGGTTGCGCTTTGGGGGATTCGTATTAATCCTGGCCGGGATTATCCTTGTCGGCTTCGAGCGCCCACAGAACCACAAAAGCAAGAGGGAGCTTCGAACCGGCGCCTTGATCGGCGTTGCGGCCGTGGGGCTTATGGCCACGGCCATTGTGATGATCAAGCCCCTGACCGAGGCCTATCCCGTATTGCATGTCTGTGAAATTAGACTCGCAGGGGGAGTAATGGGCGCCCTTGTCTACGTGGCTGTTCGCGGACGGCTGGCTACTGAGATCGCCTTTTTTCGACAGCCCTTGCCCTGGGTACCCATGATAGCCGGAAGTATTCTGGGCGCCTACCTGGCAATGCTAATGTGGCTTGCCGGTTTTAAGTATGCGGACGCCTCGGTGGCGGCTATTCTCAACCAGACGAGCGTTGTCTGGATAATTGTTCTGTCCGCTGTTTTTCTCAGGGAACCCCTGACGATGCGCAGGATGGCCGGCGTACTGGTAGCATTCGTCGGCGTCGTAATGATCGCCCTGGGGTAGTCCGGAGGCAATGAACGGTCGGGATAGACAAGAATGGGTCTTGTTCGGTCAGCGTTCGAGAACTTGGATTGAGTAAGCGAGTCGAGTAAGAGTGCCGTTTAAGACTGGGATTAAGTGGAGGATTAGCATGAAACGATGGGTTTTGACTATTGTGGTACTGCTGACGGTGACAAGCCTGTTGCAGGCAGAGACGCCGAACATAATTCTTTGTATGGCCGACGATCAGGGCTGGGGCGATACTGCCTACAACGGGCATCCTGAGTTGAAGACCCCACACCTGGATGCCATGTCAAAGGCGGGTCTGCGCTTCGACCGTTTCTATGCCGCGGCACCGGTATGCACACCAACCCGCGGCTCGGTGATGACCGGTCGCCATCCCAACCGCTTTGCCTGTTTCAAATGGGGCCATGCGCTGCGGCCCCAGGAAACAACTATCGCCGAGGCACTCAAGACAAAGGGCTACGTCACCGGACATTTCGGCAAATGGCATTTGGGCTCGGTACGCACAGGTAGCCCGGTGAATCCGGGCAGCAGCGGTTTCGATCACTGGCTGTCGGCGCCGAATTTCTATGACAACGATCCGATTCTCAGCCGCGAAGGAAAAGCGGTGCAACTGAAGGGGGAAAGCTCGATCATCGCCGCCGATGCCGCCATCGAATTCATCGGCAAGCAGGCCAAAGCTTCGAAGCCCTTTCTTGCAGTGGTCTGGTTCGGCTCGCCGCATAGTCCGCATCGGGCCGTTGCCGAGGACCTGGCGCACTACGGGAACAAGGGCCACTGGCAGGGCGAGATCACCGGTCTTGATCGGGCGGTCGGCAAGTTGCGTGCGGCGCTGCGCGATCTGAAGATCCACGAGAACACTCTCTTCTGGTACTGCTCCGACAATGGCGGGCTCAAGACTGCCAGTAGCGGTGGCCGTGGCAAGAAGGGCTCCATCTACGAGGGTGGCCTGAGAGTTCCCGGGATCATCGAGTGGCCGGCCCGGATCCCTAAAGCAAGGTCAAGCGCATTGCCGGCCAATACATCCGATATCTATCCAACACTGCTGGCGATTACGGATGTCGCTGTAGAGAAGCAAGCCAGGCTGGACGGCATCAGCCTCTTGCCCCTGATAAACGGGGAAACGATGATCGAGCGCCCGGGTGGTATGGGTTTCTGGGACTATCCCGCCGGCGGCATCAGCACACCCAGCGCCGCGTGGATGGCCGAATTGCTCAAGGCCCAGGCTGCCGGGGACGAAAGCAAAAACAAGTCGCGACTGCGCCTGGATGCTGGAAAGATTAAGGGAAACTATGCCGAGGATCGTTTTTCCGGTCATTCCGCCTGGCTGAACTGGCCCTGGAAACTGCATCGTGTCGGGGGCAAGAAAGCCGGCACACCACGCATCGAATTGTACGATCTCGCTGCTGACCCGATGGAGAAACAGAATCTTGCTGCTGGTAACCCGGATCGCGTTAAAACAATGGGGGCGGAGCTTGAAAAATGGCTGGCTTCCGTAGCCCGGAGCCTGAACGGTAAGGATTATTGACTCAATAGCATGTGGAGAGCGA
Organism: Kiritimatiellia bacterium; assembly: GCA_030744755.1. Lineage (GTDB taxonomy): Bacteria > Verrucomicrobiota > Kiritimatiellia > UBA8416 > JADHWI01 > JASLPY01. Next base: position 76,346 of record JASLPY010000001.1, on the reverse strand, counting down.
CTCGGGCTCAACTCATTGGAGCCCACCACCGTTATGGGGCTATTTGTGCCAGAAGCTGGGGAGCAGAACAATGAAGACGGTGTAGAGTTCGAGCCGGCCCAGGAGCATGAATAGCGTGAGGCATCCCTTGCCGGGCGCGGGGATGTCGGCATAGTTCTGGATGGCGCCGACGCCGCCCAATCCTGGCCCGATGTTGCCGAGGGTGGCAATCACCGACGAGAGGGCGGTCTGCAGATCCGGCGTATAGAAAGTCATCACCAGGGTGCCGAGGGCGAAGATCAGCACGAAGACGATGAAGAAGGCGGCCACGTTGGATACCGCCGTGGCGGGCACGGGCTTGCCGCCCAACTTGATACTGAGCACGGCCTTGGGCTGCATGAAGAGGCGGATCTCCTTGACCGTTTTCTTGAGCAGCAGCAGGATGCGGATGTTCTTGATGCCGCCACCGGTGGAGCCCGCGCAGCCACCGACGAACATCAGCAGGATCATCACCACCTTGGAGGCACTAGGCCAGAGGTCGAAGTCGGCCGTAACGAACCCGGTGGTGGTCATGACCGAGGTGGCCTGGAAGAAGGCGGCACGCAGCGAACTGCCCCAGGTGGCGTAGTTGGCCCCGTGGATATTCACCGTGATCAGCAGGCAGGCCAGCAGCCAGGTGCCCAGGTAGAAGCGGAACTCCGGGTCGCGGAAGTAGGCGATGGGCTGGCCCCTCAGCAGTCGGTAGTTGAGCGCAAAATTGGCTCCCGCCAGAAACATGAAGATGGTAATGACCACTTCGATATAGACGCTGTCGAAGGCGGCGACACTGGCCGTGCGGGTGGAGAATCCGCCGGTGGCCATGGTGGCGAAGGTGTGGCAGAAGGAGTCGTACCAGTCCATGCCGCCGAATCGCAGCAGCACGGCTTCGGTGAGGCACATCATCACATAGACGCCCCAGAGCAGCTTCGCGGTTGTTGCGATGCGGGGTGTGAGGCGATCCTTGGAGGGCCCCGGCATTTCGGCGCGGTAGATCTGCATGCCGCCGACGCCCAGGAAGGGGAGGATGGCCACACAAAGCACCAGCACACCCATCCCACCAAAGAAGTGGGTCATGGCGCGCCAGAACATCAGCCCGCGCGGCAGCGACTCCAGATCGGTCAGCACCGAGGCCCCGGTGGTGGTGAATCCGGACATGGTCTCGAAAATCGCCGCGACGGGGTCGGTGATGACGCCGGTAAAAAGATAGGGAAGGGCCCCGAAGAGCGCCGCCGCCACCCATCCGAAGGTGACGATCGCAAAACCGTCCTTGCGTGAGAGAGTAACCGGCCCACGGGTCAGCAGCAGCATGATGGTGCCGCTGACCACCACGACGGCGGCGGCGGCAGCCATGCCCCAGAGCCCGGCTCCGGTATCATCCATGCCCCAGGCTACGCCCGTGCAGAGCCCGATGGCCGCACCAAGCACGATGAGCATGAAGGAGATCAGATAGAGGACAGGACGGGGATTCATAGGGGACCTTTAACGATGGAAGGCTTTTTCGATGCGTTCGACGGTCTCGGGTTTGCAGAAGATCACCAATTGGTCGCTGGCGGAGATCTGATACTCGCCGGTGGGGACATGTATCTTGCCGTCCCGCAGTGCCGTGACAATAAGCGCCCCTTTCGGGGCCTTGATGTCGCGGATCGATCTGCCGATCCAGCGATGCTTTGCCGGTACGTCGATCTGGAGCAGTTCGCCGGGAAGCTTGTGCAGCAGGGCGGCGGACTTGACGTTGCGCCCGCGGACGAAATGAAGAATAGCGTTGATCATGGAGAGGTGAGGACTCACCACGCGGTCGAGCAGACTGAGGGTCTTGATGATGGGAACATATTCGGGTTTGGTGACCTGTGCCAGCGTGAATCCGGCCCCCAGTTTGTTGGCCAGGATGCAGCTGACGATGTTGAGCTCTTCGTCGCCGGTGATGGCGATAAAGGCGGTGTCGTGCCCGATGCCGGCGTTGGCGAGGGTCTCCTGGTCCGAGGCATCCCCGTTGAGTACCAGCACCTTGTTCAGCTCGCTGGCGCAGAAGTCGGCGCGGGCGGAATCCTGTTCCAGCAGGGTGGTGCTGAGCGAGCTGGCGTCGAGATTGCGGGCGAGTTCCATGCCCATGTCGCCTCCGCCGGCGATGACCACCTTGCCGTAGGAGGGCTTCTGGGGGTAGGCCCACGCCAGCATGGCAGGGAGGTCGGCCGGACGTAGCGCCACGTAGATGTCGTCGCCCACCATGAAGCGGGTGTCGCCGCGCGGTACCAGCAGCTCCTCGTTGCGCATGACCGCAATGAAGCGGAGCCGTCCGAAGAGATCGGCCTCGTGGATATCCATCAGGGTGCCACCCAGCAGGCGACTGCGTTCGTCGACACGTATGCCCACCACCTTGATGCGCCCGTCGAGTAGCTCGATGATCTCCAGTGCGCCGGGATTCTGGACGATCTGGGCGATCTCGTTGGCGGTCTCTTCCTTGTGGCTGATCATCAGGTCGACGCCCAGTTGCTGCCAGTCGAGCCAGTCGGTCCGGGAGAGGGAAGTGTCCGAAATGCGCGCCACCTTGTGCTTCACCTTGGCGGCATGGGCTATTTGGCAGGCGAGGATGTTGATTTCGTCACGGTTGCTGACCGCGATCATCAGGTCGGCTTTGGATATCTCGGCCTTGGCCAGGATGGCGGGGGAGCAGCCGCTGCCGCAGATGGTCAGCAGATCGGCCTCGCCCTCCAGCTTGTCCAACCGGGTCTGGTTCGGGTCCACCACCACGATGTCGTGATGCATCTGGCAGAGTTTAGTGGCAAGGTTCCGGCCGGTGTTGCCCGCTCCAACAATCAGTATTCGCACGCTCTCTCTTCTCCTGCTGATTCGCAATACCCCTGAACCGTGAAACAGAATCGCCCCGCTTGCAATCTAAAAAAAGGGTTCATATCCAAACAACCTGTTATTCCACCTTAACTGGTAACCCGCCAGGCAGCGCCACGTTCACGCTTGCCCGTACTTCGCATTCAGGTACTCGTAGGCCTCGTTGATATCCTTGAATTTCTGCTCTGCCATCTTCTGAAACTCAACCCCGAGGTTCTGGACCTTGTCCGGATGGTACTTGTGAGCCAGTTCCCTGTACCGTTCACGAAGTGAAATGTGGGTTATCCTGCCTTTCATATTAAGGATGCCCCGATGGTATTCTTCCGTCCCCGGGCGGCTTACCCTCGGCCCCCCTTTTCGGCCCCCGTTTTCTCTTGCCGTACCCGCATGCTGTTTCTGCCACTCCCATTCAAGAAGTTCGTTTGCCCGTGCCCTGTGTTCCGGTTTTACATATGCCAGAACAGTCTTCGTGGCGATAACAAGTACCGCCAGGTCATCAGTGAAGCCGGCGGACGGGATGAGGTCAGGGATGAAATCAAACGGCAGAATGAAATATCCCAGCGCTCCCATGATAATCACTTTGGCACGGCCGGGGGTGTCCGGATCCCTTAGGCAGTAGTAGAGAACCATTGCCTCTCTGATGACTTGCTTACCGGCTTTCAGGGCAAAGCGCCGGACTTTCTCCCAGAAAGATCGCTCATCGTATTCCCCTGCATAGTGGCTCACTGGCTCCATCCTTTGCTCTCCACCCTGGTGAGAAGCCTGCTCATGTGACCTCACCCGGATTCACCCGACACATCGATCCCCGTCTCCTCAAACAGCTTCGCATAGCCATAGATACATGTCTACTTCACAGGGTATTGAGCTTTTCCCGCAGTTAGCCATGTTGACCGCAGATGGGCGCGGGTGTGGGAGTTTCTTTTGACAGGATCTACAGAATCTACAGGATGGGAGGGATGGAGATGTCATGAACTTGGCGCCAGTACGGACTAGGGCCCTTCATTTCTACACCCCGGGTAATGGCCAAAGACCGTGGTTTGATCCAGGTGGTGGGGGCTTCGGCTCCTCGGCTAATTGGATTTGGTAAACCGAAGGCAGTAGTTTTCCTTCAAACCCTTGACATGGACTTCTTCGACAAAGGTCAGGCCGGATTCGATGATTTCCTGTTTGAACACTTCCTTGCCCGCCCGCATATGGTTGAGTACCCACTTGCGAGTGACCCCTTCGATGCGTTCGAAGTCGATTACGATCAAGGTGCCGCCGGGCTTCAGGGCCTGCAATATGGATCGCATGGTTTCCTTCGGATACTCAAAGTGGTGATAGGTGTCGCAGATAAATGCGAGGTCAAGGCTTTCCCGCGGGAGGCCAACGTGATCTTCCGGGCAGAGCACGGTGCTGACGTTGCGGGTATCATTGGATTGGGCTCGCCGGTTGATGTGTTCCAGGAAACGCGCGCTGATATCCACGGCATAGACCCAGCCCGAGTCGCCGGTGGCATTGATAAAAGGCTGCGTGTATAAGCCCGTGCCGGCGCCGATATCCGCGATATGCATGCCCGGCTTGATGCCACAAGCCGAGAGGATGGCGGGTTGGGCGGCGCAGACTTCGCGGCTTTCGACCTCGAAGCGCTTCATCCACACGTCCACGTTCAAGTCTGGATCAAGATACTTCTTATTGATGCCGGGGTTGACGGAAGTTTCCTGGGCACCGGCGTAAAACAGGGCACTGAATAGGAGCAGAAGCGTGAATGGGGTTTTTGAAGTCATAAGGACACTATGCAGTAAGAAGAGTGGGACTGGAATCACAAAGTATGCCTTTCCTCATAACGCACGCATGCCGCATCCTTCTTGCCGCCTCACATGACGTTGAGCCATCTGCGCTGTGATATGAATCAATGTTAATAGGCTGATACCGAAGTGACGGGTTCTTCTTACCCCACAGCATAAGGCGTTAGTGGCTAGGTCACCAGACAGCGCAAATCGACCCCACGGTCTTGAAGGGCTTACAACACAGTAAAGGGCTTCTGCAGGAAGGCGATTCCCGCTAACCCCTAGCCTCCTAGCGCCTAACGCCTGCTTTCGGAGCGCAGCGCAGAAAGCTCACGTTAGCGATTCCTTGACATCGAGAGGCGCAGCGCTCTAACTGGAATGTGTTTGAAAAGAGACTGTCTGGAGGGCGAAGCCGTCCTGAGCCGCGCCCTGTTCTGGACGTCAAATGCTCCCAGCCACGAGGAGATTGAGAATGAAGAGTGAGACCTTGAGAAGCTGCACAATACTTCTGTCTATTTGTATGTTGCAGGCCACGGGACTTGCGGCCTTGCTGGATGAACCGTCCGAGTCGGCGGGGGAGATCCCCCGCGGCAGCAAGAATCTCTTTCTCGGGGCAGAGTCCTCGGCCGACAAGGTCTGGAGCCGGCAGAAGCCCGAGCTCGCGGTCAACGGCAAGAGGAACAGCGGCGACCATTGGGCCGGCCCCCCGATACCGGCTACACACACGATTGACCTGAAGAAGTCAACAAAACTCAACGCTCTACGGGTTGTGACGTGGTGGAATGGAAAACGTTACTACCAGTACCACGTCGAGGTCTCAGAGGACGGAAAAGAGTGGAAACGGATTGTCGACGAGAGCGCCAACACTACGCCTGCAACGAAGGACGGGCGGGAGTACCTTTTTGATCCGGTCAACGCGCGCTATGTTCGTACGAAGTTCACGAAAAACTCGGAAAAGGATGAGGCGGGCGGTCACATCGTTGAAATCGAAGGCTACATGCTCGGAGAAAAAGGAGCAGGCGAGCCGTCAACAGCCTTTCCAAAGCCGCTGGCGGGAGGCGTAGGTTCAGTCGACGTTCGCTACGCGCGGTCTGCCCCCCCGGGGATCAAGGAAGACAAAGACTGGTCTGCCGTCGCGTGGCGCGGTGAGCGTGTTCACGGCCAGTTTGCCATATGGACGGGCACGGGGCTCAAGGATCTTACGCTGAGCACTACCGACCTCAAGGGCCCTTCTGGAGCAACTATCCCCGCCGCCAATGTGGTGCCTTTCTTTGTTCGCTACACGATGGGAGAAGGCCAACTCATCGGGGACATCCTCGAACCCGCGAAGCCGATAGACATCGAGACCTGTTCCACGCGTCCCATATGGTTAAGCGTGAACGTTCCGGCTGCTGCGAAGAGTGGGAAGTACAGGGGTACACTGAAAGTGGCTGAAGGATCGGGCAAGTCGGTTGTCTTCAATGTCGGGATCGAAGTCATGGATAATGTTCTGCCGTCGCCCGACAAATGGTCATTCCACCTGGATCTGTGGCAACACCCGTGGGCCGTTGCCCGTGTCCACAAGCTGGAGCCATTCTCCGAGGCCCATTGGAACAAGCTTCGCGAGGTGTTGGAACTTGCCGCAAATGCCGGGCAGAAGTGTTTGACGACGACGATCGTCGACCGTCCCTGGGGCCATCAGACACACGACCCGTTTGGCTCGATGATAAAGCCTACCCGCAAGGCCGACGGCACATGGACATACGACTACTCCCTGTTCGATAAGTACGTGGAGTTCGGTTTGAAGTGCGGAATCAACCGGCAGATCAACTGTTATTCGATGGTGCCGTGGGGTAACAATCTTTACTACCAAGACGAGGCAAGCGGCGAGTACAAGAAGATCACCGCAAAGCCCGGATCAAAGGATTACGATGATTACTGGGCGCCTCTGCTGAAGGATTTCTCCGCGCATCTCAAAAAGAAGGGCTGGTTCGAGAAGACCACGATCGCCATGGACGAGCGGCACCTCGACGACATGAAGAACATGATAGCGCTGGTGGACAGGGTTTCACCGGGATTCAAGATCACACTGGCGGCCAACAAGAACCTGGAGGAGATATCCGACCGGATACACGACTACTGTTTTGCCTTCAAATACCGCCCGAAACCGGAACTCAGCCTTGAGCGCGCAGCGTCCGGCAGACCGACGACGTACTACGTTTGCTGCGCCCCCCGCAGGCCCAACACGTTTCCTTTCAGTCCCCCGGCCGAAAGTACTTGGCTGGGTTGGCGGGCAGCAGCTTATCGCTATACAGGTTTCCTGCGCTGGGCATTCTGCAGCTATACGCTCGACCCTTTCAAGACCACCGACTATCCGCGCCGGAGCTGGCCCACAGGCGATTGTTACGTCATCTACCCCGGTCCCCGCACCTCGATACGCTTCGAACGTTTGAGAGAGGGGATCCAGGATTACGAGAAGATCCGGCTGGTCCGCGAGGCGCTCGAGAAGAAGGGCGCCGCAGGGAAGGCGGACCTCGAGAAGCTGGAAGCGATCCTCGGGACCATTCAAAATCGCGATCACACGGGTGTCGTGAAAGCTGCGAAGAAGGACTTCGAGGAGCTGTCGCGCCGGGTTAAGGTCGGTGGTTGACCAGTAATTGCTGCGACGCGGTCTCCGGAGGAGAGTAGGCACCGATCTCCGAGCGGTGCCCGCCGCAGAGTGGCCGCAGAATGGCGGATGAAAGGAGCGCTGCACGGATCATTTACTCGCTTGTCTCTTCGGTGACGCCTGGCGCCTCTCGGAGATAGGCGCCTACGGAAGTAGCATGCCAATCAAGGTCCCATGATCCGCTTTTGGGAGATAACCATGACCAAAGCACTGTACGTAATAGCCGTTGCCAGCCTGGGTTCGATGCTCTGCACAGCGACATTGTTCGCAGAACGACCGAAGTTTGTGAATACTATCGAATCGCTGCAGCAACACGAATGCCCGGATTGGTTCCGCGATGCCAAGTTCGGGATCTACCTGCATTGGGGCGCCTACTCCGTTGCCGAGCAGGGCGAATGGTATGCCCGCAAGCTGTACATCGAGGGCGGTCCTGAATACGAACACCACCTGAAGACCTATGGCCACCCCTCTGAATTTGGCTATGCCGATTTTATCCCCCGGTGGAAAGCCGAAAAGTTCGATCCCGACGCCTTGCTCGCACTCTTCAAGCGCTCGGGCGCAAAATACTTCACTCCGTGCGCCGTGCACCACGACAACTTCGATCTGTGGAATTCCAGACACCACAAGTGGAACGCGGTCAACATGGGGCCAAAGAAAGACCTGATCCGCATGTGGAAGGATGCCACCATAAAGGCCGGGCTGCGATTCGGAGTGACGACCCATCTCTCCCGCTCCTACAGTTGGCTCAACACGGCCAACCAGTCCGATGCCGAGGGGCCGAAGAAAGGCGTTCCCTATGATGGTGCGCAAGGCAAGGCCAAGGGGCTCTACCCGCCGAACGATGGACAGAGCACCCACCACCGCGCGCCCTTCGATGCCCCCAGGGAGTGGCGCGATCTCTGGGCCAGGCGTGTGAAGCAGCTGATCGACGACTATCAGCCGGACCATCTCTATTTCGACTGCGCCGTACCTTTCCGAGGGTCGGACAGAGGCAAGACCGGAATGGACGTGATTGCCCATTTCTACAACCAGCGCCCCGAAGGCGTCATGTGCATCAAGGAGCGCCCGTGGCAGGGCCTCTATGCCGACGGCATAACCACGCTCGACTACGAACGCGGAAAGGCGGCCAGCATCCTCGAAAAGCCTTGGCAAACCGACGACTCCATTGGCTCCTGGGGCTACAACCCCGCCAAGCCCTACATGAAGCCCGGCCTCGTGGTCGACAAGATTGTCGACATTGTTTCCAAGAACGGCAACATGCTGCTCAATATCCCGATCAAGGCCGACGGCACACTTGACAGGGAAGCCACCGAACTGCTCGAAAACATCGGAGAATGGTTCGACGTCAACAGCGAAGCAATCTACGGCACCCGCCCGTGGTACATGTTCGGTGAAGGCAGGAACGAGATAGGTGCGCATGATCTGGAATCATCGCTGACCTCCAGGGATTTCCGCTACACTACCAGGGGCGAGACCCTTTACGGCTTCGTGATGGACTGGCCGAAGGGTAAGAAGCCCGTCGTACTGCCTAACCTGACTGCCATGAACACCCGCGTCACCGAAGTAGTTTCGGTTGAGCTGCTCGGCCACAAGGGCGACCTGAAATGGGAAAACCATGGCGACGGACTACAGGTCTATTTCCCAAAAGAGAAACCGTGCGAACACGCCTATGCTCTGAAGATCGACTTCAAGAAGTAGAATGTATTCAACTAATCTCATATTGCAACGTCATGCTGCCCTGGGAGTCGGCGTGCTGGTGATGTTGAGCTTGACCGTGGGGGCGATGGCAGAGAAGGCGTTCGAGTTACGGGAGCACCTGGGCCGGGAGTGGAAGTACGAGGTAGTGACCTTCTCGCTTACGGCCGATCAAACAAGAATGGCTCAGAAAGGGTCGGCACTGCGGAACGCAGAAGGCACCTCCGTCGCCTATCAACTCGTCGCAGGGGAACCTGCCCGCCTGGCGGTTCAAACTGACCTGCCTGCATATGGCACTGTAGTCTATCGATTCGGCCCGGGACAGGCCGCGACGAAGACGGACCTCGTACTGGAATCTGATGACGGCATGATTCGTCTTGGCAATTCCGGGATAGGGATTGCCGTGCGTACCAGGCTCCAGGCCGGGGAGGGACCAATCGCCGGGCTTCGACTGGGTTCAGGCAATTGGACAGGTGATTCCCGGATGGATGGAGGGCAGATGGTCGAGAACTATTCTGCCACTGTTCTTCAGGAAGGCCCGGTTTTTGTGTCGGTGGAAGTGAATGCTGGCTTTGCCGATGGTGGCTCGTGGTCAATGAGGCTTTGGCTGGCCCACGGTGAGCCGATTATTCGGATCGAGGAGCGTTTCGACGCACCCGGGGGCGGCATGATCCGGTTGAGACTCACGGGAAAGAGTTTTCAGCCGTCCCACGTATTATATCGTGGCGGCATGGGTGGAAGCCTGGGCAAGGTCGCCACGGCTGAGCTGCCGGAAACCGGGAGAGTCCACCTTCTGGAGCCTTGGCTTCGGTGGTGGATGGCGGAGCGGCAGGGGAACTGGTTTTCTCTCTATACCCCCGGGCCGCAGGAGAGCCAGGATGACCGGAAACCCGACATGCTGATGGTCGGTGCTTTCCGGGCAGACGCTTGGAAAAACCCGGACTGGAAGGGTAAAGCATCGCAACTGAATCCGGAACTTCAGGCAGTACGCCGGGACGGGCACGTTTTTCTCGACTTGCCGCTGGCCGGCGGGCAGCGGCATTGGCTCTTGGGTACACCTGACAAACGTGCCAGCCTGGAGCCCCTGGCCCGGAAGAACCGTAACGTCTCACCGTTGCCACATGACTACTTGATCAAACACGGCGAGTTTCCCCTGGAACGGGTCAAAGACTACGTGCTTGCGTGGCCGGGGAAACACAAAGAGTTCCCCCGCCTCTTCGTGCGCAAGGCCGAGCTGCCGGCCTTGAAAGAACGTTTGCGGAAGAATCCGGTTCCGAGGAAACCACAGCTAAGGATGAGCCGGTACAACTTGGGGGGGTGGATCGGTGAGTACCTCTGTACCGGCGATGCCGAACTGGGCGGCAAGATGCTTGAGACGGGGTTGCAGTGGCTGCAGGAATGTGTTGAACGGTTTCTCGACCAGGATGTGCAGGCTACGTTGGGGATGGCGCCGCACATGCAGACGCAGATCAACACCACGTTGAATCTGCTCGACGTACTTCTGGGTACAGAGTTGATATCGGAACTGGACCGGACCCGGGCCCTGGCAAAAATCGCTTTCCTGGGTTATGTCGTGGAGCGCTCGGACTACTGGTCGCCCGAACGGGGTTTCCGCGCCAATCCGAACATGACCACAACCGTGGCCACGTACCAGGCCATCATCGGTTGCATGCTGCCTGACCATCCCCTGGGCCGCCAGTGGGCGCAAATGGGATTGAAGGAGTTGAAACATGAATTGGACACGTGGTCCGATGCGGACGGCGGCTGGCTGGAAGCTCCGCACTACGCAATGGTCGCCTATGACCACATCCTAGGTGGCTTTATCGCTGCAAAGAACGCGGGTTTCGAGGACTATGTATTCGACCCGGCCATGCGTCGAGTCATGGAATGGCTGGCCTGTATATCAACGCCCCGCAACGCGATGACGGGTGGGTTTCGCCACTACCCGGCGATTGGCAATACGTACCCCGGCGAGCCGACCGGTGTTTTTGGGATGATGGCTGGGCTGTACGCGGAAAAAGACCCGGACTTTGCGGCCCACATGCAGTGGTTTCATCACGAATACGGAAAGTTCAAGGATATCGGCGTCGGTGGATTCTCTCCCACGTTGGCGGGATACCGGCATCTACTGCGCCGTCCGGACCTGCAGCCGCGTAAACCTGACTGGGGGAGCCGCCGTTTCGAAAAGACCGGGGTCGTATTACGCAACGAGTTGGGAGCCGATCGGGAAACGTATCTGCACCTGATCGCCGGCACCAACCATGAGCATTACGATTATGATTCCGGCAGCATCGTGATCTGGGGAAAGGGGAGGGTGATCGCGGACGATTGGGGTTACATCGGCCGGCATCCCGCCAAATGGCACAGCATGCTTTCTTCCAGCGCAGCGGGGCAAGGTTCCATCATGAACGTCAATGCCTTTGCCCCGGCGCCGACGTTCGATTATGTGTCGGGGAAGAAGGGCGCCTGGACCAGGCAAATTGGATTCTCAAAGAACCATGGGGCGGCGGGTTCCAGTTTCTTTATGATTCGAGACACCCACAGCGCAGATACGCCGGCGGAATGGCGGCTCTGGCTGATGGCAAAGGAATTGTCCATTACGCCGTGGGGTGCCAGGGTGACGGGCGTGGAGGACGTGGACTGCGACATCTTCGTTTTTCAGCCGAAAGGTCTCTCATTGACAACTGAGAATGCGAAGCTGACCTCTCCCAGTGGCTATCGTGATGGCAAGACCGGGCGACAGACAACCGAACAGACTGCGCTCAAGGCTGACCTCAAGGAGCGTGGTGCCGTCGTTATTGTCGTCTATCCTCGACTGCGGACGGCACCCAGTCCCGAGGTGGACTGGTTGGCACAGGGGCGAGGTGTCAAGATCACATCACCCACCGGGGAGGATTATGTTTTTCTCGCGCCGGACCGTTTTGAATGGGGCTATGGGGAGCTGGAATTCTCCGGTTCCTCCGGTGCTGCGCAACTCGGGAAGAAGCCTGCTCTTACGCTGGGAGCACCCGGCCGGTTGCGCAAGGGGAAGAGAATCGTGGAGAAATAGCGAACGGAATTGCATGAAAGACGTGCGTGTTGGCAGTTGTGTTGTATTGACGGTGCTGATACTTGCCATTGCTTTCACTGGCCTGTTCCCCGCGCGCGCCGGTGCTGCCGGGTCCGGGAAGAGACCTAACGTTGTCATGATTATCTGCGATGATCTCAATGATTTCATCACCGGCATGGGCGGGCATCCACAGGCTCGAACCCCGAACATACAGAAACTTGGAGGTGAATGGTGAACGGGCATTATCGACTGGTGTCATTAGCTCTTCTCGTAACCGTATCGCTGATGAACCCTTTCACCGCAGACGCCAGGGAAGTTCAGTCGCTGGATGGCAAATGGCAGATTGCTTTTGACCATCACAACGTGGGGAAGAAAGAGCAGTGGCATCTTCAGCGCAACTTCGAGAAGTTGTCCGGCAGGAAAACGATAGACGTTCCCAGCTGCTGGGAGCTTACTGAGAAAGATTACGAAGGTGTAGCGTTCTACAGTCGTACATTCAGTATTCCGGCCAGCTGGAAAGACAAGACCGTACGTCTCCATTTCGATGCCGTTAACTTCATCAGTGAGGTATTCCTGAACGATAAGCCGCTCGGGACTCACGAGGGGGGATTCACCCCTTTCAAGTTTCGTATTGATGAGGTGATGCGGGCCGGAGAGGAGAATACCCTGACCATGCGCGTCGTGGGTCCTATCCTTTTGACGCACAAGACGATCGACGGCATCGGCAAGATGCAGACCCCGCAGTGGCGGGGTGCCATATCCGGCGGCATCTGGCAGCCCGTCAGAATGATTGCGACCGGGAACGTACTTGTAAAAGACGTATTTATTGAGCCTGAGATTTCCGGCAACACGGTGACCTTTCACGTGGAGTTGGAACGGGTAGGGAAAGAGAGTGGACCTGCGGTAGCAGAGGTATCAGTACGTTCACCGGGCCCGCCGGGCAGAATCGTTGCCAAGACCGGCGAGACGCTGGACCTGGATCAAGATACAACACGGCAGAGCTGGACGGTCAAGATACCTGAAGCAACGTACTGGTCGCCCGATGATCCGCACCTTTACGAGGCGGAGGTGAAAGTGCTCGTTGACGGAAAGCCGTCCGACACCTGGCGTCACCGTTTCGGAATGCGGGAATTCACGGTTCGTGGCAACAAGTTCTACCTCAACAATGAGCCACTCTACCTGAAGGCTACCTTCTTTGAGGGCCTGTATCCGACACGACTTTCATACCCTGACAGCCGCGAGATGGCTATTCGTGAAATCAAGTTGGCAAAAGAAGCCGGCTTCAACATGATCCGCCCCTGGCGCAAGCCTGCGCCACCGATGTGGCTCGATCTCGCGGATGAGATAGGTGTGCTTGTAGTGGGTTCCATGGTGATTGAATGCATGGACTTGCCGCGGGACTCCGATCGCCTTCAGGGTTGGGTCGAGAACGAGGTGCGCGAAAGCATTATGCGCGACCGCAATCGCGCATGCATTGTGCAGTGGGAACTGTTTAACGAGCTCAAAAGGCCGATCCTGAAAGAGATGCTTGAGCCAATGTCGGTTCTCGCACGAAAGCTGGACCCAACCAGGATGATCCTGGACGAGTCGGGCGGCTGGGCCCAGGGCGCGAACCTGTACCTGCCATACGAGTCAGAACCAACCAAGTTCAATGACATTCATGATTACCCGGGTCCACAGATCAATGAGAACGTCTACAACAAGCTCATCCTTACCGGCGCGAAGACGCACAAACAAATGCGGGCCATGGGCCTGCATGGGCGGCTGCCCGGCAGGAACGTGGTGCCGGGGATTATGACTTTCTTCTCAGAGCTGGGTTACGGCAGCCTGCCCGATCTGCCGGGCAACAACAGGCAATTCAGGAAGACCGGCAATCCGATAGCGCCTCCTTACATCTATCACCAGCGCCTGGCCGATGAGCACGCAGCCGTGCTTAAGGAGAGCGGCTTCGACAGTGTCTATCCTGATCTCACACAGTTCTGCCTGGATCAGCAGAAGATACAGGGCACGGCGAACAAGCGGATGATCGAAGCGGTACGTTGCAATCCACTGGTTTCGGGCTACTGTATTCACGCCCTGACTGCCGGGGACTGGATCATCGGTGCCGGCCTGCTTGATTTGTTCCGTAATCCAAAGACATACGCCTATGAAGGAACGAAAGCCGCGAACCAACCGCGCATTATCGCCGTCCGCGTTCGACCGCGGAATGTTTATGCTGAACAAGGGACGACGATTGACCTCACCGGTGTGAACGAACTGGATATGATGAAGGGAACGTTGAAAGTGGAAGTGGCGTCAGCGAACGGCAAGGTCGTTTTCAGCAGGGAAAGTAAGGCAGCTCTGAAGCGTGGCATTACGCCACTCCTCAGCGAAAGGCTCGATACGAAAGCGCTCGAGGGAACATATACGGTGAGCGCGCGGATTGTGTCGGACAAGGGGTTCCCGGTTGCTGAGAACAAGTATGATTTCGATGTGTTTCCCGCAGAACGGTTGGTTGCCCCTCGTCCGCGTATTGCGCTGTTCGAGCAAAGGAATTCGCTCAAGCCGTTCCTGAAGGAGTCCGGCATAGAATGCGTTGACTTCAAGGCGGGTGCCGACCTGTCATTGCCGGTCTTTGTCTCACATACCGAGGCAAGAACAGGAGAACAGAAAGCGCTTTTCAAAGAGCTCGGCAAATTCGTAAACGACGGAGGCACGGTTGTCTACCTTCAGGGCGGAGGGTCGAGGATGCCCTGGGCCAAAGCAGGGAAGGCATCGCCGCTACTACCGGTGCGTGCCGGCATCAAGGCTTCTATAGGCTTGTGGCTGTGTATCTCCCACATCGTTAACGATCACCCCATATTCGATGGTCTCCCCGTTAACTGTATGATGGGACCTGTATACGAGAACGTATGGGCGCCGGGTACATTGATGGGTATAGAAGGAAAGCCGATAGCCGGCAGCATCGGATTCGACTTTGCTCCCGATTTCGATGTCAGCAAACGCCACTATTACGGTCCGGGAGAGACGTGGTGGGGGACAGATGTTGCCGACATACCTGTCGGGAAAGGGCGCTGTATCCTTTCACAGTTGCGCTTGGTAGAAAACCTGGGCAAAGACCCGGTAGCCGACCTCATTTTCTTCAACCTCATCAAGTTTGCGGGGAAGTGAGAAAAACCGCATCCCCTTGACGATTGAACCACGAGGCGCTTTGCTTGTATGATGACCAACTCAACCAAGGCCGTTTATTCTGCAGCACTGAAGGGATGTATATGAGTCGAGTTCGTATCGTAACCGCCTCTGTTCTGACTCTGCTGATCTTTGGCGTCGGTCTGGCGCACCCGGCCCCGGCGGCCAAGAACTCCCCCGTAGGTGGCGCGTTCGAGATTCCCGCATGGATCTTCGACAAGGGGAATGCCAGGGTCATCGCCAATCCCGATATGTATGCCGACTACCGTGACACTTATCCTGAGCTTGTCGTCACAGCCGGGGATGAGATGCCATGGGTGGTCGAGCACGAACTCGATTTCCCTGTTGACGCGACCTATACGCTCCACATTCGTTACGCATCCAACGAATCTCGTCCACTGGAACTCTGGTTTGACGGCAAAAAAATCGGTGAATGCTGCACTGCGGCAACGCTTACAACGGAGCCGCACCCCTACCTCACGGCCAACCCTCACTTCAAGCCTCCGAAAGGCGCCCGCGTTCGCCGCGGTGCCAGGTGGGAAGAAGCCGCGAAACTCACTATCATATCCGGCAAACATACCTTGAAATTAACCTGTAACGGGCCGGTTCCTAATGTGCTGGCGTTACGCCTGGAGTCACCAGTTGCCTTCCCGAAAGACTGGAAGATGATGGGACTGGGAGTAGTCCTGTCGCAGCGCCAGGTTGCCGAGAGATATCGTTACAGGACCCGCCATGAGCTCGGATGGCCAAACGCTGTCCTTATGGAGAAGATAAACAGGTTACCCCCCAGTTATCGAACGGCCTTCCTTCCCCCTAACAACGTGAATGTTGCAACGTTGAAGCTGGCGATAGCGGACACGGTTTTCCGGTATGGAGCGACCTATCCCAATGGTTTGCAGTACCTTGAACGCCTGGTAACACTGGTCCGAAAGCAGGCCGATGTCCGGGACACGGCGCCGGACCAGGTACTGGAGATTGAGGATGCTTTGCAGTCTCTTCGCAGGGAAGCCCTGCTGACGCATCCATTGCTGGATTTTGACAAACTACTGTTCGTCAAGCGCCATCCACTCAGGTCCGGGCACATCTACGAGGACCACTGCGCAGGTGGCACAATGGGTGGCAACCTCTGCGTACTCTCGGAGTTGAGCCAGAATGGCAAGATAACGGAGCTTGTGCCCGAGCTCAGCGGGGGGCTTTTTGCGCAGTTCGATCTCTCTTTTGATGCGAATAAGGTGGTCTTCGCATACAAGAAGGGAGGAAGGGAACCGTACCGCATATACGAAATAGACATAGACCCGGCTACGGGTCTGAGAACAGGTGGTGATGACTTTCGGCAGCTAACATTTAACGCGCCTGATGAAGCGGAACTGAAACAGCGCTATGAAGGTACACATTGGGGGCGGGGTTTCGACGATGTATTTCCCTGCTACCTGCCGAACGGTAAGATCATGTTCGCTTCGTCACGTTCCAAACGATCGGTATTCTGCGCACCCGTTACGGTCACAACGCTCCACATCATGGATGCCGACGGCAAGAACATTCGCTGTCTTTCGGAAGGCCCGGTCACCGAAATCGCGCCACGCGTGATGGATGACGGACGCGTGATCTACATGCGATGGGAGTACGTGGACAAGGGCTTCGGCAACCTGCAGAGTCTCTGGTCAATGCGCCCCGACGGCAGTCATTCGGCACACGTGTACAAGAATGATATCGTCCTTCCGGCAGGGATGGTGGATGCTCGGAGCATACCCGGCAGCAGCCGGATCGTTACGGTTGGCGCGCCGCATTGCGGAATGTCGGTTGGACCGGTCATATTGGTTGACAACCGCCTGGACAGGCGCACCGCCGTAAGCATGACCAATATCACGCCTGAACTGGGCTATCCGGGTATGGTCGCCCATCGAAGCGGCAGGAGCTTTGGCTACTTCAAAGAGCCGTATCCACTCTCCGAGAAGATCTTCGTTGTTTCACACAGTCCCGGAGGCCAGAAGGGCAATTCACAGAGCTACGGCCTCTACATGCTGGATGCATGGGGCAATAGGGCAGAGTTCTACAGCGATCCGGAGATCTCGTGTTTCCAGCCGACACCGCTGAGATTACGCCGCAGGCCCATGGCCGTCTCTTCGGTCGAAAAGTATGATGCCAAGAGTCAGAAGCTGGGTACCATCTTCATGCAGGACGTCTACCGGGGAATGACTGGTATTGAGCGTGGGAAAGTGAAATACCTTCGCGTCATGGAAGCCATAGGCATAAGCTGGGATGAAGGGTTTCGATCATCCAGGCAGCGAGACGGAGCCGGATTGCAGGCCTCGGCCGTCAGTCTCAAGGCCGACGTCAACATCAAGAAGATCCACGGAATAGCCACCGTTCATGATGACGGTTCAGCCTGTTTCACTGTTCCGGCCGAGAAGAATATCTACTTCCAGGCCCTGGACGAGAATTACATGGAACTGCAGCGCATGCGCACGTTCGTCAATCTCATGCCTGGAGAGAAGCGTTCCTGCATAGGCTGCCACGAACGCCGGCAGCTCGCTCCTAGTCTTGCATCTGGTGTGCCGTTGGCTCACGAACACGAGGTAGAGGCTCTGCGCCCTCAGCCTGGCGATTCAAAGCCGCGCACCGTGCACTATGCGACAGATATCAGGCCCCTGTGGGACAATAACTGTGTTGGCTGTCATGGTGGCGAGAATCCCAAGGGAGACCTCGACCTCACCGGAACACTCACCAAACTGTATGACCGCTCGTACGAGAACTTGATAGAGAAGGGCCTGTTGGCCCATCTCAACGATGGTTATGGATCCGCCAATGTTGCTCCCGAGCCGCCAATGACGTTCGGGTCACACCAGAGCAGGTTGGTTGACCGCATACAGAAGGATCCCTGCAAGGCGAAGCTCTCGCGAGAGGAGTTCATCAGAATTGTAACCTGGGTCGACTCCAATGCGCCCTATTTCGGAACGCACCTCGGAAAGAAGAACCTGAAGTGGAAAGACGATCCGGACTTCCGGCCCTTGCCGTTGGCTGCAAGGTCTGATTCACGACGCTAAGCCAGGAGAAATATGAAACCTTGTCGCGAGTGCCAACAGGAGATTTCTGAACAGGCTGTGGTCTGCCCTCAGTGCGGAGTCCCCTTTCCTGCAAAGGAGAAATGGGACGGTTGGGGATTTGAATACAAATCCAGGGCGACACTATGCGGTCTGCCCTGGCTTCACATTTCGTTCAAATACAGACCGGGCATACGGCCTGTCCCTGCCAAAGGAATCATAGCGATCGGCCAGTTTGCCTGCGGCATTTTCACGCTGTCACAATTCGGAGTTGGCGTTGTCAGCATCAGTCAGTTCACGATCGCAGGTTACGCCCTGGCACAGTTTGCTGTTGCGTTCTCATTGATAGCGCAGATGGGGATCTACGTTCACGAGGGACACGGGCAAATTGTCAGAAGCGTAACGGAACTGCTGGAGATGCTCTAGAGAACCCACCCCGTTTCCGCCTGCGGCGGATCCACCTCTCTTTGGACTTGGGTGTTGGTTGTTGGACGTTGGGCGTTGGACGTTGATCCCAGGTCCCCTCCCTGGAGGAGTGGGTCGTCGACTAGTCCGCCGTAGCCTCGGCGAAGGCGGAAGGCGAGACGGGGTGGGTTTCTCTACTTCTCCTTTATCCACACCGTTGATTTCGGGCGGGGTGGGTTGGGTTGGCCTTCAGCAGGAGGCCCGGGAATGCGGTTGGCGCGTACGTAGTAAGGAATTGCTGTCAGCGGGGACCCGTCGGACCACTTGCCGTTTATGATCATTACCCCGCCCAGCAGACCGTCCTTCCATTCCGCGGCCAGGGGCGCGTCGGGCTTGAGTGTCTTGTCAATGTCCTGGTCGGTACTCTCAACGCAGTAAACGACGGGACCGTACCTCAAGGCTGTCTGTCCCGCGGTGGCCTCGATCCTGTCGCTAGCCTTGATCCTCTGAACTTTCATCGGCAGTTTGAAGCTGATTTCATCACCCTTCTTCCACTCCCGCTTGATCGTGGCATAACCATTTTTGATGGCGGGGGAAGCCTTCTTGCCGTTCACGTGGATTGCAGGAATGCCGTCACACTCTGGAATGCCATCGTAGAGTTTGCTCACATCACGGTTAGGCATGCGGATCCTTATGCTGAATTCCTTCTTCTTGCGTGGGTTGACCGTGATGGACACGTCGCCTTTCCAGGGGTACTCCGTTTTTTGCACCATCTCCACGTCGGTGCCCGCGACGCCTTCAACCGTTACCGTGCTCCCGACAAAGAGGTTGACGCAGATAGTATCCTCACTCTTGGAGTAGGTCCAAGTTGGAAGCATCAGCAGCACCCTGGGGATATTGCCGATGCAGCAGGGGCAACCGTGCCAGGGGTAGCGGGTGTTGCCGGTAGTCAAGGGGTTCTGGTAGTAGAAGTTCTTTCCTTCAAGATCGACCGAACCCAGCAATGCATTGTAGAGCGTCTCTTCATACAGATCTGCGTACTTCGCATCGTGATACGTCATGTTCAACTTGTGCTGGAAGTAGATCTGTCCGCAACTGGAACAGGATTCGCAGTAGGCATTGTGGCGCAGGGAGTAGTTGGGCCCGAATCCCTCAGATGTTTCGCCACTACCAATGCCGCCCGTCACGTAGTACTTCTTGTTAACGATGTTGTCCCAGAGAGACGCCACGGCACTCTGGTAGTCAATGTCGCCCGTTTCCATGCAGACGTCAGCCATTCCCGCGTAGGAATACGACGCACGCACGGCGTGACCGACGGCTTCATACTGCTGGATAACGGGCACATGGCTCTGATCGTACTTGTGGCCGCCATTGCGGCAGTCCAGGAGAAACTTCGCCAGTTCGATATACCTGCGGCCCTTGTCACCGCCTTCAACGTCAGTCACGAAGCGCCCGAATCGTACCAGGCCCATCTCCATTGCCTGGTGTCCACAGTACCATTCCTTTTTCGGCGCGGGGCCTATGTTCCTGTCCCAACAATCGGCAAGCCTCTTTGCGCAGTCGTACAATCTCTTGTCTTTGCCCTTTGTCAGCATGTGGTGGGAGACGGCCGCTTCAAGGAGGTAGCCGGCAACGTATCCTTCGTGAGCGTGACGAAGTCTGGGCTCCCAGTGTTTGTGGTCATTGAGGGTATAATACGTTTGGATGTAGCCATCGGGTTCCTGGGCTGCCAGGACCTTTGGTATCCAGTCTTCCAGGGTGGCCTTCATGGCTTTCTGGGCCTTGATGATTTCCTTGTCGCCGGCCGGATCGACCATGATTGCCACGCAGATGGACTCGATGGTGTTGTAGATCCAGGCGTTGGAGAAGACGTATCCTCTGTGTTTGGCATGGGGCTTGCCTGCCAGCTTGTTGGCCGCATCGATGAAGTTGTTGATCCCGCCCTGCTTTAATTCCGGATCGTCAATCTTCGCTATGCAGTGGGGGATCCAGTTCACGATCAGGGCCTTGGCCCTATGGTTCCACAGTGGACTGTCTATCTTGTACGGACCGGTGTCGACTGGATGATAAGGAGTCTTGGGTGGCCGTGCCTCAGCCGTGACCTTCACCGTCGACTTGCTTGTCAAGGGAGCCTTTCCGGCCGCAAGCTGCAGGGTGTAGTCTCCCGCCTCGGAAAACGTGGCCGTTGTGTCCGCTGCATTGGGGTCGGCGAAGGTAACTGTTCCTGGTCCTTCTGCTTTGCTCCAGGTGACGTCGGGAGCATTGTCACCTTTGCGCTGCAATGTCTGCACAGAACCGTCCAGGTATGTTCTGCCACCTACCATGACCACCCGGTCGCCTCCGGCTTCAACTGTCGGCGGAAAGGCAGGAGACTTTCCTGAATCGTAGACACGCCAATCCAGGATGCCCGTTGAGTGGCTCTTGTTTGAGTCGACCTCAAGTCTCAGCTTGGCGGTAGTGACCTCTTTGAAAACCGTCGTGTTGAACTTGCTCTCTTCCACTCCCAGCCCCTCCGCGTTCTCGACCTGGGCAAACTCTTTGCCATTCCAGTACAGCAAACGGCAGGCATCCGGGTTGCGGACGCCCCGTCGGTCGTTCCACCAGTACACATCGATTGCACTGGTGCTGATGGGTCTGGTCCATTCGTACTGTACCCATTGAGTCCCTTTCCTGGGCCAGTTGCCGTACGAGCGTTTGCTGCGATCCTGTGAGTTCTTGGGGTCATGCCCGTCGTTGAGCGCCTTAAGCGTGGTGTCTCCCGAGACGTAAGAAGTTGACGGGCTTGCAACTGGAGCGAGATTGGCGCCGCGTGCGGGTTCCTCTGCCTGGGCCTGTTGAGCCATCCCCATGAAGAGAAGGGTGGCGGATGCAAGTGTGATAAGGATCTCGGAGAGATGCATAGACAGTCGTGGTTCAACAAACATTACGGGCTCCTTGTTTTTGACTGACCTCAATTCAGAAATCGATCTCTGAGTTCTCGCCTGCAACAATCCATGACCGTTCAAGCTGCACGACGGTAAGCTTCTCGCAATAATCGTTAATGCCATTCTCATAGACACAGAGAATCTTGCCGTCCTTCATTATGGCCATATCGGAATAGCCGGCCAGGGTTTCATTGAGGACGCGCGAGTGCTTCCATGTGCGCCCGTCATCCTGGCTCAGACGAAGGGTCAGGTTGTGCCGGCTTCTGAGTTTGAATCCACCTTTCCAATTGACGGCCGGATTCAGGAAAAGGACCTCCTTTTCATTCAAGCGGATAATGCTTGCCTGGCAGGCGGGGCAGGGGAGGTTCTTGTCGACAACCGGCTTTGTCCAGGTGAGGCCGCCATCGTTACTGGTGGAAACAAGGCGGTATCCAAACGAGTACAGGCCCGGAGCGGCCGTCCGCATGTTCATCAACAGGGAGCCATCGTTTCTTTCAATAACGGTACATTCACCATGCCTGAATTCAGGCAGATACGGTATCACCCCGCCGGCTTTCCAGTTCTTTCCGAGATCGTCGGAATAGATCACGCAGGATCCGCCGATGCGTTCTTCATCCTCCATCCTGCTGGCGTATGAAGGAGCTATGAGCCGTCCCTTCGTCGTTTGGATCCCATGGACCGGCCCGGCCCCTACCTTTACCGGCGAGCCGCCAAAACCTTGCAGAAAATTCGTTTCCGTGTATTCCTTCTGACCTTCGACATCTGACGTGGTAACGAGATCCGACCAGGATCTTCCGTCATCCGTGCTCTTCGTATAGAAGAGGCATTCGCCAGTGCCACGCGTGAAGAGCAGGTGGACGACGTCCGTGTCACGTTCGACAATTGCGCATGAATTGCCGACGCGCCCCGGACCTTCGTCGAGAAGGATCATCTGTTTCGACCAGGTTTGGCCACCATCTTCGCTGCGCTTCAGAAGCATATCTATGTCGCCGCGGTCTCTCCGGCCATTCTTTCGCCCTTCGCAGAACAGAAGGACAGTTCCCTTGGACGTGACCACCATTGTCGGGATGCGATAGGTATGATACCCATCCTGGCCACGGAGAAATACATCCTTGCGAAAATGAATGCCTTCTTCGCCAACGGACGATGATAGGCTTGATCCAAGCCACACCAATGTGAACAGAACAACGGTCGATAGATGCTTCATTGTGTGTCTCTCACGCTTGATTTGCTCAGCAACTCCACAGATTCCCTTGCAAACGCCCTCACCGTAATCTCGTAGCTGAATTCATGAGAATTCAGACTGTCCATTTTGCACCCCCTTGGCCCGTCGGAATCCTCACCCTCCGTCGCCAAAGGCTATGGAGGACAAGCGGATCCCGCTACATGGGACCCAACGAACAGATGCTGGCGAATAACTCAGGCTAGTGCCATGCCTGCTATCAGATCATTGCCCTTATTCAGGCATATGACAATGGTCACGGCGTTGATGTAGTTCGCTGACCAGTTAGT
This sequence comes from Kiritimatiellia bacterium, assembly GCA_030744755.1. Classification (GTDB taxonomy): domain Bacteria; phylum Verrucomicrobiota; class Kiritimatiellia; order UBA8416; family JADHWI01; genus JASLPY01. The sequence goes on along the minus strand of JASLPY010000001.1, from coordinate 53,274 downwards.
TGCCTTCGAGTATCCTCTTCCAAAGTGTGTATCTTGCGGGGGCTAGCTTCCGTAGCTTGTTGAGTTCTTCTTTTCCAGCGTCCATGCAGGCGGCGTATACCTTTGCAAAATCCGCCAGGTCTTCCCAGAGTGCACCGTCACCATAGCCTGAGACAGATATCTTATCTGCATCGATGGCTGATTGCCATTGTTCAAAGATCGTCTCGTCGGCCTCCCGTGCCTTCTGCTCGAGGGTGTGGCCCATTTCGTGGGCGATGATGATGGCTTTGACGCCGGGTGTCATGTTGACGTACTGCTTCCCCCCGTGAGCTCCGGCGCCGCCCAGGGTCTTGTAGATAGCGATGCCGTCTTCCTTTTCATCAGATACCACTTCGCAAGCTCTCATGTAAGGCATTGGAAGTTTCTGAAGACGCTCAATCAGTTGCTCAACAGTCACGTCGACCCCGTCCTGGATAGTGAGCTTAAACTTGTACCTTCCGCTCTCAGCAAGCCAGCACTTGCCGGGTACGCCGCCGTTCCGCATCTTCACTTCCTTCGGGCCGGTAGTCAGGTGTATGCGAGTGTTGCTGTTCTTCCCGAATGTCTTATACAAATGCCTGAACTGCGGCTCTACACGCTGCTTCTGTTCCTTTTTCTCAGCAGCACTCACAGAGGATGTACCGTCGTGGACGGAAATGAATGTCGCGGTCAGTGCAATCTTCACAAGTTGCGTATGAAGGGGTTTCATATCCTAAACTTCTCCGGTAAGTTGATCTCGCTACTTCACGCATTGTAGTGCACGAAGCGTGTTTTTCAATAGCAACAGTGGCTCTTTGGGATTGGGCGCTGTTTGTGGCGATGCTTTTCGCGCGGTCGGCGAGGCCGCCGACCCTCCCCGCCCCGGCGAAAATGCACGTCCAAGGGCGGGAGGGACGCCGGCCTCGGCGTCCGTTGCGAGTGTGGTGTAACAGTCCAGTGGCTATCATTCAGATTGCTCAGTCTCTCCACCCCGGACGTCCGGGACGACTACGGGGATGAGAGTGTCTCTTCGTTGGAGGCTGCGATGGAACATTGATTAACCGCTGCGCGGGTGTAGAATCCCTTACAGAAACACCTACAGAAAAGGGATTCGTATGAAAAGAGTATCTGCACTCACAGCATTCCTCCTGTCCGTCTTTGCGTGGGCTCCAGGCCTCGAATCCATCGCAGCTGAACAAACACCAACACCCGATCGTCCCAACATCCTCCTGGCGATTGCTGACGATTGGTCATATGGCCATGCCGGAGCCTATGGCTGCAGCTGGGTCAAGACTCCGAATTTCGACAGGTTGGCGAAAGCTGGACTCCTGTTCCGGAACGCCTTCACGCCGAACGCGAAATGCGCGCCTTCCAGGGCGACAATCCTTACCGGACGCTACTCCTGGCAGCTGGAGGAGGCAGGCAATCACGTGTGCGCCTTTCCTGCTAAGTTCGGGGGCTATGTTGAACGTCTGGCTGCAGATGGGTATTTCACCGGCTTCACAGGCAAGGGCTGGGGCCCGGGTGTTGCGAATGATGTTACGGGGAAGCGTCGGGCCATCACCGGAACGGGCTATCAGAAACGGCGCCTCAAACCGCATGCGCGGGGTATTGCCTCAACGGACTATGCTGCGAATTTTGCGGACTTCCTGAAAGACTCGCCGAAGGACACCCCCTGGGTTTTCTGGTTCGGCACGATGGAACCGCATCGGGGCTATGAATTCAAATCGGGTGTCCGTTTGGGCAAGAAGCTCACTGATATCGACCGTGTCCCTGGGTATTGGCCCGACAACGATATCTCGCGTCATGACATGCTCGACTACGCAATTGAGGTCGAACACTATGACACCCATCTTGGCCGCATCATCAAGATGCTCGAGGAAGCGGGTGAGCTGGAAAACACCCTGATCGTGGCGACCTCCGACCATGGTATGCCCTTTCCTCGTGTCAAGGGGCAGGCCTTCGGCCATTCGAACCACATACCGATGGCCATTCACTGGTCAAAGGGCATCAAGTCTCCGGGACGCGTGGTCGACAGCTTCGTGAACTTTACGGCGCTGGCACCGACATTCCTCGAGTCCGCCGGAATCAAGGATCTGTCGCCTGTCATGCAGCCCATCAGCGGGGAGAGCCTTCTTGATCTCTTCTCCGGGCGGGGCTCAGGTATTGTCAGGGATCATGTCCTGGTTGGGAAAGAGCGGCATGATATTGGTCGACCGAATGATGTTGGATACCCGATTCGCGGCATTCGCAATAGAGAATGGCTCTATATCCGGAACTACGAGGAAGATCGCTGGCCGGCGGGGAACCCGGAAACCGGATATCTCAATTGCGACGGGAGCCCGATCAAATCCAACATCCTTGAACTGCGCCGCAGCGGAGAGAACCGAAAGCCCTGGGATTTCTGTTTCGGCAAACGCCCTGTTGAAGAGCTCTATAACCTGAAGAAGGACCCTGATTGTCTGAGCAACCTTGCCAGTTCTCCTGAACAGGCAAAGGTGAAGAAAATGCTCAAAGCACAAATGGAAGCGGAGCTGAAGACCCAGGGCGACCCGCGCATGTCGGGGAAAGGCGAACTATTCGACAGATACCCTTACATCAACCGGGGTACAAAGGACTTCTACAATCGCTACATGAAGGGCGAAAAAGTCCGGGCCGGCTGGGTCAATCAGAGTGATTTTGAGAAGGGGCCGCTAGACGAATAGAGAGAATGTGGGCGGCGGCTCCGCTGCCCGAAGTAGATCGCCTCTCCTGAGGTGATCACCGTGATCACCTTTGGGCTTGTTTTCCTTTATCGGCCTTCAGCCTGCGGCCGACGGCCAGGGCGGCTTCGATCGTCTTGTCGGTGAGTTCATGACCCGGGAGATGTGGGTAACCCTCCCAGATCACGTACCCGCCCGGTTCCAGGAGGATTGCATGGGGCACGCCCCGGACATCCAGGGCCTTCCGCATGCGCTTCTGAGTATCAATGGCGAAGTAGAAGTCACGGTTTATTTCTTTCTTGGCCGCCTGTACAATCTCCGCCGGTTCGTCACACAGTCCAATCACGACCAACTCGTCTTTGTACTCCGCGTGCCAACGATTGAGATTAGGAACGGAAGTCCAGCAATGCGTACACCACGTGTTGAAGAGCTCAATAAGCACGTACTTGCCTTTCATGTCTGGCTGTTCCGTGAGCCATTTCTCGACGGTGAGCTCGGGAGCCTTTGCCCACAGGTACGAACTGGCCCAGATCCGCTTGGGGCCCTTGGGTGCTGAATTATCGGCCTTCCTGACCTCATCGTGTTTTCCCGGCAGGATCGAAGGGGTGTCTATTGCTTCGTTCGGTAATGCGGGTGCGGTCTGAGCCATTAGAGGGGAGAACATGAGAGAAACAAAAAGCAAGAGACTCATGCGGCTTGGCATTTGATTACCTCCAGGGTTGATTTTCTACAAACGGTGACATGGTCCTTCCAGTCAACAGCAGATGCTACAGGCTATTCCCAAATATGCGAGCGTATTTGCGCGGGAACTTTGGGATGGGCAGCAGATTTGGCGAGGCTTTTTGCACGGTCGCCGAGGCCGGTGACCCTCCCCGTTCCAGCCAAAAGGCACGTCCAAGGGCGGGAGGGGCAGCGGCCTCGCTGCCCGAAGTAGATCGGCCGTCTCGGCTGATCATTTGGAGTCAGTATCCCCTGACGCTTCTAAGCCATTTGTGCCATTTCTCGGGTGCGGTTCCTTCAGCATCCAGGGCATTGCCGTCCCAGTCGGCCGTGGTGTGATACACAAACTGCTTTCGCACCTCATGTTCCTTGGCGGCATTGGCGCCGGGGTAGGGGTTCTGTCCGGCAACGCCCGCGCTCTTCAAGGCATCGTCCCGCAATGTGTTTGCTTCTTCCTGCAACTTCTCAATACCGGCGTCTATCCGCGCCAACTCTTTGCTACTTGCTTTTTCAAACCGTTGCTTCTCATCCTCGATATCTTTCTTTGCGGAGGAATGTGCTTCTTCAGCCTTCTCGTACTCACCTTTCGCCCGTTCCCTTTCTTCTTCCTCGAACTGCTTTTTCTTTGCGTTGAGAGCTTCCTGCTTCTCCTTTGCGGTCTCTTCCAGCCTGGCAAGTTCCGGATGTGATTCTCTCAGTTTTGTCTCCAGGGCTTTTCTTTTCTCCTGCAGTTCCCCGATCTCGGTTCTCTTCTTCTCCAGGCCTTTGTGTGACCTCGTTGCCCTGTTTCGGATGTCACGGGTCTGGCTTTCGAGCCTACGGTATGTGATGTCAGCCTTCTGCCACTCGGGGTCGGTCAGTATACGGGTGCTCACCCGGCGCCTGTGTTCGTTTTCCAGCTCTCTTTTCTTCTTGTTGTCCTTCTCCTGAGCGACCTGATCCATGATTGTCTTCAGCTCGGGAAGCTGTGCGATTCTTTCTTCCGCCCTTCTCTTCGCTTCTCCGGCTGCTGTTGATTGTGCGGTTATGTCCTTGATTTCCGGAGCTTCAATTGCTTGTTTCTCGAGTTCCCGGCGTTGATTCTCAAGCGCCTTGATGTCCTCCCCGATCTTCAGGAACTCGCTGCTCTCGCTAATCTGGCGGTTTACCGTGTTTATCTTGTCGCGCAGTTCTTTGATTTCTTTCTCGGTCTCGGCAAGTCCGGGAAGGGCCTTGTACTTGTCATTGATCTTGCGGTCGATAGCGCCTTTCAGCTTCTGTGCTTCCCTGGCGCGCGTTTCAAGTTCTGTTAGCTTTTCAGTCTTGTGCATTTCTGATTTCTGCTTCTGGAGTTTCTTGATCTCCTCCAGTATCTCGCTGTACCTGCCGGCGTTAAGCTCCGCCTCCGTTGCCTTTCTGAGCCCTTCCCACTCATCTGAGAGCTGCTGGCCTCGTTCGGACCATTCCTTGATCTGCGTCAGGGCAGACGGTACCGGGCCCAGTGCGCCGAAATTGTCATGCACTTTCCGGTAGATGCGAAAATGGTCCAGCTTGCCCGTGAAGAATTCTTTCCTGTTCCTGTCGCACGCAATGAAATTGCCTTCCGGCATATCACCGATGAACACCTCACGTGGACTGAACTTGAACTTGCCCTGTGCATCCTGCTTGCCGTCGACATATATGGAAGCTCTCTTGCCGTCCATCTCGACGCGCACGCCGACCCACTTGTCCGCAGGTATAGCTTCCGAAGTCTTAAGCGTGCAGCTTTTGCCCTTGTGGTTCGCGACAAGGGCTAGTTTGCCTTTCCTGTCGGCGAATTCGAGGTAGAAGCATTCATCCTTACTTGTTCCAAAATCAAACAGACGGCCCGTTCCCGAACGGTTTATCACTAAGTCAATGGTCAGTGCCCCGAAATCGGCCACTGACGGAGGTGCTTCGGCAAACTGGTTCTTGCCATTGAACTCAATGTAAGAGCGGTCAGTCTCGACTCCGAATCCCGGCCTTCCGTGCAGAATGCCGTTGTTGTTCACGTAGGAATCTTCCAGGAGAACAGCCTTCTGCTGGTTGAACTGCCAGTTGGCGTAGAGTGCCCCGGCATCTGTTCCGGTGTTGAATCCCGGTGCCCGGTCAAATCTCTGGTTGTCCCGACAGAAACGGCCATGTTCAAAAGCACCACCCTGGCGGTTATTAATGTCCGCCGCGTAGTCAACCACCACGCCTCCCGTGACGACCTGGTTGGACGCGAAAGACAGCAGCAGGTATGGCTCGCCCTTGATTACGGCGTTGCCGGTGATTTCGGCCTGACCTTCATGGCGCACGGAGTTGGATCGTGGTGTGCGGTATAAGGTTGTGACGGTGGCAGCTTCAAGTATTCGGGCATTACCACTGACTTTCAGGTCGCCCATCACCCAGGCCCTGCCGCCGATCTTGGCATTACCCGAAACGACGGTCTTCTGCCCGAACACAACCGCGAAGTCCTTGATGCAGGCATTGTCCTCCACCCGTGCGCCGTCGAACACCATGGCGTTGGGCCCGACGTAGGCTGTCTTCGAGACGCGTGCGTTGTAGGAGACAAAGCCGCCGCCGTTGGGATGCGCTTTGCCTTTAGCGTTTTCCCGGAGCAGCTTGATGCGCTGCGCCATGTCGAGATGCATCATGTGTCTCTTTCCCCAGAAATACCCCTTGTTCAGCGTTCCGGCATCAACTTTGGCCTGCAGTTCATCCGCCGATGCTTTGAGGCGAGGCATCATCTCGGCAAGCTTCTCCTGCGCGAGCTTCCCGTGCTTATCATCAAGCGGGATGGGCACTTCATGCTTCACGCAGTAGTTCAGATACGTGTTTCCTGAATCGCACCGCCCAAACAGTTCATCGAAAGTCTCGATGTCGCCCTGCCTGCGGTTAGGTGTGCCCGGCTTACAACCGGTAAAGGTTACTTCCCATGGATAGCGCGGCGCGTGGACACCCACCAGGAACATGCTAACGTAATTCGAACGCCCGTCATCCTTCTTGACCGGAAACGCGCTGGGGCAAGCGGCAACTGTGAGCCAGAGGTGCCTGTCCGAAGACTCAAGTTCGAAGTTCATCTTCCCCTTGTTCCACAGCGGGCTGTAGCGCGCTCTTCCGTTTTCGTCAACCGCGACTATACAGGCGCGCCAGTCGGAATGAAGAGCCGGGTCATGGATGCCCTGGAAATCAGCTGTTATCTCCTTAACGCCTTCAGCAACATCCAGGCGTATAATATTGTATCCGCACCACCGCGGCGCCTCGGCATTGGATATGCGATAACGGTTTTCATGTCCGTAGACAGGGTTGAGGTAACTGCATTCAGGCATCCCGTACTTGCTTCTTATGGAGTATTGTTCAACAAAATCGCAGGTAACCATGCGCGCGGCATACTCGCCAAACGAATCGCCGAAGCCCCTGACCCCGTTCTTCCAGAGGCCTTTCCTCTGCCCGAGCCTAGCTATCGTATGATAAAGAGTGTGGTCATCGGGACTCGAAAGGCTGCCAACGACCGCCGGAATCCCGTAGCCCCAGTTGGGATTATCGCCAAGAACAAAGAAGTTCAGGGAGGACTGATATCCCATATAGTTCACGTTGCGCCACGGATACCTGAAGTTACCGTTAAACATCTGCAGTTCGGAAGGACACGTGAAATGCTGGCCCGCGTTGCACATGGTTTCACCGCCCGGATGGCCGCCCAGCGGCTGGCCATGGAAGAATTCATGACCTAACGCGACGGTATTGGCATCGCCAATGCCGCAGTGGCCCCATCCGCCGGCGCACCTGGACTTCCATATATGGATCTGGTATTTCTTGTTCTCCTCATGACGTCGCCAGTAGGGCATCTGGGCGCCCGAGCCCTCCACATACGTCCAGAGATTCTCGACGAACTCAAGGATATGTTTACGGTAGCGGTTACGCCACTCAATGTTGTCATTCATCCAGCCGGCCGGTTTTCCCCAGGCTTTTGGGTGGGAGACCAGGTGAAAATGCCTGCTTTCAACAACGATCTCATCCGGCCTTTCACCGTAGAGCGGATACTTCGCGTCTTTCGCCGGTTCTATGCCGTAGAATCTCGGTGAAATCTCCTCGAGGCGCTTCAGCGGGTAGTTCGCTGTCTGGGGCAGGTCGTCAGGTGATATTTTCGCGTAGAGTTTCGGGTAGGCTTTTTCCCAGGTCTCGTGGATAAAGGTATGATCTTCCGGGCTTACCATGTAGCTGAACGGCCCGTAATTGATGATCATCCTTTGCTCACCGTTCTCCAGGCGCAGAACCGCGCCGGGAATGAGAACACTCGTCGTATCGTCTTCCTTGAGCCGGGTTGATGTGCCGAAGCCTCTGAAGCCTACCAGGTGCGCCTTGAAAGTCTCCGGATCCGACGCGGTCCATGTCCGGCAGACCCCCGCGAGCGCTTCCTTGTCTTCCTGCCCCTTGTTCCTGGTCCATGTTCGCAGCGGCGCTCCTTCGGGTATATCGATGATGTCCTGCCCCTTGCGCGGCCACCATTGGACTGTACGGCGCTTGTACCCGACGGCGCTGGAGCCGCCTTCCTGTTCAACCTTGTCGATTCCTGCGTCAGGAACAAGCTTGCTCGGGTAACGCAGGTGTTTGTAGAAATCATGTTCAGCGGCAATGGTGTTTGCAGACAGACAACCGGCCCACAACACCGTCAGTATCGTTGTTCTTCTCATGGGACCTCCGCTCAACAGTGGCAGCTGATATGAGTGCCATCATAGCGCACGAATGAGGTCGTACCAAGATCTGCGGCAAGGAGAGGGTCTGACCGCATTGAGGCACTTTTGAAACGAGAGCCTGTGACATGGGTCGCGGGAGTCCGGCAGGCCCCCGTCGCATCTTCGCGCAAAAAGGCCTCGCCCCCGTTGACGTGTGGGTGCTGAATCTCTAGAGTTGGAACAGGACAACACTCCTGCTGGAGGGAAAGGGGAACCGTGAACTGCTACAAAGCCTTGTCATTGTATTGTCTTGGACTTCTGCTTTCTACCGGCATTGCCAACACCATAGGAGCGCCTGCCGACGACCTCACCCTGGACCTCGGCAAGGGCGTCACGATGAAGATGGTTCTTATCCCTGCAGGCAAGGTCATGATGGGCGGCAATGTCTCCGCGGTCGACGTTGCCAAGCTGTACAAGGCCAAGGAGGCTCACTTTGTTAACGAGCATCCACGGCACGAGGTGACAATCAGCAAGCCATTCTACATGGGAATATACGAAGTAAGCCAGCTGCAGTGGCGTGCGGTGATGGGGACCGAGACCTGGAAGGACAAGGTCGCTGTGAAGACCGGCAACGACTATGCCGCAAGTTGGATGACATGGTATGAAGCCAACGAGTTCTGCGAGAAGCTATCGAAGCGAATAGGCAAGAAGGTCTCCCTTCCGACCGAGGCACAATGGGAATACGCTTGCCGGGCTGGTACCACGACTGTGTTCTGTTTCGGCGACGACATATCGAAACTGGGTGATTATGCCTGGTTCCAGGATAACTCGCGTAAGATTGGCGAAGAATATGCCCACGCGGTGGGACAGAAGAAGCCTAACGCCTGGGGCCTCTATGATATGCATGGCAATGTCTGGGAGTGGTGCAAAGACTTCTACGCAAAGGACTTTTACGTGCAGGGCGGGGAAGTTGATCCGGAGAACACCACGGAAGCACAACAGCGAAATGTCCGCGGGGGATCATGGCACAACGATCCGCGCCACTGCCGGTCCGCTGCACGCAACAGTTGGACCGGCTCAAAGTATGTCCATTACAACTACGGGTTCAGGGTGATCGTGGAGTAGTCCCCAAAAGGGGCAGGCATTGAGCGGTCTGTTGCCCAAACGGAGATCCCTCGACTTCGCTCGGGATGACAGCTTCAGTGTCGTTGTGTTTTCTAAAGAACTGTCATGCTGAGCCTGTCGAAGCATCTCGCCGACTTGTCGTCCGTAGCTTCAGCGAAGGAGGAAGGCGCTCTGCCGATTTGGGCAACAGGCCGTTGAGTGCCTGTCCCTTCGTCACTCCATCGTGTCTGGAAGCCGCTACTTCACAATGATAACGCCGTCTTTATCCGGCGTTTCGTAGATGCCAAGCGCCTTGTCCTTCTTGTCCGCAACCAACCAGTAATGACCTTGCCAGGTGCCCTGGTAGACCTCGCCGCCGGCAGGAATGTCCTTGTAATAGACCCGCCCTCCCGACGCCTCATCCAGCCACTGCAGGGTGACGGCTGACTTGGTCATATTCCTGACCGTGAGATCAACGCCCAGTTGAGTGTCTGGAGAGACCAATGTCCCTTCCTTAGCAGGGTCGATCCGAGGCAGGACGTTTTCACCCGGCTTTGCCGCCTGTTCAACGGTCGCGCAGCCCACCATCACGGTTGCAACGGCCAGCACGAGTGTTAGAGCCATCATTGATTTGAACATAGTCTTACTCCTTCTGTTGGGTTAACTACCTACCCTTTTTCGCGGAATGCCGTCGTGGCATTTCGCACCATTCGCTTCTTCTCCACACTTTTCTTTGTCTTCGTTTTCAGGGGAAGCTCGCATATGACTCGAAAACCGACGTAGTAGCTGCTGGCTGTCTGACGATAGAAGTGACGGCTGGCGGTCCTGACGCGCCGGTCAGTACTGCGCAAGCCACCGCCGCGCAGCGGGTGGCCCATGGTCCCGTCATCCGCCACTTCCCCGCCCTTTATCCAGGCGCTGCCGTCGGAAGGTGCTCCCTCATAATTTCCGTGCTGCGCATCGAGGCACATCTCCCAAACATTGCCATGCATGTCGTAGAGGCCCCACGCGTTGGGTTTCTTTTGCCCTACCGCGTGCACATATCTCTCGTCCGGGTTATCCCATGTGATATCGATGTACCAGGAGTAGTCAGCAAGCTTTTCAAGCTTAAGGTCGTCTCCATAGCAGTAACGCGTTGTTGTTCCCGCGCGGCAGGCGTATTCCCACTCGGCTTCCGTCGGAAGCCGGTACGTCCTTCCTTCCTTCTTCTTGAGTTTTGCGCAGAAAGCCGTAGCGTCGTCCCAGTTGACATGGTTGACGGCGTTGGCGGGATCGTTTTTCGTATGGACTTTGCCGTCCCACGGCCTGGTACCCATAACAGATTCCCACTGTCCTTGCGTGACCTGGTGGATGGATGTATAGAACGGGTTCTTGATCCTCACCTCGTGCTGAGGGCCTTCGACCTCGTATCTGCCCTCCTCATCGTCGGCGCTTCCCATCATGAACTCGCCGGCAGTGGCCAGTACAAACTTGATGCCTACCTCATTCTCAAAAGCAACGGGAACACCGAGCTTCTTCGCGGCGGCTATTTGCCCTTCGGACACCTTGGCCCAAGAAGGGACCGCCGGTTGTGGCATCGGATCGGTTACAGGCTGAAGCCGGTTGATCCGTGGCGCCGTGCGCGTTTTCACAGGCACGGGGAAGCGGCTTGCCCTCTTGGGGTCGGGGTCCGGAATATCGCGGACCTCCTTGTCCCCGCGGTACACGCAATTGGAGTCCACCCATGCTATGAGCCTCCTGAGATCATTCCCTTCGATCTTCACCTTGTTGTGCTTTCCGCTCATGGCTCTCGCAATGAGCGGGCTGGTGTACGAGAGCATTGTCATGGGCTTTAGCGGGCCGTACTGCCGGTAGCGTTCAACATTGAGGCAGCCGGCAAAGCCGGCGCCCGGACGGTCAGGTGGGACATTGTTGTTCCATGCCGGACCAACGAGTGTGAGGTAAGGTTCCTTGAAGGGGAGCAGCTTCGGATCGGTTATTCCACGTTCCTCCACGCCCCCCCGAAGGGTAAGGTCCAGTTTCTTGCGCGCCTTGGGATTCTTGTCTCCCTGGTGGCACTCGCCACAGTACTTGTCCAGGATGGGCTGGCAGAACCTTTCGTAGCTGATGCTGACGTCTGCGCCCCAGGGAGGGGGAGTAAGGTCGGCAGGCTTCTTCCTCAGGGCCATGGCGGCGGCCGGGTCCGGCCGTGCGGCTGGACTTGCATTCTGCAACCCGTGGCACCCGAGGCAGCCCCGTGTTTCGCCTGGCATTACACCGGTAAACGATCTCATTATCTGGATGCACCGGTAGTGCTCGTCCAGCAGTTGGAAGTGCAGAGCCTGGCCGGATGGGACCCTGAAGGAAACCGAACCGTCAGGTTCAATTGGCACCGTGCCGAGTATTCGTTTAACACCGTCCTCCTGGATGACTGATATCACCGGCCCGGAGTGACGCCAGGACTTGAATCCCGTGCTGTATGTCTTGGCATCCATCTGGAACACCCTGAGGTACCTGGCTTTTCCCGGCGGAAGTCCGTCAACACCCTCATAGACGTTCGGACTGAATAGAACACCATCCTGCGGCTTTTCTCCCGGCTTGGGCCAGGCAACGCGATCGGGAACTACCCTGGGTTTAGGGCGCGGCCGGAACGGTCGCGCATACCAAGAGTTATGAGTGCCCGCGTAGATCACTTCGCGGTTGCCGTGAACGTCCATCAGGTAAAGGTCAAAACGCCCATTAGGGCTTCGCGCTGCGGACACAAGGAAGTCCTCCGGGCCCAGCGGGTATGGGCAGCGAAAGGACCAGAAACTCCCGCTCTTGTGGTACTTCGGAGAAGCAATGGGGTTCTCACCGCTACGCGCGTCTCCCACTTCCGGCCAGCGAAGTTCGGAGGTGACCTTGCTGATGCCCTTGGGCCAGTCCAGCCCCTCCCTGACATCAAGGATTCCGAGGCAGCCGGTCATGACGTTATGGTGTCCAACGGCAGCAAACATCACGCGTGGTGTGCCGGGAATCGTTCTCGCTTCCCATATCATGTCTGGATAGGCGCTGTTGTTGCCCCAGTAGACGGATTCTCCCGTACCATCCGGATTGATCGTCCAGAGTTTCTGCAGCCGCCAGAGTGGTCTTTCTGTGTATTCCCACCGGGTATAGAGAACACGGCCGTCGGGTAACAGGGACGGTGTATAATCCGGTTCGCTGTTGCGGGATATGATGTAGATGTTTTTTCCGTCCGCGTCGCATCGCGCCAGCACTGTTGAGGCCGATGGTGGCAGGCAACGCACGTATGTATTGCCGCGTGAAGTTGAGAAGAGAATCTTTCCATCCGGAAGATAGATGGGGTCCATGTCATCGTAGTCACTGTTCGTGAGCTGGCGGATCTTCTTACTATCTACGTCGACCTCGTACAGATTGAAACTGCGGCCCTTTGGCGGTTTCATGCCGAAGACTATCCTCCTGGCATCGAATGAAAGGTCCATGCGCATGACGTACCCGATGTCAGTGGGAAGAAGATCGGTAGTTTTTGCGTCCGGGCGAATGCCGTCGAGGATCACGAGTTTGCTGCCTGTCCTGTTGCCATAGTTGTAGCCGTTGCGGTGGGACGACTCGTGGGCGCCGGCGTATGGCGGCGTATCTGCCAGGAGCAGCTTGTCGAAATCGAGCACCGGGTTCTTAAACATGATTATGCGCTTAACCCGCCTGACGGCCAGGTACAGATCCCTTGTTGCATCATCATCTGATTCCGGATCGAGGGCGCCAAGTTCCTTCTCAAGATCTGAAAGCTCAGCAAGTTCCGTCCTGAAGCCAGGCGTTCTCGGATTGGCCGAGAGGCGCGCTGCGAGCTCGCGCGCCCAGGTTATCTCCTGCAGGGACATTTTCGGTGTGGTGTCGCCGCCGGCCTGGAACAGCCAATCGCTTTCAACCAGGTTTCCCGTATCAATTGCGAACACCGGGACAGGGGTACGCCCTTTCGGGGGTGAAGCGCCTACAGTTCCCCATGGCGTCCGTCCGAACTTGCCGATGTCTATTGTCCTCTTCCATGTCGAATCGTCAAAGCCTGTTGTCTCCCACTTGTCAACGAGTGTTGATTTCGCGAGCCAGTTCTTGTCAGTCCTGATCACCAACGGTTTGGCTTTGTCAAACGCCACCTTGATCTCGCAGATTAGTCCAGCTGGACCATTTCCGCTATTGGTCGCTTCCACAGCGATGATGTTCCGGCCCGCAATCAGGTGTTTCCTGATATCGAGTGAATAGAGCTGGCTCCATCTACGGCCCTTGCCGGCCGTTTTGCCATTTATGTAGATAGTGAAGGCATCGTCGGCTGTTATCTTGCAGTTGGCGGATTTGAGCTTCCGTCCCGGAGGAATCTCCACCTGGTGACGAAAATAGCGTGCCCCGGCTGGGGCGCGCAGCTTGGCTACGTCCATTTCCGGATGCCAAATCCAGTTGGCGCTGATGGCTTGGGCAACGCTGGTGTAAGATATGGCTAGACTTAGCAGGATACAGAAAACGACTATTCTCTTCATCAGAGAACTCCTTAATTAGCAGTTGGTCGAGAAAGGGTAGCCCTGAAAGGGCCTGATATAATAGCCCAGGGCAACGCCCTGGGTACCAGGGCAAGAAACACATGAGCGCTGAAAGGGCGAGACATAAGTAGATCGTTCATGTTCAGTTTATATATCCTGCCCCTTCAGGGCTTTTCGAGAAGCTCTCACTACAGTGACAGCACGAACTCAACCAGGTCATCAATCTGCTTGTCATCAAGCTTGTCCAGTTCTCCGTGCGTGTCACCGTGCTTGCCCTCGGTGAGTAGCTCCTTCATGGTGCCATACTTGCCATCGTGCATGTAGGGAGCGGTCCGCCAGCATTCGATCAGCGTGGGAGTATCGAAGGTGTCTGTACGATCGTACTTGCCTTTGCTGGCAACGTTGTACATGGACAGGTCGGTGTAGAGCTTTCCCCGGTGGCATTTGATGCACCCGACTTTCTTGTCATAGAACAGCTTTCCTCCGCGCTGGGCCGCAGGACTGAGCTTGCCGTCTACCAGGTAGGGGCTGGGGACCGGTTCGAGCGATTTAAGGTACTCGTCCATTGCCACCGCGTCTCCCTCATCCTGCCGAACGGCAAAGAGGATGAATGCGATGCCTGATCGCACGGCAGTCTCGGCCTTTGGGCGAATCCCCGTACTCATGGCCGGCGGTGTCTTGTGGGCTAGAAGCATATTCTTGCTCTGCTTGGGATTGAACATGCCGTCGTTCAGAAGGTCCCAGTTCAGACTGTCGCTGCGACCGTCAGGGTGACAGCTTGTGCAGCTTTGCCACTGCTGAAAACACAACTTGGCATCATGGAAAAGTCTCTCACCTTTTCGTGCGACGCTTTCCTTGGTTTCCGGGCCCAGGCTGAGAGAACTGGCCTTGGGTGTGGGGCTTGCATCCGGATCAACATTCATAACCCCGATACTGTTGCTGAAATACTCGGCCACGTACGCAGTTGTCCCTACCATACCCAGTCCGCGTGGCCCGTTTCCCGCGAGGTCCAGGCGTCTCCTGGCTCCCACCAGGAATGCCAAGTCGTTACACACGTCTTCGGGATCGGTTGCCTCTTTCAGCCTCTTCAACATCTCGGCCTGGTCAATTACCGAGAGTTCGTGTGCGCCCGAGATCGCCACACAGATGTACTTTCCGTCGGCAGTGCAGGTCACGCCCCAGGGATTAGCCGAGCCGAGGTCAGTGTCATCCAGTAACACGGTATTCAACGCCTTCAGCGTCTCAGTGTCGATCACGGTCATGGCATTGGTGTTTATCCAGCCACGATCAAGCTGAGTTGTCGGCATGTGATAGCGCCCCAGGATATGGGTCACGTATACATACTTGCCGTCGGGCGAGATGCAGAGGCCCCTGAGACTGGTGCTCCCGTTCGGAAGCTGGATGCTCGCGCTCACTTTGCCGGAGGAAGTGTCAATTACGGAAACAACTGCTGCGACGTAGGCGCTGTGTGCCGAACCGACAGGGAGATGATTGGCCACGAAGAGGTACTTACCGTCCGGTGTTATAGCCGCTGCAATGGGTTCGCGCAATACCGGGATTCGCACCGGCTGTTCCTCTCCCTTCAGCTTGATTACCGAGACATCGTTGTTGAAGCGGTTGCAAACGTACAGGGTCTTGCCGTCAGGGCTGAGCACAGGCGATATGGGTGTGTGACCGGTGGGCAGGGAATGTGAGACTTTGCCTTTTTTAGCGTCTAGAACATGAACTCCGCCTGCTGGTCCGGCCACTGTAACGAACAGGTTGTCTCCGTTCTTTGAAAGGGCGAGACCTGTGGGGCTTGCGGGAACCGTGACGAGTCTGGGCTTGGCCTTGGCAACATCCATTATCACCACTTGCCGGGAAGTGTGTCCGGCAACATAGACAGTCTTGCCGTCCTTTGCGGCAACAATGGCGATCGGGGAAATGTGGTCTTTAGCTCCCAGGGTGTTACCTGCTGCACAGAGAGACATCAAGGCAGCCAGTATTCGGTATGGTTTTGTCATCTCGTATTCGTTTCCTCACCATGGTTCTCAATCGCTCAACAGAGAAGGTCCTCGGTACTTATCTCTCTGAAGAAATGTGATTGCTGATTATAGTTCCATATCTGCGTCATCAACAATAGAGAAAGGACATTTAAAAGGCCGATGTTTCTGCTTCTGGTGCTTGTTGTCTAATGCATGAACTCTCTAAATTAGAAGATCTTGACCAGGCTGAGAACTAAACCAGAAAGTGACGTACAATGAGAATGAGACAATATCTATCTTTGTTGGTTGCGGTTTGCACGGTTACGGCTGGAGTCCATGCCGAAGAGACTGCTGAGTGGAACCAGTGGCGGGGGCCTAATCGTGACGGTAAGTCGCCCGATACTGGGCTGCTTAGAAGCTGGCCGGAAGGCGGACCGAAGAAGCTGTGGCAGCTTGAAGGGCTTGGCTCGGGATTCTCCAGCGTGACCTTTGGCGGCGGTCTGATCTACATAACCGGGCGCAAGGAGCCGGGAAACCCGATGAAGCCGCCACCGGCAAAGCATATATACAAGCGTCCGGGCGACAGACTGTACATCTATGCCATTGATATGGATGGTAAGTACAAGTGGGCCAGGGATGTCGCCACGGCCTGGATGGGTTACTACAAGGGGGCGCGCGCCTCGGTAACTTACGACAACGGGAAACTCTACCTGCTCGTTGGGACCGGCGAGATCGGATGCTACGACGCTAAGAACGGGGACAAGATCTGGACGCGGGATTTTAAGGAATTCAACGCGATAGTCCCTGAAGGTATTCACAGGTTCGGGTGGAGCGAATCGATACTTATTCTCGACGATAAGGCGATAGTCTGTCCGGGCGGTGACTTCTTCATGGTGGCACTGGATAAGAACACCGGCAAAGAGGTGTGGAAGTCCGGGAAATACGCCGAGGCAGAGCACTGTTCCACTATTCATGTTGTGTACAAAGGCGTACCCATGCTCATCAACGGTTCCCGCATGGGTCTTGCCTGTATTCATGCGGAGACTGGAAAGATACTGTGGACCCAGGAATTCGCCCCGAAGAATACCGCAAATGTTCCCACGCCGGCTTTCTCAGGCGGTTACGTGTTCTGGGCCGTGGGGTACAACAAGGGCGGGATCTGCATGAAACTCTCGGTAGACGGGGATAAAGTGACAGCGACCGAGGCCTGGCGAACCGAAGACATGGATTGTCACGTTGGCGGATACATAATCCATGAAGGATACATTTACGGTAATGATAAAGCCGGGTTCACCTGCCTGGACCTCAAGACGGGCGAAAAGCAATGGCATGAAAAAGGTGTGGGCAAGGGCTCGCTGTGCTGGGCAGACGAAATGCTGTACCTGTACCGGGAAGTAAAGGGCGAAGCGGCACTGGCCACGTGCTCTCCCAAGGGCATGGAAATGAAAGGCACGGTCACCGTCCAGGGAGAGCAGCAGAGCTGGGCACATCCCGTGGTCCACGGCGGCCGCCTCTACCTCCGGTACGACAATACGCTGTATTGTCTTGATGTGAAGGGGAAGTGATTCGGGATGACAGTAGGCACCTATCTCCGAGAGGTGCCTCCCTGTCCCCTTTTGGCGGAATCGTCCGCGCTTTGCGCAGGGCGCCTCTCGGAGATAGGCACCTACTCAGAAAAGATGTCCAGTTCAGCTTGCCGCACACTCGATAGACAGACGCTCCTCTGGAGAAGGCTGCTACTACTCACTTCTTAACAAGCGTCGGCAACGGACGGAAATCTGGATCGTCTTTCCACTTCAGGTTCTTCTTGCCTTCGTGGGTGCCGTAGAACGGCGCGTTGGCATCAATCCATGTCACGATCTTTACAAAGTCCTCGCGGGTTATTCCTGACTTGCAGGGGGCCTTTCGGATTCGCTCGACCATCTTGCTCCGATGCGACCCGAATGTCAGAGGCGGTTCGAGAGGGACATGGGAACTGCCGAAGCCGCAGGTGTGCAGATAGCTGACCAGTTCTTTCTTGGTCAGGTTCTCGTAGGAGCGGTTCCAGAGCTTTGTCGGCTCGCCGGTGAGGACCAAGTCTCCTTTGGGCGACTCACCGCTGTGGCATCGGAGGCAATGCTTGTTTAGGATCGGCTGAACATCCAGGGTATAATGCACCATGCGGGGGCCGGTGTCACCGGGCTGGGGCATCAGTGCCTGCACGGGATGAGCCATAGCCTCGGGAAACGCTCTTTTCAGCCTGGGTGCCTTGCGGCGGACCTCGTGACACCCTACGCAGGCCCTTTGCTCGCCCGGCATAAGATTGAGGAACGTCCGCATCCGGTGCAATTCCATGTAATTCTCGTCCAGGGCCTGGAAGAAGATGTTCTCTTCTGCCGGCACGGTAAAACAGGCCGACCCGTCCTCGTGAACCTTGGCGATGCCATGGACCTTCTTGATCGCGACATCACCACCCAAACTTACAGCCGATGCCTGCATGCCGGCGCTGTCGCCCTGCTTACCCGCTCGGTAGGTGTCATACCATGACAGGTTCAACGCATCCATGACGCGGATGTACTTGACTCTACCGCGCTCTATCCCTTCCAACCCTTCATACACGTCCAGCAGAAACATCGTCGCAAGTTTCTGTTTCTTCGCGGCGTCTGTCGTGGCAACCGGCGCAATGTCTGTGGGCACGGGTTGGGGTCTCAGCGGTATGGGATGGCAACAGGAGAGCTCCGGATCCCGGTAAAGCGCGGTTCGGTTACCCCATGCGTCCAGTACGTAGATCCCGAAGCTCTCGTTTGGCTTGGCCTTCTTGGCCTTGACGTCCTTTTCGTCCTTTACGACTCCGGGACGGTGAGAGACAAGAAAGAATCTCTCCGAGAACGGGTAAGGCTCCTTGAAGACACCGCCATTGCCGGGCATCGCACCCATGCCCGGATAACTGATCTCGGGCGTGAGGTTTTTCATCGCATCGGCGGTACGCCGGTGGCGCCTGGTGTCGAGAAGCACCACCGGGCCGTAGAGCCCCCCGTGGTGTCCCGCCCCAATAGCTATCAGTTTGCGGCTACCAGGGATGCTGCGGGCGTTCAACATAGCGCCCGGACGGATGACTGTGTTCTTGAAAATGTGGTCGGAGCCGCTGCCGTCGGGACGTATCGCCCAGAGGCTCTGCACGTTGCCGAAACCCTTGTCAATATATTCCCATCGCATGTAGGCCACGCGTCCGTCATCAAGCACGATAGGGTTGATTTCGTTGACCTGGCCTTTCGATATACAATGCATATTCCTTCCGTCGGCGTCCATTACGTACAGCGTCGTTACCGTTGCAGGGAAACAGAGGACCGAGCGCTGGGAACGCGTGGAAGCAAACATGATCTTGCCGTTGGGCAGATAGCATGGATCAATGTCGTCAAAACCTTTTCCACAGAAAACGCCCTCGAATTCCTTAATGGTGTTGGCTTCGGTTTCCCCATCGAAAGTAAGTTGCCGCAGTTTCTTTCCCGGCACTCTCTGCCCGGTAGCAGGATCGATGTCGATCTCGTAAATGCGGAATCGTCCACCGTCCTCGGTGTAACAGAACACGATCTTAGTGGCGTCAAACGAGAGGGTGAACCGTCCGTATATTCCGTTTGTCAGCTCCGGTACAAGCTGGACAACTTTGCCGTCCTGGGACACCGGAGAAAGCACGCAGAGATTGCCGCCAGGCTTCCCATGGTTCATATGCCCGGTGTAAGTACTTGATCCGCGGTGCTTTTGCGTGGCGAACAGGAGTTTATCGAATCTCAAGACCGGATTGGCCAGCATCGCTTTACTTCGAAGTGACCTCAGAGCGTCCTTCGAGTCCTCCTTCTTCTCCAGTTCGGCCAGCTGTTTAAGATACTTTTCGCCGCCGGCATACTCCGGGCCAAATGTCCTGATATTGTCCTCGATGGCCGATCGCAGGGTCTCGATGTTGACGCTGTCTGCAGGTGTAAACGCTCTGCGATAAGGAGGCGGTATTCTGCCGAGGTCCACCTCGCGCTTGGCGGATTTCCAGTCTTTTGGAGCCGGCTCTTCTGTTTTTAGCTCTATCGCCAGCAAGTTCGGCGGCGGACCATTGCGGGTGAACTTGAGAGTGTGTTTGCCGGCAGCGACCGTCATCTTCAACGACTCTTCCCATTCTGCACCGTGCTTGTCCCATGTGCGTTCGGGCAGGCCTTTCCACACATTGGGATGGCGGTCCATGTAGGGTGGCGAGTTGTTTGTCTTCTTTGCGCAGCACGTTCCCACCTTCTTGTTGTCGAGCAGAACATCCATAGGCCATTTGCCGGCCGACGCGTAACGCACCCTGAGCGTGTACTCTCCGGTGGCAGGAAAATCTAGATCATACTCAACGAAGTATGGAAGGGTGTCGCCGGCGTCGAGCATGAGCGCGGGATGTTTGTCCCTGTAATCGCCGTATAGGCCCGAGTGCTCGACAACCCTGGTGTTGCCGCGATCATATTCCCAGCAGGACAGTTTAATCGTCGCAGCGCCAGAGCAGATGGGCAGGGTCAGAATGCTGCAGATGACAAGGTATAAGTGAATCTTCATCACAAGTCTCTCTGACCTCCTGTTTCAAGCGGTATTATAGATGTATAATCGGGGTGGGGACAAGGTGGATTGAGTTGAAGCGTTTTGCGCTGTGAAGCTCTTTTTATAGCGAGTCCCTGTAGCGGAACTTGCCAAAAGTTCCGATGTGCAGTTTGCGGGAGTCGGAAGTCTTAGCGACTTCCGCTACGTGCTTCCGCACGCGTTTGTAGCGAGAGCACCGCATCACCAACTCATTTAACTGTGGAAAAGGCTCAATACCCCCTAACCCTTATCAGCCAGTCTTTCATCTTCTGGGGGGCTTTGCCTTCAATCTCTTCCTTGGTCCGGTCTTCCCAGTCCGCCTTCGAGTGATACGCCAGTCTCTGTTGAATCTCCCACGTTGCGTCTTTCTTGCCTTCCTCCGGTCGTTCCTGCAGCTGTGTCAGCGCAGCAGGCGACGGCCCCAGGGACTCGAACTCGTTGTGCACCTTGCGGTATATACGGAAGTGATCTATCCGTCCCTCGAAGAAACTGCCTTTGTTGCGGTCGCAGGCTATGAAGTTACCCTCCGGCAGGTCTCCGATGAAGACCGAATTCGGTGTGAACGGGAAGCCACCTTTGGCGACCTGCTTGCCATCAACATGGATCGATGCCGTAGAACCATCCATCTCGATGCGCACGATTACCCATTTGTCAGGCGGCACGGCTTCGGAGGATTTGATTGCAAAACTCTTACCCTTGTGCCTCGCGACGAGGGCAAGACGTCCCTTCCTGTCAGCCGTCTCCAGGTAGAAACACTCGTCTTCGCCGGTTCCGAAGTCGAAAATGTGCTCACCTTTGCCGCCGGACCGTTTGATCAGCATATCAACGGTCAATTCGCCGAAATCCGCAACCGACGGCGGCGCCTCTGCATACTGGTCCTTCCCGTTGAAGACGATGCACCGGTGGCCGTTGTCATCCGTGAATCCGGGTGTCCCGTACAGAATGCCGTTGTTGTTCACGTATGAGTCTTCAAGGGTTACGGCCTTCGGCTGGTTGAACTGCCAGTTGGCGTAGAGTGCACCTGCATCCACGCCGTTACCTAGGTCAGGTTTGTAATTGCGGTGTGGCTCACGATAGAATCTGCCGTGTCTATGAACACCCTTGCCGCTGAAACCGATGCTCGAGGTATAGTCGATCACTAAGCCGTCGGTGAGTTCCAGGTCCGCTCCGCGCAGATTCACAAATGCGTCGCCCTTGATAACCGCGCTGCCCGTTATCTTCACCCTGCTTTTCCCGGGATTCTGACGCGTGTTGGAAGTGGTGCTGACCGTGGCGGCTTCCAGGATGCGGGCATTGCCGCTTAGCTCGATGCCCCCGAACACCCACGCCCGGCCGCTGACCTTGGCGTTGCCGGAAATCACGGGACCCGGCCCCATGATGACGGCCGAGCCCTTAATGCAGGCATTCTCTTCTACGCGAGCGTCGTTCAGGACCATCGCGTTGGGGCCCACGTACGCGCTTTCGGCGACATGGGCAATATCAGAAACAAATCCGCCGCCGTTAGGATGGCGATGACCACTGGCGCTTTGCTGGAGAGCTTTAGCTCGCGCTCCAAGGTCATTCAACCTGGACCTGGTCGAACCCGGCCACGTTACCGGCCTGCCCCGTGAATCTTTCCTGGGTTGACTCAGAGCGGCGGTGGCCGCCTCGATGCGAAGCAGTAAACCCTCAAGCTTCTCCTGGGCCGGCTTACCCTCCTCTTCCGTTGTAGGGATGGGCACTTCCTGTTTAACAGGGTTGTCCCAGAAGTTCCTGCCGCCGTCGCACATGCCGTAGAGGTCATCGAAATTTACGACATCTCCCTGCTTCCGGTGAGGGAGGCCGGGCTCGCACCCGGTCAATGTCACCTGCCATGGATAGCGCGGGGCGTGTGTTCCCGTCAACTGGACACCAGCCAACGCGCCTCGCGGCTCTGCCGGTTCCAGTATGGGAAACGCGCTCGGCGTGCCGGCAACGGTGAGCCAGAGGCGAATGTCTGAGTCCTTGAGCGCAAAACTCATCTCGCCCTTGTTCCAGAGCGGGCTGTAGCGTGCCTTCCCCCGGCCGTCTACCGCGACAATACAGGCCCGCCAATCGGAATGAACTGCCGGTTCAACGATACCCTGGAAATCGACGGTGATCTCTTTCGCGCCTTTTAACGGCCTGAGACGGACAATATTGTATCCGCACCACCGAGGTGCTTCGGCGTTGGATATCCGGTAGCGGTTCTTGTGGCCGTATACGGGATATACATGGCTCAGCGGCGGCGTTCCGTACTTGCACCTGACCAGCAACTGCTCAACAAAATCACAGGTGACCATTCGTGCCGCATACTGCCCAAAGAAATCGCCGAAACCCCTGACTCCGTTATCCCAGAGACCTTTCTTCTCTCCCAGCCTGGCAACCGTGTGATAGGGCGTCTTCTCTACGGGACTGGCAAGGGATCCGAGTACCATTTGGATCCCGTAGCCCCAATTGGGATCGTCTCCCAGTACGAAGCACCATAGCGATGATTTGTACGCAATGCGGTTAACATTGCGCCATGGATAACAGAAGTTTCCCACGAACGTGTGCAGCTGGCCCGGTACGATCGTGTGCATTCCCGAATCGCACATCGTTTCCAGAAAATAGCCATCCCATCCGCCATTGGGCATGCTGTGAAAGAGCTCGTGACCCAGTACGTTGGGCCTGATGTCGCCGACACCGCAATGCATCCAGCCTCCACTTCCACCGTGGCCCGAATCGCGAACGTGAACAATGTACTTGTAATTCGTGCCGGCAAGACGCCAGAAGGGCATGGATGCACCGGCCGCTTCCACGTATGTCCAGAAGTTCTCCGCTGATTCCATGACACACTTGCGGTACAGGTTTTGTGCTTCAGGGTCCTTGGGGTTGATCCACTTTCTCGGATTACCAAAAGCTTTCGGCTTGGCGATCATATAGAAGTGCCTGGTTTCAAAGGCAACCGATTCCTCGTCTTCGCCCCAGAGCGGGTATTTCGCGTCTTTCCGGGATTCCATTGCGTTAAACATCGGGGAGGCTTCCTCCCATTTCTTCATTGCCATGTTTCCCCTGTGACCGCCCGGGACATTGTCCCGGCGCATTACGTGCGCGTCCTGGGAAACCGTGGCGTAGAGCTTCGGGTAAACGGCTTCCCAGACACTGTGAATATACTCGGCGTCGCTTTCGCTCACCATGTGA
This sequence comes from Kiritimatiellia bacterium, assembly GCA_030744755.1. Classification (GTDB taxonomy): domain Bacteria; phylum Verrucomicrobiota; class Kiritimatiellia; order UBA8416; family JADHWI01; genus JASLPY01. The sequence continues at coordinate 29,866 of JASLPY010000001.1, read as the reverse complement.
CTGGTAGGCCCGGAATCGGCGACGGCCCTCTGAGTGCCGTCTTCCATCCGCAGGACAGCCATGGGGGTGTAAGGATGCAGGAAGCCAGGGATGTCCGTCGATGTTCCGATACCCCTGAGAGCGATAAGATGCGCGTCGAACTTTTCCGGGTCAGAGGCCAGCCAGTGCTGACCGAGGCCCGTCAGGGTTACGGCATCTTCCTTTCCGTTGTTTCGCGTCCAGGTGTGCAGCGGTGCTCCCTCGGGAACGTCGACGATATCCTGGCCTCTGCGCGGCCACCACTTCACCGTGCGGCGTCTGTATCCGGTTGCCTCGGGTCCGCCTTCCTGTTCGACCTCATCACGACCCACGCCCGGCACCGGTCGGCTCGGATAGCGCAGGTGCCTGTACAAATCGAGTTCGGCCGAAGCAGCGCCCGCAAACAGAAAAAGAACCGCCAATGTCGTCAATGACCGTCTTCTCAACCGTACACCTCCCTTGTGATTACAGTGTTTTCCGGAATACGCTTGGGGTGAGTCCGGTGATGGCCTTGAACTGGCGGGTGAAGGCGCTGTGATCACAGAATCCGCAACGTAGCGCGATGTCCGCGATCGATGTGCCTTCTTCGCGTAGCATGTCCCTGGCGGCGTCGATGCGTGTGTGCATGATGAACTGTCCGGCCGTGAGATGGAAGATCCGCTTCATTCGTTGATCAAGCTTATAGGTGGACAGCGATGCCATGTTAGCCAGGTCTTCCACGCGCAACGGGGTATCGTAGCGGGTGCGGATGTAGTCTATGACTGCCGACATCTCCGGGAAGTTTTCCCCACGCCCCTTTGGCACATGCAGGTCCCGCGACAGCCCGGTCATGCCAACAACTGCGCCAGTGATGCCAAAGATCGGGATCTTGTGTGTCAGGCACCAGCCCGGCACGCCTTGCGCGTATAGCTGGAGTTCCAGCTTGTCCTTGATTGGCTTGCCGGATCTCAGTACGTGCCGATCCTGTGCCAGGTATTCTGTCCCGAATGGGGGCGGGTAGACCTCGGCCGCAGTCTTTCCTATCACGTCGGACTTTGCCGCGAATCCACAACGTGCCGCTACCGTGCGATTGATCAGGACGTAGCGTGCCTGGCTGTCTTTGACGAAGAAGACAATGTCCTCAACGTCGTCAAACAGTGCCTCCATGACGGCGAGAGCTTCAAGCCGATTGCGAAGTTCGGGGGCGATATCCATGGCGTTTGTGCTATCAGATTCAGCCGTGAATATCAACTCTGTTGAAAAACTCAAGTAAACTCTCGGATGCGATCCTATCGCGTCGCAGCGTCAGACTGCTAAGGTCATGCTGAGAGCTCTTGACAGTTAACAGTGCGGAAACCCCACGGAGACGACATGCAGAATACAGTCAGCAATATTCCCATGCCAGGCAATGAACCCATTTACAGCTACGCTCCAGGGACGCCGGAACGGGTTCTGCTGGAACAGGAGCTTCAGAAGATCGGTGAGCAGCATCCGGAGATTCCCATTGTCATCGGAGGTCGCCGAATAACTACCGGCAAGACCGGAACCTGCGTCGAGCCCCACAACCACGCGCATGTACTGGCGACATATCATAAGGCCGGCCCGATCGAAGTGGAACTGGCTGTCAGGGCAAGCGAGCAAGGCAAGGCTGAATGGGAAGCGCTGCCGGCCAAGGCACGTGCCTCCGTCTTTCTCAAGGCGGCCGAGCTGCTGCGGACGAAGTATCGCTACCGTCTGAATGCGGTTACGATGTTGACGCAGAGCAAGAACGCTTTCCAGGCAGAGATTGACAGCGCCTGCGAACTGATAGATTTCTGGCGCTTCAACGCCTACTACATGCAGGAGCTCTACGGGCAGCAACCGGACTACAGTCCGGCCGGGATGCTGAACTATGTCGAGCATCGTCCCCTTGAGGGCTTTGTTTTCGCAGTCTCCCCGTTCAATTTCACGTCCATAGCCGGGAACTTGCCGACTGCGCCGGCGCTGATGGGCAACACCGTGCTCTGGAAGCCGTCTCGGAATGCGGTGTACTCCTCCTTCATCATTATGGAGATTCTCGAGGAGGCGGGCCTGCCTCCGGGAGTCATCAACTTCATCCCGGGTGACTCGGGAGATATCGGAGACCCGGTCTTCGAATCCGAGCATTTTGCGGGTATCCATTTCACGGGCAGCACGTCCGTCTTCCAGAAGATGTGGAAGCAGATCGGTGAGAACATTGAGCGCTACCACGCGTACCCCAGGATCGTGGGTGAGACCGGCGGCAAGGATTTCGTCTTTGCTCATCCTTCTGCGGATGTCACTGCGCTGGTGGTTGCCCTGGTGCGGGGTGCATTTGAATACCAGGGGCAGAAGTGCTCCGCCGCGTCGCGCGCCTATGTCCCCGCCAGTCTCTGGCCGGCAATCAAGCAAGGCCTTGTGGAGACCCTGTCCGGTGTTGCGATGGGACCTGTCCAGGATTTCTCAAACTTCGTGAATGCCGTGATCGACAAGGGCAGTTTCGACAAGTGCAAGCGATACATCGACGATGCGCGTGAAGACGCTGCTGCCGAGCTGGTCTGCGGGGGTACCTGCGACGACAGCGTCGGCTACTTTGTCCAACCCACCGTGATCCACGCTCAGGATCCCCGGTATGCTTCGATGCTGGATGAGATCTTCGGCCCAATCCTGACGATTTACGTCTACGAGGATAAGGAACTGGAGGCGACTCTCGAGCTGTGCAACACGAGCTCGATGTATGCCCTGACTGGTGCGGTGTTCGCCAAAGACCGGCGCGTGATCCAGCATATGTTCGATGCGCTACGTCATGCCGCGGGCAACTTCTATATCAATGATAAACCCACCGGCGCCGTTGTGGGTCAACAGCCCTTTGGCGGTGGCCGCGGCTCAGGCACCAATGACAAGGCCGGCTCGATCCTGAACCTGCAGCGTTGGGTGTCCCCGCGTACGGTCAAGGAGACCTTCAATCCTCCCACGGACTACCGCTATCCGTTTATGGGTACTGTTAAGAGCTCTTAAGAAGACAATGAAGACAGGGATCGGCCCGCCTTCATCGCTATGCGAAACATTGCGGACAGGTTGACGGTTACGGATAACAATCCGATTTCGCCTCTCCCTTGCTCAGCAGCTTCGGAGGGCGCAGCAAAGCTACGTCGGAAAGGGAGAATCTGAGTTCACACTTAAACCGGCACCTGAAAGCATTCTTACTCGGTTTTCGGGGTTCCACGGGGAACGGAACTGTTTCTTAAAACGGTCTTAGACTTTTCGGGACAAACAGTGGGATCTTGCTTATACTAGTGGCGTAGCATTTCGAGGGCCGTTGAGCTGAGCAGGGAGGTATGATGAGTGCACAGATTGGTGAGCTGACTTTTCTGGAGGTGTTGGCGCCGCGATTCAAGATTCCGGCACCGGAGTTCGTGGTAGAGCCGGTGAGGCAGTCCGAAGTCAAGCAGAGGTTGGAGGACTGGGGCAGCGGTATCATCAAACCGGATGTCCTGGCGGGCAAGCGGGGCAAGGCGGGGACGGTCCGCAAAGTGGATGACTACCACGAGGCGGTGAAGCTCCTCAAGAAGGTCGCGGCCAAAGTTGTTTCCGGCCAGCAACCCCGCACGGCTTACATGGTTCAGACCGTGCCGGCTGACATGGAGGTGTTCTCGGCCATCACCTACAATTCCCGCTATCTCGCTCCCTCCCTCACGGTATCCACGAAGGGCGGGGTGGATATCGAGTCGGTCGATGAGGCGGGCAAAGTCACCGTGCCCCTGAACGTGTTTCGCGGGCTCAATGCCTACCAGGCGTCGGAAGCCCTGGCCCAGGCTGGGCTGGCGGAGGGGAAGCTCAACTCGAAGCTGGCACTCTGCCTGGTGAAGCAGTGGGATATGTTCAGTGCCACGGGCATGCAGAGCTGCGAGGTCAATCCCTGGCGCGTGACGGAAGCCGGCGAAGTGTTTGCCTGCGACTTCAAAGCCACGTTCGACAAGAACAACATCAAATTCAAGGACCTGGGCTTCGAGTTGCCGGAGTACCCGACCAGGGTTGGTGCGTTCGAGGAGGAGATGAACGCCTGGTCGGTATCGAGTCATCAGGGGCAGGCCCACGTCGCGGACCTGGGAGGCAAACTCATTTTGCCCATGCTGTTTGGCGGAGGCGCGAGCACGATTATAACCGAGACACTGGCGCAGGCGGGGGGCGATCCCATGTTCCTGTCGGATTTCGGAGGCAATCCGCCGTACGAGCGGATGAAGAAAACTGCGGAGATCTGTTTGCGGCATAAGCTGGCTGATGCGTCCCTGCTCCTGATCCTGGGAGGCAAGGCCAACAACACGCAGATCGACGTCACATTTGCCGCCATTGCCGATGCCCTGCATGAGTGGGTGGATGACAATGGCCCGCACCCCATCCCCGTGGTGATCGGCCGAGGCGGGCCCGGCCTGGTGCAGGGGTTCGCTGTTATGAAGAAGACGCTTGAGAACCTTGGGATGCCGTACGTGTTCTTTGGGCCGGATACGCCCATCACGCTGGTTGCGGCTTACGCGGCCCGGTTGGCCAGGCAATGCGCCAAAGGGAACGGGGGTGTGAAATGATTGCCAGATCATTGAGCGGGTTGTTGAAGAAGGGTGACAGGGTAGCCGTCTCAAATATCACCGGACGCGAGGCCTCCAAGGTGAGCACGGTTTCGCAGCAGTACTGCTCGAATATCGTGGCGGGGTGGGCGCTGGGCAAGGCCGGAAAATGGGTGGAGGTGCCCGGCGGGAAATCGATCCCCGTGTTTGGTCAGTTTGACGAGATGATGACGCAGTTACCGGAGAAACGCCGCCCGACCAAGGTCATTGTCTATTCGCCTCCTGACGCGGTGTATGGCGATGTCAAAGAAGCCCTCGAGAACAACCGTGGCAGTGTCAAAACGGTGTTTGTTATTACCGAAAATGTGTCCATCGAGGTCACGGCCAAGCTGCGCCGGCTGGCTGATACCGGGAATGTCGACATTCTGGGATGCAACACGCTGGGCATCATCAACGTGCACGACAAGGTGCGGATTGGCGCGGTGGGAGGCGACTCGCCGGAAGAGACCTTCAGGAAGGGCAGCGCCTGTGTTATTTCCAATTCGGGCAACATGGTGAACACGATTGCCTCGTACCTGCAGTCGGCCGGTCTGGGCATATCCTATGGCATTTCAACTGGCAAGGATGTCAACATACTCACACCGTTGAAGGAGTTGCTGCCGCTGGCGATGCGGGACAAGCGCACCAGTATGATCGTGCTGTACGTGGAACCTGGTGGAGTGTACGAGGCCGAGGCTATCGAGGCTATTCGAAAGATGCGCACGCCCAAGCCGATACTGGTATACGTGGCCGGAGAGTTTGCCGAAAGCATGGATGTCTCGCTGGGCCACGCCGGCGCGGTGGTCGACGGGCCCGGAACGTCGGCCTCGGGTAAGAAGGCTCTCTTCGATGATTACTTTGGAATTCCGGCGTTCGATGCTGATGAGCGCAAGAAGTATCCGAAGCTCATGGGGGCGCACCCGCGCGGAATTCGGGTGAATACGCTGCATGACCTGGTGCCTGCGGCTACGGCCCTGATGGCAGCCCGGAAGATCAAGAGCGACTTCGCGCCGGTGCGGCCTCTGGCCCTGCGCCCATGGTTCGTAGAGTTGGGAGCACTGGCGAAGGCGCTCCCGCGGGATCTTGTCCCTTACGTGGCCCCGATTCCGGAGCCCTATGCGAAGCTGGTGAAGCACTACGTGACATCCAGCATCGGTCGCATGCCCAATCGGCAATCGATGCGTAATGCCTCACATGCCTCCTCCAACGATGGGGCCACCCCACGTGTCTACGGGCGCTCGCTCACATCATTGATGAAGACGGGATCGTTTTCCGAGACCGTGTTGCTTTACTGGCTGGGGCATCCCGTCACGCATGCCTTCGAAACACGCCTTTTTGACATGAGCCTGATGGCGGCCCTGACCAATGGGCCCGGCACGATATCGGCCCAGGGCGCAAAGCTCTCCGCCGCGGCCGGCAACAACCCCAACACGGCGATGATGGCGACCCTGGGTAGCATCGGCAGTCTTCATGGAGGTAACGGATCGAAGGCCGCAAGCCTGCTGATCAGGGTTTTTCGCAATACGGAATTGGTCGATCCGTACGACCGCAAAGCAGCCCCGAACCTTGATGCCCTGGTGAGCGAGTTCGTCAAGCTGTTCATGCAGCGTAAGAGGGTTGCCAAAGAGGCCGGCGTGCCTTACGAGAAAGTGCCCTGCCTGGGGCATCCGGTTTTCAACACCGAAGCGGTCAACTATGACCCGCGTGAACGCGTGATTGATGAGGTCATGAGAGAGGAGAAGATCTATAATGTCTTCCTGGATTTCTATCATCGTCTCGCTCGCGGCATGATGGAGCAGCATGCCACGAGCAAGGTGCATGCCGTCAACGTGGATGCGGCGCTCACCTGCGTGCTGATGGGTATCGCCTGGCCTCTGCTGGTCGACAAGAAGATCACTGTTGAGCGCGCCGTTGATCTGCCGTTCCTGGCCTTTGCCCTGGGCCGCGTTGCCGGCGGTGCAGGCGAATACCTCGATCACCGCGACAGCGGCACCGCACTGGACATGCGCGTACCGGTCAGCGAGTGCCGCTTCCTCGGGCGCGAGCAGGATTGAAGCTGTCGCTATATTCAAAACAGGGAAAAGAGGAAGGTAACGATGAAGAAAGCGGCATGGCTTATCATCTTATCAATCATCGCGGCATCGCTATGTGCTTACTTGCTGTCGTCGAGGTCGGGGCGTACTGTTCCGGGCACCGGGCGCGTTACCATTCGCTACATGGATCACGCGGACCATTTTGGCGTCACTCCCGAGATTCATGCCGCTTTCGAGAAGAAATACCCCAATATAAAACTCGAATACATACGGACTCCCCAGGGCGGCGCGGACCGCATGCATGACAAGCTGGTGACTATGCTGGCCGCCGGCGACAGTAGTATTGACGTGTTCACGATCGATGTCATCTGGCCGCCCGAACTTGCCTCGGCCGGCTGGCTGCTTCCGTTGAACGAGTGGTTCTCTCCCGAAGAACAGCAGCAATACATCCCTGCCATGATTGATGCGCAAACGGTAAACGGCTCAATCTACGGTGTGCCTAACTTAATGGACTTCGGAGCTTTGTTCTACCGCAAGGATATTCTTGAAGAAGCGGGACTGGAACCGCCGAAAACCTGGATGGAGCTTGTGGAGATTGCCCGGAAGCTCCAGCAGCCACCTGAACTGTTCGGCTATGTCAGCAATTTCAAGGCCGACCAGCAGCTTATGTGCGAGTACTTTGAATTCCTGTACAGCAACGGCGGGGAGTTTCTCGACGAGAGCGGCAAAGAAATCCGTTTCACATCCAGGGAGAGTATTGAAGCCGTCCAATTCATGGTCGACATGGTCAACAAGTACAAGATAGTACAACCGGGGAACACAACTATGTCCGTGGACGAAGGCCGGGCTATTTTCACGGAAGGCCGGGCCATTTTTCATAGGAACTGGCTCTACGTGTGGTCTATGTCGGAGTATCACGATGCGTCCAAGGTGAAAGGCAAAGTGGGTGTCATGCTGTTGCCGACGTTCAAGGAAGGTCTCAACACATCCACCCTTGGTGGATGGAGCTACTGCGTTAGTCGTTTCACAAAGCACAGGGAAGAAGCCGTTAAAGCAGCACTCTTCCTCGGAGGGGCGGAGGTGCAGAAGGTCAGGGCCCTCAAGGGAAACCGGGTTCCGCCCATGATTCCGGTTCTTAACGATCCGGAGATCATCGCTGAGAAGCCGGTCTACGTGGACATGGCAAAGTTTGCCACAAGAATCCGGGCTCGACCGAAATCGCCTTTTTATACCCAGATTTCGGACATCTTCCAGGCCCAGCTCCAGGAAGCCATCCTGATGAGAAAGACTCCCGAACAAGCTGTCAACGACGCGGCTGGACAGATCAAGCCACTCCTTGAGGAATTAGAGTGGTGATGTTCTCCCGTACGGAAGCATTGAACAGAATCAAGCAGCAGGGCTTGAGCCAACGGCAGTTGGGATACATCCTGGTTACGCCGGCTCTTCTGTTGGTCGGTTTTGTGTCAGTCTATCCCTTCTTGACCACGATCTGGTACAGTCTACACAAGATAAGACTGAATCTCCCCGCCGAAGGACGACCTTTTGTCGGGTTGCAGAACTACGTCACACTGTTTCAGTCAGGCCGCTTCAGACATTCGCTGTTGATTACGTCTCTTTTTTCCTCTGCCTGGGTAGCCGTGGAGTTCGTGTTCGGACTCTGTATCGCCCTTGTGCTGAACAGGAGATTCAGGGGACGGGCGCTTGTCAGGGCTTCCGTCCTGGTTCCGTGGGCGATGGCGCTGGTGATCACTGCGCTCCTCTGGCAATGGATGTTCAACCCCGTCTTTGGCTTGCTCAATGCCATCTTGATGGCTCTTAAGGTCATTAAGGAACCCATCAACTGGCTGGGGACAACCGCCTTCTCGGCCTACCTGAGCGTTCTTGTGGTTGACGTATGGCGAAACACGCCGTTTGTGGCGCTCATCCTGCTGGCCGGGCTGCAGGGAATACCTGGCACGCTGTACGAAGCCGCCAGGATTGACGGGGCAAGCAGAGTAGGGTGTTTTGTCCACATCACCATGCCGCAATTGAAACACGCGATCCTTGTCGCCCTGCTTTTCCGGTCTATTGACGCTTTCCGGAGTTTCGACCTGTTGTACGTTCTTACCCAGGGGGGACCCGGAAGAAGTACGGAGATCGCGTCGCTGTTCGCTTACAAGACACTATTTCAGTATCTCGATTTCGGAAAGGGTTCTGCGGCAACGGTGATCATGGCACTGGTCACCACCGCGCTGAGTATAGTTTACGTCACATCGCTCTCGTCGAAAGATTGACATAAGGAATCATAATGGCAATACGATCACAGTCGTTTCAGCGCTTCAGGAAGCGGATCACGGCATTCAATGTTGCCGCTGCCCTGTTCACGGTGTTCTTTGTGATCTTCTTCGTGTTTCCTTTGTACTGGCAGGTGGCCACCTCGCTGAAAACACGGGAGAATACGCTAAGAATTCCGCCCCAGTTGATTCCGAATCCGGTCAATCTCGATCGATATGTGTGGGTGTTCAAGAACACGGGGTTCCCATTGAATGTCCGGAACAGTCTGATTACAGCCGGTCTCACGACGATCACCTGTGTCTTGATATCCACGCTGGCCTCTTACGCGCTCGCGCGTCTGAAATTACGTGGGAGCCGGGCTATTATGATGAGCGTTCTGATCTGCTCGATGCTTCCCGCCGTCGCCATCGTCGGACCGCTTTACCTTACGTTCAGGAGATTTCATCTGCTCAACAGTTTCACCGGCCTCATCATCTCCTACACGGCGTTCTTTCTGCCGTTTACGATGTGGTTCCTGACCAGCTTCTTCAAGACGATTCCTCCCGGTCTGGAAGAAGCGGCTGCGGTCGACGGATGCAGTCCCTGCCAGACGCTCTTCCGGATTATTATCCCGATCTCCATGCCGGCAATCTTTACGGTAGGGATGATGGTGTTTATCTTTTCCTGGAACGAATTTCTCTTCGCATTTACCTTCACGAGTATCGATTCTGTGCGCACGTATCCGGTGGGCTTGGTGATGTTCCAGGGGCAATGGGAGGTCCCATGGGCCGAACTCTGTGCCGCCTCGACGATTGTGGTCATCCCGATCATCATTCTGGTGCTGGCGGCTCAGAGGTTTATCATTCGCGGATTGACCGCCGGTGCGGTGAAGGAATAGTTTGATCGGTAAGGCCGTTAAGACTGTGAATGATGGATGAGTCACATGAGATACTCTAACAACCTGGTGATGGCGGCTGCACGATAGCGGACGACAGTTTTTCCAATGTTACCGGCTGGCCCGGGCCGGGGAAGCTCTGGCCTGCGCGGGGGAGCTATGTGACGTGCGGCGGGGGCTTTCGCGGCGGCCCGTGGTATAAAGACAAAGTCAGACTGCGTGTTTCCGACCGCTTTCTGTCCTCCTGCATGCGCAAAACCAGGGACAGCAGCTACGGTTTCCGCGGCGTCCGCCAGGCGCGGGATTTGTAAGGAGCTTCTAACGAATTCAGCTACGGGGAGTGGGCCGGACGCACGAAATGTCAGAAGCGGTCAGGTCTTGTACGGTTCTGTGCCCTTGCCTCATCCACTCGGGGCCCTCTATAGTTGTCCCGTCATACGAGGCCAACTAGAGGGAGACTCATGATGAGAATTCGATCATACCTTGTCATTTGGGCCTTTCTGCTCCTGTCCATCTGGTCCGGGGCAGCCGAGGCCAAGCCGGCCGGAACGTTGAAGGTCAATGCCTGGGAATTCGATCGCGGCAATGCCCGTGTTTCCGAGAATCCGGGCCTTTATGGCGATTACCGGGACAAGCTTCCAGAGCTCATGCTGACCGGCGGAGACAATCTGCCGTGGGTGGCCGAGTATGATATCGACTTTCCCGTTGACGCTACCTACTCACTGCGCGTGCGTTACGCGTCGGCCGGTGTGTATCCGCTGGATGTCTTGCTCGATAATAAGTCCGTGGGCAAATGCTGTTTCAAGAAGACCAACAACTCGCCACCCTATATGGATCGCCACCCCAATGTTCACGTCGGGCTACCCGAACGCACGTGGCACAGACATGGAGCGGAGTGGGAGGACTCCTGCAAGATAAAGGTCACCAGTGGCAAGCATACCCTGAAGCTCACCAGGAACGGGCAGCCGGCAAACCCGATAGAGATACGCCTGGAATCTCCGGTGGCATTTCCCAAGGGATGGAAACCGGCAAAACGCGAAGTAGTGCTCAGCAGGGTTCCGGTCCGGTATCGCAACGTTTTTCTGCCTCCTGATGCCGTGAACACAGAAGCCTTGGGGCTGGCCATAAAGGACGCCGGTAAAACGTTCGGCTCGCAGTATTCGAAAGGGTCGCAGTTCCTGAAGCAACTGGCCGAGTTGGAGAAGAAGAAACTCAGAGCATCCGGCGGCACGACCAATGAGCAACAGGCGGTTGAGATTGCATTGAAGTCGCTTCGTCGTGAAGCCATGCTCGACCATCCGGCGTTGCAGTTTGACAAACTGCTCTTCATCAAGCAGGAGTATGCCTCCGCAAGCACGTATACCCTTCAGAAGATCCACTACAAACCCGGCAGCCAGGCGCGAAACCTCTGTCTGCTGTCCCCGGTATCCGCAGATGGCAAAATCACGCACTTGGTCCCGGAGTTGACCAGCGGGGTATACGGGCGGTTCGATCTATCGTTTGACGCCACCAAGATTGTGTTCTCTTACTCCGCGGACAAACATTATCGCATCTACGAAATTGACATTGACCCGGAGACCGGCTTGAGAGCGGGCGGCAACAGCTTTCGCCAGCTCACTTCAGGGGGAGACGAAGAGGCGGACACCATGCGGCGCTACGCAGGCAGTCACTGCGGGGTGGGATATCACGACCTTGACCCGGTGTATTTGCCCAACGGTAAGATCGTGTTTGCTTCCACGCGCTCTCAGCGTTCGGTTCTCTGTAACCCTACAACGGTGACGACGCTGCACGTCATGGATGCCGACGGCAAGAACATCACGTGCATTTCACAAGGCCAGGTCAACGAAATCAGCCCCTGCGTGATGGACGACGGCAGGATAATCTACATGCGCTGGGAGTATGTCGACAAGGGGTTCGGCAATGTCCAGAGCCTGTGGGCGGTACGTCCCGACGGCAGCGGCTCGGATCATGTGTACAAGAACGATATCATTTGTCCCGGCGCGATGATGCACGCTCGCAGCGTTCCTGGAAGCCGACAGATTGTCACTACGGCGGCGGGACACCACGGCGGGAATCACGGTCCGATCGTGCTGATCGATAATCGCCGCCATCGGCGCACCGCCGATGCGATGAGCAACCTCACCCCCGAGATCGGATATCCGGGCCTGTACCCCATGAGAGGCAGCATCGGTGCCTTCCGTGATCCGTACCCTTTCTCAGAGAAACTCTTCCTTGTTTCTCACCGAGCCGGAGGCAAGTACAGCAAGGGCGCAGGGTTCGGAATCTACGTGCTCGACGCGTGGGGCAACCGTGCCGAGTTGTATCGGGACCCTGGGCTGTCCTGCATCGAGCCCGTTCCGCTGCAACCGCGCCGCGAACCCACTGACATTCAGCCTGTGATACCAACGGCTGCGGAAAAAGACAGCCAGTTGGCCACGATGTTCCTGAACGATGTGTACCAGGGGCTGCCCGAGATCAAGCGCGGTAGGGTCAAATTCATACGCGTGATGGAGGCCATGAACCTGAACTGGTATGACACCTGGCGGGCGGGTGTGCAGGGAGACGGGGGTGGCTTCCAGCAGATATCAATGGTCAGCAATGGGGGGGATGTCGCGAGAAAGTTTGTGCATGGCATCGCCACTGTTCACGAAGATGGATCGGCATTCTTCACCGTCCCGGCCAACAAGAATCTCTACTTCCAGGCGCTGGACGAGAACTACATGGAACTGCACCGGATGCGGACGTTCATCAACCTCTTGCCGGGCGAAAAGCGGTCCTGCGTCGGTTGCCACGAAGTGCGGCGTAAGGCGCCAGGCCTGAGAGATAAGGCCCTTCCGCAAGGCCTGGACAAACCCGCACGGGCCCTTTATCCCCAGCCGGGCGATACCGGCCCGCGCGCGGTGCACTATCCGCTGGACGTGCAGCCGATCCTCGACAAGCATTGCATTGTCTGCCACAGCGGTGACGAGCCCAAGGGCGGCCTGGTCCTTACCGGGGAGCCCCAGGGGAAGTATTTTACCCGCTCATACGAAGAGTTGACCTACAACGCGAAGCTGCAGAAGCAGGCGTTGGTCAGCTATCTGTACACCTCCAATTTCGGCAGCGCCAGTGTTCCGCTGGAACCACCGCTGTCCTTCGGGTCGCATCGGAGCAAGATGGTCGAGCGGATTCTCAAGGAACCCTGCAAGGCCAAGCTCAACCGCGAAGAATTCATCAGGATAGTGACCTGGATCGACGCGAATGCCCCGTTCTACGGCACGCACGACGGCAAGAAGAACATCAAATGGAAAGACGATCCGGACTTCCGCCCGATGCCGCGGCCCCTTGCTGCAAATAACTGATTTGAAACTACAAGGAGAAGAGAGGCCGTGACTACGTTCAACTATTCCCTATGCCGGAACACACGAGCCGTCCTTACACTGGCCTGTACCCTGTTGGTGGCGGCAGACGTCGTTTGGGCCGATGAGCCCAATTGGCCGCGTTGGCGTGGGCCGACGAACGATGGCAAGTCAACGGATACGGGGTTACTCAAGAGCTGGCCCGAAGGTGGCCCCAAGCTGCTCTGGCACTGTGATGATGTTGGCCAGGGGTTTTCGAGCCCGACCTTCGCCAATGGATGCATCTACATCACGGGTCGCAATCCCGCTACGCGCGGCGAAGAGCTTTTTACTCCGGCGGGAGAAAGCAGTATGCGGGATGGCCGCAAGTCCACTACCGACACCGCGAAGCCCCGACCACGAGTTGGTACCGGATACTACAAGTATCCGGGTACGCATCTTCACCTTACGTGTCTGGACATGAACGGCAAGATTCTCTGGACCAAAGATATCGGCGAAGCCTATGAACACAAATTCGTTGGCAGCCGTTCGTCGGTCACCACGGATGATGGCCTGCTGTATGTTTTTAGCGGCAAAGGTGTGCTGGGCTGTTACGATGGCAAAAACGGCGAGACAAAATGGACACGCTCGGTCGATGATTTTGAAGGAACGCAAGGCATTAGAAACTGGGGCTGGTCCGAATCCCCCCTGATCGTTGACGACAGAATCATCTTCACCCCCGGAGGAGAGAAGACCTTCATGGTAGCGTTGGATAAGAAAACCGGAAAGACCGTCTGGCAATCCCCTCCGGTGACCGAAGTCCATTACGTCCCGGCTCGTTACGTCGAGTACAAAGATATCCCCATGATCATCACCGGTTCAAAAGACCTCTTGATCGGTATTCACGCCGAGACGGGTAAGCTTCTCTGGACGCACCCGCACGGCGAGGGTAGCCTGGCCAACGTCCCGACCCCGGTGTTCCATGATGGCCATGTCTTTTGGGCTGTCGGTTATGGCCGCGGTGCCATCTGTATCAGACTGGAAGTTGATCCCAAGACTGCGAAGATCACTACGAAAGAGCTCTGGAAAGAAGTACCAAAAGGCGAGAAGAAAATCATTATGAACTGTCAGACAGGCGGCTATGTCCTGCATGGCGGTTTTGTTTATGGCACGAACAACTATGAAGGCTGGACTTGCCTGGAAATGAAAACGGGTAAGCCCATGTGGCAAGTGAAAGGCGTGAGCAAAGGCTCGATATGTTGGGCCGACGGCATGCTCTATATGCATAGCCTCAAAGACGGCCGTATCGCTTTGGTTGAATGTACAGAAAAAGAATACAAACAGGTCGGTGAGCTGCTGGCCCCGACAGTCGATGGCAAGAACATCGTGGACTACTGCAAAAAGCGCGGTCTCCCGCCCCCCGAAGGCCCGGTCGCTGAGATCAAAGAAGAGCGCCGCGGCCCCAGCTGGTCCCACCCCGTCGTCACCGGCGGCCGCTTGTACCAGCGCTTCCACCGTCATCTGTACTGCTATGACGTAAAAGCGAAGTAGTCACCATGTTGTAGCGGGAGAATGACCTTTCCACCGGCTACGCGCCGGCGGCCACAAAGAAGAGATATTCCCGACCCTATCTCGCAACTCCCATCACTACGCGGAAACCAAGGATAGCGTAGCAGTTCATCTCGGGAGGGACAGAGTAGCGCGATGCTGAACGCAGGAACGGATGCACTTGCTGGCTCAGATCTTCTGGGCTGTGTCTCTTTTTGTCGCCCTTGTGCACCCCGGCAAAACAGCCGCCGCGGATGACCTTCTCGGTCCCTTCCGCCGGGCCAGTAGGATCCTTGGCCTTGCCGGCAGGGTAGGGGGCATACCAGTCCAGGCACCATTCGTACACGTTGCCGTGCATGTCGAAGAGCCCCCACTCGTTCGACTTGCGGTGTTCCCCCACCGGATGGGTCCCGAACGAGGTGTCACTGTAGTGAGTGACCCAGGCGAACTTGTGGATCGAGCCCAGGTCGGAGAAATCACACTCAACGTTGTACGGACTCTCGGTTCCGGCCCGGCAGGCGTATTCCCATTCGGCCTCCGTGGGCAGACGATAGACGTAACCGTCCGGCAGGCGGCCAGCCTTGCTCTCGATCTCCGTCAGCTTCGCGCAGAACTCTCTGGCGCGCCCCCACGTCACGCATTCCATCGGGTTAAGGTCCGTCCTGTCCCCGCCCAGCGCGCGCCCGCCGTTGATCAGGCCGCCGCCCATCGGGTAGCGGTAACAGAACGCGGCGCCGTCATGGATAGGACCGCGCTTGAACTTCCAGATCTCGTAATCGTAGTCCGGCGGCATCATCAGCCTGTAAAACTCGCGTTGGGTTACTTCATAAACACCCATGTAGAACGGGTTTGATATTTCTACCTGGTGCTGAACTTCGTCGACACGCCGGCATTTCTCGTCTTGCGGGCTTCCCATGGTGAAGCTGCCCGCGGGGATGAGCTTCATCTTCAATTCTATGTCCGGGACCGTCCAGTCCTTGGCATTGAGCGATCTCATCTGTGTCACATCGCCTGCCAGAGCGCTTTGAGCGACTATAACAGCGAGAACCAGACTGATAACTGATAACCGGTTACTGATCACTTTTCACCCCCTCCGGCTTCTCCGTTACAACCGGCCCCCTCGCCCGTTTGATCCATTCCTGCTGTAACGGCAGGTCCTTGATCGTGCCGTCGACTTCCTGCTTCATTCGCCAGTCCCAGTCAACGCTTGTGCTCCAGTCATCTTTACTGTTGTTAGCATCCAATACCTGTTTCAGGAACCCGATATCGTCACGCCTTTGGTCGCCGCCAAACAGTGCCTTCGCGTGATCATTCAGGTACCTGCCGTAACTTGTGTTGTAATATCCCCTGTAGGCCTGGTAGTTGAAGCTCGCTATCCAGAGTTTCTCCGGAGTATATGGCGTCATCGCTCTGTGCCTGGCTTCCTCCAGCGCTATTTTCGCGGTTCCGACCTCACGCGCCATCTTCACGGTACCCTCTGCAATGTACTTCTCCCGCCTGGGCCTCAAATCGCGGTCCTTCTGCCGCTCTTCATTGGTCAACGCCTTGATCTTCTCTTCGGCCTTCTTTCTGTCCCCGTCCTTCAACTCCTTTATTGTTTTCTGAAGTTCAGATCGCTGTTGGCGCAATTCGTTGATCCTGGTCGTTACTTTGACCGTTTCAGGCAATGCGTCGAATTTCTTCTGCAGTTCCTGCTTTTTCTTCCTGAGAATATCCTCGGCTTCCTTGTGTTTCATTGTCGCGGCTTCCAGGCCCGGGTCCCTTTGCTCCAGCTCCTTGATTCGCGCGTCGACCTGTTTCTTGTATTCCCCGTAAGGCTTGCTCAGCTCCTGAGCCTTTTCACGTATCTTCTTTTCCATCTCCTTGATATTGCCATAGCTCTTTTCTATCTCCTCGATTATTTCCATGGTAGGCCGTCTGGGCGAATCCCTGGTTGGTTCCGGGAGACTCGCGAAGTTCTCATGTACTGCGTGATATACCGAGACCCTGTCAACTACGCCCTTGAAATGGCCTTTCCCAGTTCGTAAAGCGGCGACAAAGTTGCGTTTCTGGTCGCCGGGAAACACGTCACAGGGCCTGAATGCGGAAGCCTTTTCGGCAACCTTCTCACCATTTAGCCACAGCGATGTTTTGATGCCGTCAATTTCTACGCGCAGTATAGCCCACTGGTCCCTTGCAATGGCTTTCGAAGAAGTCAGATCAACAACCGGCTTGCCCTTGACCATGGCGACAAGTTCAGCCTTTCCTCCGCGGCCGGTTTTGAGAACAAGACAGTTGTCCGGTGATCCGCCGAAGTCAAATATCGTCTGGTTACCCTTGTCTTCCGACTTGAGTACTATTTCAACAGTTATCTCGCCAAGGTCAACCGCGCGCGGACATAGTTCGGCGTATTGGGACTTGCCGTTGAAACGGAACCCGCGGTGACCGTCATCAGTTACGAAGCCGGGCTCACCGACCAGGTAGCCATCCAGGTTCGTTCCCATGCGTCTTCCGTAACCTCTGTC
Source organism: Kiritimatiellia bacterium (assembly GCA_030744755.1). Lineage (GTDB taxonomy): Bacteria > Verrucomicrobiota > Kiritimatiellia > UBA8416 > JADHWI01 > JASLPY01. Next base: position 12,721 of record JASLPY010000001.1, on the reverse strand, counting down.
AATGCCCTGCACGAACCTGTAGTAATCTTCCAGTAGTATATTCTCATCGCGGTCCATCGCGTAATTCGCCCAGAGCCCGTACTCGTGAAGTTTCTCCGCTCCAAGCCGCAGGGGAAGAGGGTCTGTCACAGTCGCACCGCTGTCTGCCGTCCATGTGCGTGTATAGCCTTTCACCTTCGCGCTTCCTTCTATCGCTGCCCTGCCGCTGACGCGCGCGTGTTCCGAGATAACAGCCCCGCCGCCTACGAACGCAAGATCCTCAATGATCGCGTGGTCTCTTACCTGCGCTTTGCCCATTACCATGGCGCCGGGGCCGACGTAGGCGGTGTCCGCTACTTCTGCTGTATCGGCGACCCAGCCGCCGCCGTTAGCGTGTCGCTTACAGTTCTTCATATCGAGTCCATCCGGCATCCTGCGCGGAGTGCCGGGGCTGACACCCTTGAGTTGGACGGTCCATGGATAGCGATACGCGTGACGGCCACTGTAGATAATCCGCATGTTGCGGCCGCTGTACAAGGCAGTGGGTACGGCGGTAACCGTCAGCCAGTAGGTTATATCACCAGGCAGGCATTTCATAGCCATCTTCCCTCTGTTCCACATCGGGGAGTAGCGCCTGATCTCGTCCTTGCCGACAGCAACAATGACAGCACGCCAGTCACTGTAAAGATCAGGATCATGCAGCCCGGCAAAGTCTACCTCGAATTCTTCCGCGCCTCCATCGGGAACGAGCCGCACAATGTTGACCCCGTATGGTTCGGGTGCGTCCTGCCAGGGAATCCTGTAAATGCATTTTTCCCTGTCCACAGTCTCAAGCCAGCTGCGCGTGGGCGCGTAGTAGGCACCCCGCAAGCGGGTCTCAAGTTCGCAGTCAAACGTAGCAAGACGCGCACCGTATTCACCGACCATATCGCCCACGCCGCGGATACCATCACCTTTCTTAAACAAACCCCGCTGTTCTCCGCACCGTGCGGCTGCCTGGAACACGCTCATTTCTTCTTGTGCGTAAGGCAGGCATGTAAACCAGGCATAACCCCAGTTAGGATCATCACCTGTAATGGTATAGAACATCGTGAAACCGTAGAGATGCTGGCCGTTGAAAACGTTGCGCCATGGTGTTTTGACATGGTGGTTGCCCTTGAGCATATTGGGATCGGCAACACACTGGTGCATGTCCGCCTGGGCCTCGCCGCCTCCGAAAGTGATCCTGTTGACAAGTGATCCGTGTCCCCATTCATGCCAGAGCCCGGGTGCCCATGGCCCCCCGCCGGCACCCTTTAGAATGCATCCGCCGTAACCGCCGCCCGCGTAGCCTTCGATGAATTGGTGCCCGTCACGCTTGGTCCCGGCAACGGTTATTACCTGCTTGAGCTTCTCTTTCCTGTCCCAGTAGATCATGAGATTGCCGGCGTATTCCAGCAGTGACCACCAGGACTCCGCGCATTCGATCGAACCATCCCGGTACCATTTTGCCTTATCCGGATACTTTGCATCTACCCAGGGGTCATCTTCACTCCCCGCCTGGCTTCCGGAAACCCAGATGAAATGCTCCGATTCAACCTGCATCGTGCCCGGTTCGCCGGGCTTGGCGTTGTCGGGCCAGCGTATATCGACAGTCCCCTTGTCGCGTTTCGTCTTGTCCTGGCCGTCCTGGAACCGCTTCATTTCCTTGAGGTACAGGTCCATGATGAACTTCCGGTCCTCTTCACCGAACCCTTTGCTGATGAAACAGCGTTTGCGTCCATCTTCCAGGCGCAGGACAACTGCAGGCACCCAGGGCCCGCCATCACCGTTGAACTTACTTGTCTTCGTGTTGCCTATTCCTCGAAACCCGACAAGGTGCGCTTTGAGCGGTTGTGACTGCCAAATCCATGTACGAAACGGCATGCCCTTCTGAACTTCTATGATGTCCAGGCCTTTGCGCGGCCACCACTTGACCTCGCGGCGGTCATAGGCTTTCGGGTCACCGCGTCCGGACTGCTTAACCTTGTAGATATCAACATCTTCCCGCAGCTCCGCGCCGGGGTAGCGCACGTTGGCGTAGAAGTCGTATGGTTTGGCGATGGCAGTCAGGGGGATACTGCCAACAAGCAGTAGTGCGAGAGTTCCGGCTGGCGTTATTCGATCCGTCATTGTCCTGTGTCCGATTTTCCTTCTGAATCCCGGCGGCCTGCCCTACTTCGCCGAGGCTATGTAGGGCAGGCCGCCGCACGCCAGTTGAGTGTTCTCAGGTGTTTCAGTGCACCACCCCTTCCAAAGGCCTCCCCTGTAGCGCGCCTCTCCAGAGGTGCGTATGCGCATAGCCTGAGAACGATCTGCGTGACCATCTGTCTTTTTGACTCTTCTATCGCTTGAGGGTTCTCTTGTCATGCTGACACTCACCTCTGGAGAGGTGAGCTACTTCCTGCATCCCGCATCCCGCATCGGGGAGCTGAAGGCTCCCCTGTCGACCCTAGTGCTTCCTGCCGCCATGCTCGCCATATTTACCCAGGTACGGGGAGTTGGCGTCGACCCATGTTACGATCCTGATGAACTCCTCTTGAGTGAGCTTGGCTTTGCAGGGCTCTCTGCGGATCTGCTCTACCAGTTTGCTGATGTGTGATCCGAAGCTCAGCGGCGGTTCGGGTCGGAAACCGGACCTGCCGTAGCGGCTGTCCCTTACCGCGACCAGTCCCTTGCCTACAATGTTCTCGTAGGAACGATTCCAGTTCTCCGTGACCTCGCCGGTTAGGTCGAGGTGGCCCTTGGGGTTCTTGCTGCCGTGACAGTTCACGCAATGTTTATCGAGAATAGGCTGAACATCGGAGACGTAGTGGATCATGCGTGGCCCCGTATCACCCGGCTGAGGTGAAAGCTCCTGAACGGGATGTTCCATGGCCATCGGGCGGGTACTGGTTACGCCGGGCGCTTTCCGGCGTTCTTCGTGGCACCCGATACAGGACCGCCTTTCACCCGGCATCAGGTTTATGAATGTAGGCATGTGCTGCAATTGCATGTAATTCTCATCCAGCGCCTGGAAGAAGATGTTTTCTCCGGCCGGTGCGGTGAAACAGGCCGATCCGTCTTCGTGGACCTCGGCGATGCCGTAGACTTTCTTGCGGTGGACGGTTCCGTGGCGGCTGACCCTGAAAATACCTTTCTCGTTCCAGGGCCACGGAAGCGCGCCCATGACCCTCAGGTACTTTACTCTTCCGCGTTTGATGCCTGTCATGCCCTGGTAAACGTCCTGTACGAATACCGTTCCCGTCTTTTCACGCTTTGCACCACCCTGTTCCGACGATGCAATCTGGGTGGGGCGCTGTCGTGGCATAAGCGGTACGGGCTGGTAGCAGGATAGTTCAGGGTCCCGATGCAGAGGCGCGCGATTCCCCCACGCATCCAGAACATATATCCCGTAGTTTGGTTTCTTCCTCTTTGTGCCGGGATTATGGGATACGAGGTAGAACTTCTCTGAAAACGGGTAAGGCTCCCGAAAAAATCCCATGTCGTACCTGGCCGCGTTCATGCATGGGTAGGCCTGTTCCGGGGTGATACAATCCATCCCTTCAGCAGAGCGTCTCGTGGCGCGGTTGTCGACCAGTACTACGGGGCCTCCCAAACGTCCTCCGCAGTGCGGCGACGCGACCGTTATCAGTTTGCGGCTGCCGGGAATATTCCGCGCGTTCAGCAGTTGGGCCGGCCGGATAATGCTGTTTTTGTAGATATGCTCTATTCCGCTGCCGTCCGGGCGTACTGCCCAGAGTGCTTGTCCATTGCCAAGGCCCTTGTCTACGTATTCCCATCGCGTAAAGATGACCCGGCCATCGTCCAGCATGGTGGGGTCCATTTCGCTGAGCGGTCCCCCTGAAATGCACTGCATATTCTTACCGTCACCATCCATTAAGTGCAGGGTGGCGACGACCGAGGGATTACAGAATACATTCCGCATGGAGCGTGTAGAGGAGAACATGATCTTGCCGTTCGGCAGATAGCATGGATCCATGTCGTCGAAGCTGAAGCCATGGCCCTTAGCGCCCCCTCCGTAAAGCTTAGCTGTCTCTGCAACTGTCTCTGCCTCCTTGTCGCTATCGAATGTGAGTTGCCGCAGGCTGCCGGGAATCATCATACCCTTTGATGGATCGATATCGATTTCGTAGATCCTGAAAGGCTTGTCTTTTCTTTTGTATCCGAATGCCACTTTCTTTGCATCAAACGATAGATCGAACCGGGTAAATACTCCGCCGTCGAGTTCCGGCACGAGACTGGTGACTTTGCCTTCCGCTGATATTGGCGAAAGTACGCAGAGGCCACCGCCTTCATCGTTAAGCTTGTTGTCCTGGTAGGTATTACCCCTGAACATCTTTCTCTTGAAAAACAGGAGCTTGTCAAACGCCAATGCAGGATGGGCCTGCATCGCTTCACTCCGCAACGATACCAACTCGTTCTCCATGGTCCGCTCTTCTTCGGGTATTCCCTCTTCGCATGACCAGATCCTGCAACGCGGATTAATGAGAATCTTACTCTTTTCCTTCTCGAACTTTGCCAATCTCTCAAGGAATTGCGGGCCCTGCGGATATTCCGGACCCAGGTCCCTGATCATATCTTCAATCGCCAGTCGCAGGGCTGCGATGTTGACACTGTCCGGGGCCATAAACACACTGCGCTCCCTGGCAGGAACGCTGTTGAGGTGCGGCATCTCGCGTGAAGGCTGTTTCCAGCCCTTGGGGAAGGGCGTAGACGACGCCAGCCGAAACTCCACAAAATGCGGAAGAGGCCCACTGCGCGCAAACTTCAGCGTGTGTTTTCCCTCGGTGATCGATATCTTGCGAGGGATTCCCCACTCAGTGAGCGATTCCTGCTTCTTCCGCGCACTGCTGCTGTCCCATGAAAACTTGACCGGGATTTCAAAAGGAGCCGACCCGAAGGTGATGTCATAGCAGACCTTCCCCATACTCTTGCCGTCCATGAATACTTCCACCGGTCGTGCTTCGGCAGCCGCGTACTTGACGGTCAGGCTGTAATCGCCGGCAACGGGGAAATCGATGTCGTATTCGGCCACTCCCGCGCCGCGGTACTCCGGGTCGTTACCAACAATTGGCCCGGCATCGGCAAACTGGTCGGGGCTCGCGTAGATCCTGACGTTACCGCGATCGAAACTCCAGGCCGGTATATTAAGCGACCCGCCTTTACTGATCTTTGGGGGCGCGTTCGTCCAGAAGGCCATGGCGTCATGCTGCAGCGATATTAATGCGTCATCGTTCTGCTTCTTCTCCAGCGCAATCACCCGGTTCAGGTGCTGAGGACCATCAGAATATCGCGGACCGAAAAGCCTGATCATTCTTTCAATTTCCTGCCGCAGGAACGTGGTGTTTGATCCACTGGGAGACTTGAAGGCTTTACGATGTTCCTCCGGGACGCTTTTGATATCCCGCACTTTGTACTGGGGTGGCTTCCAGTCTTCTGGAAAAGGAGCTGTAGTGGCCACATGAAGGGCTACCAGGTGGGGTAGGGGACCGCGGCGCGTGAGCTTCACAGTATGCACCCCGTTGGTAAGTTTCCTGGCGATAAACTTACCCCACTGGTTCTTGACGCCTTCCCATTTCGCGCCGCTGCTGTTTCCCGTGAACTTGTCCGGCTGTCCGGACGACTTCGGATCGAGTGTTACACCCTCACAGCACTTGGTCATGTTCCAGTTGTCTACGAAGATCTGCACGGGCCGCGGTTCCGCCGAAGCGTAGCAGACCTGGAACGTGTAGTCGCCTGCCACGGGGAGATCGAGATCGTATTCAACTGTCCAGCCCCAGGGCTTCCGCGGACCGCTGGTTACAACGGGCCCGGCATCGGCGTATTCATCCGGATCGGCATGGATTTGAACATTACCACGGTCAAACGCCCAGGCGGGAACTAAGAGCTGTCCGGCTTCGACTTGGGTGGAAAGGAAAAGAATGCTGCAAATAGCAACCAGCAATGGGATCTTCATCGCAAATCTCCCTGAGTTTTCATCCTAAGGGTATCATAGGTTCATTCCTGGGCGGCGACAAGTCGGATTCGCTTGCCGAAGCACGTTAGCGCTCAAACGATGCCCCGCAATACCGACAGAATCGGGCATCGGTCTCGTGGCCGCCGGTGCCGCATTGATCACACTGTGCACTCTTCGAGCTCGATTCCTTGCTCATGCCCGCAACGGTCAGAGCCGAGCTGACAATGCCGGTCGGGACCACGATGATGCTGTAGCCGATGATCATGACCATGGCCGCAATGGTCTGTCCCAGGGCCGTCTTCGGCGAGATATCGCCGTAGCCCACGGTGGTCAGTGTCACCACTGCCCAATAGATGCCTCGCGGTATGCTGGTGAAACCGTTCTTCGGTCCTTCGACCACGTACATCAGAGATCCCAACACTACAACCAGCGTCAACACGGCAAACAGGAATACCGCAATGCGACGCCGACTGGCCTTGAGGGCACTGCGAAAAAGCTGCACTTCGCTCTGGTAGGAGGAGAGTTTGAGCACATGGAAGATTCGCAAGACTCGCAGGAAACGTATCGCAACCAGGTAGTGGCTCCCGGGAATGATCAGACTCAAATACGTGGGCAACACACCGAGCAGATCGACAAGTCCGAAGAAACTGAAAGCGTATCCAAACCGATGGTTTACACACCACATACGGGTGACGTAGTCCACGGTAAACAGAATCGTAAATCCCCATTCGACTGCATAGAATAACGATCCCAGTCGATTGCCCACAGGACTCACGCTGTCCAACATTACTACGAGCACGCTCAGCGCCACCGTCGCAATCAGAATCAGGTCATAGAGCTTGCCCGCCGGCGTATCGGCTTCGAAAATGATTCGCCGAATGCGATCTCGCCCCGGCATCATGCCCGGTTGTTCGATATCAGTCCCGTTCACCATACCAGCGAGTCTAGCAGTCGGCATACGAACGGTAAAGCGTGTAGAGCAAAGACGGGATCGCCGCCTAGTATCCCCTTACGCGGAGTATCCACTCTTTCATCTTCGGGGTGACGGTGCCCTTCACTTCTTCTTTCGTCCTGTAGTCCCAATCCACCGTGGTGTGATAGACGATGCCCTGTTGAAATCCCTTGAGCCCGGCAGCTTCTTTGCCGGGGTAAGGGTTCTGCCCGTAAAGACGCGCTTTCCTCAGTTCATCATCCCGCAGGGCAGCCGCATCGTTTCGCAGTGTTTCGATGCCGGAGTCTATCCGTGCGATATCCTTGCTCTTCTCTTTCTCGGTTAGGGTTCTCTCAGTCTTCCTTGCCTCTTCCGCCGCGGCTATTGCCGCTAGCGCTTCTCTGTACTCTGCCCCTGACCGGAACGTATTCTCGAATTCCTTCCTCCTGGCCCGCATCTCATGACTGTCTTTTTCCGCAGCGGATATGCCCGGGAGTGTTTTGAATTCGTCGTGCATCTTTCTGTCGAGAGCCCTTTTGTCTTCATGGGCCTTCTTGAGGCGTGCCTCAAGTTCGCTCCGTCGTGCCGTTTTAAACAGGTCGCGTTTCTTTTTCTCGAGCATCTTTATCTCCTCGAGCATTTCGCCGTACCTGCCAGCAAGCAGTTCCGTTTCCTTTTCTTTCTTTCGGCCATCCCGTTCGTCCGCCAGTTGCTGCGATTCCTCCGACCACATCTGCAACTGTGTCAGTGGGAACGGTACAGGACCCAGCGCGTCGAAGTCCTCGTGTACCGTGCGATAGATGCGGAAATGGTCGATTCTTCCCCTGAAAAACCCGTCCATGTTTCGTCCGCAAGCAATGAAGTTACCCTCAGGCCTGTCACCGCTGAATACATCACGCGGCCGGAACTTGAACTTGCTGTTGGCGACCTGTTTGCCATCGATATAGATGGAAGCTTTAGAGCCGTCCATTGTCACACGTAAGCGCACCCACTCTTTGGCCGGTATGGCTTCGGAGGACTTGACGGTATATCTCTTACCCTTGTGTTCTGAGGTAAGGGCCGGCTTGCCTTTCCTGTCGATGATTTCCAGGTAGAAACATTCATCATTACCCGTTCCAAAATCAAAGATCCGCTCACCTTTACCACCGGTCCGGTTAAGCATCATGTCAATGGTCAGTTCCCCGAAATCCGCCACTGATGATGGCGCTTCAGCATATTGATCCTTGCCGTTGAAGACGATGTAATGGCGATCGTTTTCGTTCACGAAGTCCGGCTTGCCGTAGAGGAACCCGTTGTTGTTAACATACGAATCCTCAAGCAGAAATGCCTTGGGCTGGTTGAACTCCCAGTTGGCGTAAAGCGCACCGGTATCAGTTCCGCCACCAAGTCCATGTCGCTTATAGTACCGCCCGTACTTGAAAACACCGCTCTTGAGATTGAGAATGCCGCAGACAAGGTCACCGTATCCGACCACACCGTCGGTACCCGGCGTGTAATCCATCACCACTTCGCCGGTAATGACCTGCCCCTTTTCCTTACACAGTCTCAGGATATGGTCACCCTTGATTACCGCGCTGCCGGATATTTCGCCCTGTCCTTCCGGGTGCTCCGCACGGGTGCGGCCAACGGTAGTAACCGTCGCAGTCTCAAGAATTCGCGCGTTGCCGCCGACGGTAATATCACCGAACACCCATGCCTTGCCCCCTATCTTGGCGTTGTCCTTAATGACTGTCTTCGGGCCGTGCACAACAGCGTGTTCATGGATGATCGCATTGTCTTCGACCCGTGCGCCGTCGAGCACCATCGCGTTTTGCCCGACGTAAGCGGTCTTCGCAACTTTTGAATTATCGCAAACAAATCCGCCGCCGTTTTTGTGATAACGGCCCTTAGCATTCTTCTGCAGAAACTTTATCCGCCAGCCAAGCTCGTTGAATATATCCGTCTTGCCTTTCTCCCACCAGGCCCCTTTATGGTTCACGCCTGACTTGAGCAGCTTCTCCTGGGTCGCCCGGGCAAGCTTGAGGCGCTTCACCATGTCCTTGAGTTTTGCCTGGGCCAGATCGCTGTTCTTGTCGGTCAGGGGAATCGGCACTTCTTGTTTTACCGCGTAGCCCATGTACTTGTTGCCGTTGTTCATGGCGTACAGCTCATCAAAGTTGAGTACGTCACCCTGCCTCCTATGAGGTGAGCCCGGCTTGCATCCATCCAGGACAACTTCCCATGGATAACGCGGCGCGTGAACACCGGCCATCCAGATTCTGCAGTTCTCGTTGCCCCTCGGTGCGTCCGATATCGGCATGGCAAGCGGAGTCGCTGCGACCGTCAGAAAGAAATGCCTGTCGGCCGGCTTAATCCTAAAGTTCATCTTGTCCTTGTTCCAGAGCGGGCTGTAGCGTGCCCGGCCTTCACCGTCGACAGCCACGATGCAGGCGCGCCAGTCGCTGTAGGTTGTTGGTTCGTTGAACCCCTGGAAATCGACTGTTATCTCTTTAGTGTCTTCATCAGGAACGAGGCGGACAAGGTTGAATCCGTACATCCTGGGTGCTTCGCTGTTGGGTACGCGCCACCTGGCTGGATCGCCGTAAACGGGTTGTAAACAGGTCATTTCCGGCATTCCGTACTTGCTCCGGTAAGCGTACTGCATGACGAAATCGCAGGTTGCCATGCGCGCCGCGTATTCACCGAAGTAGTCGCAGAACCCCTTGATACCGTTCTTCCAGATACCCCGTTCCTGGCCCAGCCGGGCGAATGTGTGGAAGGGAGTTGGTTCCACAGCCGCGGCAAGTGAGGCGCCGACTGACGAGATGCCGTAGCCCCAGTTCGGATTGTCACCAAGCCCGATGTATACCATCCCTGACTGGTATTGAGTGCAATTGACATTGCGCCAGGGGTAGCAGAAATTTGAACTGAACATCAGGAGTTCACCAGGCATGTTGAAGTGCCGGCCGGTGTGACACAGTATTTCTCCGAAATATCCCGCGGACCAGCCGCCTCCAGCGTGGCCGTGATACCACTCGTGGGTCAGCCCGATGTTTCGTGGCCCGCCGGTGCAGTCGCGAAGATCACAGGCATTGAACCCGCCTCCCGCGTAGCCGCCGTCAACGCGCAGGGCTACAAGAATGTTGTACTTCTTCCAGGTCCCTTCGCGCCGCCACATAGGCAGCGCGCTTCCCGAGGCCTCGATATGCATCCACATGTTCTCCGCGAATTCAAGTGAGCCCTTGCGGTAGGCGTCCTGTTTTTCAGGTTCATGCGGTCGCATCCACCAGAGAGTTTTGTGTTCTGTTGAAGCGTCGGACGTGAACGTGAAATGTTCTGTTTCAAGGACAAGAGAGTTCGGCCTCACGCGGTACGGGTTATGAACATATTCTTCCGGCGACTGGGTCGCCATGATCTTCTTCCATTCCTTCTGCCAGATCCTATAAATGAACTCGTGGTCTTCTTTGCTGAGCATCATGCTGAAAGGAGGGTAGACCAGGACCCCGCGGCGTTCGCCATTTTCCATGCGCAGTATCGCCGCCGGCGCAAGGACATAGTTGAAGCGGGGGTCAGGTGTTTCTATGCCGAACCCGCGGAACCCGATAAGGTGCGCCTTGAAAGTGTCACCGTCCGACGTCGTCCAGTTTCTTGCAACGCCAATCAGCGCTTCTGGATCGTCCTGCCCCTTGTTGCGTGTCCAGGTCCGGAGGGGGACACCTTCGGGGATGTCGACAATGTCCTGCCCCTTGCGCGGCCACCAATGCACAGTGCGGCGCCTGTAACCCACGGCATCGGGCCCGCCTTCCTGTTCGACCCTGTCCAAGGCAACGTCCGGCCGGCGCTTGTTTGGATACTTCAGGGTCCGGTAGTAATCATGTTCCGCACGAATCAAGCCGGCACAGAGGCAAGTAGCTATACTGATGGTGAGTATCAGTTGTTGTTTCATTGGATTCTCCAAAGCCCCATTCCTCGCGGGGATCAAAGCTCTCTGGTTATGCTGTAGCCCTCTTACGGGAGGGACGCCGGCCTCGGCGTCCGCGGGCAGCGGGGCCGCTGCCCCTCCCATCGCACCCCATGGGGTGCTCATCCGACGCCAGTCGTTACTCCACATTGAACTCACGACTCAGACGATAGAAGCGTTGAGGGGCGGCGTTTGTGTCGGTTAGCATCAGGGTTGTTACGTCGGCAACTGCGGAGCTGGCCACCGGCTGCCAATCCGGCGGCGTCAGCGTTGGGGACCAGTCGAGGCGGTAATGCGCATTGCTCACGATTCCTTCCCACTCGATAGCGATTTCGTTGCTGGAAACCGCAATCCCTGCCGGAGCCGGAGGAACAAAATTAGTGCCGCCTGGAGTTCCCCCGTCATAGTCGCTTACCGCCCAGTTCTCGGGCAGCTCGTTGTCGAGGTCGGGGTGGATCAATACGAGTGAAGGTCCGGTGTTGTCGGGTTCGCTGGGCCATGGTGACGATATGCCGTAATCGACATAATCTATCTCAAGCTCGTCGCTGTCCCGCAGCCATATGGGATCGTCGGAATCAAGCTTGTTGCTGCCCGGATAATCGAAGACACGCACCGTTAGCCCCGTGTAATGGCTGGCGTCCGCCGCGATGATGACCCGTTCTCCTGGTGCCAGGATAGTATCATCGGGGAAAGTGAAGTCCCCATCGTTCATGCCGGTTTCGAATTCGGCGTCCGATACGTCATAAGGTTCGGTGCCACGGTTCATCAGTTCGATGAACGCTGTGCTATTGTCCGGATTGGGGTCGTAATGGAGCTCGGTAACGACGACCGGTTCGTCGGGAATACGGGGCAGATTCGTGAGTATAAGAAACTCCCAGCCGATTGTGTCGGTGTCGGTGTCGTGTGTCAATTCGATGACGGTTCGCAGGTTCGCGGGAATATCTTCCTTCCGGCCCGCAGCGAGGTAGTGGACCCCGTTCGAAGTCGTATGTTCGATGTGGAATTCTTCGTGGTCCTCGGGCGCATTTCTCTCACCGTAGCCGGTCCGGTCCCCGGCTAAGCAGATGACTTCCACTCCATTGCTTCGGGCCTGTACCAACAGGGGGTAGACGTCGTCGTAGAAGTTCAGGTTGTTAAGGTTCTTGGAACTTGCTCCAATCCTCCTGTCCCCTATAAGGTGGGAGAGGGGAGGGTAATCAGCCATCCAGATGATGTGATGATGGATCAGTACGAGGTGGGTACTGTTCGACAGCGAGTTGTTGACAGTATCCTCCAGCATCTGGAGCTCTTCGTCCTCGATGTTCTGACTGTCATCGGTAGTGTCCAGGACAACGAACGTGACGTTGTTGGTGGTGTAGGCGTAGTAGGCCGGTCGTAGCGTCACGTCCGTGAAGTAGCTTCTGTGTGAGGTGTCATGATTGCCCAGGGCTGCCAGGACGTTTGAGCTACCCAGATCAAAGATGGCGTCCAGGTAGGCCACGGTATCCCGTGAACCCGTACCGCTCGGGGTGTAATCTCCACCCAGCATTAGAATGCCGTATTGGGAGTAGTCGATGCGTTCAACTTCCCTTTGTACGATTTGTCCCGGACCATCGTCACGCGGGTGCCCGACGAACAGGTAGCGGTTTGTGTCTGCGTGAGCGCTTGCACCAACGCCAGGTAGAAAAGACAGCAACAGAAACAGGCAGATAGTCGTTCTCATAGGAAAAGCACTCTCCTTTTCTCGCCGGGCGTCGCCGGCGTTCGTCACCACGACCCGAGCGCGGCACAAATGGATGATAGCGCGTGGCGTCGCTTGACTCAAGGGATGTTGGCGGTGAGCGTTCTGCGCTGTGAGCGCAGAACGCAGTGGTTAGTGGTTAGGCGATAGGCGTTAGCGGGAAAGGTCCGCCGT
>JASLPY010000019.1 GCA_030744755.1 Kiritimatiellia bacterium | reverse complement strand
GCCCCGTGCAACGCGAACCACGCATTATTGCATTGAGGAGGAGCCTTTCCCCTCCAAAAGGGCTTAGAGGGGATTCAACGAATACGGAACGGATACTCACCGGGGATCATGCCTCTCGGAGATAGGCATGTACTGCAGAAGTAGGGACCTATCTCCAAGAGGTCCCAGGGGCACAGGGTCCATGTAGCGGGATCCGCTTCTACAGGCGCCTGCGGGGAACTCTACAAAGCTGCCAAATGGACCAGGCTAACCATAAGAGCTCTATCATCATGAGAAGAACAATAATTGTACTGTTTCCGCGCAAAAGAGTAGGACTGTTTTGTGGATTTGCGGTACTGTTCCTTTATGACATCGTGTTTCTTGAACTACTGCACTGCTGTTAGCGAAGCAAAATACGCTGCAGCGAAAGGGATATGAGGGATTGGAGGAACCGGCATGACGACAGACATGTTTGAGCAGAGAACATCTGGGCTTTTGCAGGACCTGCGTGATACCGGAACGGACAAGCAGCTCAGGTATCTGACAGGGCCGATGGGTGCAACAGTCAGTCTTGAAGACCGGGGAGAAGTGATCTGCCTGTGCTCCAACAACTACCTGGGACTTGCGAATCATCCGGAGGTCGTCAAAGCGGCGCATGAAGGGCTTGATCAATACGGCGCCGGTACAGCGTCGGTGCGCTTCATCTGCGGAACGTTCGCATGCCATCGTGATATCGAGGAAACGATCGCACAATTCTCATCGACTGAAGCGGCGCTGACATACGTTAGCTGCTGGTGCGCCAACGAGGCGGTCATCGCTACGGTGGTGGAAAAGAACGATGTGATTTTCTCGGACGAATTGAACCATGCCAGCATCATCGATGGTTGCCGTCTGTCGCGCCCACGCGAGCGTGTCGTTTACAAGCATGGCGACATGGAGGATCTCGCAGCAAAACTCTCAGCCGCGGCGGATGCTGATACACGATGGGTGATCACCGATGGCGTCTTCAGTATGGAAGGGGCCGTTGCCAACCTGGCGGGCCTTGTGGATCTTTGCCGCAAGCACGATGCGCGACTCATTGTGGATGACTCACACGGTGTCGGGGTGCTCGGGGCAACCGGCCGGGGCACTGTCGAGCATTGCGGCGTCCTTGGTGAAGTCGACATCATAACGGGCACGCTGGGGAAGGCGCTTGGCGGCGCTGCCGGCGGGTACGTTGCGGGAAGCCGTGATCTGATCGATCTGCTCATCCAGCGGAGCCGGCCCAGCCTCTTCTCGAACGCGCTTCCATCCTCGGTGGCATGCAGTGCGCGCAAGGCAATTGAGCTCGTGAGTAAGGACACCACACTGGTGGATCGTCTTCGCGCCAACATAGCATCGATTCGCAGCGGGCTTGCCGGCCTTGGATTCGAATGCCAGGATTCACCGACGGCCATCATTCCGATCATGATCGGGGATGAGGCCGACGCGATCCGCAAGAGTGAACGACTGTTGGAACTGGGTGTATGGGTTGTGGCATTCGGCTATCCGGTGGTGCCGAAAGGCAAAGCCCGCCTGCGCGTGCAGGTGTCGGCGGCATTGACAGGAGAGCATGTTGAGAAGATATTGGAAGCGTTTGGGAGCTTGTAATCATGAAAGCACTCGTCAAAACAAAAGCCGAGACCGGACTGTGGCTTCAAGATGTGCCTGAGCCCGCAATCGGTATCAATGATGTGTTGATCAAGGTGGCCCGCACTGGCATCTGCGGAACGGATCTGCACATATACAATTGGGACGCCTGGGCACAAAAGACGATTCCCGTCCCCATGACAGTCGGGCACGAGTTTGTCGGCACCATAGTTGATGTTGGCAGCAACGTAGCAGATCTCAAGACGGGCGACGTGGTAAGTGGTGAAGGGCACGTCGTCTGCGGCCGATGCCGCAACTGCATGGCGGGGCGCCGGCATCTGTGCATGGACACGAAAGGCCTTGGTGTAAATATCCCAGGAGCTTTTGCGGAGTATGTATCCCTTCCAATGACCAATGTCTGGCACCAGGACCCATCGGTGCCGCTCGACGTAGCCGCCATCTTTGATCCCTTTGGCAATGCAACCCACACGGCACTGCAGTACAAGGTGTTGGGTGAAGATGTTCTCGTTACCGGTGCCGGCCCCATCGGGATCATGGCCGCTGCGATCGCAAAGCATGCCGGAGCGCGCTACACGGTCATCACCGACGTCAATCCTTACCGCCTGGCGCTGGCGGAGAAACTGGGTGTAACTCGGGCAGTAAACGTTAGTGAGACAAACCTTGACGACCTGTGCAAAGACCTTGGCATGAAGGAAGGATTTGACATCGGTCTCGAAATGTCGGGCAATCCTGACGCCTTCCGCCAGATGCTGGCGCACATGTGCCATGGTGGCAAGATCGCGATGCTGGGAATCCCCAGCCAGGAGATGGCTATCGACTGGCAGGAAGTTATTTTCAATATGCTGACGATCAAGGGCATCTACGGACGCGAAATGTACGAAACCTGGTACATGATGACAGTGCTGGTGCAGAGTGGATTGGATATCAGTCCGATCATCACGCACCACCTTTCGTACGCGGACTTCGAAAAGGGGTTCGAAGTCATGAACAGCGGCGAATGCGGCAAAGTGGTACTGTCATGGGAAGACATGGAAGGATAGCCTCCCGCTGCCTTGCCCCTCAGTGGCGGGGAATGCGACCTAACGTCGGTTGGCGGTCTACTTCCAAACTGTTGAAAAGAAGCCTGATGCACCGGTGTTCAAGCGTTCTCAACCCTTGCACGTCGGAACTCTTTGCGAGTTCCGCTACGTTGGAGGGACAGGAGAACGCATTCCTCCTTGTAGCGGAACTCGCAAAGAGTTCCGGCGTGCAAAGGGCGACAATGTTTAGAGAACGGCCAGGTTTCAATCAGACATTGACTGACAACGGCTTGGTGTTTTTCCATTCGCCACGAGTGAAATCGGGGAACTTCTGCGGAGCTCCGCCGTTGGCGACGGACGTCTCCGACAGCGGTCCGACGGCAGACCAGAAACAGCCTTCATAAAGGTTCTGGTCAAGCGGAAGGCCTTCCTGGAGACACTCAATGATTCGCATTCTCATCATTCCGTCCATGCCTCCATGCCCCTTAAGCCCCATCGCGTCAACTTTTGCCTTCAGCCTCTTGATCAGCGGATGCTCATACTTCGCGGTCTTCTCTTTGAAGGCGGCGCCTTCTGACCAACCGTGAGCATTGCCGAGCCCTTCCACGGCAATCCTGTTGGGGAATCCGGTAAGCACGCCCTTGGTTCCCTGGATCAGGTTGTGACGACTGTAGGGGCGAGGAGTAGTCTCGTCCCATTGGACCATGATCGTTCGGCCAAGGACGGTCTTGATGATCGAAGTACTCATATCGCCGCCTTTGAAATCAAGTTTGTTCCACTTGTGGTCAGCCGGGTACTTCTCCTTCGCGAATAGGTTACGGCCCAGTGCCGGCGACGAGTAAGACACGAGCGAGGCAAACGTGTCCTCGGTGCGGGCAAGATTCATGTACTGTGCAACCGGCCCCAGTCCGTGCGTGGGGTAAAGGTTGCCGTTGCGTTTGGCGTAGTGATAAGTGCGCCAGCTGCCGGTGCCGCGCTTGACCTGGTTCATCTGTCCGCGCAGGCTGTGGATGTAGGCGGCTTCGCCGTGAAGCAGCTCGCCAAGCAACCCTTGCCTGCACATGTTGAGATAGAGGAGCTCTGTGCCGCCGTAATTGACGTTCTCCATCATCATGCAATGCCGGCCGGTTGCTTCAGAGGTGTCGACGATCTTCCACATCTCTTCGATTGTCACCGCTATTGGAACTTCGGAGAACGCGTGCGCTCCCGCTTTCATGGCCTCGATACAATGCTCTGCATGGACAGACCAGGGTGTGGCGATGAAGACGGCGTCGGGTTTTGTTTCGGCCAGCATCTTGCGGTATTCTTGCGGACCGCCCCAATAGGCTTTTGCTTCCGCGTGTCCTTTCGCCTTGGCACCTTTGATGGAGCGTTCCGCGAGGTCCTGGTACAGGTCGCAGACACCGACAACCTTGACTCCCGGGATCTTTCCGATGTCACCGCAGTGACCGCTGCCGCGTGCACCGACACCTATGAAGGCGCATTTGACGGTGGGCAGTTTCGGTGCGGCAAAATCGCCCATGTACTTGGCCTTGGACGGACGCGGCGAGATCTCGGATTTCGCTGACAGGGGACGGGCAAGTCCAAGTGCACCAAGAACGCTCATACCCTTCAGAAAACTGCGACGTGTACTCATGATGTCCTCCCTTTAGTTATATCGCCTGCACGGCAAACACTTCATGATTTCTGATGTTACAACATCATGTGACAATATGGCGAGAATGGCGGAGTATCAACGCTAAAGTGCAGAGGTAGAGGGCAGGGGTATTCAGTTCTCTCCAAGCGATTCGGTATAGACGTGTTCGGTCCATTAATCTCACCTGTAGCAGTTTCAACGCCCAACACCCAACGCCCAATTCCAACATCCAAGTGTGCGAAAGTTGAGAATTATCGGTCTCTTGGCCATCAATTCACCAGAATCGCGCCTTGGGTGTTGGTTGTCGGGCGTTGGGCGTTGGGCATCGAATACTCAGTGGTCCCGGTATTCTGCATAACGATCTGTGCAGCAGCAACAGGTTGCGTTTGCAGACTAAATGGCGCTGCTTTTATGCGCTCCATCTTGCCAAATGAGCGGTAACACGCTAATGTTTTGCTGAACAAGGAATGAACTGATTACTCGTGCGTCTCTCCGGAAGAAAGGACTGATATGAACTCTATGAGCCGGTCAACTACGGATGGTATCGCTTTGAAAAGGCTTGTTGCTGTTCTTGCGCTTACCATGGTGATTGCCACATTGGCAGACTTCGCGGCAGCGCAGGATGCAAAGAAGGAATCCCTTCGCTCCAGTCTCGACGCCCCCATTCTCTTCACCAAGCGCGGCAACTACCGGGGTATTCATATCTACGACACGTGCTACCAGTGGCATCCGGGCGGTGGTATCTACGTCCTGGAAAACCCCTCAGACCCGCCTGAAGACCACCGTGTCCACGTTGTCATTGACGAGAACAGCGAAAACTCGCTCGGCAAGGGCATGTACTTTGATCCGGATCTCTCATACGACGCGAAAAACGTGCTCTTCTGCTTCAAGGGTGAACCCAAGGGTAGCTCATCAATCTACGAAATTGGTATCGACGGGAAAGGACTGCGACGAATCACTAACCCGCGAGCGGATTACCTGCCTTGTGAGGATGACGGTTCAATCAAGTCCACCTATCACGGTCGGCACGGTTCACTCGGCGCGGCACAGGACCTCACGCCTGCCTACCTGCCCAACGGAAAGATCGTTTTCACCACGATGCGGCACAATGGCCTCGTTCCATGCAATAATACCGGCGTGGCAATCCTGCACGTTATGGATCCAGACGGCAAGAATACCCATCCTATCTCTGTCAACAGCGAGACGGAGTTTGACCCAAGCCTTATGCTTGACGGTCGTGTTCTCTACGGAAGGTGGGAATATGTTGACAAGACCGCCCTCACAATCCAGAGCCTCTGGACCGTCTACCCGGACGGCACAATGGAAACGGCGCTGTATGCGAACAACATGGTGTTCCCGGAAGCCGTCCTGGATTCGCGCCAGGTTTTCTCCGACCCGCAGTACATTGTCAGCACGTTCTCCAAACACAACAGTACGCCCCGCGGCACGATCGCCCTGATCGACACCGAGATGGGGAAGAACGATCCGAAGGCCGTTTTCAACTTCTCGGACCCAAAGAACCCGGTGCGCGATACAGGCGAAGCCTGCGAACCATATCCGGTCACGAAAGACCTCATTCTCTTCAGCGACCGCAACGGTGGAAAGAACGCGCTTTTCCTGATAAAACGCGATAAAGACGACTCCCTCACCCGTGAGCTTCTTCTCAGTGATTCAAATATTGACTGTCATTCCCCGATCCTCCTGAAACCGCGTCCACTTCCGAAGATGCGCCCCTCGCAGGTTGATCTGAGCAAGGATTACGGATACTTCCTGGTGCAGAATGTGTACGAAGGAATGCCCGAGGTACCGCGCGGCTCTGTCAAGTCACTCCGCGTAGTTGAGGAGACTTCGCGAGTCAGTAAGACCCCCGGCGGCGGACCTTTCAACCAGACGTTCACAATCTCCGCGGCATTGGCATGGACCGCCAAGAACTATCTCGGCACGGTGCCCGTCGAGAAGGACGGGAGTGCGTATTTCAAGGTTCCTGCAGGGAAGATCATCTTTCTCCAGGCCCTCGATGCAGAAGGGCGTTGTGTGCGGAGCATGCGGACGTTTATCCAGGCGGCGCCGGGCACCACACGGGGTTGTATTGGCTGCCACGAAAACAAGAAGAAGGCGTTTCCTGCTATTCAAAAGCCCGCGCTTGCCCAGCGGAAACCGCCGCAGCAGTTGAGGGACGAATCCTGGGGCTCCGGGGTACTCGACTACCCGACAATGGTCCAGCCGATCCTGGACAAGCACTGCGTAAAGTGTCATGGCGGAGAAAAAGGATTTGCCGCGGGCCTCGACTTGACCGGCGGCTGGACGGAGTATTTCAATAACAGCTATGAGAACCTCGTCTCCAGGCGTGAAGTCCAGTACAAGTCCACGCTGATTGCCGGTGTTTGCTCAATGAACGGAACGGCGCATTACTCGACGCAGATATTCCCGGCCTACGCGCTCGGATCTCCAGCCGCGCCCCTGGGAAAAGTAATCGTAGAGGGAGCTCTCGGACACAAAGACCGTTTCAAGATGTCGCGTGCTGAAAGCGATCTCGTTCTTGCTTGGATCGACGCGAACGGCCCCTACCACGGGACCTGGAACTACACACCAAGGGCGTTCCGTCTGGGGGACTGGCAGAACACAAAGAGGCAGCTTGTTGCCGAGATGAAGGTTGCCGGGTGTGTGGAATGTCACAACACCGGCGGGCGGTTCGAAAACGACTGGTTCAATTACAGGAATCCGGAGTTCAGTCGGATTCTCCGTGCTCCACTGGCAAAAAGTAAAGACGGCAATGGAGAGGCGCTTTGTCGTGAGGCGAAGGTCGACGGATTCAGGCGACTCCGCATTTTCAGCACCGGCCGATATGAGCATGCTGTTAAACCGCTCCAGAGTTTTCCCAAGCAGGTGTGGCGAAAATGGGACAAGGGCAAGGACAGCGGCAGCCCGGTCATTTCATTTGAGGATACGAAGAACCCGCACTATCAGAAGATGCTTGATATCATCATCAAAGGAAGAGAGGCGGCCCTCGCTAACCCACGCCTTGACATGCCTCGCGGTGAGGTGGTCGCAATTGCCGGACGGCATCGCAATATCTTTCCGGTGCGTATCCCTGAAGAACTGCCCAGGATTACCGCGGAACAAGTCCCGGAAGGAGAGGTGGCGATCCGCTGGGGGATGACGGCACATACGTGGGGACTCTTTGCAGACATTTACCGCAGTGACAAGCCTGGTTTCAAACTCAGCGACGAGACAAAGATCGCCCGAACGGAGCTTGGCAGCTATTTTGACCGCTCGGAACTTCCCACCGGCAATCACCACTACGCCGTGGTGTTTGACAACGAAAACGAGCGTAGTGAACCTGCACGAGTAAGCGTGAAAGTCAAATGACTTAATCCCCGGCGTTCAATGACACGCCGAAAAGGCGCGCTACTTTTTCGACAAATGCCCTGTGCCTGTTCGGCACTGCCTTGTGCCATTTGTTCAAGTACTGCTCAAAAGTCTCGCCCTTCGGGGATGGAGAACTGTTCAACCAGCGCACGCTTTCCCAACGTCCGGGTTCTTCCTCGAACAGCTTCAGAAAGACGAGCGACATGGCACCGTTGAGGTCGCGGTCGCAAGGTTCCTTCGTGAGCCGATCCTTGTGGACTCTCAGGAAGCCGGCAAGTCCACTCTCGTAGATCTCGTGAACCTTCATGCGCTTCAGGATGACATCATCCGAGTAGCTGCGTAGAGAATCGCGGTAATCCTTCCAGTGGCCGTATGGCGGATCCGCCTTCCACGACCTGGCCATTGCCCGCAGTGCATAGAGCGATGCTGTTTCGGCCAGAGTTTCCTCGAACCATTTGTTCCCCTCGTAGTCCTCGTCAAAAGAGCACAACAAATGACAGAACTCGTGCGCGAACTGGTAGGCATACTGACACCAATACGTGTTGCCTGTATCCAGCTTAATTACTATCTCGCCCTGCTTGTTCCGCGAGTACAGGGTTATAGGACCGTTCCTTCCACGTTTTACAACGAATTTCTCAAGCTTATAGCCCGGAAAATGCTTCCACAATTCGCGGCCGGCGGAATCGCAGACAGCCTTGATGTCGCTGCCACCCGCATCAAAACCCTCAACTTCGATCCTGTATGGAGGCATGGGGGGATCGGCATACGAACCCGCCTGCTCCGCAAGAGCCGTCGACACACACAGGATCAGCGCAATCAAGAGAGTAGATAGCCGGAATGCAGGCAGCAACGTGTTCCGCATCAGTAGACCTCCATGAGTAACAATCAAAGGAACAGAGTAGCAGCTCGACGAAGGAGATCAAGCGTCGCAGCGCGAAGCCCCGCGCACAATTGTGCACAAAAGCGTAAGACAAGGGCCGTCTTCTCTGGTATGGTGCCCGGCTTGTAGGTTCGATTTGCAATCGGACCATAACCCAAATGTCCCGACGTCTCAGAGAGTCGGCAGAAGCTACGGCACATGGGAGTAAGGAAGTGAAATCAACACTGTTTGTTCTTATTGCAAGCCTCGCTATTGCGCTTCAAACAGAGGCGCTGGATATCAAGCCGATTACCGCCAAGCCCACCGGGGACAGCCCGCAGTACAAAAACAAGGAAGCCTGGCCTATGCTCGTCGGTGACGAGTATTTCCCCAGACAGGACTGGCCGAAGACGCGTGTGTTGATTTGGGGTCACCCGGGAACGGCACAAAAAAGGAGCGGTCCGAAAATCGACCCCAAGGACTCGGTCAATTGGATCGACGCTGCGACGGGCAAGCCTGCCGAATCGATTCCCGATATGGATACGGACATTATCATACCGGGCGCCGACAAGCCGTACAGAGTGGCGATGGGGATGCAGAGTTTTGCCTGCCGACACCTGACCATCGGAACGAACGCCGCTTTCAGTGTCGAGGGTGGCGGCAATTTTTCGATCTTCGGGAACTTATGGGTTCACGACGGGGGCATGGTCACCTCTTGGAGGAATATGACGTTCGCAGGAAGCCGAGATACGTTTTTTCGGCAAGACTGGCCCGGAGACGGCAAGCTGAAGAAGATGCACGACGAAAGACTCGTTACGCCCTTTGACCCGAAGGCGAAGCGTCCCTACTGGATGCAGGACGGCAGGAAGGATCGCTCCTTCACCACGTATATGGTGCACGATAAGCCCTCGGGAAACTCAACCGAGATCATTGGGTATGCGCGCTCGCTGGACGAAGTTGGAATCAAATCGGGCAAGTTGATTGTTGGTCGTGACAGTCGATTCGTCAGCATGGGCCCGTCGTCGGTCTCGGTTAGTAGAGGCGCCACAGTCGTCCTGATGGATGGGGCCATGTGCTCACACGGACAGAATCAGTTTGTTAACAGAGACTGGAACATTGCCGGCGGCGGCGAGGTCACCGGCGGGACACCGGACAGGCCGCTCAAACGCGATGCTTACTTTGGTGTTGGATACCACAACTGGATGAATCTGCCGGTACCGCCAAAAGAAGGAGACAAGAAAGGTATTACTACTCTGGAAGACGGCACGAAGATCTACTATGGCTATGGCCAGCCAAGTGCGAATATCCAGGGCAACCTGCTTGGATACCCCGCAAGGGGAAGCGATGCACGCCTGGTTGTTTGCTGGCAGCGAGATTCCAGCGGTGGCGCCGGGAACTGGGGGCGGTCAGACGAAGTGTTTAAAAAGGTGTTTCCCAGTATTGTTCCAAAGATCACGGTCTCGATCGGTCGTGATTCGAAACTTGAGAACGTCCGGTTCGATGACCTGCACCGGGGCGGAATCATCGCTCCCAGCGCCGACGTCTTCAAAAACTGGAAAAACGTCACCTTTGGTGACGCTTGCCTCAGCAAGGACCCGAAAGATCTCTTGCGAGAGAACAAAGGCGGAAAACCGTTACCACCGGACAAGAAATACACAACGATGTAGGCGGAATACCGTGGTGTGCTTGCTTCCCCGCATTGCTTCGCAAAGCGATGTAGGCGGGCTGCAGCAGGCCGATTCCGGTGCCCAATGCCAAACGCTCTCGCTACAGAAATGCCTCACAGCGGAAAATGCTCAAGAATCAACAGCCGTTCTCGATTGACTAATGCTGTGCTATGATCTCGGAATAGATCAGATGACGATGGTGTCAGCTGACAGATCCAACAACCAGATGATATGAAGCAACTATGACATACTATTCGCATTCCACGATCAGGACTGTTTCTTTCTTAAGTATATTTACACTGCTGTCGGCCCTGCCTGCCGGGGCTGAGGATTGGCCGCAGTGGCGCTATGATGTGGGGCATGGGGCCAGCACCCCTGCAGAGTTATCCCAGGACTTGCAGCTGCAGTGGGTCAGGCAGATGCCACGGCCACGTGCGGCCTGGCCGATCAGTCAGCCTAAACTGCAGTTTGATCGCAGCTATGAACCCGTGGTCATGGGCAAGCTGATCTTCGTCCCCTCCATGGTACGCGATAACGTTACGGCCCTTGATACTGAAACTGGTCAAGAGAAGTGGCGATTCTATACAGGCGGGCCGGTGCGCTTCGCACCAGTGGGTTGGGAAGGGAAACTTTATGTGGTTTCCGACGATGGGCATCTCTATTGTTTGGACGCAGGGAATGGTCAGCTGTTATGGAAGTTTCGTGGAGGGCCTTCCAGTTACCGAGTGCTGGGGAACGAGCGGCTGATCTCAATGTGGCCGGCACGCGGTGCCCCGGTGCTCCATGACGGTACTGTCTATTTTGCTGCGAGCATCTGGCCCTTCATGGGTACCTTTATCCATGCCCTGGATGCCACAGATGGTAAGATCATCTGGACCAATAGCGGCAGTTCCAGCGATTTCATTCTGCAGCCGCACACCAGTCCCGCTTTCGCCGGCGTAGCCCCGCAGGGCTACATGTCCATTTCAGGTGACAAACTGCTGGTGGCCGGCGGTCGTTCAGTACCGGCCGTTTACGATCGGCATACAGGTCAGCATCTCTACTTCCATGCTGATACCAAACTGGGGAACTATGCGGTTTACGTCGGCGATGAGTGGTTTATCAATGACGGCAATCTGTACAGGGTCTCTGACGGAAGACCCGTAAGGTCAACTACCGCCTCGGTCCTTGACGGCCAGGCCATGTACAGTGTCGACGACAAAGGTGTAATCCGCGCCGAATCGATGGCCTCCAGGTCGCAGGAGGTCACTGATCGAAAAGGCCAGAAGAAGAAGCAGGCTGCGTTTGAAACTCTATGGAGGCTAGAGAGCGATCCGCAGGTGAAAACGGTACTCATCAAGGCCGGTACGCGGTTATATGGCAGCAGCACAAACGGCTTGATTGTGGCCGTTGATTTACCCTCCGAAAATGCTGTAGCAACTGAGAAAGGGCACAAATACCCAAAGGCACACATCTCTTGGATCACGCAGGTTGAAGGTGAACCCTGGAACATGCTGGCGGCTGACGGCAAACTTTTTGTGGTAACCGTTGAAGGCAGCATTCTCTGTTTCGGAGAAAAGGCATCTACCCAGGCTCACACCCGGAAGGCCCCCGAGAAGAAAAAGAACGATGGCCGCTGGGTCGATCGGGCCAGTCAGATTCTCAAGAATGCCGGCGCAGCCGAAGGTTATGCCCTCGTGCTTGGCGTGGGCTCGGGGCAGTTGCTTGAGGAAATTGCCCGTCAATCCGACCTGAACGTGATCGGCATGGATAGCAATGCCGACAATGTCGAGACCTTGCGACGGCGCTTCGATGACGCCGGGATATATGGCGACCGCGTGGCGATCCTGCAGGGCACCATCCTGAACACGCCCATTTCGCCTTACCTGGCCAGCCTGGTGGTTTCAGAAGACCTCGAAGCTGCCGGCTATACGAAAGACCATGCAAAAGGGTTTATTGCACGTGCCTTTCATGTGCTGCGGCCTTACGGCGGGGTGGCGTGTCTGGCTCTGGAGAAAAGACAGCGGGAGGAGTTTCTGCAGTTGGCGAAGGCTGCTGAACTGCCGCGGTCCAGCGTCGGGATCCAGGGCGATTTGACGATCTTGCGGAGAGTCGGCCCATTGCTCGACTCGGCTCCCTGGACTCATCATTATGCTGACGCGTCGAATTCGATTTTCTCAAAAGACAAACGCGTCAAGGCGCCACTGGGACTGCTCTGGTTTGGCGGGTCGTCACATCTGGACGTTCTACCGCGCCACGGCCATGGCCCCCCACAACAGGTGATTGGCGGACGACTGTTTCTGGAGGGTATCAAGATGCTCAGTGCCCGGGACGTCTATACCGGCCGTGTGATCTGGCGGAAAGAGTTGCCGCAGCTGGATACCTTCGGCATGTATTACGATGGTTCTTTTGATCCGGATATCTATGATCGAAGTTATAACCAGGTACACATCCCCGGGGCCAACGCCTGGGGCTCCAATTTTGTGGCAGCCCATGACCGGCTTTACCTGATCACGGGGCAAACGTGCCTGGTGATGGATCCGGCCACTGGTGATACTCTGCACGAATGGAGGCTTAAAGAGAAACACGACATAGGCGTTCCCCACTGGGGGTACATCAGCGTCTACAAAGACCTGTTGATCGCCGCGACGGCCCCGTTGCATATCACCAAAGAGGGTAAACAATGGATGCTGCAGTTCAATAATCGCTTTGCCACGGGTAGCCGCTATATCACCGTACTGGATCGGCATACCGGCAAGGTGCTCTGGGAGCGTCAGGCCGCTTGCAACTTCAGGCATAACACCCTCATTGCCGGCGACGACAAAGTCTTTTGTATCGATGGGCTTTCGCCGTCGAATATGGATTTCATGGAGCGGCGTGGAATAAGCTTTGAGGATCGGCCTCGTATCCTGGCTCTTGATGCCGCTACCGGGAAGGAACTCTGGATTGAGGAGCAGAATGTTTTCGGCACGTGGCTGGGCTATTCCGAACAGCATGACGTGTTGCTGCAAGCCGGAGCCCGCGCCGGTGACAGGGCTCGTGATGAGATCGGCAAAGGTATGGCTGCTTATCGTGGAGACAGTGGCGAGTCACTGTGGCGTTCTGATGAATCGTACTCTGGTCCGCCCATCCTGTATCACGACCGTATCATCACCCAGACGGGCGGCAGCAACCAAAAAGCCCGCCTGGCGAAAACCTTCAGCCTGTTGACTGGTCAAAGTGTCACAACAAAACATCCTCTGACTGGTGATACCATTCCATGGCAATGGGTGCGGTTCAAGGGTTGCAACACTGCCGTCGCCAGCGAACACCTGCTGACTTTTCGCTCGGCCTCGGCAGCGTACGCCAACCTGTCCTGCACCCATGGCACGGTCTCAATCGGCGGATTCAAATCGGGCTGTACCTCCAACCTGATAGCGGCCGACGGAGTGCTGAATGCCCCTGACTATACGCGCACCTGCACCTGTTCCTACCAGAACCAGACATCACTGGCACTCGTGCATTTTCCCGCGGACGATCCCCGGTTCCCCGGTGTGGAAACCTGGAGCTTCGATTCTCTACCTCCTCCAAAATCACCGCGGCCGGTCAGACGTTTGGGCATCAATTTCGGGGCACCGGGCAACCGCATGAGCGCCAGCGGGACCTTGTGGATGGAACACCCCAGCGTCGGAGGACCTTCACCGGATGTCCCCATCAAGGTGGAGGCCGAACAACTGAAGTTGTTCCGCCACCATGTCTCCCGTGTGAAGAGCGAGAATACGGGCAACGAAGGAGCAGTAAGCTGGGTCTGTGCCTCGGGGCTTGAGGGCATCAAGACGATAACCATCAGGCCCTTTGTTCAACCGAAGTCTCGTGACGTTAATGACAGGGGAGAAGTGCAGGGTTTCAAGAAGAACGCTCTCAATCAGACGATCAAAGAGATGCTGCCCAATGCTGTCGGCAGTTTCGAGTCTCCCAAGCCTTTTACGGTCAGGCTGTATTTTGCCGAGGTCGACAAGATTGACATGGGAAAGCGTGTTTTCGATGTCCTGTTGCAGGGCGAAGACGCGCTCAAAGATTTCGACATTGCTGCCGAGACCCGCGGCAAAGGCGGAGGCATCATGAAGGAATTCAAGAATGTCCCCATCAAGGACACGCTGCACGTCGCACTCCGCGGCAAAACCGGGCCAACAGCCCCACCCCTGATCTGCGGCATCGAACTGACTGCCGAGGAGTAACTTGTACATGGCTTTCAGCCAAGTGCCACCTTTACCTTCCAGGCTGAAATCCCTCCACGAGCTATTCCAGGTGCGGTTCTAATCAATGATACCAGTATGAGTGGGCCGAGTGATCCATTGTTCACCTCAGGTTGGGTACGTGAGTGTGTGGGTATGAAAGTGTGTGACGGTACAGATCGAGGATATTGACCCCGCCGAAACACTCCAAAACACGGCGTGCGAGTGTCTTGGAGCCTCCTCGGCGGCCGTTAGCAGGCGATGTAATTCCCAGAGTCGTCAATCGCCGCCGAGGATGAAACGCGTTTGGCATTGGGTTGCCGCGAAGCGGCCGCTGGAATTGGCTTGTTGCAGGGCGTGCAGCGTGGCCGCGCCCGGGGTGGACGTGCATATATATGCCGGCCATCCCCGGGGAAGGCCGCGATGTGCGTGCTGCAGCAGGCCGATTCCAGTGCCCAATGCCAAACGCTCTCGCTACTGAAATGTGCCACTGCGGTAAAATCTCTCCATGATCTTGGGTTTGTTTTGTGAACTGGTTGTCCTATCATCTGGTTGCAGGGATTGTGACTATTCCTGGAACATCAATCACAAAGGAGGAAGTGCACTGTGATCAAAGGTAAGACTTGGAATCTCCGCTCAATCTTGACCCTGTTCCCATGCCTCATGCTCACTTTGATCCTTGGCGCCTCAGGATGTATAGGGCTGGCTCCATCCGGCAACACCGTCAATCTGGCAACAGTCAAGGCGTCACAGCAAAAGGGAGAGATATCGACTGATCTCAGCCCGGCTGGAGATCCGTTGGACCTGGGTGACATTGTCTACGCGCAGGGCATCGGAGTGAAAGCAGGGTCCGAGCTTACCTACGACGTAAGCAAACATAACGGCCGCTTCGAGGCGTGGGCGGGCATCGATCCAAAGGTGTCGGCCAAGCGATCGGGCCGCTTTCGCGTGTATGCCGATCAGGATCTGGTGTTCGACAGCGGCGTGATCAACCAGGAAGCCAAGCGCGGGAGTTCACAGAACCCCACCCGGCCGATTCGCGTGGTGATTCCGCTCGCCGGTGTCGAGAAGTTGCGTCTGACGTTTCAGAGTGAAGATGACGGGGACAAAGCCGGTCTGAGTGGTGGTTGGGGTGACGCGAAATTCGTGCCCGCATCCGCCCCGGAGTATAAGGTCGGCACGTATAAAGGCAAGACGTTGGCCAAGACTCCGCCGATGGGATGGAACTCCTGGTGCCGGTATGGCACTGGCATCAACGAGGAGCTCATCAAGGGCGTTGTCGATGCGATGGTTGCCAGTGGCATGCGTGACGCAGGTTATATATATGTCGGCCTGGACGACGGCTGGCAGGCCAAGGGTGCCAAGTTCGATGAAAAAGGATATCCGCTCTGGGATCCCGAGAAATTTCCCAGCGGCATGAAAGCCCTGGGCGACTATATCCACTCCAAGGGACTGAAGTTCGGCGTCTACTCGCGGGCAGGCTGGGTTAAGGGTCACGAAACGCAGTTTGCCGAGAGGTACGCCGAGTGGGGCGTGGACCTGGTGAAGTATGACTTCAGCAACAAGGCACAGCAGAAGGCCACGCTCGACGCCATCCGCGTCGCCGGACGGGACGTCGTCTTCTCCGTATGCGAGTGGGGCCGCGAGCGCCCCTGGCTCTGGGCCCCCGGCTTCAACGCCGAGATGTGGCGCACGACTTATGACGTGAAGGACAAATGGACAAGTAAGTACGACAACAACGGCGGTATCGGTGTGCTGCGTTCGGCGCACCAGAACGAGGCACTGGGGCCATTTGTCGGCCCGGGGAGATGGAACGATCTGGATATGCTGCAGATCGGCGTCGATGGATACGACTATGGACACGATCGCAAGAAGGTCGGTTTCGATATCACGCCCGACGAAGAGAAGTTCCAGATGAGCCTGTGGTCGATGCTCGCCTCACCCCTGCTGGCCGCCAACGACGTCACCACGATGAACGACCATACCAAGGCCGTCCTGCTGAACAAGCAGGTGATCGCCATCAACCAGGATCCGCTGGGAGTACCCGGATGGCGCGTCAAGAAGCTGGATCAGATCGAGGTCTGGAAGCGCCCCTTGAAGAACGGTGACATCGCCGCAGCGTTTGTGAACCTCGACGAGAAGCCCCGCGCCATCGACGTCACCTGGGCGCAGTTGAACATCGCCGACCCGCGGGAAGTGACCGATCTCTGGGAAACGCGCAGTCTTGGCAAGCATGACGGGACGCTGAAGTTCGAGGCCGTACCCTCTCACGGCGTGGTCCTCGTACGATTGTCGAAGTGATTGTGCTGCCGGGTACATGTAATCGACGCCCGGCCACCGCCGGCAATCCAGAGTACGATAAGAATCTTAGGCCGACGCGCGGCGCCGGAGGAACGTGCGGAAATAGCAACATGAGGAGTTACATATGAATCATTCGTTTATTCTGCGCATTCGTAAGCTGGTGTCGATCGGTGTGATGCCGATTCTGACCGCAGCTCTTCTCGGATTACCTTTCACCGAGGTCTGGGCGGATGTCGTGCTGCCGAAGATCCTCGGTTCGAAGATGGTGATGCAACAGAACTGCGAAATCCGGTTCTGGGGGAGCGCGGATGCCGGCGAAAAGGTCAGTGTCAAGGGTGACTGGATGTCCAGATCGGTCGAGACATCGGCCGGCGATGACGGACGCTGGCAGGTGCAGATGAAAACGCAGAAGGCAGGCGGACCGCACAAGATCACCGTTACCGGCAAGAACACGATCGTACTGGATGACATTCTCTTTGGAGAGGTGTGGCTCGCCTCAGGGCAGTCGAACATGGAAATGCCGTTTCTACGGGTCTCAGGGGCCTACACCGGAGTTCACAACTGGAAGCAGGAGGTGGAGGCAGCCGACTATCCGAAGCTTCGTCTTTTCCACGTTGGTCAAATGAGCAGCAAGGAACCGTTGGAAGACGTACAGGTGGGTGGCAACATGTATGGTGCGCCGAGGAGCGACCGCCTGTGGAAAACCTGTTCGTCGGAATCGGTTGCAAAGTTCTCCGCCGTCGCTTACTTCTTCGCACGTGAGTTGCACAAGCAACTCGATGTGCCGATCGGGATCATCGACTCGTCCTGGGGTGCCAGCTCGGCGGAAGAATGGACGCCCGCCGAAGCTCTCAAGGCATTGGGATACACCAGGGAATTGAAGCAGGTAGCCGATGCCCCCCAGAAGGATGCACAGCGCATGCCGACACGCCTGTACAACGGCATGATCCACCCGATAGAGAAGTTTCGGATCCAGGGCGCGATCTGGTACCAGGGCGAAAGTAACGCGGGAAGGGCTTCCAAATATACCGCACTGTTGACCGAGATGCTCTCGCTTTGGCGCAAGGCATTCGATTACGAGTTGTCCTTCTACATTGCGCAGTTGGCTTCTTTTCGCGGTTCTGCAGATGATCCCAACAACATTGGTTGGGGACCGCTCCGCGAAGCGCAAAGCGACATGCTCGCCGTGCCGAAGACCGGCCTTGCCGTTACGACCGACATTGGCAATCCGCGCGATATCCACCCTAAGAACAAGTACGAGGTCGGACGACGGCTCGCACTGTGGGCGTTGGCTAAGGATTATGGCAAGAATATCGTCTATTCGGGGCCGCTTTTCAAATCTGCCAAATACGAAGGCGGTAGAGCTATCGTTGAATTCAGACACACCGGATCGGGCTTGATGGCGGCACGAAAGACAACACCCCTGAGCCCGGATGCGCCGGAATCTGCCGACAAGGTGGAGGGATTTGCGGTCAGGGGCGAAGGAGAGAAAAGCTGGCATTGGGCAGAGGCGACAATCGACGGCAACAAGGTGATTCTGACCTCGCCGAAGGTACCGAAGCCGGTTGCCGTCCGCTACCTCTTCCTGACAAACACGGGCAAAGGCACACTCTACAATAAAGAAGGATTGCCGGCATGTCCGTTCCGGACGGATCGATAACCATAATGAGTGCGTGAGTACTGGAGTAGTCACGAATCTCCGAGGCGTGTAGCGGAAGTCACTAAGACTTCCGATCCCATGGCTCAACTGTCGGAACTCTTGGCGAGTTCCGCTACAGAGACTCGCGTTTCAAAAGACGCCACAGCGCAAGAACGCTCGCACACCCCCATCCTTGAGATCCGGCCTGAACGGCGTTACTATCTACGGAGTTCACTGATACCACTCCGAAGGAGACAGATCCATGACGCGTAGATTCTATTTATTCGCCGCAGTATTCTTCGCCATGATCACAATCATGGCCAACATCTCAACGGCCAAGCCCAATATCGTATTCATCCTTGCCGATGACCTCGGCTACCGGGAACTTGGGTGCTACGGCCAGGAGAAGATCCGCACCCCCAACATCGACAGGCTGGCTTCGCAGGGCATGCGTTTCATGCGGCACTACAGCGGAGCGCCGGTTTGTGCTCCGTCGAGATGCGTGCTGATGACGGGAATGCACACCGGTCACGCTACCATCCGCAACAACAGCGAACACAAGCCCGAGGGCCAGGGTCCAATTCGCGGCGAAGATGTAACGATTGCCGAGTTGCTCAAGGCACGCGGCTACCGGTGCGGAGCTTTCGGAAAGTGGGGACTCGGTTTCCCGGGCAGCGCGGGAGATCCGCTCAAGCAGGGCTTCGATCGCTTCTTCGGTTACAACTGCCAGCGCCACGCGCACAGTTACTACCCGAACTACCTCTGGTCCGACGATGAACGCATTCCCCTCAATAACAAACCGCCCGTCCCTGGTCACGCGAGGCTGCCGAAAGACGCCGATCCGAAAGACCCCGCCAGCTACGAACGGTACAAGGGGAAGGACTACGCATCGGACCGTATTGCCGAACAGGTGCTCGCATTCATTCGTGACAGCAAGGACAGACCCTTTTTCGTGTATTACCCCACAATCATCCCACACCTGGCCCTGCACGTGCCTGAGGACTCCCTCAAGGAATACACG
This sequence comes from Kiritimatiellia bacterium, assembly GCA_030744755.1. Classification (GTDB taxonomy): domain Bacteria; phylum Verrucomicrobiota; class Kiritimatiellia; order UBA8416; family JADHWI01; genus JASLPY01. The sequence goes on along the minus strand of JASLPY010000019.1, from coordinate 51,171 downwards.
AAGCTGGGCTGGGAAGATCCTCCGCACTCCGCACGCTACACTCCGCACTTCAATCCCCGTGCCTGCTATGCCGGCATGATCACTCGCATGGACAATTATGTCGGGCGTGTAATGGATTTACTGAAGGAACTCGGACTTGAGGAAAACACTATCGTGGTCTTCACATCCGACAATGGAGCGACCTACCTGGGGCCAATGGCGGAGTTCTTCAACTCCGTGGGACCTTTGCGCGGATTGAAAGGGCAGAGCTACGAAGGTGGTCTCCGTGTACCGGCCATCGTGCGCTACCCCGGAAAAACCAAGGCGGGAAGCACATCTGAACGAATCTCCGGGTTTGAAGACTGGATGCCGACATTGCTCGACATGGTCGGACATTCCAATGACGTTCCCGAATCGACGGACGGCATTTCTCTTGCGAAGACACTGCGGGGCCTTCCGCAGGACCTGCGCCCCTTTCTTTATCGTGAGTTCTCCGGTTACTCCGGGCACCAGGCCGTCTGGATGGGCCCTTGGAAAGGCATCCGCACCGGGATGCAGAAAGGAAACAAAACCATCCAGCTTTACAACTTGGAGAAAGATGTGTCGGAGGATGACGATGTGGCACAGAAGCATCCCGACATTGTTGCCAGGATGACTGAAATCATGTCGCAACAGCATACGCCGTCGGAACGTTTCCCACTGAAAGCGATTGACGGTAAGTAGGCGGGTTGAACAGTTTCTTCTCCATGGCCTTCGGCCAATTCCTACACTAATCTCGCCGACTTGTCCGCCCCTATGAAAGTGGCCAGCCTACGGCCTACCTACGGGGTCGGACCACGGCAAGTGCTTGTGGTTAAAGAGATTAGCCCCACTTTCCATCGCACTTATCTCCCTCCAAGCATGTGACTTACCGTGGTCCGACCCCTATGGACCTATGGCAAGCCGACTCCAAATCGGCTTCCCTCCTCTTGAAATCTCTCCACTCGATACCTATTATCTCTGAATCAAACAACAATGCGGGAGATTACAATGCACAGGGTGATAGCAGCCTCAATCATCACATTAACACTCGCCAGCCCCGCCATGGCACAGAATGAGGCCAAAGCCACAGCCCCACCACCTAAGATTGACTACCTCAAGAAGGGTACCGTCAGCATCATGCAACTCTCCCACCAGGACCTGGGCTGGCACAGCGGCTCCTACGAAGGGGAAGCCAAGGTGGTCTTCCGCTCCATCAACAAGGCCATGCAGATGATGAATGAGGACCCGGATTTCAAGTACGATGGCGAGTCGGGCGTCTGGCTGCATGATTATATCCAGAAGCATCCCGAGAAGGTGGAAGGGTTTAAGAAGCGCGTCCAAGAGCGCCGCATCCAGTGGGGCGCGGGGTATGCACAACCCTACACCACCCTGCTCACCGGCGAGCAGCTGGCGCGCTTGTTCTACCTGGGCCGCCGCTGGTTCAAAGCAGAGTTCGGCGCCGACACCAAGCTCTGGCACAACACCGACGTCCCTGGAATGACAGCCCAGATGCCGCAGATCATGGTCAAGGCCGGCGTCGACAAAGCCTACCTCTGCCGTGGCTGGAACATCGATGATATCGACACCGACTTTGTCGAGTGGAGCTCGCCGGACGGCACCAAGGTCTTCTGTTACATGATGTTTCACTACGCTGAAAACATCCACTGGCGTTCCGGAGCCCCGAGCATTGCGTCAGACAACGCAAAGATGACCCAGTGGATCGCAGACCAGGAAGCCGAGTACAAGAAGCGAAACCTACCACCGGTGCTGCCCCACCTGATCTCCAAAGACAATGTCGGACCGCGAAACGACCTGATGCCGATGATCAGGAAATGGAATGAGTATGTCGAAGGCAAGAACCTGCCGAAGATGACCTACGACACCATGGCCGACATGATGGACCGGGTCAAGGCCTCGCCCAATACTACGTTAAAGCAGCTCAAGGGCGACTGGCCCTGCCGATGGCTCTATGAAGCCGCACCGGCCAACTACCAGATGTTCGTCAACAACCGCGCTGCGGCCCGTCAACTCACCGCGGCCGAAGCCTTCACCACGTTCCTGGCCCTGCTCGACGACCAGTGGGACGCGTACCCGACCGAAAAACTGTTTCAGGCCTGGTGCGAAGCCACCTTCTCCTGCCACGGCATTGCTCCGGACAGCTGCATTGAGAACTTCAACAAGAAATACGCCGATGCACGCAAGAGCAGCAAAGAGATGCTCGATGCCGCATTGACCGGCATCAGCGCCAAGGTCAAGACCAGCGCCAAGGGCACACCGGTTGTTCTCTTCAACAATCTCTCCTGGAAACGCACCGACATCGTGCGGATGGCGATTCCGGAAGGCATGGCCGATTGTGAGGTGCTCGACCAGGACGGAAAGCAAGCTCCCAGTCAGGTCAGCGGTAAGAACGTGGTCTTCATTGCCAGGGATGTTCCTTCCTTCGGTTATAAGACATTCTACCTGGTAAAGGCAGGCAAGTCCGGCATCGCCCCAATCAAACCGGGCGAGGCGTGGAACAAACCCTATGAGAACAAATACTTCAAAGTCACACCGGGCAAGCAGGGCATTGCCGGCATCTTCGACAAGACGCTTAAGCGAGAATTGCTGAAGACCGACAAGTTCGAGGCAGCCCAGTGGCTGAACTTCATCTACAAGGGCCAGGGCGCGGGCGAGCACACACACATCACAAAGCCCATCGCCGACACCATCGACAAGCTCGGTGCGTTCACCACGAGTTGGGCCTGCAAGGAGAGCGGACCGCTCTTCGTCACATTCGAGTCCAAAGAGGTGGAAACACCCCGGGGCAAGGTCTCCTTCCAGCTCAGGCTTTACGATGGACTCAAGCAGATCGACCTAAGCTGCACCATGCGCGAGTGCGACGAAGAGGCCGCCCAGCAGATCCGTCTCACCTTCCCGCTCAATGCAGACTTCGACAACGTGACATATGGTGCCCCCTACGGCAAGGTCACAGTCGGCAAGGACGAGGTCCAGCGACAACTGGCCTTCAAGACCACGCGGACCAAGGAGGAGCTCGAAGCGTTCCACGAAGGCAACAAGACCGTCAGAAACGAACACATACAGAGGAAACGCCGCGAGGGCTACCTCGGCGATACCCCCGTCCGACCGCGTGAAACCCAGAACTGGATCTTCGCCGGCGACGGCAAGGCCGGGGTCACCATCGCCTCTTCCGTCATCGCATGGGATTACATGGATGCCACCAGGGAGCCGGTGGACTATCCTGTCCTCCAGCCTATCATGCTCTGCTCCGCCCACAGCTGCAGCCGTTGGAAGCCGTTCTGGACCCAGCCGGGAGACCACACCTTTACCTTCTCGATCTTCTCGCACGCCGGGGACTGGCGGAATGGACGCCAGCGTGGTGTAGGCGTCAACAACCCGCTTATCCCGGTAGTAGTCAAGTCCAACTCCTCCGGCACTCTGCCGGCGAGCAAGTCATTCTTGAGTGTCTCTGCCGACAACGTCATTGTCACTGCGGTTAAGAAGTCTGAAGACAGCGACGATATCGCCATACGTTTCTACGAAACCGACGGCAAGGACGAGACCGAGGTCGAACTTGCTCCAGCCTTTGAAATCAAGGACGCCCGCCGGACCAATCTTATAGAGGAAGATGCAGGCAAGATGGAGCACTCGTCAAAGGTTGCCAGGATGGACGTGGGCAAGTACTCCATTGAGACGATTAAGCTTGTACCCAAGAAGTAGAATGAAAGAAGCTGATGTAAGAATTTCCTATCTGTTTCCGTTGCTATATAACCAAAGGATAAGAGTCATGAAGAGATCTCATTGTCTGATGCTTGCCGCATCTCTCATCATAACAACTCTCTCAGCCTCAGCCGGTGATGTTAAGGGTTGGCGCCTGTCCTATAAATCCGGATACCAGGATGACCAGGGTCGTTATGCGGGCGGGTCAGAGATCATGCATCTGGTTCCTCACAAAGGCAGGCTGTACGCGTTTAATGGATACTGGACGGACGAGAATTACGGAAAGCAGTCGGCTCAGGTATTGCGGCTCGATAAGCCGAACGCCTTATGGCAGGTGGATCTGGAGACCAAGAGTGTGGGTTACAATCACATGAAGGGCAATATCCTGAAATCCGTGACGTTCAAGACCGACAAGAACGGAAAAAAGATCAACGAGACGTTATTGGTGGCCGCCTCCAGAGGAAGGGCGGTTTCGGTGTTTGTGCGGGATGATGTTACGGGGAAGTGGAGTCACTCGATGCATATGCAGGGCGGTCACGGTCGACTGGTGCCGCGTGACTGTGAAGTTTTTACCGATCGTGTGACGGGTGTCGACCGTATCTTTCTGCTGGTGGGCGATCCGGGCATTCTTTCCGGAGTCTACAACTCAGAGACGAAAAGTATTGAGTGGGATGCCAGGAAGGAGCATCCCAAGGATGACTCGAGTTTTCCGGCCAGACCATTAGGGATCACCGAGGCGAACGGCAGGCTCTACTTCTCCGTCGCCGGCAAGATATTCGTGCGTAATAACGGGCTGGAGCCGACATGGAGTCTGGCTTACAGTATCCCGGGAAACGTGAATACCGATGTAGGAGGGATCCGTGGACTCAGCACAATCAAGAACCCGGTGGGGCCAGGGGAATCGATCATCTTTGTCTGGACTCCCAAGGGACGCTGTGCGGGCGAGATCAAACGTCTCGACGGTCCTGAGTTGATGCCGGCAAAGGACGAAACGTCGCTTCGTGCCCTGTTCAACAAGGCGATGACGGAGGAGAAAGCAACGGCGATTTTCAGCCTGGGGGGCTACAACCGCTTCTTCCCGTTCAAAGACCCGCGCAGTGGGAAAACAGCGCACATAGTGGGGTACGAACAGCGGATTCGCGGGCCGCAAGAGTTGATTTGGAATCACTACTATGCCGGCGCCTGTTACAGCGTTCGCACTGCTCCTGAAGAGTATGAGCCCCATGAGGTCAATGGTAAGTGGAACCCGGATAAACTTATTCTGGTCGCTCCTCGCGCCTTCGCGCATTCACCGTTCAAGGGTGAAGAAGACGTGATATACTTCGGCGGTCACGATGCCAACGGAAACCGGTCCACCGACATGGCCTGGATTTACAAGGCCGACACGGCAACGATTGTAGGCCGGTGACCGGTATGAGCGTTAGACGAGACAAAGCTCATTGGCTTGAATATGAGAGATTTGTTCTGGAGTGCGGCGCCGCGGTTGCCGCTGATATTGGCTATACGGGTAATAGGTATAAGACCTGGATAGAAAGGGGTTCTGTCAAAAATTGAATGAAAAGTATGAAAAGCTATGAAAGCGGAGAGGGTTGACGACTACGGCGACGACTACGGATTACGAGGAGAATCCTTCCAATCGTCTGCCGTAGTCGTCGCCGTAATCGTCGACCGAGAGGGTCAGAAACGGGGGAGAACGGCTAACATCCCGTAACCCGTTGATAAACAGAAGGTTCAGGAATCAAGAGCCTGCAGGCTCTTGACAGTACCTAGAAAGGCTGGAGGAGAAATAATGAAAACATCACGTATCGTTCTATTGATATCGCTGTCCCTGCTATACGCTGAACTTCCTTCTAGCGCTGCTGATAAGTCGCTTCTCGCACATTGGACATTCGACGGAAAATCCGCTTCTGTCTGCGAAGACGCCAGCGGTAACAAGAACAGTGCGTCAATGCCAGGCAAGATAGACAGAATTCCTGGAGTTTCCGGTACGGCTATAGGTCTTGCCGGAGGCCATAAGCTGTCGATTGCCGGAAAACCTGATTTCTCTCAAACGAAGGAAATCACCATGAGCGCCTGGGTGCTTCCAACCGATCTTTCAAGCTACCGCGAGATCTTCCGCAAGGAAGACGGTAACAACCGCGTCCTCTTTTCATTTCAGAACAACGGGACTATTTTGTCACTGGGGCTCAACATCAATGGATACATCGAGTGCGATGCAGCCCTTAATCCAGCAACTGTTCTTGATGCGAAGTGGCATCATTGTTCCGCGACATTCGACGGCAAGACAATGCGCGTATACCTGGACGGAAACGAGATTGAATCGCTCTACCGCTCCGGCACCATAAAAGCGGGCGGCTCCGCCCCCGGCTGTATCGGATCCATGAACGGCGGCGAATGCTTTCAGGGCGCAATGGATGATCTGCGCATATACAACCGGGCCCTTTCAGATAAAGAAATAGCCGAACTGGCCACACAAAACATAAAAGAACTCCCTGCCAAATCAAAAGCGACCCTCGCAAAGCTGGGAACAATAAAACCTGCCGGACAAATCCCTGGACGCCCCACACCCAAACGGGCTCCTGGAACCGTTACAGCGGCACTAATCGACGATATCTGCATTTACCTCCCGCTTACCGACCTTCAATGGAAAAACCTGTCTCCTGAAGAAGAAAAGAAATGGAAAGAAGTCGCAGATATAAAGAAGACATTTGAAAAACTAAGCGGCAAACCGCAGGATGATGAAACAGCACAGGAGATGATTTTGCTGGGGAACAGGATCGAAGCCCTGAACATCAATAACACGCGTCCACGCGCAGAAAGCCCTGCCCCACATGTCAACAACCCAATAACTCCTGAAACGCGCACCCTCACAGCCGATGAGGCAAAAGCTGTACTCCAGCAGGACTGGCTGTACCAGGTAGGCAAACCTAACAAACACCACTTAAAAAGCGAGATCAAGCGGGCACGTGAACTTGCTGAAAGAATCGACGCCAACTTCGACAAGGAACTGGCCGAACTGGCTGAGTTGGACAAGGAACCGCCTAAAACCCAGACAGCTGTCAATGAACTCTATTTCAAGATCCGTGAAATAAAGCGCCGCATCATGTTCAAGAACCCGGTAGTGGACTTCAGCAAGGTTGTCTTTGTAGATATGCCGTTTCCGGCAGGCCGCGAATGGAATCATGAAACCAAGCACCGACTGGGCTACATGGCTGTGCCCGGCGCAAGACTGCAGATACTCGACGGACTCTCCCCCGCCGGCGAACTCAAGCAGCTCATGCCTCAGAAACCACTGCACGGCGCGTTCTGGCGCCCGGATGTTTCATGGGACGGAGAGAAAATATTGTTCTGCTACCAACCGCATAACGAGAAGTCATATCATATCTACGAAATCAATGCGGACCCTTCGACAGGCTCAGGGCAGGCGGGCATGGGACTGCGCCAGATCACAAAAGGACCTTATGATGATCTTGACCCGATCTACCTTCCCGACGGGAAACACATCATGTTCTCAAGCACACGTGGGCATACCTATGTTCGATGCATGCCCCCTACCAGCGCGTATGTACTGACCCGCTGTGATCTGGACGGAAATAACATCTATATTGTCTCCCGCAACAATGAGCCGGACTACCTGCCCACAGTAATGAACGACGGGCGTATTATATACACGCGCTGGGAATACACAGATAAACCTTTATGGCGCGCACAGGGGCTTTGGACGGTTAATCCTGACGGCACACAGGTAAATACCCTGTGGGGCAACCAGAGCGTATGGCCTGATCTGCTCAAAGACGCACGGAGCATTCCAGGCAGTCAGAAAATTATGTTTGTTGGCGCAGGTCATCACCAGTGGTTCGATGGCTCCGTGGGAATCATCGATCCAAATAAGGGCTTCAATTATCCCGACGGCCTGACCAAGGTCACAGCTGAAATTCGCTGGGCTGAAGTAGGGAATGGTCCTATTCATAATGTCGAATCCCCCAATTATCACCACAGCGGCAATTATAAAGCCTACTATTCACCATACCCGCTCAGTGAAAAGGATTTCCTCGTCTCAGCAAGACGCAATGACAAGTCAAGAAAACTGGACAACAAGTTCGTCCTTTACCTGATGGATGTGGATGGAAATCGCGAGATCATCTACGAAGGTCATCACAACATATTTCATGCAATGCCCGTAAAGGCGCGCAAGAAACCGCCGGTTCGCCCTGACATGGTCAAATGGCCAACCAAAGAAGAACGTCTGAACCCCAAGGACGGCGTGATTTTCAGTAACAATGTATATGAAGGAATGCCGGAAGAGGTGAAGGGAAAAGTAAAATATATGCGGATACTGAGTATTGACGCAAAGACCTATACTTACTGGCACAAGCGTCCGCAGCTTTCGACAGGCCCCGTAGTCTCCGCTGTACAGTCAGAAGGAGTTAAGAGAATCCTCGGAACCGTTCCAGTTGAAAGAGACGGATCAGTCTCATTCAATGCGCCTTCAGGTCTTCCACTCCATTTCCAGCTGCTCGACGATAAGTTCCGTGCTCTGCAGACCATGCGCAGTTTCACAGGAGTAATGCCCGGTGAGCGCCGCGGATGCGTGGGATGTCATGAATCGCGCAGTAACGCGCCTCAAGGAGTCACTCGCACTATTGCAGCTTCTCGTAAGCCAAGTGATATAACACCCCCGCCCTGGAAAGACCTTACAGTAAGCTGGGACCGTTACGTGCGGCCCGTACTGGACAAACACTGCGCGGAATGTCACCAGGGCGATGGAAAAGCACGCAAGACGCTTGATCTGACCCCGAAAAAAGGTTGGATGGGTTGGGACGCAACCTATTCGCTCTTCATCGGCAAACCATCATGGGGACAAGCCTACAGGAAACCCGCGAACCCGCCTCCGGGCTTCGGCATTGCCGACATGATCATGGTTGAAGGATATAGTCAGACGGACCCCAAGGCCTACCAGACGCCTGAACCGATGACAAAGCTCTCGTACAAGAGCCGACTCGTCGAGATTGTCTCAGGCAATCACCCGCCTTCCAAAGACGGCAAGATCCCGAAAGTCAAAGTGGATGAAGTCAGCCGACGCAGAATCATCGCCTGGATAGATGCCATGGCGCCCTATCGCGGCGAAGAAGAAGTGCGTGAAATCCCAGACCCAGTCTTCCCGGGTGTCGATTGGCTGGCTGTCCGCCCCAGGGTCAAGACAGCGCCCCGCATTGTTCGTCCCGGGCCGATGGATTGAGGATGGGGGAAACGAGGGAAGGTGCATGCCTCTCGGAGATAGGCATGTACTACAGAAGTAGGGACCTATCTCCGAGAGGTCCCTCCCCACCCGTGATCCAGATCTACCGGCTAAACGCCGGTGGCTACAAAGAGAAGAGCTTCACATTTCCCCCGTAGCCGCGAGCGCCAGCTCGTGGAGGGTCACGGGCCTCCGTGACCCCGGACGCGGAGGCCCGCGTCCCTCCATTTGAATACCGGCAGTTGGGAAAGCGGGCCTGCGCCGTCGCAGCAAACTTGTCCCCCACCCCCGCTTGTAGTAGTCTGCCCGCCATGAAGTCGAGTACGCTGAAAGCCGATCTCCTGTTATTGTTGACTGCGCTGATTTGGGGCAGCGCTTTCGTTGCTCAACGTGTCGGCATGGAATCGATGGGGCCCATGTTGTTCACCGGAACACGCTTCGGGCTCGGTGCGCTTGTCATATTGCCCCTGGCCCTGCGCGGTGATAAGGGACGCTGGCGCGAGCCCGCATTGTGGGTGGGCGGCGTCTGCGCCGGACTGGTTCTTTGTGGGGGGGCCTTGCTGCAACAGGCCGGACTGGTGTTCACGACGGCAGGCAAGGCCGGGTTCATCACCGGCCTCTACGTAGTGCTGGTACCTATATTTGGCCTGTTTCTGCGTCAGAAAGTGAGCGGAGCTATCTGGCTGGGCGTCGGACTGGCCGTGATAGGATTGTACCTTCTGAGCGTTACGGAAGATCTGCGACTCGTCCCCGGCGACGCCATAGTGCTGGCGGGTACGGTGTTTTGGGCTCTGCACGTGATTCTCCTTGGCCAATTCGCCCATCGTGTCGCCACGCTGCGCCTGGCCCTGATCCAGTTCGTAGTTTGCAGCGTCTGCAGCCTGATGGCAGCCGTGGTAATGGAACCGATCAGCATTGGAGCAGTGATCGACGGCGCCGGGCCGATTCTGTATGGCGGCGTTCTTTCAGTTGGTATTGGTTTTACCCTGCAAGTCAGAGCCCAACGCGACGCGCTGGCCTCGCATGCGGCCATTATCCTCAGCCTGGAAGCAGTATTCGCCGCGGTGGTTGGCTGGCTTTTTTTGAACGAGCATATGAATACCCGCTCCCTGGCTGGCTGCGCGCTCATGCTGAGCGGCATGCTGATCGCACAGCTCGTACCCCTGCGCGGTCGTCTGAAACAACAACACGGGCTGCCCCAGGGTGACCATCCGGCGTGAGTTGCGGGTGCAGCACACGGTTATCCGCGACACTCGTCTTGTTCATGGCCTTAGCCAAGGGATTGGTTGTCGCGCACATACCCAGTCTAGCCCTGTGGGCAAAGCTGGGCTGTCCTTTTTATGGCCTCCGGCCAAACACGCCATTCGCCGAAGGCGATACACAGGATAGCCCAGCGTTGGTGGAGCCTACGCTGGGTATGCGGATCCACCAACCACATCTTCGCTGAAAGCGATGCACAGTCGGCATTCACGCATATTTGAAGTGGCTACCGGCGCGAAAGCCTGAGACAACACGCCCTGTTTCTGTTATCTTTGCGATTCTGAAATGCTGAAAGAAAGGTCTTCGTAAGCATGGACAGGAGAGATTTCATGAAGACAGTGGGGGCGGCAACTGGTGTTTCTCTGCTGCCCTCACTGGCCAAGGGCAAGAATGAATCGCGGCGCCCCAACATCATTTACGTATTTGCTGACCAACTGCGAGCCGATGTTCTGGGCTATGCGGGTGACAAGAAGGCGATCACGCCCCACATTGATAAGTTCGCCAAGCAGTCGGTTGATATGACCAATGCGGTCTCGGTCATGCCCGTCTGCGCCGCGTATCGTGCCAGCCTGGTTACAGGCAAGTATCCCAGCAGCACAGGGATGGTGATTAACGAAGTCAACATGAACCCCAACCACAGGACCATCGCGCATGTTCTGGGCGAGTCCGGATACGACCTGGGATACGTTGGCAAATGGCACCTGAATGACCAGCACAGGCGTCCCACGCCAAGAGGACCGGAGCGAATGGGGTTTGACGGCTACTGGGCAGCCTACGGATTCAACCACAACAGCTATGCCGCTGACTACTACACGGACGGTTCGGACGGGGAACTGAAGCGCGTGAATTTGAAGGGCAAGTATGGTCCCGAAGAGTTCACGACCCTGGCCATTGACTATCTCGACAAGGCGTCCAGACAGGACAAGCCGTTTGCAATGTTCCTCTCCTGGAACCCGCCACACGATCCCTGGTCGGTGAGAAATGTGCCGAAAGAGAACTATGAGCGGTTCAGAGATGTGGAATTCGAGCTTCCCGAGAACTTCAAGCTCGAAGCAGACCCCTACATGGATCGCTATCCCAGGGAGGCGTTCGACAAGGATCGCAAGTGGCACAATCACATTGTGAAGCAGAATATGGAGCAGTTCCTGCGCCCTTACTACGCGATGGTCAATAGCATCGACGAGCAGTTCGGCCGCCTCATGGACAAGCTGGATGAGCTGGGGATTGCCGATAACACCATCGTCGTTTTCACCTCCGATCATGGCGAGATGTTTGGTTCCCAGGGCCGTATGTATAAGCTCACTTTCTATGATGAAGCTGCCCGGATTCCTTTCCTGGTCCGCTACCCCGGCAAGTTGAAGCCCTGCAAGAGTGACGCCTGTCTCAACACCCCCGACATCATGCCGACGCTGCTGGGATTGGCGGGACTTCGTGAAAAGACCCCTGAGGAAGTTGAGGGCACCGACTTGAGTGCGAACCTCCAGGGCAAGCCGGGCAATGAACCGAAAGCGGCTTTCATGCAGGGACTCGGTCATACCTACAGGTGGATGGACGGCTTCGAATGGCGGGCCATCCGCGACAAGCGTTTCCTTTACGGGAAGTACCTTCGTGACGGAAAGGAGCTGCTGTTCGACCGGAAGGAAGATCCTTTCTGCAAGACCGACGTTGTGGCGGATCCGGCGTACAAAGAGGATCTTTCAAGGTTACAGGGGATCATGAAAGACCAGATGGCCGGGCTCAAAGACGAGTTCAAGCCATGCTCCTGGTATCGCGACAACTGGATGCACAAGAACTACAGCGTTAAGGCCGCCGCCAAGGGGCCCTTCGGCCCCCTGCCGCCGATTGAACCCAAGAGGAGATAGCTATATCGAGCGGGATCAGTATCACAGGGCGGCGGTCCGCTACTGGGAGACAATGGCACGCCGCACATCACTTCAACATAGAGAAAGAGAAGCATCGACAATGAAACACTTACTGATCCTGGCAAGTATCATCGCGGCCACCCATTTACAGGCGGGCGTGATTGGCGACAGCGGCGTCAAAGGCGGCCTGGTCGTCATCGTAGGTTGTGAAGACACGAAAGTGATCACTGAATTTGCACAGCACAAGCCGTTTCTTGTCCAGGCATTGGATACCGATCCGGTCAAGGTCGAGAACGCACGCGCGGCCATTCGAGAAAGCGGCAATTATGGCCGGCTCAGTGCGGTGTTGTTTGATGGAAAGAACCTTCCGTACGCCGATAATCTGGTCAACGCGGTGGTTTCAGGCACCGGGTTTCAGTTGACAGAGAAGGAGATCATGCGGGTGTTGGCGCCGAGGGGGATATCGGTCATTAAGGGAAAGAAGACCACAAAACCGGTTCCTGACGACATCGCAGAATGGTCGCACTACCTCTACGACTCGAAAAACAACGCTGCATCGAATGACAAGAAGGTCTGCACGCCAACGAGCCTCCAGTGGGACAGCGGGCCACGGTGGTCAAGACACCACGATCACATGAGTAGCGTCAGTGCCGTGGTGTCTGCCGGCGGCAGGATCTTCTCCATTCTCGACGAGGGCCCCAGGGCTTCGATCCAGTATCCGCCCGAGTGGCAGTTGGTGGCGCGGGATGCGTTCAACGGCACGCTGCTGTGGAAACGTCCCATTTCGGAATGGCACACCGATCTCTGGCCCGCAAAAGCAGGTCCAGCGCAACTGCCCCGGCGACTCGTGGCTATTGCCGACCCTTCAACAGGCTCAGGGCAGGCAAGAGTTTTCGTAACGCTAGGCCTCCACACACCGGTCACCATGCTCGACGCGGCAACAGGCGAGACGCTCAAGACTTTCGAGGGCACCGAGCACACCGAGGAGATCATTGTCTCTGATGGTCAACTCTACGTAACCGCCCACGCCAAAACGCCCCCCGAAGGAAAATGGAAACTGGACACTGTTCAATGCTGGACCGAGGCCAGACGCTCCAACGCCACCCGCCCCTGGAAATGGGAAATGAGCGATCCGAAGAGAATCATTGCTGTCGACATTGCATCGGGGAAGGTGCTCTGGTCGAAGGACACCACCGTTGCCCCGATCACCCTTGGGGCCGACAAGCAGCGAGTCATCTACCACAGCGGCATGAACGTGGTCTGTCTCGATCGAGAATCAGGGAAGGAGGTCTGGACATCACAAGACCCGGCGGGAGTCAAGGTTCTGGTCAAATCGGCGCCGAACCTGGTGATTTACAATGATGTAGTCCTGTTCTCCGCCGGCCCGGGCAAGATCTCGTCGATCTCGATCAAGGACGGCAAGACACTCTGGTCCGATTTCCATGGTCCCACGGGGCACCAGTCCTCGTTTGACCTGCTGGTGGTCGACGGACTGGTATGGTCGACCTCTGCCAGGGGGAGAAGACCAAAGAAGAATAGCGGGAAAGGCCCGAAAGTGGTGAACAAACCGCCATGGACATACTTCGGGCGTGATCCGGTCACAGGCGAAACCAAGAGAGAATTTCCGCCGGGAAAGAGTGATTGGTTTCATCATCGCTGCCATCGTGGCCGAGCCACCGACCAGTTTCTTATCATGTCGAGAACGGGTATCGAGTACGTTGACGTGAAAACCGGGAAGTGGCAGCCCAACCCCTGGGTGCGGGGCGCCTGCCTCTACGGGATGATGCCCGCAAACGGGCTTTCATACGCCCCACCCCATCCCTGCGCTTGCTATATCGAATCAAAACTGAACGGGTTTAACGCTCTTGTCGGGGCAAACCCGGAGACCAGGCCGACCGGGGAGTCCCTACCAAGATTGGAAACCGGACCGGCTTACAAAAAGGTAACCGCGCTGTCACCCAAGTCATCCGGCAACGATGGATGGCACACATACCGGTCCGATAATATGCGAAGCGGAGCCAGCCAGACCGAACTTGCGGCGAAGTTAAAGGCGGGCTGGAAAACGAAACTTGGTGGAAAACTCTCAGCGGTGACAGTGGCCAACGGTAAGCTCTTCATAGCCGCGGTTGACAAGCACACTGTCTACGCGTTGGACTCTAAAACCGGCGACGTGGCGTGGGAGTACACCGCCGGGGGGCGTGTTGACACCCCGCCCACCATTGCCGGCGGACTGTGCATTTTCGGTTCCCGCGACGGATGGATCTACAGCCTGGCCGCAGCCGATGGCCGGCTTGCATGGCGATATCGTGCAGTGGCCCGGGAGCGAACCATCGTTTCGTACGATCAGCTCGAATCGACATGGCCTGTCAGCGGGGCAGTGCTCGTCCAGGGCGGTTCGGTGTATTGTGTGGCGGGGCGGTCGATGTTCCTTGACGGCGGGCTGCACCTGCTGAAACTCGACGCGACGACCGGCGAGATGCAGCTTGAGGAGATCATGGGCGACACCATTCCGGAACAGGGCAAGCCGCTGCACACAACGGCCGGCGGTCTCGATATGCCGGTCGCCCTGCCCGACATCCTTTCGAGTGACGGCAAGCAACTCTATATGCGCTCACAGGCTATTGGGCTTGACGGCAAGCGGACGAATCTCAGGGCGTCGGGAGCCATGGACCAGGGTGGCGAGGATGCACACCTGGTCTGCTCGAGCGGATATCTCGACGACACATGGTTTCACCGTGCCTACTGGGTGTTCGGCCGCGGTTACGGAACCGGGCACAACGGCTGGTTTCGCGCAGGTCGATTCGCGCCCGCCGGTCGAATGCTGGTTTTCAATGAAGAGTCTGTCTTCGGCTACGGCCGCCAGCCGCGCATGTACGTATGGTCGAGCGCCAACGAGTACCAGCTCTACTCAGCGAAACGGGAAATTACCCCGGAAGCTATCGGCCGCGTCCAGGCAACGAACAGGAAGCAGGAAGGGACACACGGGCACATCATCACCTTTGACCGCAAAGCTTACGGCAAATACCCGCTTAAGGAGATCTCCGCGATCGAATTCGATTGGCGCCGGGAGAACCCGCCATTACAGGCCAGGGCAATGGTGTTGACAGATGATAAGCTTTTTGTGGCCGGCCCACCGGATGTTGTTGACGAAGAGGACATCTTCGGCAACCCGTTCGATGAAGGAATGAAAAGGAGCGCGACAGAACAGGTAGCCGCACTGAAAGGAGAACGGGGCGCCCTGCTACAGGCCGTATCGACGAAGGACGGCAAGGCTATCACGGAACTCAAACTGGAAAGCGCTCCGGTATTTGATGGGATGGCGGCAGCCGAGGGCAAGCTGTTTATTTCCATGCTGGATGGGACTGTGAGTTGCTACGAGTAGGATTGCGGAGCTGAATTCTAATTAGACGTTGTCCGAAAAGGGGTGATGTACTGAAACGCCCGGAAACACTTGCTGGAGTGCGGCGGCCTGCCCTACATCGCCTCGGCGAAGTAGGGGCCTCCGCCGTTATGGAGCAAAGGATGTGCATAAAAATGACAGAATTGAATGAAGTTCTCACTGTCGCATGCAAATGCACTGGCATTGCGCGGCCGGCGGAGGCCCGCCGGGCTCCAGAACCCTTTTCGGATGGGGTCTAATTAACCCAGCTACGCCAGAAGGAATGTAGCTGGATCCGTGAGGATTCAGACGAGCAACCAGAAACGCGGACATTCGACAGAAGATCTGAATTCTAACGAATCCAGCTACGGGAGAAAAACCCCAATGAACAAGTACTTTCTTTCATCCCTGGTGGTAATGTCCGTTTTCGGCCAGGTTCTGCTAAACGCTGTACAGGCAGCCCCTGCTGCATCCCCGGAGAATCTCCTCGAATCGGCACCTGCACGGATTGAAAAACACCGCAAAGGCGACGTCCGGCTTTCCCTGATAGGCCAGAACGGCAAGCCTCTCGCGGGGGCAACGGTCCGGGTTCGCCAGGTTCGACACGAGTTCCTCTTCGGCGGCAGCGTCTTCCCGCTGGTGTACGAACTGCAGGGGGGCAACCTGGAATTACCGTTCAAGGAAGGCGAACCGCTTCAGCTCTTCAGCAAGCGGTACACCGGGCTCTTTAACTTCGCTACCCTTCCCTATTACTGGTGGGGTTACGAGAAGGAACGTGGAAAGCCGGTGCATGAGAGCCGCGAACGTATCGCCGCCTGGTGCAAAGATCAGAACGTCACCACCAAGGGGCATCCGCTCGTCTGGAATTACAGCCAGCTTCCGTGGCTACCGGACGATCTTGCCGAAGTCGAGAGGTTGCAACTCGCCCACGTCGGGAACTGTGTCGAGAGATTCCGAGGAAAGATCGACATGTGGGACGTGGTCAACGAAACGACGAACTTCGCGCAGGGTCCGAACAAGAAACGTGCGCCGACAGTAACAGCAATGTGGGAGAAAGTGGGAAGGATTGAACTGCCGCGCAGGGCCTTTCGGACGGCAAGAAAGGCTAACCCGAACGCCACACTCGTGATCAATGACTTTCACGTCGGCGACGATTTCGCCGAAGTCGTTCGCGGAGTGGTAGACGAAAACGGCAAACCGTTTTTCGACGTGATCGGACTGCAGTCACATATGCACGGCGGAAACTGGTCGAATACAAAGCTATGGAATGTCTGCGAGCGCTTCGCACCCTTCAAGAAACCAATCCATTTCACCGAGCTTACCATTCTGTCGGGAAAGAAGGGCTGGCACCGCCCAAAGCCCTGGGCGTCAACTCCGGAAGGCGAAAAGGAACAGGCCCGCGAAGTCAAGCGGATCTACACCGTGCTCTTCTCTCACCCCTCAGTCGAAGCAATTACCTGGTGGAACCTTACCGACCGCCATGCCTGGATGCAGGCCCCTTCCGGCCTGCTGCACAAGGACATGTCCCCAAAACCCGCGTACAACGTATTGGTTAAGCTGATCAAGAAAGACTGGTGGACGGAAACAGATCTCACGACAGATGCAGACGGCACAGCAACCTTCCGCGGCTTCTACGGCGAATACGAACTGACAATAGAGGCGCGCGACGGAAGCCGGAAATTGATCAGAAATCTTGAGATGAAGAAATCGCCACAACAGAAGCCCACCAGTTGGATGGTGGATTGTTCGCCGTAAACGGCTGGGATATTGCCAGGGGATATGAAATGGTTGTTCGCCTGGGACTCGTTAGCTAGGATCACTGCTGGTAGTGCGGGTTAGTTGGAATCGGAATCGCAGTCGATATAGGCTTCTGTCAAAGACTGAATACAAGCCGATGAGGCGGGGATCGGTTGACGATGACGGAGAACTTGTGAAATCGTATTCAACACTGTTACTTGCGATTCTTGTCCTAACCGGAATCTGTTGTCCAGACGCCGGTGCGGCGGAAATTGGCCATGACGGGCCGATAGGTGTTTGTGTTGTTTTAGAACCTTCTGATGCCAGCGAAGCTATTGAGTTGCACAGGAAGTTCGGCGGCATTGTACAGTGTCTGTACCGTGACGAAGAAGTTTTGAACCGGGCGCGCGCCGAAATCCGCAAGAGCGGCGTTTACGGCAAAGTCTCCGCGATGCAGTGGGATGGCAAGCACCTGCCGTACGTGGAGAATTTCGTTAATGTGCTGGTTTCAGGCCCCGCCGAAGGCGGGGTAAATGTCGGGCTTGCGGGAAAGGAAATCGCAAGGGTCCTGGCCCCACGCGGCATTCTCATGTGCCCGGGCGGTTCACAACTTCAGGTCTCAGGTTTCATCCCTCATCCCTCGGGCAAGTGGACGAAGTCTACGAAGCCCATCCCTCCCGATATCGACGAATGGTCCCACTACTGCCACGGCCCCGACGGCAACCCGGTTGCCAAAGACCTGCTCGTCGGGCCACCGAATCATTACCAGTGGATATCGGGCCCGCTCTGGTCTCGTGCGCACGACACGGATTCGAACTTCACCGCGTTGGTAACAGCCAACGGCCGGCTGTACTACATTGTTGACGAGGCACCGGCCGGAACTCCCGGGCAGCATGACTTGCCGGACAAGTGGTTTCTTGTAGCCCGCGATGCATTCAATGGAATGGAACTCTGGCGGAAGCCTATAGCTGACTGGGGATGGCGAGCATGGAAAGAAAGCTGGTTCAAGGCAAGGCCGGGGGGCTTCCCGCTCAACCTTCACCGCCGGGTCGTGGCTAATGGCGACGATCTCTATGTCACACTCGGCTACAAAGCACCCGTATCGAGACTTGACGGAAAGACCGGGAAGATTGTCCACACCTACAAGGGGACTGAACGTACAAACGAGATCCTTTTCAAAGACGGAAGGCTCGTGCTCTCAATGAACAGGGAACAGGGCGTTAAGATCGTGTGTCTTGAGAGCCAGTCCGGGAAAGTGCTTTGGAAAGCTGATCCTTTCTTCAAGGGAACTACCAAGGACTACATCAAGTGGACCGAAGGCAATCGCCCCGGAATGAAACCCGTTAAGCTTGATCCCGCGGTAAACATCGCGGTGGACGGAAAGGTTGCGTGTCTGCTTGATGGACGTGACCTGGTTTGCCTCGACTATGACACGGGAAAGGAGAAATGGCGTATGGAGGTGGCAGACGAACCCGGCAACACCTGGCTGGGCACGCTTATCCTGCACGAAAACGTGGTTATATGCGCAACCGCAAAGGGGCTGATGGGCTTGTCGCGGGATTCCGGGAAGAGGTTATGGGCACAACAGAAAACCTACCTGGGGCATCTCTGGTACGAATGGAAAGATGTGTTTGTAATCGACGGGTTGGTATGGACCTACGGCGCGAAGACGCTAACCCAGAAGGCGCCTAACAGGTCCCGTTGGCCCGAGTCCATGGCAGGCTACGACGCGATAACAGGCGAAGTAAAGAAGACTGTTCCGCTGGGTCACATCTTCACGGCCCATCATCACCACCGCTGCTACCGGAACAAGGCGACTACCCGGTACGTACTGGCAAGCAGAAGAGGAACGGAGTTCGTCGATCTCAAGGAAGGCAATCACACGGTCCATAACTGGATAAGGGGTACCTGCCACTACGGCATGATGCCGGCCAACGGCCTGCAATATGCCCCACCCCATCCCTGCAGGTGTTACATCAACGAGAAGCTTTCCGGTTTCAACGCAGTCGCGCACGCCAGGGTGATTCGTGACGCGGAATACATGAAACGAGACAGGGTGGTAAAGGGCGCGGCGTACGAAAAGCTAAAGGGCGCAGCTGCTGGTGCAGCCGACTGGCCCACTTTCAGGCATGACTCCCTGAGAACGGGGGCAACGGCTCACAAGGTATCCGCTGATGTTAAACCGAGTTGGTCCGTTGCCTTCGGCACCAGGGTGAGTGCACCAACTGTTGCGGGAAACATGATCTTCGTGGCGCTGGTTGACCAGCATCACGTTGCAGCATTACGGGCAAGTGACGGGAAAGAGCTTTGGCGATTCGCTGCCGGTGGGAGAGTGGATTCGCCGCCGACGTACGAAAAAGGAAGAGTGTTCTTCGGTTCCGCCGATGGATGGGTCTATTGCCTGCGGGCTGAAGACGGGGAGCTTGCCTGGAAATTCATGGCCGCTCCAGAAGATCGGCGAATGGGTGCGTTCGAGCAAGTTGAATCCGTGTGGCCGGTGCATGGAAGTGTGCCGGTCGTTAACGGTGTTGTCTATTGCTCCGCTGGCCGTTCGTCGTACCTGGACGGCGGCCTTTACCTGTACGGCCTGGACGTGGACACGGGAGAAACCGTTTGTCAAAGACGTCTTGAACCGCCGGAACCGGATTTCACGAAAACAACAACGCACTTCACCTATGAATCCGGACCGGGGGCACTGAATGATATTCTGCAGGCCGATGAGTCGGGAATCTTCCTGCGAAATAACGCCTTCAATACGAAGCTCGAGAAACAGGGGGCGAAAACGCCGAGAGTGCAGCCACGGGGTGGATTCCTGGACGACACGTATTTCCGCCGCGCGTTCTGGTTCTTCCAGAAA
The DNA here is from genome assembly GCA_030744755.1 of Kiritimatiellia bacterium. Taxonomy (GTDB): domain Bacteria; phylum Verrucomicrobiota; class Kiritimatiellia; order UBA8416; family JADHWI01; genus JASLPY01. The sequence goes on along the minus strand of JASLPY010000019.1, from coordinate 31,120 downwards.
CCCTACCTGAATTACGGAAGGCTGATTGTCCACGATGGGAGTCGCTTCTACATCGTGCGCCAGTTTGATGACATGAAGCTGTTGAGGTCCAACAACTATTTCGTGCCGGGCGGCAAGGGGTATCGCCTTTTTGCCCAGGGCCACGAAGGCAGAGAACCCACCTGGTCCACGCGTCTTCCGGTACGCGTTAAGGCACTGACCGTGGCCGGCGACGTGCTATTCGCGGCCGGACCTCCGGATGAATCGGACCTGGAGGCCTTTGAGGGCAAGAGAGGCGGGCACCTCTGGATCTACAACGCCAAAACAGGCAAGAAGCTTGCGGAACACAAACTTGATTCACCTCCAGTCTTCAACGGCATTGCCGCAGCCAAAGGCAGACTCTACCTTACAACGGCAGGGGGGGACGTGATCTGTATGGCAGCAGACCGACTGTGACCCTTAACAGGGATCAGCTAAAGGGGTGTTGACCGCAATCCAACAGGGCGGCGCCCAAATCAGAATCCACCGGAATCCAAGCGAATTTGGCCACGGGATATTGGTGTAAGCAGCTGGATTCGTTAAGATTCAGATACTAAAGCAGGATTTCTGACAGAATAGGCTATTGGAGAGTTCTTTTATGATCATATTCAGCGCGGACACCGCCTTGGACGGGGGTGAAAAGGGCAGAACGCCCACGCGGATTCTCTGCATCTTAAGGCATGGATTCGCTTGTCTTGCGGTTTTTTCATTTCTTATATTCTCAGGCTGTGTCTCCTTGAATAAAGAGGCACCGAATCCCGAAGCAAGTGCGGACACCACACCGTCGCAGAAGGCTGCAGAGGAGACTGCGGATGATAACGCAATGGAAACTCTCCCCGGATCAATAACCAATCTGAACCTCGCAGAATGCCGGGCAATCGCCCACAGAAAGAACCGTGGACTGCAGACTGCGCGAAACGACCTGGCCTCGGCTCTGGCAGGGGGCCGGATCGCGGAGGCCGAGGTCTTCGCCCCGACGTTTGACATATCGCATGCGTTCAAGGACGGCAGCGACTCCGGAGAGGCCCGAGCGGAGTTGAACTACCTGACTCCACTGGGCATCGGAGTTTCCTCCTTCCTGAGCGAGACATCCGACAGCGAACAGGAAGAAGAATGGACGAGCGACGCGGGTATCACACTGAAACGCCGCCTGTTCGCCGCCTCGGAACGTTGGCGTCTGCGCATGCCCCTTACCACGGCCGAACGCAACATTCTCAAGGCCACAAACGCTCTGCGACAGGATGAACGCGAACTGGATTATTCCGTAATGCAGGTCTTCCTTGCCGTGCAAAGGACACAGCGAAGCCTCGACGTTCGCCGGGCCCGCGTCGCCGATGCGAAGGCCTTCCTTACGGTGACGGAGGAACGTGTTGCCAATGGCCTGGCGCCAAGGGTCGATATTGTGAACGCTCAAATCAGCCTGAACTCCGCGGAAGCCGAGGAATTGAGCCAGCAGACAACTCTGCAGACCCAGACTGAGTCTCTGCTCAACACAATGGGTGTGACGGTGACCAACGATTTGACCATAGATCCTCTTGCGGTAACTAATACTGTGGAGAACACTCTCGACCTTGAGGCCGATGCAAGGAACATGCTCGCCCATCACGAATCACTCGTCAATACCAGGCTGGATATTGCCCTCGCCGAGATCAATATAGGCATCCAGAAAGACGTCCTGTGGCCGCGCGTCGATCTTTCCCTGACTGGCGAACACAAGAGCGAAGGAGCGGACCCGTTCAACGAACGTGACGAAACGTCCGACGCATTCTCGGTACAATTGACGTATACGACACAGCTGGATTTCAAGAAGGGCGACAGGGCCGAATTGGAGCAGCTCAAGCTTGGCCTTGAGAACTCCCAGGCCGGCTTAGTGGACAAGGAAAACAGCTTATTGCTACGTCTGCGCAGCATTCATCGCAACACCGGCCGACTGAAGACGCAATTGGGGCTGAGCGAGCAGCGCCTCTCCGCCGAGCGCGAGAAACTGGCCGCCACGCTCGTCCGCTACGAAGACGGTGGTGTTGACAACCTGGAAGTAACCAGGGCCAAGCAGGCCGTAGACAACGCCGAGATCAGCGTAATCAATGCTCGCATCGACCTGGTTCTGGCCCATGAAGAATACCGTTCACTGCTCCCACCTGATGCACCGGTTCAAACGGAATTGACACGTCCATGATAGGATCGCCTCAAAACGCGGATCAGACATGGCACGCATCACGCCGCATGCTCTGCGCCCTGCTTTTCGCGACGGCTTCCCTCTGTGGCTGTGGGCGGCTGGAATCCCGCATAACAGAAGAGCACACCTGGATAGTTGAGACCCCGCCCGCTGAGCTCGTACTCAAGTTTGACGGGGAGGTAGGCAACCTCCGGGAAGAAATCGTTAAGGCACCGGTAGAACAACTGCGTCTGAAAAGCGTGGCCAAGCTCGGTGAAGCGATGAAACCGGGCGCCGTTGTGGTGGAATACGATACGGACTGGCTGGACCTGTGGTTGAGAAGCAACAACGAGCAGCTCACACTTATCGAACGCCGGCTCCGTGCCAGGGAACTGACGGATGCGAAATGGGTCTATGATCTGAAAGACAACCTTCTTGCCAGGGAGACAGACAGGAAGGCGAAGCAACTCGAAATCGAGGAATCGACAGTACGTCGCCGGTCGGAGCGCGCGATCCTGGCCCGCAGCCTGGAACAGGCACGGGAACGTCTTGCGGAAGCACGCAAGAAGCTCGACGCCATCACAAAAGTTGAACTCGTGGGCGGAGCGTCCGCCGCCGAGGTCCGGACCGCCATGGTCGACTACGAACAGGCGCTGGTTAATATCAACGTACCGGAAGCCCGGCTGAAAGACTTTGATGAAGAGGACGGAAGCGACGACCGCCTGCACCTGGAACAGGACCTGGCCTGGCTGGATCTCCTCTTGAGGAACGACAAACAGTTCGGCTCTCTGCGGAACAACCTGGCCCGTATCGTCCTCAAGCAGGAGCGTGACAAATACGGTCTTACCAGCGAGCATCAACGCCTCGCCGAAGGAGCTGAAGAGGCGACACAGGCCTCAGCTGATCCTGTCTACCGCACGGAGAAGGGAGGCATTGTGGCACCTTCCGACGACTCGGGAGGCATACCCATGGTAGCTGGAACTCCACTGGGTGCTCGGAAGATCGTTAATGTCATATCGCCGGACGACGCAGTTATTGAAATAAGGATCCCGGAATCCATGCGGAATTCGATACGCGTGAGCCGGGGTAGCGAATTAGCCGCCCGTGTTCGTGTTCCATCCCTTGGAAGTGCCTGGCTCGGCGGAAAACTGGTATCCGTCAGCCCGGTCAAAGAGAGGAGACGGGGTGGCGAATCGTTTTACAGAGGGAGCGTGGTTCTGGACTCGCCGCTGGGCCAGCTGACCCCGGGACTGAATGTGAATTGCGAGCTCCAGGTACCCATACCGGTATCTGCCGTGGTAATTCCAAGCTGGTGGGCGACCCGGGATTTTCGTCCGGTGGCTCGGCTGGCTAATGGTGAGAAGCGGCGTCTTGTGGCGAAGCCGCTTGGCGACAAGTTACTCGTTACCAGCGGACTGGCCGCGGGCGACAGGATACTGCCGCCCGAACCTGAGAAAAGCAGTCGCTTGATATTCCACGCGGCGCTTGAGGCCTCGGACAATGAAAGAATCGTCGTCGAGGGCCGGAATTGGGAATGGGTAATCGAAGAACTTGTCGATGACGGCAGTCAGGTAGAGGCAGGGCAAGTGATCTGCAGGTTGCGAAAGGTGCGCGGCAGGAAGACACGCAAGAACTCTGCCGAATTGGCTCAGCTCAGGGCGGACGCTGATCTCCAGCTTCAGCGTATGCAGGCGAACGGGAACCTGGGTGACACATTTATGAACTGGCAGGAGGCTTTGATCAAAGCAGAGAGGAAACGGCTCTACTACCTGCGTTTACGCACTGAAGTGGACGATGTGTCCCTCGTCCGGGCAGAGGCCGGAGCCGAGCTGGCCAAGATCAGCCACCGGCAGGTCGAAGCCGAGTTCAAGCGTTTCTCCGCGCCGGTATACAAGGAGCTTCGCTCCGAGAACCAGCGGATGCAGGATCGGCTGAATATGCAAGTCGGGGCATTACAGCACAGTCAATCAATGCTGACTGCGGCGGCTACTCGGCAAGCCAGGATATGGGACAACCACCAGGCCGCCCGGCAGAACTGGCGGATGGCGGTAGACAGTGCCAAGGCACTGGAACATACCTACCGGCAGGCCAGGATAACGCATCGCACTGCCATCACCGCCGCCGAAGCGACGCATGTCGAGCGAATGAGAGGAGTGGAGCACCTCCAGCAAGAAGCCAGCATGGGAGAGATCCGCAGTCCTGTTTCCGGTTATCTCTGCTATAACCCCAAATGCTGGCGAACGCCTGCGGTTGGGGTTCCCACCTATACGTCCCACCTGTTCAATATCCCCCGGGGAAAGGAGCGTGAGTTCAGGATCCATGTACCGGGACGGCTCTACCGGGATCTGAAGGTCGGGCAGAAACTTGCCCTGTACCTCCCCGCTGAGGGCGCCAAGAAATATCCAGGCCGCATAACTCACATCGCAGATTACTTCGAAAAGCGGCGCGGCGGCAGGGGAGGCAGAGGATCCGGAGAGAAGCAGGAAGAAGACCTGGATGACGAAACGACGGTTCAGATAAAGGTCGCTTTCAACGTGGAGCATGAAAGCAGCGCACGACCCGGTTCAACAGTTGTCGTGGAGATCGAACAATGAAGCAGCTTCTCCCAACAACACTTTGCGTTCTCTTGGTGGCGGGGACCGTGGGTCGGGAATCAGGTCAGGATTCACCACGCACGACACGCGAGGCGCAAGATGCGACAATTCCCTCCCCCGTAGCCTCCTGGACAATCCCGCAGGCATCGGAGCCCCTGCAGATCCGTGTGCAGGGCAAGGTAGAGATTGTCCGCTCAAGCATCCAGGATATGCGCCCGGGCAGTCCCGGCGCAATGGTCGTCTGGCGCTGTCCGGACGGAATGCAGGCGGAATACGGCGATGAGTTGTTTAGAATGGACTGTACTGAACTGCAGAACCGCTATTACCAACTGGGATCGGAGATCGCCTCCGGCAGGCAATCCCTCATCACTACCCGGCTCCAGGCAGAGAAAGAGCTTTTCCAGATGAAAGAAGACCTGGCACTCGAATTGTTGATGCTTGGGGTTGCCCGCGCCAATGCCGCTGCCGCTGCCGCTGCCGACGATAACGAACTTGGCATTTCCCGTCAAAGGATCGAGTCTGCCAAACGAAACGTCGACGTGCAGGAATCCGAATTGAAGCGAAAGAAGAACCTGCTCAAACTAGGCCAGGAGAAACGTGTTACCGTCGAGGATCTGGAACTGACCCTGGCTGCCACCCGCCGCGCAATACGGGTCAGAGAGCTTGAGCTTGAGGACATAGGTGACGGCAGCGATGAAGTAGTTGCCCGCCGCGCAAAATGGGATGTCGCCCGCCTCGAATCGACGTTTGGTGAAGACATTGATTTTGAGACGCTTCAGAAGGAACTTGAGAACGAGGAGATCATAGAGTTCCGCAAGAACATGGAGGCGGAGCTGGACAGCATCAAGACGGACCTTGAGGCCAGGGAAGTGGAGTTTCAGCAACTGGCTCGCGGTGGCTGGCCCCATGTACCCCTGGAGCAGCTCAGCGTTTCCAACGATACGGGGCCGCTTCACAGCATTGTGCCGGGCACCCCTGAAGCCACTGCGGTTTATGACGCTTCCCGTGGCTCCGGCTGGCTCGAGGCCCCTGCGACTTACCCTTCCACCAACGCCCTTGTCATCCAGGGGATGGCTTCCTGGAAATGCGACCTTCCCCCGGGCCGCTACCGGGTTAACTTTGTGGTGGGTGACGACAATGAATGGGGCTGCATGGTCGTCAAGGCTGCGGAGAAGATCCTGCTGGCGGTTCATCGCCTGGAACCCGGCCAGGGCAAGACTCACAGTGCCGAGGTCGTTGTTGAGAAGGACGGACTTCAGCTTGACTTCGGGCTACCACAGAAGGCGATCGTAGCCCCTGCCTCCTGCGTCATAAAGAACCAGCACTGGCTGAGGCTCGGCCACAAGATCGACGTGAACCCTCCCGCCCTTTATATCATCCCTTCCCCAAAACTGGTCGCGAAGTTACATATCCACCATCTTCAGATCCCCTTTTTCGAGGAGACCGACGGGGCCACCCGCCGCATCGAACTGCGCAACAGCAACGGTGAATGGGTTCCGGGTGGAGAGGTGAATATCAATGACCAGCCCGTTGTCTACTTCAAATCCGACCCGGATGGACTATACCGGAAAAGACATCAAGACGATGACGAATCGACCGTCGACCCGGCAGAGCGGACCGCCCGGGAAGTCAGCATAGCGGTACCCGACGAACAGGCGAACGGGTTCGTGTCCGAATCGCATGTCGAATGTCGTGCCTTTGCTGTTCCAGAACAAGGCACCATGGTGGTTCCGGCCTTCCTGGTTCACGAAGGAGATGATGGCCTCGTCGTTCAGCGGGACGGCCAACGTCTCCCCGTCTCCGGTACGCGCTTCGATCAACACTTCCTGTTGTCCGGCGGCATATCGACCGGTGACCGCCTGGAGATTCCCTCAGTAGACAACACTGAAGCCGACGCCAACCGCTTCACCGGTGAGGTGGTCGCGGGGGCAGCGGTTCCCATGTCGGCACGGCACAAGTCGTGGGCCCGCGTCGAAAGCATGGTGCCGCACGGGAGCAAGGTTAAGAAAGGCGACCTGGTGGTGGATCTCTTCAGGAACAGGCAGTATGACCAGTATGTTAAGAGCGACGCCAGGGCAGAGCGTTCGAAAGCTCAATACCAGAAGACAATCGGAAAACTGAAGAACACATTCAAACGGGGGAAAAAGGTACACGCCGACTCCGTCTACGATGAGAAGGTAGCAGCCGATCGTGTCGCCGAACACCGTCGGCGCGACCTGGCCGTACTTGCTTCCGCGGAAGATGACAAACGAAATACTGACGAGCAGTTGAAACTGATCGAAGAACGGGTCGATGCGCTCTCCGGGCTTGAATCTGCGAGGCTGGAGTTCGAATCCTACCGCCGTCAACGCGATATTCTCCGTCTGCAGGTTAAGCAAAAGAAGCTCGAGGAGATTGCTGCTTTCCGTTCATCGGACTACACCGTACAGCTCCAGGACAGCCTGAACTGGCAACAGTCACGCGCCACGCTCACCCGACGCGAGGCCAGGATCGCCCTCAATCTGAAGCAACAGGCCCTCATGAGCCAGCAGGCGCGAAATCTTCTCGAACAGGGACTTGAGGACAGAATGAAGAGCAAGGATTTTGAAAAGCATCGCCGATTACACGCACCTGCCGACGGCCATATCTTCTATCGCAAAGGCTACAACGATCTGGCCAAACGCATGGAAAGGCTAGAGGAGGATTTCGTTGTCTGGCAGGGATTGACAATAGCCGATATCCTGGACTTGTCGGATCTCTCCTTCAAAATCAGCTTGCCCGAGACATACTACGACACGATTCGTCTGGACCTGGAACTGCCGATCGAATTGGAAGATCTTGGGGACAGGATCCTTACAGGACGCGTTGTTGACAAAGGGCGGGTCCTCTATCCCCCACAGAAAAACGGCCGGAAAAACAAAGAATCCATCAGCCTCCGCCGCGTGTTTGATGTCACGCTGTCGTTTACCGTGCCGAATAACCTGCTGGGTCGTGTGAAACCCGGACTGAGAGGAGCCGTAACACTCAAATGAGAAGATGGACTCTTCTGATTGCTGCCTGCACCGTCGGAGCCGTGGCACTTGTCGTCGGCGACCGGAACGGCAGCGAGATTCCTACTGAATTTCGAAGTTTCACCGTGGTTCGCGGGACCGTCACCGACGTTCTCCGCGAGGTCGGTGAGCTTACCCCGCAGGATCCGATACTTCTGTATACGCCCTTTGCCGGAGAGGTCAACTGGATACTGGAGGACGGCACCTGGGTGAGCAAAGGAGAACGTGTATTCAGCCTCGATGAGAAGACACTGGTTGAGCAGGTCTCGACCATGCGAGCCAACGTCGTTGCCAAGCGACAGCAATTGCGCCTTGCCAGGCTGCAAGCCGATCAAACAGAGATTGCAGAACAGGAGCGCCTCGAAACGGCCAGGCAAACCCTGCACCTGGTCGGCCTGCGCCACCGGATACTGACCGCACGTCCCAAGAGAGGGCAGCGGCTCGTGGAACTGGATGAACAGATAAGACCCATCGAAGAACGCTTGAAGACGTTGCAGGAGAAGCTCGAACCGCTGGAGAAGACATACCGAGAATCCCGCAAGACATACTTGAGCGCCCTTCAGGCATGGCAGGAGGGCCGCGGCACACTGCTCGAATTGCAGGCCAAGGCGGACTTTGCCAGGATGACCACCGAGGATACCGCTGAGAAAGACAGGATCGACCCTGAGGAGATCAAGAAGCGGGAGAAAGCCGCAAAGATCCTGTCTGACCTCCAGGAGGCAAAAGACAGGGGAAAGGTACTCCAGTCTGCGCTTACCACTGCCCGTGTTGAATACGACAGAACACGCGTGCCCTACGAAGATGCCGTCGCTTCAATCGAGAAGATTGACAATGAGGCACAGGAACTTTACGTGGAAATCGAGATCGAGAAACTGGGGTTGCCTGCGGCGCGCCTGGCTATTGATCGTGACATTGCCGGATTACAGCTCGCTGAAGCCAACCGCCAGGTGGAAAGCGGCAAACGTGCCCTCGCGGCCGGAGCCATCTCCCGGACCCAGTGCGACCAGCTAATCACTACTGCAAAAGCGAAGAAGGATCAGCTCGAGATCCTCGAGTTACAGTACGAGATTGCCGCGCGCCCGGCCACTGAGGATGTCGTTGCCGCTTCCGAGTCGACTCTCGCAACAGCACAGCGTGCCGTTGAAAACGCGCAGACCGTTTACGATCGCGAAATGGCCATCGTGAGCAATAACATCGCTGTGCTCGAAGCTGAACTGGAAGAAGCCATAGGCGACCTCGAGCGCACCGGTAAAGGGTTCCCCGGCGCCATCAAAGGAACCATCACCATGCTGAAATCTGAACGGGAACTCCTTACCGAGGCAGAAGCGGACCGGCGTGACGAGATCGAGTCCGAGCTGAAGCAGCTGGATGAAGAGCTTAAAGCCGCCGAAGCAAACCCTGCCAACGTTGTGCTGGCCACGACCAACGGCCTGGTCCGTCTTCGGGAAAGGGAGGGGCGGCGCACCGATATTGGAGACAGCTGGGGCAAACGAGAAACCCTGGCCATGATCTATCCTCCCGAGAACATGTCCGTCAAAACCGGTGTCAACGAGGTAAATCTCCGTCTGCTCAAGGTCGGCATGCCCTGCCGGGTACGTGTTCCCGCGCTGGATATGGAAATCCCAGACGCCAGGATCGAGCACGTGGCCCGTATCGGGCGGGACCGGGATCAAAGCCACGTATGGGATACCAGCTCGAAATCCGGGATTATCGTTTTCACGCTGACGGTTGACCTGGGGCGGGATGTTGATGACTTCCGGCAGGGAATGACCGTTCAGATCGAAATCGAGATAGAGCGACGGGCGAACGTGCTGCATCTGCCGGCAGCCGCCGTGCAACAGGATGCGGGGGGCTTCTCGGTCCTCTCGAAAAAGAACAGCGAGAACCGCGTACCTGTCCAGGGCGAGTTCTTCGGCGACGATGCATTCGTTGTCACGGGCGGCCTCAAGGAAGGCGACACCGTGTACCGCGGGTATCCGGGGGTAGGAAGGGACATATGAGCAATTCTCGACACGTTTCGGCCGATGGCACACTGGAGACTCCGCATTCGACACTCGGCACGCCCCCCTTAATAAAGATCCGCCGTCTAACGCGCCACTATCAAATGGGCCAGCACGTGGTGCGTGCCCTGGACGGGGTCGATCTGGACATTCATTCCGGTGAGTTCGTGGCCATTATTGGCCCCTCGGGCAGCGGTAAATCGACACTCATGTATCTCCTCGGCTGCCTCGACAGGCCCACAGGCGGTCAGTACTGGCTCGGAGGCGAAGAGGTTTCCGCCCTCTCGGACGTTAAGCTGTCCCGCACTCGCAATCGCGATATTGGCTTCGTCTTCCAGGAGTACAACCTTTTGTCGGAACTGAACGTTCTGGAAAACGTGTCACTCGGCCTGGTCTATCGCGGCACGCCCCGTCGCTCCCGCCTTAATGCGGCAGAGGTACTGGCGAACCGGTTGGGGCTGGATGGCCGCCAGGATCACAACCCCAACGAACTGTCAGGCGGCCAGATGCAGCGCGTCGCCATCTGCCGCGCCCTCTCAGGATCACCACACCTGCTCCTTTGCGACGAACCTACCGGCAACCTCGATTCAGTCACCGGCAGGGAGATCATGGACGTTTTCCACGAACTCCACGCCCAGGGCAACACCATCATCATGGTAACCCACGACCCGAAGGTAGCCGCCCAGGCCGAGCGCGTGGTCCGTATTGAAGATGGAAAGATCCATTCCGACGAGCGCAAGGAGATCGCCAGGAAGGCACCCGTAGAGCCCAAAGTGCGCCAGGTCAGCAGAAACGTCCGCTGGTTCGATATCGCCCGAATTGCTATCCGTGAAGGACTGCTCGCCCATAAGCTCAGGAGCCTGCTCACAATGCTCGGCATAGTCTTCGGTATCGCCTCCGTTATCGGCATGACTGCCATCACCGAGGGCGGCAAGCGCCAACAGCTCGAACAAATAAGACAGATCGGCCTCAACAACATCCAGGTAATCGACACACAGCTGGACGGTGAACGTCTGCGCCAGGCCCGGCAACGCAATCCTTTCGGCATAAGTGACAGGGACATCGAAGCCGTACGCCGCGAACTCCCGGGCGTCGAACGCCTGGCTGCCTGGAAGAGGATCAAGGCAGTCGTGACTCGTGACCGTACCCGCGCAGACGCCGCCCGTGTCCTCGGCGTTACCGGCGATTTCCAGGAGGTAGTCAACTTCTTCGTCGGCCGGGGACGCTTTCTCAACCAGCGCGATGCGGAAGAGTATCGCCGCGTCTGTGTACTCGGAGTCGCTATTGCAGAGGCACTTGGTATTTCTGACGAACCACTGGGCCAGACCCTGGTCATTGGAGACCAGATCTTCGTGGTCGTAGGCATCATGCAAAACCGGCCTTTCACCGCCAGCACGGTCAAGGACGTCAACATAGTCAACCGCAACCTGGACGTCTACATCCCCCATTCGGTAGCCGACCGATACTATCCCAGGGTCAAGCGCGCCGGCACCTACGACTCCGTTTCCCTGCGCATGGCGTCCAGTGAACAGCTCGTTGCCGACTCCCAACATCTCGAACGTGTCGTCCGTAGCCTGCACAATGACTCCGACGACTTTGCCGTGTCCGTCCCGCTCGAGAACCTGCGGCAGTCTCAGAAGACGAAAGAAGTCTTCAACGTCATTATCACAGTGATCGCGGGTATGTCATTGCTCGTGGGCGGCATCGGGATCATGAATATCATGCTGGCCAGCGTAAGCGAGCGTACGCGCGAAATAGGCATTCGCCGGGCTGTCGGGGCTCCGAGAAATGAAGTCCTGAAGCAATTCCTTGCCGAAGCCTGTGTCATTTCCGTGATTGGTGGTATACTCGGTGTTTTAACCGGTGTGCTTGGAGGTGAACTGGTCGCCGTACTGTTCCAGTTCCCGGTAGCCTACAGCACCTTGATCATGGGCATCAGCGTCGGCGTGGCCATGGCTGTTGGCATCGGGTTTGGCCTCTACCCGGCCTGGACGGCCGCCCGCATGGATCCTGTCGAAGCACTGAGGGGGTAAGACCACTTGCGCGCAGTTACACCAGGGAGTTTGTAATCTGATTTCGCGGCCGCTTACGAGACGATGATAAAGGAGGAACAGATAGGTATGTTGAAGAGAGTTGTTTTGGTGATGGTGCTTTTGTCCGTTTTCGATTCCTACTCGTACGGTGCCGACGAGATATACATGGCTAATCCCAAACCCCCTACAGACGGGTTGGTGGGTGCCAATTATACCGCGGCCTATGCAGTTAACCAGGTTCAGTTCTGGCATGACTTCCGGCCGGACGTGATTGAGAAGGAAATGGCCGCGGCCAGCAAGTACTACGGAATCAGGACGCTCCGGATATACCTGCACAACATCAACTTCGATGAAGAGAAAGACGTCTTCCTGGCTAACATTGAGAAGTGCCTGAAGATTTGCGCAAAGTACGACATCAAGCCGGGCTTCTGCTTCTTTGATGACTGTCACCGCCATGCCGACATCTATCTTGAGAAACCTACTACGCCTATCAAGGGCTACCATAACGGGCGCTGGGCCGCCAGCCCGCAGGACCGTGATCGCGATCCGCAGAACCTGGAGAAGTTCAAGCCTTACATACAGGAAACAATCCGCCCCTTCAGAAAAGACAAGCGCGTGTTGTGGTGGGAGATATTCAACGAGCCCAGAATCAAGAAGGGCAATTTCAGCGAACGTATCCGAAGGGAAGGCTACAAGTGGGCAAAAGAGGTGAAACCCATTCATCCTGTGATCGCCTGCTGGGACGACAACGAGGCGACGGATATCGTCAATGCCCATAACTACCGGTGGGGCCCGGGCGGCTGGGACAGACAGGCCGACAGGAATCCGAACAAGGGAACCGTTTTCACGGAAGCCGGCGCCAGGTGGTTCGCGCCTCGTCCCAGTAACGGTGAACCCTGCGAGGTAATACACTGGCTGGAGCAGCGCCGTGCGGCTGGAAAGAGCACGCCCGGTGTTTACCTGTGCTGGGAACTGCTGGCGGGCAATTCCAACTGCCGGTGGTATTGGGGGACAAAACACGGGACGCCGGAGCCCACGTTCCCCTGGTGTGGACTCATGTGGCCCGACGCAACGCCGGTTTCACTGGCGGAGGCGGAGGCCTGTCTGAAATACGCAAAGGGCAAGGGAAACGCCCTGTTCTATGACAACTTCCAGAATGCTCCGAGCATGAAGCGGGCCGGTTGGACAGGCTATGGCGGCGGCGGAACCGGTGCCAGCCGGGTATTGAAGCTCGGGCCGGGCATGAAGATGATCACTGGAGATCCCGCGTGGAAGGATTATGTCCTTGAGGGGGTTGTCATGCTCAAGGGTGATACGGGAAATGCGGGATTGGTTTTTCGCGTCAGCGAGCCCGGAGACCGCAGCGATCAGATGCAGGGATACTATGTTGGCTTCGATACGAAAAAACTTTATCTCGGAAAAATGAACAACAGCTGGCAGCCGCTCAAGGAGTACGACCTGGGCAAGCTGGACTGCAAAGTTGTACCGGGCGTGTGGAACCAGATCAGGGCAGAGTGCAGGGGTGATCGTATAAAGGTGTGGTTCAACAGGATGCATCCGTCATCCGATCCGGAGAAGGGCTTGAGGATAGACGTGAAGGACGAAGGATCACCAGTCCTTTCTGGAAACATAGGGGTAAGGGCGCATGGTGTGGACGCATGGTTTGACAATGTTGTCGTCATGCCGGTTGACTGGGAGTAACGCGCTCAACTTGTAGGACGGACGTCTTCGTCCGTCCAGGACAGGTGAGGACACCTGTCCTACTGGGAAAGAGCTAGAGTTCTCGGAGGGATTTGTAGGTCCGATTTGCAATCGGATCATGGCCCCGATGTCCGCCTGAGGAAGAGGATCTATCAAGGAGGGATCATAGAATTGAAGGTAACGACAAGAACCGTCGCCTTAATTGCAGCCTGTAGTCTAGTAGCCGGTGCCGCGCTGGCCGCATTCGATCTCGCTGAATGGAAAGCCGGGCATGGCAAAAAGGTAGTACCCGAAAAAGGGTGGCGTGCGCTTTACCCGATGCCCCACAGTGGTTACTTCCCCAAGAACGATGTCAAGGGCGCGAGGAATTGGCTCGTCGAGCTGGGTCCACTCGGCGTCACGACCCTGATGCATGATCGCACATGGAAGATCTACCCCGCGTTCAAGTCCCTCTTCCCAGATGTGTTGAAAGGGAAGGATGGGGAGCTTAAGGCCAACGCGCTTGAAGTTGTTGGCGTCGCTCCGGACGGCCCTGCAGCCGGCCACCTGCTGGTTGGGGATCTCATCATGGAGTTCAATGGCGAGGAATTGAAGTCGGCCCAGGAGATGTTCCCAGGCGAAACCGTCCTGGTTAAAGATAAACGCGGACTGGAGATACAGGCCGGCCACCTCATCGATGAGGCCGAGGGGCGTGGAGTAATCGAGGCAAAGGTCATGCGCCCGGAAAAGGAAGGGCATGGCTACGCCACCGTGGATATCGAATTCGAGATCCCCCGGATCGGCAGTTTCGACGGCCGCTACAACCCGGAAGGCGAAAAGGTAACAGTTTATCGCGCCATGCTTGCACACCGGCTAGCCCTTCAGCAGGACGAAGACGGGAAGTGGGCTGGCGGCGGATACGTCAAGCATTCGCTCTGTACGGCAATATGCGGGTTAGGGTTGCTGGCCAATGGTGACCCCGCCTATAACGAAAACATCCGGCGCGCGGCCCACTACGTTGCCTACGATGCAAACCAGCCGGTATGGACGTTTGCCCGGGGACTCCACTTACTGTTTCTATCGGAATACTACCTGAAAACCGGGGACAAGGAGGTACTGCCCGCTATGCGCAGGCTTTACCTGTTGTCATGCCAGAACGTGTTGGCTGACGGCACCGCAGGGCACAAGCTCCATCCCGGATATGGGGGTCCTGGATATATCGGCTTGGGCAGTTCCCTTTGCTGCGCGCTGGCGGCCGCGCGTCACACACCGCTCGGCAGCGACGGAAGCGTTGAGCATCTGCTGCGAAAGATGCTGCTCCGGGCAGAGGACCTCGCCCCGACCGGGTTTATTCCCTACAGCCGTGATTACGGAAAGAATGTGGATTTCTCACAGGTCAAATTAGACGACGTTAAAGGACAGAGCGCCTCGGCAGGGTCCGGATTGTACGCCGTTGCCTCGATAATGGCGGGCGGTCCGGAACACCTGACCAGGGTCTTCAAGAAGCGCTACGGGAATCCACCCTACGGCAACGTGGACGCGGGACACGCTTCGGCCGTCCTTCCTTTTGTTTTTGGCGCGCTTGCCGTCAATGCCTGTGGGGACAAGGCACTGGAGGAACATTTCCGAGTCTTCCTGTGGAAACTGACCACGCACCGAAGGTTCAACGGATTTATAACCGCGAACACAAACAACCTTGAACTGCATGGCGGGGACGCAGTACTGGGGTATCCGTTCTGGCGAACTGGCGGTTACCTGCTGATCCTCAACGCACACAAGCGAAACCTTTTCATGACCTGCAACCCGAAGTTCAAATCTGAAAAGCCAATGCCCAGCACGCCGAGCGGGCACATGGATGATGCTTTCAGGCGGTTCGTGCTGCGTAACTGGAATACCGCACACATTTTGCTTGGCGAGAAGGCGCCTCCCGAAATGGGGGAATCACTCGCGAAGCTTCGTAGGATGGAAAACGGTTCAGACCTGGACACACGCATGTGGCAATTCATGCAGGACGATGCTCTGAATGTCGCAAGGTCCATCCTGTCCATCAAGGGCCTTGAGGAAAACCGGCGCGGATACCTGGCCGAGATGGTGCTCGGCATCGGCTTTCACTGCGTGATGGATTCCGACCGCAGACTTGCAAAGCGAGACGGGAAGAAGGTCAATGGACTGAAGGAGGGGCGGGATCGAGTTTTCCTCTGGGCAGAAGCCTATACGCCTATGAGCATGTTCCCCCGCCTTGTTCCCGGCGACTGGAAGAAAGCAGACGACCCTGCCGCAAAGCAGTTGACGCCCGTCGGTACCATCGTTGTCATAGACCCCTCAGGGGCATATCTCAGGGAGCCCCTCACCATCAAGCCGGGAAAGATGATCAGGATCGCCAACGTCCAGAGCACAAGGGGTAAGGAATCACCCCCCAGGGAATGCCCTTCTTTCATTGCCCCTGAGAAGGCCAAGTTCACGTTCGAGGCCGTTGTGGATTACACGGTAGGTGACCTGCACGTGAAGTACAGCCGGCCTGTCGAGATCGAACCATTCACCAGGCATCGCAGATTTCACAACGTAAGGAAGGTATGGGTAGAGGGAAAACTGGCCCGCGACTATTTTGAATGGTCCTTCCAGATCCTTCTTCCTTCCGGGCAAACACTCAACTGCACTGATCAGTCTGAGAGTGGAGTGGGCTGGCCGGTGATCCCCGCCGGAACTCCAGGCAGGTTCCTGGTGTCGGCGGGAGATCAGTGGGAAGGCCTTGTCCATGGAATTGAGATCGCGAATCCGTGGTACGGTACAGTGAAACCGTTGAATGTAACCTGCAAAGGTGACTTCGCAGGCAAGGGGGGAATCCTCATAGACAAGGATACCGAAACTGTCATTGCAATCGGCAACAAGGGCCCACTTGTCGTCCATTACGAATTCGACAAGCCGACAGAGCTCTCCGGTTTCGTGCGACAGGGCTCTGGATCGTTGAAGGTGGACGCCTGGATCAAAGAGAAATGGCAGTCGTTCGGAGCACCGGACCGAAGTGCCATGTACAGAATACCTATGACCACGAGTTTGCGATTTCGCGTCGAAGTAAGTTCGGGCGGCAATATCAGCGAACTTCATCCCCTGCGCTGCCCGGAGCATGGACAGATTGCGAGGGAGACTGGACAGGCGGTACGGTAGGTAGATTGGCGGGGCATTCTAAGTAGGCGCCTATCTCCGAGAGGCGCCGCGGCAGATCGATGCATAGAGAGAGAATGGAAAGAGCCGTGCCCCGGCTATTCTCGCGGTAGCAGCTTTTCTGCCACTGGGCACCTCTCGGAGATAGGTGCCTACTTCATTCGCACCAAACCGCTCTTACCAGGTACCATTCCGAATCAATCTCCCAGCAACCTATCAATCTCGCCCGTTTCTATGAGTCGGGATAGAGTCTTCCAGCCCTCTATGTGTTCGTCGTTGATGAACACTTGAGGGACATAGTCGACGACACCACAGCGCTTCAGCATTGCGCGGGAGTTGTCATCATCAACCCATTGCTCGTCTCTCCAGAACACTTCGTAAGACGTGTACTCAACACCATGCTCATCGAAATAATCCATGGCCTTGTGACATAGCCCGCACATCTGGGCATAATAGATCTCTACTTTCGGCACGATGATCCCTCCAATCCTTAGAGTGCATTACTCAAGCGCGATTCGTCTGGATTCGCCCGCCTGCAGCGACTATGGCGCAGCCATTGCGGGCAGGTTAGAATTCAGATTGTCCTATGTCCAGCGCAAGGATTCTGTCAAAAGGGCTGACTGTTCTTTCTTCTGATATAGATTTCGTCGATGGCGGCACGGTCAGATAACGAAAGCAGGTATTCTACCGCCTGCGCAATATCTTCGGGCTGCATCAGTTCGTTGGGATCCAAGTCAGGCCTTGCGTTATGTATCAGTTCTGTAGACACGCCGCCGGGGGAGATAACGCTGGCACGTATGTTGTGTTCCTGTGCCTCCGCGGCGAGGGACTTGGTTATGCCCATGATTCCGTGTTTGGCGGCGGTATAAGCCGCCTGGTTTGGATAGCCTTTGAACCCTACAACGCTGGAAACATTGATGATGTATCCGCTTCTGTTAGGGATCATCAGCTTCATGGCTTCCCTGCAGCAGATAAACGCTCCCCGCAGATTTACATCGATGACTGTATCGAAGTCCTCCGTTTTGAAGTCCGCCAACGGTCCGAACACTCCGTATCCCGCATTGTTGACAAGAATATCCAGTTGGGAGTGGTTTGCGCTGACGGCCTGGAAGAGGGACAGGATGCCGGGTTCATCGGCAAGATCCGCGGGAAAGGCCTCGGCGCTGCCACCGGCGGACGTGATCTCGTCCACTGCACTCTCAAGCTGCTCTTCTGTCCTGGCGGTGAGAATGACATGTGCCCCTGCAGATGCAAGCATCATGGAAATGGCTCTGCCAATTCCGCGGCCGGCACCAGTGACTATCGCTGTTTTCGCTGTCAGATCCAATTGCATATCAATCAAACAGCATAGGGAGTATGTTCAGTTCAATAAAGGCGTAAAATGGGGAGACGTATCATTCAAAGTGGAAATTCGAACCATGGGCCAAGGATCCTCAAGCCTTGTACATCTGAATCCTCACCCTCCTTCTGTGCCTGCGGCGCATTCGGCGTGGCAAGCGGATTCAGCTACAAGAGGAGTCACCGCATTCCCGTAGCTGGATTCGTGAGAATTCAGATCTCCGGTATCACGACATCCTGTCGACATCCAATGCCGCGTGTGAGCATTTGGGCGACATCTCCAGCATGTACAAGACGCCCTGGGCAACTTCGCGCGGCGAGATAAACGCGTCGGTGTCCATGGTGCGTCCCGCCGCGTTGAACAGTTCGGTAGCCATCTTGCCGGGGCAAACCGTTATGATCCGAATGCCAAGTCCCTTGATCTCCAGTTTGAGCGTCTCGGCGAATCCGTTGAACCCGTACTTCGAAGCGCAATAGATCGTGTGATCAGGGACCGGCTTCTTGCCACCGGCCGAGTTAACGTTAACTATCACCCCGCGCTTGCGATCCTTGAACATTCCGATGACGGCTTTGGTCAGTTTGATCGGTATCAGCAGGTTCAGTTCTATGACCTCGTCGATCCTTTCGTCGGACACGCCTTCCAGCGGTGTGATATCCACTACGCCCGCGTTGTTGACGAGGACATCGATCTGTTTATTGATGCAGAGCGATTTGACCTTCTCAAGCATCGCGGCATCACGAAGATCGCCGGCAACAGTGACACACTCAACGCCACTGGCAACAACATCCGATCTGAGTTCTTCGAGCAGCTCAGAGCTTCGGGCGGTTACGATGAGATTCGCTCCCGCCTCTCCAAAAAGCACCGCCATTTCCCGGCCGAGCCCCTTCGACGCACCTGTGATCAGTATCCACTTGTCCTTAATAGAACTCAGCTCGTTCATGTGCGGATGATCCTGCGCCCTACTTGCCTGCGGCCTTGAGCAGACCCTTCATCGCGGCAAGTTGAACCGTACGGCCTTCCTCCGGCTTGTTGAGCTCTTTGTAGATGGCCGTCGCCTCCCTGGTCTTGCCATGTTCCAACAGGTTCTCGGCACATGCCAGGCAGGCGTCGTTGATGCAACGGCGTAGATCACCGGTTGCTTTCTTCCGCGCTGCGACCAGTGCATTGACGGCGGCGACATCGCCAACCTTGCCCAACGTTGCCGCTGCTGCGACTGCTACAGCACGATCCGAATTCCGCAACTCCCTGGCTGCAGCGGCCGTGCTCCCGGGATCAGCCCGATACCCGAGCGAGTTCAGCAGCGCAACCTTGAAATCTCTTTCGCCCGTGCCCTGCATCTTGTCGAGCAGCACGGCATTGGCCTTTGGCGAAGGATTGTTGGTCAGCACGCGGCGGGCGGCATCGCGGACAGTGGCATTCTTGTCATCCAGCAGAGCTGCCGTGGCATCAACGCACTCATCTTTGCCAATGCGCTCGAGCTGCCTCAGCATCCACAAGCGAACGGGTGTTGGGGTGTCTTTGCCTACTTTCGCCACCATGAGCTTGCAGGCCTCAGACCTCTGGGCTTCTTTTCCAGGCGCCCCAAGCTGAAAGCAAATCTCTTCCCACTTCTTTTCCGCGTTGGACCGGTCCGGGATCTTCTCTGCGTTCATAGCAGGCAATAGTTCATCGAGGGTCTTCTTCAGGTCCACATCCTGTGCCAGGCCGATAGATCCGGCGACTGCAATGAGGACCAGAACGGTAGTTGTAAGTCTAGAATATCTCATGGTAAGAACTCCCTATTGTTGAATGACTCTGACTTAAGCATTTTCTCGGACACTCTCCCAGTAGGCGCCTATCTCCGAGAGGCGCCCCTCGGCAAGAGAGTGGCGGCCGGGTGAATTGGCGGCGCAGGCACTATCCGTTCACCATGCCGCCGCGGTCCTGCCGCTGGCACCTCTCGGAGATAGGTGCCTACTCTACTCGTCCAAGATCGGCCTTGTCTAACGCCCATTTCTTTCTGCTTTCGAATGTTGTGTCTAACGTTAAAAAGTGTCTGACCCCGATCAGGTTGCCCAGGTCCCGCGTTTTGGCCGGTCAAGCCAGCGGGCCGCTTCCGGATCCCCTATTATCTCCTCTTTGTCGGGATCCCATTTCAGTGGGCGTTTGAGCCAGTACGCGATGTTGCCGAGATGGCAGACAGTCGTGGCACGGTGTGCGATTTCGATATCACGGAACGCCCGTTTCCGGGTCTTCACGCATTCCACAAAGTCGCCAAGGATACCACGGCCCCTGTAGCGTTCCATGTCCACCGGACCCGACAGCTCACCATGTTTTCCGGGCAGCTCACCCTTGGTGCCCTTGTAGGTAATGTTACCCGTACCGCCATGATAGATCTTCAGCCCGTTGGCATAGCGGAAGGTCAGCTTGTCTACGTCCTTACCATCGGGGGGAATCACCTCTACGGGCCCCGTCTTGTGTACGCCGATTGCGAACGTCGCGGCACCGAAACGGTGGGCTCCCCAGTCGGTCATTCCGCCGCCGGAGTAATCGCGGTACGGGCGAAATCCGCCGCGGGTCAGCCTGCTGTTGTATGGGCGCCAGGGAGCCGGACCAAGCCACATGTCCCAATCGAGTCCTTCAGGCTCAGGTTCTTCGGGGAGATTGCAGACACCTGACGGACCGCCACAAGCCACGAAAGCTTCCTTGATCTCTCCCAGGGCACCGCCGCGTACCAGTTCGGGCCAGTTTTTGTAGTCACCCAATACCCGCTGGGAACCGCCGGCGAAGACACGGTCATACCTGCGGACCGCGTCGGCCATGGCGCGCCCTTCGCGGATAGTCAACGTCTCCGGTTTCTCGCAGAAAACGTCCTTGCCGTGCTTGCAAGCCTCGATGGTCATAATTGCGTGCCAGTGGTCGGGTGTGCCGATGGCTATGGCATCAATGTCGTCCCGAATCATGATCTCGCGAAAATCAACGTACGCCTTGCAGTCTTTGTTATTGTACCGCTGGTTAACGTGATCCTTGGCACGTTCTCGGTGAGCAAGAACGGGATCGCAAACGGCAAGCATCTGCACTTCCTTAAAGCCGCAGAGACCCCTCATATTGCCCGTGCCGCGACCACCCACGCCGATGGCTGCCATCGTGATGCGTTCGCTCGGAGGAGTTGTCCCCTCGGCTCCCAGAACGGAGCTTGGAAGAATCATTGGGGCAGCAATTGTTGCCGATGCGGCTCCTCGAAGGAACCCGCGCCGGGTAGCACTAACTGGTACGCTCATGATCGACTCTCCTTTGTTTCAGGCAATTCCGGCGGAAATCCGCTTTCGGCCGGATTACCGCGTTTCCTTTTCCAGTCCCTTATCAATAGCTCACAAAAGCAGTTTGGCCAAGGTGCTGCGCGATAATTGAGGTCTTCGCCGGCAGTGGACTATTTTCTGACAGTATCCCCTGGATGCCCCAGGCGGCGGAGGCCCGCCGCGCTCCATGTTGGCAGAATCTTCTGGAGTGCGGCGGGCCTCCGCCGCATCTTGCACAATATGTTCTTTATCTTCGAAGAATCTCAGGATAGCCACGCAAGCCGCGGGCCACACACTGCACGCGGCAAGGATTACGGAAGAAGCCAAATGTTCCGGTACTGTACCCGGTTGCCGTGCTTCTGAAGGCTGAGTCCCCGCGGATCGGACGGCTTGCCGCCAACCTGGTAGCCAGGGTGGATCACGACACCGTTATGACGGACGGTGAAGCCGGTCTTTGCTGTGGAGTTGCCGTCGTCGCTCTTGATCGGCTTGAACTCCACATCATAGGTCTGCCATGTGAGTGGCGGAAAACACATGTTAACATCCGGCTCCCGGCGATTGTACAGTGCGCCGCACTCGTTCTTGCGGCCCTCGAGTCCGAACGAGTCCAAGACCTGGATCTCAGGGCAGCCCCCAAGGAAGACACCACTGTTTGAGCGGCCCTGGCCACGTGCCTTCGGCTTGTAGGAGAGGCGGAACTCCAGGTGAAACTTCGATATCGCCGCCTGTGAATTCCATTTCGTCCCGGCCTGGAGTGTTTTCATCTCCGTCAGCGTGGCTCCGGGAAAGTTCTTCACGTCAGTCCCGTCAAACAGGACAACTGCCCCCTCAGGCGGTTTCGCACCCAGCGAGGGGCTTCTTCTCTCTGTCTTCTCAAGTCTGATGTCGAGTTTGCCGTCGTTCCCGGCTGCGGCGGCACTCAGTTTCCCGCCGGCAACCGTTCCGGTTATCCCATCGCCATGTATATCACCGCTTCCGCCCTTGCCTTTCGCCTTCATGAACAGGCGATTGTCTCCGCGCTTCCACCCGTCACCGGGCAGACCCCCCGTATAGACGACGATGTCGAATTCGCTGTCGCCCATGGCAATGACATGGGCTCCGACCTTCGCCTTGGTACCGTCCGTGAGAGTGCCCTCGCCAACGTACTCGCCCTGAACGGCAAAATCGGGATCAGTTTTGGCCTCCTGCGGATCGACAATCTCCTGCGCACAAGCAACGTGCGTCAGTCCGATTATTACGGTCAATGCTGCCAGCCAAATAGTGTTTCTGATCCATGCCGATTGTTCATTACGCGTGACTGTATTCATCGCTCCTCTTCCCAATTAGAGATGTTTGCACTGTGGCTTGGATTAACGATAGGACTTCTGCATGAAAGCGTCAAGGGGAGCAGAATCCTCATGAAGAACTCGCTCGTAGACTTCCTGCCTTCTTTTTTGTAGCATCTGCCCCACTATGAAAAGGAAAATGTTTGGATTACTGGTTGGGCTCGTGCTTGTGCGCGGGATGGTTTGTGCCGAGGAGCGATGGCCGATGTTTCGAGGACCCCGGGGTGACGGTTCAGTAGTGTCCTCCGGACTTCCATTGAGCTGGAGCGAGAGTGAGAACGTGCGATGGAAGACCGCTATTCCGCACGTGGGATGGTGCACCCCGGTGATTCAGGACGGCCAGGTGTGGCTGACCAGCGCAACGGAAAAGGGTAACGACTTCTATGCCTATTGCGTGGATGCAGAAACCGGCAATATTGTCCGTGAGAAGCACCTATTCCATTGCGACAAGCCGGAATCCCTCTCAAACAGTGTCAACTGCTATGCATCACCATCTTCCGCCATTGAAAAGGGGCGGGTATTTGTTCACTTCGGAAGTTACGGAACAGCCTGCCTCGATACCGCGACGGGCAAAGTGATTTGGAAGCGCGAAGATTTCCCATGCCGTCATTATCGTGGTCCGGGCTCCTCTGTCATACTGTACAGGGACTTCCTCATAGTGACTTTCGACGGAGTGGATGTTCAGTACCTGGTGGCACTGGACAAACGCACCGGCAAGACGGTCTGGAGAACCGATCGCAATATCAAGTGGAAAGATCTGGACGCGAACGGTGTACCTAAACGTGAAGGCGACTTCCACAAGGGCTATACCACTCCCCTGGTTATTGAAGTTGGAGGAAAAGAACAGCTCGTCAGCCCGGTTTCGACCTTCTGCATCGCCTATGAACCCGCCACCGGAAAAGAGATCTGGCGGGTCGGGAACTCCGCACACACACCCGCGGTGAGCCCCATCTATTCCAGCGGGCTTGTTATGACAGCGACGGGGCATGGACAGAGCGATGCCGAGATGCTGGCGATCAGGCCTGATGGAACGGGCGACCTGACTAAGACGCATGTAGCGTGGCGTATCAAGGGAAAAGACGTGCCAACAACTACGTCATCCGTGGCAATCGGAGACTTGTTCTACATGCCCAACAACAAGGGAACCCTTACCTGCCTTGAGACCAAATCGGGAAAGACCGTCTGGAGAGAGCGACTTGGTGGAAACTACCTGGCTTCGCCAATCCATAACGGCAAACGGATCTATTTCTTCAGCACGTCCGGCAGAGCAGTAGTTATCCGCGCGGGCCGCAAGTTCGAAACGCTTGCGGAAAACAAGCTGGACGCCGGCTGTATGGCCTCACCCGCCGTGCTGGGAAATTCGCTGATCGTACGAACCAAAACCCACCTGTACCGCATTGAAGAAAAGACTAGATAGGGCCGTGATGCACAGGGAATTGTTGGACGCGCCGGCCCAAAGCGCCATGTGCAGAATGGCACTGGCCAGAATGGCACTGGTTTAAGGCCGACACGCCTCACGGCGTTAACTACGAACGGCAACGCGTTCCAATGTTTGTAGTTAAGCCCGTAAGGGCTGTTCTTCTTTGCTGCGGTGAAGAACCTCAAACCAGTGCCGTTCACCAACGACCACGAGTTCACAGTTTTTTCAGTTATCGGGATCCAGCACGTAGCTGAGGTCGGCAAGCTCGTTGCCGTCCTTGTCGAGTACATGCGTACTGGCCAGCCAGCCACCCCAGGCCTGCGTGACCTTCAGCAGGAGCTTGTTGCGGCCGGTTTTCAGTTTCACCGGGATCTTGTCACTCTTCGATTCGTGGCCGCGGTGGACCAGGTTGGCGTGAACCCGTTCATCGTTCAACCAAACCACCACACCATCGTCGGAGCCGACGGCCAGAATGGCGTCACGGGCCGTTGGCGAGTCGATCCAGGTCAGTGCATAGGCCGCCGAGTTCCTGTTGTCGCCGAAGTTCAGGACGAAATTCGATGTTGGCTGCAATGTCGCAGGCCATTCCCTCTTCTGCCACGCGATCCGTTTGCCGCCCTTGCCCGCGTAGGACTTGGCAAGGTCTATCGGTTCCGTTTCAGGGGGGAGAACCGTGTCCACGGTACCATCACCCTTGTTGTCGAACGGACCCAGCGTCCACCAACGCGAGACGGAAGGGTATAATCGCTGGTTCTTCTTCACGCGCGCCGTCATTCCATTCCAAGCCAGGGTGGCTGTTACCGTGAACTCCATGAAGGACTGCTCGCGCCCCGCAATCTCGAGTTTCCACGTTTTGCCGGCATCCTCAGTGGCCGACACAACGATCGGGGCCGGAGATCCCGACAACAGGCCCGGTTTAGCAGGTGAGACGGTTAGTGCGACCTGCCCCTTCAAAGCACCCCTGAGCCGACTGGACACGAGCGACGTCAAAACGACGTCCCCCGCTTCGGCCCCCGCTTCGACATTGAACTGCAGGTCGAGCCCCAGGAGGTCCGCCACGGCCAACGCCGCCCGTTCCCTGTCCGGCCCCTCGGCCACGTCCTTTGCCACGTCGGCAATCTCGGTATGGAACTTTGCGAGAGCCTTTTCATGCGCCCCCAGGGACCTGGCCGCGCAGGCAATCATATCCGCGCGCAAAGCCAGCAGTGAACGGGGCGCCTGGTCGCCCAGACGCCAGGCGGCGCGATACAGGCGATACGTCTCATCCGTCGGCAGAAACCGAGTGCGACCCACCGGCCCCGGCTTCGAGTAATCACGTGTGCCAACTCGATGCACGTCAGGAAAGAGCGTGAAGCCGTGATGAGTTCCTTTAGATAGAATACACCAGGGCTTTGAGAGAATTCGCTCGCGCGTTTCCTGCGTGATCGCGACAGACGTACGGTGAGTCTGTATCGCGTCGTCTGGACCCGTCCGCAGAACAATGTCAACCGATCCGGACGTCATCTTTACGGTTAACCCGATCGACTGGTCACCCGTGACCGCCGCAGACTGAAATGCCGGAGTGAATGGCTCTGTGGTACGCGGCAGACCGATGGTCGATCCATCCAGAAGAAGATGGGCCCTGTCCTTTTTGCCGAGATGCATGATCAGAATGTCGAGGTGTTCCTGGTCCACGTTCGACTTATTGCCGCTCTCCCGTTTCCCGGTTCCGCCAACCCCGAAACCGAGACCGGCCTGGCCCCAGTCACCCGAGTAATGCATAGCCCGCGAGAAGTTGATGACACATCCTACGGATGGTTCGCGAACACCTCGTTTGACCTCGCCCACGATCGGCGGTTTCGACGCGTAGATCGGCCAGTCCATAATGAAGGGGTCGGCGGTTTCAACCTTGTCTTTCAGGAGCAGGTTCACGTTCTTCTGGGCATATCGCGCCCAGTTGGGATATCCGTACGACCACAGCGTGTCCGCCTCCTGTTCGAAACCCCAATCGACGTAATGGAAAGTATTCTGACGTTCAGCCACCCATTCCCGCCACGCCTTGTTCAGGGCCGGCACGTCGAAGAGTTGCGGCATGATCGCCTTGTCGAAATCGGCCCTGGAAATACTCAGATCCAGGGCCATTCGCTCATTAAGCCAGACTCTATGGCGCATCTGGCGGTCCAGGTCCGACCACAGGAACTGCATCCATAGTTGGTAGATATCCGGCTCGTAGCCCATGCCCTCCTTGCCGAGCCAGAACTGTTCGGCTTCGACAAAGTCCTTCCGCAAATCGGCCAAGCCTGAATCCGTGTAGTTGTTGCCTGACAGGCGATCCAGCACCAGGATCGTCAATTGCCTTTTCTCCGGATCATACACATGCTGCTCGAGGGCGTGAGTAATCCCTTCATAGAACCAGACGGGAAGATCGTCGGAACTACGGTCGGCCCGATGCATGTGGAACGCGTGCAGGTTCTCGTGCATGACCAAGCCCCGCTTATGCGACCGAAGTCCGCCACCGGGATAGTTGTAGGAGACCCGGTTCCCGTGCAGGGTGACGCCTCCGCCTCCGCCGCGCCATCCTACGCCATCAAAATCAATGTCGCTGGCTTTTTTGAGCCGCTCCATGCTTTTTGAAAACGACAAGGCAATGCGTTTCGTCTCGATTCCGGCAGGCTCACCGCCGAAGATCCACACGTAATGCGGATAGGCCAACTCCGAGATCGTCAAGTAGTCGCGCGACTGCTTCTCATCCACTTCCGACCTCAAGGCAAAGTGCTCGCTCACGTACCAGTCGTAACCGCGAATGCTCTTGATTTTCGGCGCCGACAGGGTGTCGGGCAGTTCCTGCCCTACCTTCACGATCTTGATATCGACTGCCGTGGAGGTGCGGCCATTGATGATGATCTTGGCCGGCGTCTCTGACGGTGGAGGGACGCGTCCCGTGGAGCAGACGGCAGTCAGGATCAGGAAGAGCACGGTCATGGTTGCCGTGATCACGCTCGTGCTCTTCAGTTGCCGTGTTTCTCGCATCGGATGCTCCCTCCGGGAATGGATCTACCACATATTGCGGCCGATCGGCGAGTTAGAACGTGCCAGAGGAATTCCGCTGTGACTGTCGCTGCATCCCTTTGTTCATTACTACTGCAGATCCACATTCACATCAATATGAACCGTGTCTGAGAGTTCCTTGATACGGTCCTTGTACTCCTCGGGAATCTTCTCCATCTGTTCGTCAGTAGTGATCGGACCATCGAAAACAGTTTTGCCGTCTTTATCCTTGATGGTCAGCTGGCGGCTTTCGTTGTTGTCTGAGATCGAAATGGTAACGCCGTCATCGTCAATCATCGTTGTCGAGATGCTGGCCGATGCGCTTGAAGACACGCTCTTGCTGCCGTGACGGCCAAGTATGTCCTTGATACGGAATGAGTGTGACGAGTGGGCCTCTTTCACGGCATTGCTAACGGAGTCCATGATATCCTTGCGGGCCTCGTCCGACATTTTGTGCCATTCCTTGCTCTTCTCTCTGATCCCCTTCATCAGCTCTTCGACGCCTTCGCCATTCAGGCCTTTCAGGTTCCCGGGGACGTTGGTGGAATTGAACCAGTTGACCATGGGGCCGGAGATGTGAAATTCAGGCCATTCGCCGTGTTGCCATTTACTCCCATCCCATGCGCCCTTCCAGCGGCCACGTCCCCATTTCCGGGCTTCCCTTTCCCCTAGGGTCACCTTCTTGTATTGCGTCTTTCCGCCGCGCATGACCTCCAGATTAACTTCGGCACCTGGACCTTGTGCGCGAATCAGCGTGGCCAGTTGGTCATGATTCACGAGCTTCTGGTCACCCACTTTCAGGAGGATATCGTTTTTCTCGAGCGCCTCCGCCGCCGGACTCCCGGGCGCAACATGCGTCACGATCAGCCCCAGCCCATCTTTCAGGCCTAGATGACTCACCAGGGCCTCTCCAATGGGTCCTGTCGACACTCCCAGAAACGCCTCCTTTTCGGCCTCCTCGGCAGCTCCCGCCAGACCCACCGCCGCGACCATCGCCGCAACAAACCAACATACGATCATCTTCTTCATCCTTCACCCTCCTCTGTTTTGTTTCCGTTCACCCGGCTAAAGAACATGCGCCCTTGCCAGCACAATCTCTTTCCTGGGTTTCGTCACCATGATCTTTCGTTTTCCATCCAGACTTTCCAGTTCCACGTAGTCTAGCAGCTGACACGATCTGCTGCGTACCGGCCTGTTCCGCGAGGTCAGAATTATCCCGTCATCCCTGTATCCCAGCAACGCTGTCTGCACCTTCACTGGACGAAAAACACGGCGGGCTCTGTCCGCAGAAGTCCGTGCCGAGGCAAGATCGTTCTGTGTGTCGACAGCAACAGTGGAAGGCGGAGAGACCTCAGCAACCTTCGGCACCTTTTGCCCGGGAATGAAGAAGGACCAGGCGCCAGCGGCAAGCGCAATAGTCGCCGCTGCCGCAAGAACAGGCTTCCACCAGGCAACACTGCCTGATTGGGGATTCGCCAACTCACCGGCGATGCCTGCTTCCAGGCGCCGGCTGGGCTGCCGTGGCTTTAATCTGGCTAGTTCCGCCTCAAGCTTTTTCAGTTCCTCGTCCATCATACTATTCTGGGCTCTTCTGCATCAGCGTGCACTTCCATAGCGACAGATCTTCACCACCCTATCGCTTGGTCCACCTCGTAGCGGTGGACCTACTTCCGTTTCCCAGTACGTCCACCGCTACGAGGTGGACGCCGTCGAATGCGGTAACATCCTAACCAAAGCCCGTAACCCGTACCTGTACCTGGCAGCGGCCGTGTTCTGTGATATCCCAAGCGCTCTACCTATCTCCTTGAAGGTCATTTCGCTCCAGATCTTCATCACAATCACTTCGCGTTGTTCGACCGGCAGCCTCCCCAGGGCATGCTCAATGAGCTTCCGTCTTTCTTCCTCGATCTCGGCGGCTTCGAACAGGCTGGTCCCTTCCAGTTCTTCCTCATTTGCCTTTAGCTCTCTGAGCCTGCGCCGTTTGCTGCTCCGGACCGTGTCAATAGCCGCATGTTTAACCGCCACGAAGACTCTCCCCAGCGGCAGGCTCTCATCGGCTTCGTGCTTCTTCCAGAGCTTAACAACAGCGGTCTGGACTGCATCTTCTGCGTCGACAAGGCTGTCACACCACTGCCGGGCATAAAGAACAAGCTTCGCGCCATGCTCATCGATAAGTTTCTTCCAGTCCATTAAGCTCTCTTCACACATATAGCGTTGCTGCAGGCTGGTTTCGTCTATCTTTCAGACTTTTTCAGCACAATTCAAGCCCGGGGAGACAACGAGAATTCCCGCTGTGGATAGGGAGGTGCATGGAGTGCGGCGGGCCTCCGCCGCTATGGAGCAAGCAATGTGCATAGATGTGACAGAAGTGAACGAAGTTCTCGCTGTCGCAGGCAAACGCGCTGGCATTGCGCGGCCGGAGGAGGCCCGCCGGGCTCCAGTACCCCTTTTCTGACAGGCTCTAACTACTTCTCGTGAAGAAACTACTCGATGAACCCGGTCTGCTGCCAGTAGATGATGCTGATGGCAAGGGTTATCATGCAACTGACCAGGTAGACCACGCCGTACCGCATCAACTGGTTTGGCGTCCAGCTCCGTTCTTTGGCCAGGGCCGAACCCATTAGCGCGAAGGGCTGCATGTAGTGGAGGAAAGCGAAGTTGCCGGCCATGATCATCAGGCAGCTTGTCACCAGCGGGTGAATCCCGAACTCGCTGTGGATGAACGGCAGCATGGAGACCAGCAGGGCCATGGTGGGAATCATCCAGGCGATATCAAGGAAACGCCAGGCGAACATCAGCAGGGGAACGACCATTACGAACATCCATGGGTTCTGTCCGAAATGGGTAAGGATGGGAAAGATCAACTCTTTGATCCAGGCAGAGACACCTACATCCGGATTGCCGAATATGGCCGGCAGGGCGAGGACGCAACCGAGAAAGATGATCAGGTTCCATGCCACACCCTTGGCAACATCGGCGGGCTCCAGTACCCGCACGGCAAAGAGCAGGAAGAAGGCCATGAGGCATGCGGGCACGTTGCCCAATCCATGCAGTTTCTCTGTCGGGAACAGCAGGAAGGTAAGCACCATGATTACCGTAGCCCATTTTTCCTCACGGCTCCAGGGACCAAGCTCCTTGTATTCTTCAACAAAAGCGTCGCGGGTCTGCGTGATAAGTTTGCCCGGTCTAAGCGCCAGGTACAGCCCCGCGATAATCAACCCGGTCAGGAGAAACATCGGCAGCATCATGGCGTGGATCCATGAGCCCTGCGTAATCAGCCCTCCGAGCCCTTCGGTCTTTCCGTACATGCCCATGGTTATCGGCCCCCATAGGGATCCGGTGAGCCAGCCCGATCCGGGGATTATCGCCATGGCCCAGGCGATCAGTAAGATAAATGCATTGCCCCTGGAATCGGGTTCAAGCTTGAGCGTACTGACGCAGCCCGTGGCAATAGGCATCACGATGGCAATGCGAATCAGGATTGACGGGGTGAAGGCGGACAGAATCAGCCCGATGATCAACCAGGCAAAGGTCATGTTGAGGTAGGTGGGGTGGAATGTCTTGATAACGAGGAGCGCCAGGCGCTTGCCCAGTCCGGTCTTCGTCAACACATAGCCGAAGGCTGTTGCAGGAATAAGAATCCACGTTGCTTTAGACGTAAAGCCTGCAAAAACCAGCTTTTCGCTAACTCCCGCCATTACGAAAATGGCCATCACCAGGCAGGAGGCAACAGAGAAGGGCATCTTCCCCGGTTGGAAGATCCATAAACCTACGCCAGCCAACAGACCCATCAGGACTTTATGACCCAGTGGACTCAGTGTTGCTATGGGGGTGAAAAGCGCCAGCAAAACTCCCACTGCGGCACATGCTAAGGCTCCAATCCATCTTCTCATAACTGTTCGCACCTTTCATGATTTGATTGAGGTCCCGGTTCGAAGCATAGGAAAAGATAGCATTTCATGAAAGGAAATTGACGGATACTGGAGCCGATTGCGCTGTGGCGCAACCAGCGTGGAGTAATGGAGTTATGGAGTGGTGTCAGAATAGCGTTCCCCCAAGC
>JASLPY010000199.1 GCA_030744755.1 Kiritimatiellia bacterium | reverse complement strand
CCTGCAAAATAAATTGCTCTACGTTCAGGACTGCTGTGCCGGCGCAGACCCGGACAACCAGTTACACATCAGGGTCATCACCGAGACTGCGTGGCACAGCCTATTCGCACGCAACATGTTCCTCCAGGTCAGGGACCTGGAAAGGCTGGCCTCTCCCGACGAGGCGCAGAAGGAAATGGCGAGCATGGGCGTCAAGGGATACCGTGATCCGGAGTTTACAATCATACACGTTCCCGGATTCCTGGCGATACCCAGCATCGATGGCACCAATTCGGAAGTTTTCGTCATCGTCGACTATTCTAAAAAGATGGTCCTGATTGGCGGGACGAGTTACGCCGGCGAAATCAAGAAATCCGTGTTCTCAGTATTGAACTACCTGCTCCCGAAAGAAAATTCGGTCTTATCGATGCACTGCTCGGCCAACATCGGGAAAAACGATGATACAGCCGTCTTTTTCGGCCTCTCGGGCACAGGGAAAACCACGCTTTCCGCCGATCCCAACCGTAAGCTGGTTGGCGATGACGAGCACGGATGGAGTGACAAGGGGGTATTCAACTTCGAGGGGGGTTGTTACGCCAAGGTAATTCGGCTCTGCAAGGAAGCGGAACCGGAAATCTATCAATGCACGCAAAAGTTCGGAACGATCCTGGAAAACGTCATCATGGATCCAAACACGCGCCGGCTCGAGCTGGATAACGCAAGCTTGACGGAAAACACCCGGGCCAGCTACCCGATCAGCCACATCGAAAACTCAATTCCCGACGGCATGGGTGGACATCCCAGAAACGTAATCATGCTCACCTGCGACGCCTACGGCGTGATGCCCCCGGTTTCCAAGATGACCCAGGCACAGGCCATGTACCACTTTATCTCGGGTTACACTGCCAAGATCGCGGGAACCGAAAAAGGTCTCAGCCGAGAACCAACTGCTAACTTCAGCACCTGCTTCGGTGCCCCGTTCATGACACTGCATCCGTCAGTCTACGCTGACTTGCTGGGCAAGCTCATCGCCAAGCACAAGGTTGACTGCTGGCTCGTCAATACGGGATGGACTGCGGGGTCCTACGGGGTAGGACACCGGATCTCAATCGCACATACCCGGGCCATGATCAAGGCAATCCTTGAGGGGCACCTCAACGAGGTCCCAACACAAGCGGACCCGATATTTGGGCTACATGTCCCTGAGTCGGTCGATAATGTGCCCAAGGATATCCTCACCCCAAGAAAGACCTGGAAACGTGCACAGGACTACGACAAGAGGGCGCGCAAACTGGCGGAAGAATTTGTTGAAAACTTTAAGAAATATGAAGCCAGTGTAACAGAGGAAGTGCTTGCCGCCAGTCCCAAACCCACAGCCTCCCACGGAAAGACTCAAGGCAAAATTCAAAAGTTGAGAGGCTAACCCAACGATCTCTCAGGCGGGCGGAGGTTCCACCCACCAACAGACAGGCTTGAAGGCTTTTGGAGGACACCGGCCATTGGAAGACCTACCACGCATCGCCATTACAATGGGCGACCCTGCCGGTGTCGGCCCTGAAATCATCGTCAAGATATTTCAGAATGAATCGACCCATGAATTCTGTCACCCACTTGTCGTGGGCAACGCGGCCTGCCTGCGCAAAACGGCCGTGCAGTTTGCACCCTCGGTATCCATTCACCCGATAACATCGCCTGAAGAAGCTTTATTCACACCCGGTACCCTCGACGTACTGAACCTGGGCAATGTTCCGGCCAGCCTTCCCATCGGTCAACCTGGAGCAGAAGGGGGAAAGGTTGCCGTCGAATGCATCCGGACCGCTGTCGACCTAGCCCTGAGCCAGAAAGTCGATGCCGTCACCACCGCTCCCATAAGTAAAGAAAGCATCCACCGCGCCGGGTTCGCCTACCCGGGACACACTGAACTGCTGGCAGAATATACCGGCGCTGAAAATGTTGCGCTCATGCTGGCCGGAGACGTATTGCGCGTAGTGCTCGTGACCACTCACGTTCCGCTCGATGCTGTAAAACCGCTCATCACCCGCGAGCGCATAGCAACGACCCTCAGGCTCACTCACCGCTGGTTGATAGATCACGTGACGGAATCTCCGCGCATTGCCGTGACCGGGTTCAACCCACACTGTAGTGATGGCAGCATTTTTGGCGAAGAGGAAGAGACCGCCATCGTTCCTGCAATGGAAACAGTGCGAAGCGCAGGGATCGAAACGGTTGGACCCTTTTCTGCCGACGCTTTATTTTCGCGGCTCAGACCAAACCAGTACGATGCGGTGGTAGCGATGTATCACGATCAGGGGATGATCCCAGTCAAGATGGCCAATAAGGGGACGGCGGTGAACGTAACCCTGGGGCTCCCTGTCATTCGTACGTCGGTGAACCACGGCACGGCTTTTGACATTGCCGGGAAAGGAACCGCTTCGCCCGACAGCTTGAAACGGGCGTTACGAGTGGCGGCGCAACTTGCGAAACCTACTCCCGCCAACCCATAATGAAAAAACAGCCGCTGGGACAGAATTTTCTCATCGACGAAGGTATCGCCCGGGAAATTGTTCGACTCGCCGGGGTATCCTCCGACCGGCCCGTCGTTGAGATTGGTCCCGGGAAGGGAGTCCTTACCGGACTCCTGCTGGAGCAGGCGGAATCCTTAACCGCGATTGAAATTGACACCAAGCTCTCTCTAGCGCTGAACAGACGGTTCGGATCAAATAAAAATTTCCGGCTCATCGAGGCCGATGCCTTAAAATATGACTACGGAACGCTTGGAACCGGATACCAGGTGGTTTCCAATCTTCCTTACTACGCCGCCACGCATATCCTGAAACGGCTCATCCACTACCGGTCGCACATCACCCGCAAGACCGTAATGTTACAGAAAGAGGTGGTCGACCGACTGACGGCGCAACCCGGAACCCGTGACTATGGATCGCTCTCGGTATTCATGCAGTTCCATTGCGAGGTGGAACGGCTCCTGGAAGTGGGGAAAGACGCCTTTTCGCCGAAGCCAAAAATCGATTCGTCGGTGGTGACATTGACGCCACTGGCTCAGCCCAAGGTGAAGGTCGATAATTTAAAAACATTTTTTAACATCATAAATGCAGCGTTTCTCCACAAACGAAAAATGTTGAAGAATAATTTAAAAGGATGGAAAAATATGTTCAGCAAAGAAAACGGAAGGACTGAACTGGCCGGGATCGATCTAAATCGACGCGGGGAAACACTGTCGCTGGAAGATTTCGCCACTCTTTCCAACCACGTCCATTCGCACAATGACTGATCCGCGCTTACAAAACGGACACGTCGTTCTCGTCGGGGCTGGCCCCGGCGACGTGGGACTACTGACTCTTAAAGGAAAAGACTGGCTATCGCGGGCCGATGTGATCGTTTACGATCACCTCGTAAGCCGGAACATGATGCGCTTTGTCCGCGACGACGTAGAACGCATCTACGCGGGGAAGAAGGCAGGGCACGCGACGTTGACCCAAGACGCGATCAATGCCCTGCTGATCGAAAAGGCACGTAAAGGGAAAATCGTAGTACGCCTTAAAGGGGGCGACCCGTTCATCTT
>JASLPY010000198.1 GCA_030744755.1 Kiritimatiellia bacterium | reverse complement strand
GGCACAACAATCTGCCAAATCAACATCACAGACGCTACCCATCAATACGCCGACATCGCCAACGGAGACGCCGCCAAACTGGTCAGCGCTAAGTCCGGACCTGTGCAGATCCTTTGGGTCGAATCAGGCACGGGGACAAAGTGGGCGGTGGTCCGTATCGGTCGTAAGCCGCCGGTATCGGGCGGTTTCTGGGGCAAGCTCACTGGCAGCAGCGCGGATGGAACGAATCGATGGTCATATAGTTTCGTGGAAGTCTACAAAGCGACGGCCGGGTACGGAGGATGGGCGACCCTCTCCGGAGGCAGGTCCGGGACCGCCCGCAACACTATCGAGGACGGCAACAGCGGAAGCGGGACACTGGGCAACGGCGTGGCTGTGTCTAATCTCGACACAGACGACTATACCTTCACTCTCCAGCCCGTACCCGACGACGTGATTGTCTGGGTGGAAGAGGTCGACCAGGGCGGATCTACTGAATACTGGTTCCAGTACGAAAATGGCGTCGATGGGAGTTGTGACGAATGAGCGGCGGTTTTCATCGCGCTGGGTGTTGCTGCGGCAGCGGCGGCGGGTCTTCCAGTCCCTGCGGCTATTGCTCGGACAGGACCCCGGTTAGTCTGGAGGTGATGTTTTCGTCCATCGTCGTATGCACAGGGTGCCGCCAGGAGTTCGGAGGCGGCGTCATAGGATACATGCTCTCAGTGATACCGCCCACACCCGCCGGTCCTTACACGCTCACGCAGGTTGCGGGCGACAACTGCAAGTATCGTTACACGGTGCCTGTCACGGGAGAATGGATGATGTCCCTTTGGCCGGGCTGTCCGGACGAGGGTGCTTTGTTCTTTCCGTTTATGGATCTTGTCATCGAGGCCACCTTTAATTCGGCGAGTATCGAGATGGAAGCGTTTTGGACGCACGCAATGTACGGACCGATGACTTTGCACGGAGCCCAGAGTTTCTTCTTCGCCGGCTCCAAATCGCAGACAGTTTGCGATGGCCCCTTCACGATAACCAACGATCGATCGAGTTGCTACAACACCCCCGATAACGGCGGGCACAGCGGTTTGGCGACCGTAGTGTCGAAATGGTCCTGATGCGTGATTTCGCCACATCGGCGCATTGTCGAATGAGATCGCACTGCCGGGCCTGTCGAACCGCCCTTGCCTGGCGGGCCGCAGCAGGCGCGCCTGATATTTGTCCTTACGGTGTTACGATCGATGGTCTCCCGGCGGTGGTCGACCTCGCCGCCACCCTGGTCGCCCGCTTGGCCGCGTGCAAAGAATGTGACGACGACTCCTGCAGTATCACACATCAAACCGATTGCCGGCGGAGGGCTATCCTCGGCCGGGAGAGCTTCCACTGCTCAGAGGGGCGGTTTTAGGATCGGTGGATCACGGCTGGCAGACCTTTGCAGTCGCCGACCGGTAGTTCCTAACGCGTCTGTCCCGCCGCCGCCGCGATCCACAGCGCGAGGCCAACTGCTACAATCGCCGCTAGAATCACCACCGCCAGGACGTCCACCCACAGCGGGGTACGGGTACGACCACCAAGGTTCCGCCCGCACACCCCGCACCGCCATGGATCGCGGGTGGTCGCCCTCCAGACCCACACGCCCAGCCACAAGCCGCCTGTCAGAAATGTCAGTGCCAGGTGCATCAGGTCATCCGGCGCGTTGCGGTCCGCCCGGCGAATAGCGTGGCAAGTCGGACAGCGTATTCGCTTGTACTCAGTTGGCATAGCCAGTCTTCCTACGATCCAATCGCGGTCAATCATATCACATCCGGGCTATCCTCACCCTCATGTTCCCTGACGGCCCGCTCAAGAGCTTCAGAGAGGCTTTCGCCCAGTTCCGTGGTGATCTTGGCCTTGGTCTCGGGGGATGGTTCGGTGGCAGGATGAACAGTCAGTTCCGGCTTGGTCTTCTTGGGCACTTTCGGTGAATTGCTCATGATAGCAATCATAGCATATATACAAGTATACAAGAATCAACTACCTACTCTTCTATCCCACCTTTGTGGCCGGATAAATCATGACATACGCGGATTGGATTGACAGTATCTATGATAGGTGCTTATCAAGTGAACTGATTGATGAAGAAGACCTGTCTCAACGCTGGATCATGGCATATGCAGAATCTCTGGCTCAGAAGAGACGGAGCATCGCACCCATCGATGAACCATGTCTCGAGTGGGTTAAGAGCCTTACTGAATTGATAGTGAATGAATAACAAGGCGCTCCAGCGGTCGAGAATAAGCTGTGCCGCTGAGTTTCACTTGTCGACGTAGTTCAGCCGCCTGCCCATCCGCCCGAATTTGTAAGCCAGAAAACTGTGATCTCCATAAGGTGCGTACGGTGAGATGGCCTCTCTTTCGGAGACCTTCTTCCCGCCAAAATGCGTGTTCTGGAGATATTTCATGACCTCCGAATCCACAGGGATGGTACTGTAGTGCCCGAGAAGGACGAGCATATGTGCGACCGTGTAGGAGCCTATGCCTCTGACCCCCGACAGAGAGTCACGGATTCTCCCCCAGTCCCCTGCGGCAGCCCATTGGTCTAGCGGCAACTGTCCCGCCACATGGAGTCCGGCGACCGTACGCACAGTTCCGGCTCTATAGCCCAACGGCACCTCCGCCATGAGTTGCTTCTCGGAGTACCCCCAAAGGACCTCCGCCGTCGGGAATCCGCCGGCATCGAGGCGACACAGATAGTCACACATCTTCTTTGTATTGCGCCAGTCGCAATTGGTTGTGCAGACAGTCTTCACTAGATCTTCGAAAGCCGTCGGGGATCGTAGCATGCCCCCGCACTTCGCTTGATCTACAAACCCGAGGATCGGATGACCCGCACATATGGCGTGGAAGCTGGTGAAATCCTGATCAAGACACAGCATTCTACGTACTTGTGACCGCACACACCGCCGTTCCGGTCGTGACAACTGCTCGTTGACACTGACACGGATGACTGACTTGTCGTCCCGCCTCGAAGCCGAGACTCTGATACGCACGCATTTGCCGGATGGAATACGCAATGGCCGACAGAACACCCGTGTCTCGTCTGACCACTCAAACGGCGAGAGGAAGACCCACCCATGAGCGCGGACAAGCTTCGGGAAATCAAAACGCCTCGCTGTTATCTGGATTCGCATGGTTTTCGATAGTAGCCCATCGGGATGCTTGACTCAACCACTCACGCAAGCTCATGAGAGGTGGGCGATGACTATGGTGATGATCGATCATAAACAAATCCGGGGGTTATTACCCTGAATTGCACCCGAACAATATACGAACAAAATCCAGCTTTATCCTTGACTGACCATCCGCCTCCCGATAGAATACTTCTTGCTATCAAGGACCGATGGCATCGGGGCCACGGATTTGCCCGGCAGACAACTGTAATCCTTAACACGCAGATGTGACACCACACCGCCCGCTCCAAGGGCCTGTGCCAACGAAGTCCGCAGGGAGGCCAGACGATGACGGTTTATCCCCTGCCTCGGGGCCAAGTGCGCTGGTTCATACCACGACACAGCCACCAGGCCATCGCAATTCTGTTCTGCATGGTCCTGCAATTGGCTGAAGGCTGCTCGGGCATGGAGGCCCGGGC
>JASLPY010000197.1 GCA_030744755.1 Kiritimatiellia bacterium | reverse complement strand
ATTGCTTGTTGGAAACTGCGATATTCCTGACAAAAAGGCTCATAACTTATGGATACTACGGCAGATAAAATAGTTCTGACCCCTTTTCTTCACAGGCTTCGGAGGACAGGTCTCAGGACAGGCCTCGACATGTGAAAGCGGTACCGGGCTACCGCACTCCATATTACGACTCTGCGCTCGTGGCCGTTGTCGCCCTTTCCGATAAATGTCCGTGCTCTCCGTGGCAAAAAGCCGTGGCCGTTGTCGCCGTGGCCGTTAACGCGTCCGTGCTTTCCGTACCTTCCCGCCCTCGGCAGACCTGGGGCCGTGGTAGAAAAAAAGCCGTCGCCATTGCTTTTGTTGCCAATAAGCAAAGATAATGTCGAGAGAGAACGTCATAATTGATGATTTAAGGGAATAGCGTGATGGCCCCTCTGGAAGGATGCAGAACATGGGAATCATAGTGCCTTGCAGTTGCGGTCACTTCGTGTCGGTGTCGGAAGAGTATGCGGGCAAGCAGAGCGAGTGCGGATTCTGCGGGTCGGTGATCTTCGTCCCCCCGCCGTGTCAGGAGCCCATGCCGATGCCATTCGTGACCCCGCCGCACCTGATAACGCCGGGTTGCCCGGAATGCTTCCTGGCGATCACGGACGACGAGGCGAGCGTGCATGCCGATTTCCCCACGCAGGGGATCCTGGAGGCATTCGTGGAGGGCTTCGCGATGAAGATGAGGGAGAAGTTCAACGTTCGCTGCGGCATGGCTCCGCAGGCGGAGGCGCCGAACGTGTTTGTGCGGGTGATTCGGATCGACGAGGGTAGCCGCTTCCTTCGGTACATGCTCCCGTTCATCGGCGTGTTCATCGGCGGCGCGACGACCTTCGAGGTGGATGGGCACTTCCTGAAACCGCAGGGCATGAAGCAGAAGTTCCACCACAAGCTGCGCGGCTACTGGGGCTTGTTCGGCGGCTGTAGCAAGGCACTTCTGGCCCGCGCCGGGCGCAGCGCGGGCGCCCGGACGGCGAAAGCCTTTCAGAAGGTGTGGCGATAGCGGTGCGGAGTTCGGGGGACATCCGTGAGCAAGTCTGGGCAGTAGTCGGGGTCCCGTCTTCGTCTTGCAGACGACGTCGAGGCTTACAGCAGCCCGGCGCTTCGCGAGATAGGTAAGGACCTAAAAGGGGTCAGAACTATTTTATCTTCTGGTGTGACCGGTAGTTAGCTGCGTTTCTTGCTGCTTGTCCTGAGCCTGTCGAAGGGGCTATTGCTTGTTGAAAACTGCGATATTCCTGACAAAAAGGCTCATAACTTATGGATACTACGGCAGATAAAACAGTTCTGACCCCTTTTCTTTAATTATGAACGAAGATTCGTCGAGATATTGGATGCGATAAAGGCATCCCCGGAAAACGAATTGGAGCAGGCGAGGAAGATAAAACTCTCGAATAGGATTATGACTATGCGTGACCAGATTGGGGCTCACATGGAATTGCATCAGGGACCTTGTCGTGCTTTTGTGGAATGACGGGCGTGGCGTGGGTGGGGGTCAAAACGACTTGACGGCTGGCAATCCTGACGAGATGAAGGTAACGTACCAAGATGGCCGCACTCATCAGACCACCTGGAACGTATGTGCATGGGATTTCTCTCAGCAACTTCTACCCCTGCCAGGCTCTCTCGCGACACGGCAGGCTTGTGGCCCCAGACTTCTTTGCTATCGGTGATCCCGAACTAAGAGCAGCTCATACAAGTGTTCGTCAGACGAGCATTGACTACTTGCGGACTAAAGGGCTGCCGGAAAGTATAATGACGCCCCGCGCCGGCGAGTGTGTCCAGATTGCCGCAATAATCCGTGGAGGAGGCCATGTGGGGATTGGAGCGGACAACACGAAGTGGTTCTCGCGTGAACACATGAACAAAATCCTGAGGCGTGGGGATATCGAACTCGAGCTTGAGGAAGTTCGCCGGGAAGTTAGGCCGGAGTCGGCTAGCCGGCTTTGCTCATTATGGGTAGCCGAAGATTCCGATGTAGGTAAGGCACATGTCCGGGACATGCTCGGGCCGGATGTCTTCGTTCTTCGGGTGTCGGTGCCATACGCGATTCGATTCACTCGGGTAGATACCACTTGGTTCGAGCGGTACAGTCGGACGAGAATGCGCGAGTATGCAGAGAACTACTGGAACGGGAGACACTCGGGGGATGCCGCGACCTGGGAATTCCTGGTCGAAGGGTGCATCGAAGCCGTAGATTCAGCAGATCTAGAGTATATACGGGAAAACGGTGGTCATCTGGAATTGCAGAGGCGGCAAAGGGAAAGAGTCGAATCAGCAACTGAACCGCACGATGGTTCCACTAGCGATCCACCACCGCCGGTTAGTTGAGTCGTTGCCGCCGTCGCCAACTGCCAACCGTTGAAGTTCCGGGGACACAGTTCCGGGGACATCACAATACTGAATTATTGTCTTGTGCTTGCGGTGGTCCCAGAAAGAAGGGCCAGACACCGAGAGTCTAGTAATTTAGTATTATGTGCTCGGAACTCGGCTGCTGATTTCCGACGGCGGCATCTTAGTGATTGACGATTGACGATTGCTGATTGGCGGGGGATAATCTCTGGCAAGGGAGATCGATATGCCGCCAGATGAGAATGCCGAGAGACGGAGTTCTGAGAAGTATTGGGTTGCAAAGTGCCTGGAGTATCGTTCGTCAATACTCCGAATTCAATGCGGAGAGTCAATGGGTACGGGATGGATCGCTGCGTGTAGTCCCGATCGCGATGCGTTTCTTGTGGCTACGGCAAACCACGTGACGGAATGTAGCTTGCCTGGACCTCCGATTGATAAGCTTGTTCTCTACGCTGATGATTCTTCCGGGACGGAGATTATCGTTAAGTATAGTGACAAAGGCGTGAGTGGAAATGGGGCGACAGATGTTGCAGTCATTCGAGTAAATGCGCCTCCACCAGGTCCTGAGCTTCCCCTTCTCGTTTATGACTGTGACGTGGATCGAAAGGACGTTCTGTCTGTCAAGATTCCCCCCCTCGGGATTGAGGTCGGTTGGATCGGCTTTGCAGAAACCCCTTACCAAGTATTTCACAAACCCACGACCACGTTCTGTCGAGGCCGCATAAGCGCCATTGGAGAGCTGTCTCCTGGTCAACATCGGTTTCTTTTGGATGGTAATGTCAACAAGGGCATGAGTGGGGGCCCTGTCTGGGATTCCGTCGGCAACATCATTGGTATCGTAACGCATATCGCCAGACCCGAATCCAAGGTCGGGACATTACATGGCGTAATTGTTCCGATGGCCTATGTTTGGGAGGGCCTTTCAAAGGCAGGTGCATGTGCTCCCGGCAGGAGTCCTGGAGGGGTCGCAACACCCGCGTCTCTCCAATTCGATGGCAACCCCGACAGCCCTGCATCCCAGGGGCATCGGGGTCAGCCCTGAATGGCACTGACATAAGCTCAACACTCGCGTTTGACCTAAAGACCTAAAAGGGGTCAGAACTATTTTATCTTCTGGTGTGACCGGTAGTTAGCTGCGTTTCTTGCTTCTATTGCTTGTTGGAAACTGCGATATTCCTGACAAAAAGGCTCATAACTTATGGATACTACGGCAGATAAAATAGTTCT
>JASLPY010000196.1 GCA_030744755.1 Kiritimatiellia bacterium | reverse complement strand
GAAGAAACTCGACGGACGACTCCATAAGGGACCGGCATATGGCAAGGCCCAGGCCAGGGGCCCCGCTCGGGGTGACTGGCCGATGTATCGCCGAAACGCTCACCGGTTCGGCGCAACTACCGCTAAGGTTTCAGGTAGACTGAAGCGAAGTTGGCGGATCGATATTGGCGGGCGGTTAACGCCTCCGGTCATGGCCGCTGGCACGGTCTTCGTCTCAGCAAAAAACCGCAATACGCTCTATGCCCTGGATATCGCCGACGGTAAGAAAAAGTGGCGTTACATGGTTGGCGGACAGATCGATTCACCACCGTCTATTTTGGGAGACCTGGTCCTGTTTGGTTCGGCTGACGGTTGGCTCTATTGTCTGCGCGCCGGAGACGGCCGGCTTGTCTGGCGATTCCATGCCGCTCCGGCCTCGCAGATGATTGTGGTCGACAATCGTGTCGAGTCGCCCTGGAAGGTTCACGGCAGTCCGCTGATTCTTGACGGTAGGGTCTACTGCTCCGCCGGGCGCTCGAGTTTTATCGATGGCGGTATCTTCCTTTATGCACTCGACCCGACGACCGGAAAGGTGCTCCACAGCGGTCGTATTGATACGTGGTCAAGAACTCGAACCGACACGGATGGCAAACCATTTCTGCCGGCGTTCCACATCGAGGGTACTCGCAGCGACCTGCTCGTCAGTGAGGGCGGGGCCCTCTACATGGGGCAGATCAAGCTCTCACCATCACTGGAAGTAGCCAAACCCCAATACCGACCGGGCCCGGATCCTGATTCTCCTGATGTGTACGGCCCCTTCGATTTCAAGAAGAACCCCACCTATTACTTTTTCGGCAAAAAGGATTTCGGCAGCTACCCGGGCTACCCGAACAAGGGCCGGAAAAAGAAGCTGAATGGGCACATGGGCGCAAGAAAGCCCGGCAGACATCTAATTACCACCGGCGGTTTCCTCGACGGCACGTACTGGCACAGAATATTCTGGATGTATGGCGAGACATGGCCCGGATTCAACCACGCAAACGTCGCGTCCAAATCAGGACAACTGCTGGTGATCGGTCCAAAGAAGACATACGTCGTGCAATGCTATCCGGAAAGAACCGTCAATAGCCCGCAGTTCATACCCGGCAAATATGGTTATCTGCTCTTTGCCGACGACAACGACAATGAGCCTGTGCTCGACGATAAGGATTGGGGCCGGGATAAAGGGATCGGTTTTACAAGAAGCAAAGCGCCCGTGTGGCATCAATGGGCGCCTGTAAGGATTCGTGCAATGACACTCGCCGGTAAGCAACTGTTCGTCGCCGGCCCGCCGGACAAGGTTGATCCAAAGGATCCGCTAGCGACATTCGAAAACCGCGGTGCGGCAATGCTGTGGGTCTATGACTCTGAGTCCGGAAAGCGAACCGCTGAGTACGATCTGAAGACAATACCCGTCTTCGACGGCATGATCGCCGGGCCGAATCGGATCGTCATGTCCATGTCCGACGGCTCGGTCGTCTGCATGACAGCAGAGTGAAGACGCGGAATACAAGAACAGGAAACAGAAAGATGAGTATTAACATTACTAGACGCGGGTTTCTTGAAACA
This sequence comes from Kiritimatiellia bacterium, assembly GCA_030744755.1. GTDB lineage: Bacteria > Verrucomicrobiota > Kiritimatiellia > UBA8416 > JADHWI01 > JASLPY01. Next base: position 2,032 of record JASLPY010000196.1, on the reverse strand, counting down.
ACTGCACTTACTTCTGCCGCATTTGCCATAACGGGTTGCATGAGCGTCACGGCAAAGGTTCCGGAACCAAAGAAACCCAATATAATCTTTATTCTGGCCGATGACCTTGGTTATGGGGACTTGGGTTGCTACGGACAAACTCAAATCAAAACCCCCAATATCGACCAAATGTCTGCCGAGGGTATGCGATTCACTCAGCATTATGCCGGTAGTACCGTTTGCGCCCCTTCAAGGTGCAGTCTGCTTACTGGTCTGCACACCGGTCATAGTTACATGCGGGGAAACGCCAAAAACTTTGGATTGAGGGAAGACCCACAGGATATAATTCTTCCGCGTTTATTGAAGAATGCCGGCTATCATACCGCAATGATCGGCAAATCAGGAGTCGCCGCGGATTCCCAAGACGGAGCGTTCCCCAATCGCAAAGGATTCGACCACTTCTTTGGTTTTACAAGTCATTGGGACGCGCATTACTTCTATCCGGAATACTTATGGCGTAACGGCAAGAAGGTCAAATATCCCGGAAATACTAAACATGAAGGTCCTGCTTACAGTTCAACGGAAGTCACCAAAGAAGCCCTTACCTATTTGGATGAGCGAAGTCGTGAAAAGAAGCCTTTCTTTCTGCATCTGGCATTTCAGATTCCCCATGTGAGCCTGCGTGCGCCGGAGGAATACAAGAAGATGTATAGAGGAAAGTTCCAAGAGCCTGAAGGCTTGAAGATATCACGTCATTGGAGCCAGGAGAAGGAACCAATGACAACCTATGCCGCAATGGTCAGTTACATGGATCATAACGTTGGTTTGATTCTCAGGAAACTGAAAGACCATGGAATGGATAAGAATACGCTGATTGTTTTCTCCAGTGACAATGGGCCCGAGCATACAGGTGGTTCCAACCCATCCTATTTTTCAAGTAGCGGAAAGCTCCGAGGACTAAAGAGAGATCTATACGAAGGTGGAATCCGTGTTCCTTTTATCGCCAGGTGGCCAGGTTGTATCGAAAAAGGCAGTGTCAGCAAGCACATCTCAGCATTCTGGGATTTTTTACCTACTTGTTGTGAGTTAGCGAGTATTGAGCCTCCGGCAACAGACGGCATCTCCTACCTGCCGAGCCTGTTGGGAAAAACACAGAAAGCACATGATTATCTCTACTGGGAGTTTTATGAGCGAGGCGGGAAAACCGCCATCCGTAAAGGCCAGTGGAAATTGATTCTTACCAACTTAAAGAGCAAGAAACCTCAAATTGCTGAACTGTTTGATTTGGAAAAGGATATTGCAGAAACAAATGACCTGAGCAAAACGCGGCCCGATATTGTAAAAGAACTGAAGTCAAAGATGCATTCGTCAAGAGTCGATAATGAACGATATAAGCTGAGAATTGAATAATAGGGCTCGTTCTCCGAGCGGGCCCTACCTTGGTCTCTCAGAGATCCGGCAGTGACCGGAAGAATAATTGCAGCTTTTGTGTCATACTCCCCGTTCGGCACAATATAAGGGAAAAGGGGATATAGGTTGTGAGTTACAAGACAGGACTGTTGGCATCAGTATCCATTATGGCAATCCTTCCGTCGGCCGCCTTCGCCGAGTCGCTTCTGGTGGAAGCTGAAGGATTCGACACATTGATCGGCAGGCCAAGGCAAGCCAATACAAGCCAAAGCGGTTTTTGACAAGAAACAACGCCAACCGTGAGCTGTTGATCTTATAAGGACTAACTCTCGCGCGTGGCGGGATTCGAAGCTGTAACCCTCGATTCCGCAGAACCCGGGGGACGTCTCCCAGCCGCCCGCCCCCCCCCCCCCCCCCCTGGGGCTGCGTCGCAGCCCCCGCCCCTCGGGATGGGGTGCAGTGACGGTTGGTGTGTCCTGGTCTCCGCCTACTTGCCTTGGGCCGCGTCTCCCCCACCTAGCCTGGGGCCGCGTCTCCCCCACCAAGACTGGGGCCCCGGCTCCCCCGCCAGGCCTGTACACGCGGCTACCCAACCGCGGCTGGCGCCGCGACTCCCACACCGGGGGGGGGGCCGCGGGTGCCC
>JASLPY010000195.1 GCA_030744755.1 Kiritimatiellia bacterium | reverse complement strand
TCTTTCAGCTCGTCCGCTTCTGTGGCTTTTTTCTTGGCCATAGCACACCCCTTCGTGCCCCTTGCATAATGGAGCCGAGCCAGGCCGGGCAAGGGAACCCGGCTTTTCGCCCCGTCGGGCTAGGCAGCGGCCAGTCAGTTATACCTCAAACTCCGCTTCTGGCGCTTTCGCTATCTGCTGATAGCGGGAGGCTAAAGCCATGACCTACTTCCACTCTGCTGGCCTGTTCAGCTCGACGCTATGGGCGGAAACGACCTTTTCGGGTAACTGACTATTCTTGAATTTCTGCTTGCCGATGGCGAACCAGGCATCCGCGATCTGACACAATTCTGCACTCTTCCGACGGGGAGGATGGGCGACAATGGTTCGCTTGTCCGGGTAGTTTTCCTCGACGATCCGCAACGGCGGCACCAGATCGCTGTCTCCGGAAACCACATAGCAGCAGTCGTACCGGTCGAGATGGGTATCATTCAGGATTTCACAGGCGATATTGACATCCGTCTTCTTCTCTTCATAGCCGATATGCTTGACGCCGCAACTTCGACAGCGTTTTGATTTGACCAGAAAACGGCCATAATAGAATTCCAGTTTGTTGCAATGCGCCTTCAATGCCTTGAGGTAGATTTCCTGGCGCTGTTTCGATCCAGCGGTGCTCTTGGTAATTGCAGTGAAATATTTGACCGCCACCAGTTCCATCTCAGGACGCAGAAAACTCTCCGAAAAAGCCTGTAAGTCCAGCCACTTGTATTTGTCACCGAACGCGGCCCGCTGCCCGTAATAGAGGTTGTAGCCGTCGATATAAACGATTACCCGCTGGTTCGCGCCCTGCTCAGTCATTGACAAAACTCCTCGACCAATTAGAATCCCCCTTAACAACACCGAGGTTTTCGTGCCTCGGCCCGACGCCGGCCACTAATGCCGGCGTTTTTCTTTTCTGCCCCGGGAAAACACCTCGCCAGTCTGTCACACGGGCAGGCACCGTCATGTTTTCACAGTTTCGGGAGGATCGCTATAGGAATCGTCCGGTGGCCAGTGCCACAGAACATCCTCGAAGGACTGACTGGCTTTGCCTCCCACATAGAGCACCTTGTCCGGTACGAGGCGGAAGTCTTCCAGCGGCTGGTTACTGCTGAGCTTCACGCGTAGCGCTTCTCCATCGGCACGGGAAAGCCCCCCACCCATGATCCGCATGCCGGGAACCTTACCGTACAGGTAAAGCACCACTGAAAAATACTCACTCATGGTTAGGCTCTCCGTTCGTTGAGGTTGATTACCTTTGTCGATTTACTACCAGCTGCTACTTCTTCAATATGGCGCGCCCAGGCACGCAATGCAGCCCGCTTCTCCTTGTCGTAGTCGTACTGACCATAGACCCGCGTCAGCCTGTCGCCCGCGTGGTTCAATACCTTGTGCATGACTTCGGCTCCGTATTTTCGTTGCACGAATGTGCCGACAGTTCTCCGCAGATCATGGGTGCGGCAATGCTCAATGCCGGCTAATGCCGCAATCTTTGGTACGGTATCTGTCAGCGTATCGGGATTCACATGGTTTGCGGCCTTGCTCGGAAATACCCACTCGCCGTCACCTTTCAGGCACTTCCGGGTCAGGGATCCCAAGTAGACGCGATGCGCAATCCCGTTCTTGGCACGTTCCTCGGTAATCGTCCACCACTCTCCGCTGATCTCAGATCGCGCTAGGCGGGCTACCTCAGCCCGGCGCTGGCCGGTCAGCAGTAGGGTCCGTATTGCCGCCTGGTGCATGGGATTCTCCAGTCCGTCTATCGCGGTCCAGAACGCACGCAACTCCTCGTCTGACAGAACCCGGGTCCTTACTTTCTCTGCCTTCCTGTTTGCCGGCAGACGGGTTGCTGGGCTCGCCTCCAGCACTGATCGGTCTACTGCCCAGTTGAAAAACTTTGAAAGGAACGCCCGCACCCGGTTAGCCATTACCGGGCTGCCGCGCCGTGTGATCCGCTCAATCAGTTCCACCAGCTGGCGGCGCTCCACCTCCTCAACCCGGAGCTTCCCAATTACAGGAATAATCTCCTTTTCCAGTATCCGCTGGTCCTCCCGCGCAGATCGGGCCCGTTTCTCGCGTTTGCTGTGCTCTTCTATGAACTGCCCGCCCAGCTCGGCTACTGTCTTTGCCAGCTTCGCCTTCTGCGCCGCCACAGCCTTTCGCTGCTCAGCCTCGACTTTCTCCTCTTGCGGATCCTCTTTTCTGCCCCGGAGCATCGATTTGTCGTGGTACTCCGCCTCCAGGTAAGCAATGCCGTCTTTTGGAAAATATCCTAACGTCATACGCCGCCGGCTATACCCCTTATGGATCAGATACAGGTACTGCACAGCAATCTGCCCGCTGGGGTAAACGCGAGCCCAAAGGCCCTTGCCTTCCAGTTTTACGTCATACCGTTTTTCTCTAGGTTTCAGCTTCTTGAGGTTTGCGGCGCTCAGTTTCATTGAAATCCTCTGATTTAGGGGTAACAGCAGGGGTAACAATTAAATCGTTACCCGTTGTGGTATCGGACAAAACCCTTTGGAACACTATGGGATAGTATCGGGTAACAATAATCAGCATGTCAACCCAGGTAAATCAATGGTTTACGTAATGAAAAAGCGCCCTTTCGGACGCTCTGGAACAGTATAGGATGGAGCCCGCAGACGGATTCGAACCATCGACCTGCTGATTACAAATCAGCTGCTCTGCCAACTGAGCTATGCGGGCTGTATCCAGTAGCCGTAAACGGAGTTCACGGCCCCGATCGGGAAAAGGGTCATTTTACTTTACCAGCAGTCGCCCTGGCAGCGCCCTTACTGGCCCTCTTTGCAGGGAATCTGCTGCAGCCGGGCCATGGCGTCACCCCAGTTGATCGCGGCCAGCTCGTCATGCCGCTCCTGCGTGACCACGTCCGGTACTTCCAACCAGCCCAGTGGGCCCAAGGTGCGGACTGCGAGTTGTACGCTGGCCTCGAAACCCTTCCCGGTAAGGCCAGCGGCGAATTCACCAGCCGCTCTTTCGCGGGCAAAAGTACGCAGCACCAATACCTGGCCCGCTGCGCCCTGCTGCGGTGCGTAATCTATGCCCTGGCCCTCCAGTCGTGAGCGCGCGTTATCACGCGCAATATCGGAACCAAATGGGCCGAGTATCACCTGAAAGTTACGCACCTCACGGGTACTGATCTTCTGCCGGGTCAAACCGTAGCCGCGGTTGACCAGTTGCCGGGACGCCCGGGCCATGGTCTCCTCAGTGGCAAACGGTCCAATGCGCACACAATTGAGCATCTCACTGGTACCGGTTGCGCTCTCCACCTCACTCAGCAACGCCAGCGCCGGCAGGTTGCGGTCCTCCAGTGCTGGCCCGGTGCCGGTGCCGGCCGGCGGGGTATAGTTCGTTGCCCACAAATAGAGGGCGCCATTAGCCAGCAGCAGAAGAAAAAAGAACCATTTCATGGCAATTCCCACTCACCGCCAGGAATTTTCTTTTTTTCAGGTTGTCGCGCCCTCAGGGTCACAAAATGCGGTCGCAATATTACACACCCGGCGGCTGAAATCTTCCATCGACTGCGGTCCATCCGCCATCAACGAACAGAACGGTTCCAGTAACGTAACTGGCGGCTTGTGATGCAAGAAAGAGC
>JASLPY010000194.1 GCA_030744755.1 Kiritimatiellia bacterium | reverse complement strand
TGTCACCGGCGTTCTCCGTTTGTGTCGGTGATGTCGATGCCGACGGGAACGACGACCTGTTTTTCAGCCAGAATTTTTTTGCGGTTCGTCCGGAGGACCCGCGGAACGACGCCGGCACCGGGTTGTGGCTGCTTGGCCAAGGGGATGGGAAGTTCCGGGCGCTTGGCCCAGGCGAGTCGGGCGTGCACGTTGATGGCGAGCAGCGCGGCGCGGCCTTGGCTGATTTCGACCACGACGGCCGCGTGGACCTGGTCGTCACGCAGAACGCGGCGGCAACAAGGCTGTTCCGCAACCAAGCGGAGGCCGGGGGATTGCGGGTGACATTCGATGGGAAAGGCAGCGGCGTGGGGGTGGTCCTGCGCTTGGTTTACGCGGACGGGACGAAGGGCCCGGCGCGGGCCGTGCAGACCGTCTCCGGCTACCGGTCGGCCAACGGCATGACGCAGGTGCTGGGCGCGGCCGGGGAGGCGGTGGCCGTTCAGGCTGCCTGGCCAAGCGGAAGGACAACAACCGTCCCACTTAAGCCCGGCCAGGCGGAGGTGGTACTGACCTATCTGCCATCGCCTTGAGGTGCCGGCTTGGCCTTTTTGGCCTCCGATGACTCGTCGAACACTTTTTCCGTGACGAGATTACCCTTGAGGAAGAGGGCCTCCCGGATCTTCACCCCCTGTTTGTCCCAGGCCATCCATTGGCTGTTCCGGCGTCCTTCCAAGTAGTCGCCCTGCTGCTTGAGTTTGCCATTGGGATGGTAAGCCTTCATTTCTCCGTGCGGAATCCCGTCACGATGCATCCACTCAACGGACTTGACTCCGTTGGTGTGCCAGAAGATCTGCATGCCCTCCGGCTTGCCGTTTACGAATTTTCCCTGCTTGTCCGGTTGGCCGCTGGGATACCAGGTTTTCCATAAGCCGGCGCGCGCGCCGTTTTCAAAGTTCCCTTCGCTTTCCTTTTGTCCATTGGAATGCCACATGATCCGATGGCCGTGGGGAACGCCGTTGGTGAATGGCAGTTGCAACTTGAGAACTCCGTTGGTGTGGTGGTTCAACTCGATGCCAGTGAACAGGTTGGTCGTGCCTTTCCAATACCATTTGCCATCCTTTCGGTTTTGCAACTCGTTATCGAGAGCTAGGGGGACGCCGTTGGTCATGCGCTTGGCCTTGAAATCCGGGGCAGGGCTGTTTTCGCCCGACGGGATACCGTTGGTCATTCGTTTGACTTGGGATGTCGGGCTGGAGTCGTTTTCGCTGCAACCAGCTGCGCTCAGGATGGCACAGGTGACAATGAAAGCATAAAAGCGGTTCATCGAGAATGAGGCCTCTTTGGGCTTAAAAAAAGGTTGTCGTTGCCCAGAACGCCCGATACGGTTTGTTCCGGCTTCATAAACTCAAGCACGGAGCCGGATTATCGCCAAACAATCCCCATTTTCCAGCATTATAATAATGAAAACGCATAAAATGAAAACATCGATCCCTTTCCGGTTGGTGCTTGCCGCGCTGTTGGCCGCCATTACGCCGGTGACAGCCCAGACGTTGCTGGAGGAGAACTTTTCCTCCGGTTTTGAAGAGTGGACCGCGGTCCATCCGCCGGGTGCCTTCAACGGTTCCACCCGGTGGCAGGTGGGCGCTGGGGGCGACACCCTGTTCGAAAACAGCAATGTTGTGGCGCCCGACTCGGCGGGAATGCTGATCAACGACGCCAAGACAGGTGAAAACTACACTTACAAGGCACTCCTGATGAGCGGGGATGACGACGGCATCGGGTTGGTGTTCGGCTACAAGGATTCAGCCAACTTTTACCGGATCATCTTTGCCGCTGAGCCGGAGCGTAACACGTTCCCCGGGGAGGGTTGGCTGCTGGAGCGGGTTGTGAACGGCAAGGGAACCCGCCTGGCCGGGGATGATTACACCGAGGACTGGGATCCGGAGTTCGTGTACATGCAGGGGTATCCGTTTGAAGTGACGATCAAGGCCAAGGGAACGAAATTGACCATTACCGTGGTGGAAGATCCCGAGGATGACGGGACCGAGTATGAACTGGTAAACAACCTTTCAATTCCGGTGGCCGCGGATGGCAATGTGGGTCTTGTTAGTTGGGGACAGGCCGAGGGAATACCGGCCGGTTCTCACTTTAGTGATATCTCCGTTGATGGAAAGGTCGCTGAGATGCCCAGCCCGCTTGATGGATGGGAGGAAGTGATTCCAATGAACTATGAGGAGAATGATGTCCTGGAGGGCGGGAACGAGGGCTATCCGCTGTGGAGTGTTGGAATCACTACCGATTCTGAAGCTGGAGGTGTTCTCTCCGAGTCAAGCAACAGCGGTCTGGTCGGCACAGAGATTGAGGTAGGGGATGAGGAGTATAACTCGAGCATTGATTGGGTGGGAGGCATGCTGGTCAAGGGTGACGCAAAGTGGAAGGACTACCGTATCTCCACCAAGCTGCACCCTTATCCCCACTGTGCCTTCACAGGATGCTGGATCAATGGTCATGGTCTGGTGTTCCGTTATAAAGATCCTCAGAATTTCTATCGGCTTGCCTTTTCGAACCGGAATATCAGCGCCGGTGTGCCGCGAATCGGGGTGTCGGTCCAAAAGGTCGTTAACGGAGAATGGAGTGAGGTGTTTTGGGAGAAGGGAGCGGCGTTTTCCGTTAAGAAATTTGTTCCCAGCGCGTCACATAAGGTAGACCAAGGCGAATTTGAACTGAATGTGACAATTACAGGCAACCAGCTCGAGTTTAGTATCGTGAGTGACCCGGACGGGACAGCCAAGGTATTTAACTATGGTCCGATTGAAATTACCGGTGTCGATTCAGGCAAGGTTGGTTTTTTCAGTTGGTACCAGCGGAGGTTGGATATCCATCACCTGAAGGTGGAGGAGATCGCTGGTGTTCCGTTTGAGGTGTTCAGTGAATTCGGCAAGCCCAGTCCGGCGGTCGGGTTGAACAACTTTGAACCTGGTTCAAAGGTCGCTGCGACTGTCCCCAGCCCCGTTGAGGATCCGCCAGGATTTCGCCGTAAGGTGACCGGTTGGAGTGGAACCGGTTCGGCTCCCAAGGGGGGCATCTGGTTCTTGCCGGGTAACCCGAGGGTGTCGTTCGTCATCAAACAGGCTTCATCGCTGACTTGGAATTGGAAGACCGAGGTCAAGGTGAACATTACATCAGACGGAGGAGGCAAGGTCACTGGTGGAAGTTCAAAATGGTACAAGGAGGGAACGAAGCTGATTGTTACTGCTGTTCCAAACACCGGTCATATGTTTGACGGTTGGTACGGAACGGTTGCGAGCAAGGAGCGGAAGCTGACCGTCTACACCGATCGTCCAATGGATTTAATTGCTCAATTTAGGCCCGATTCGGATCGGGACAAGATGGATGATGATTGGGAGAAGAGTTATATTGGCAGTCTTGCCGAGCAGGGAAGTGGAGATTTTGATAAGGACGGAGTGAGCAACATGGATGAGTACCGTCGTCGGACAAATCCTGCTCAGGCAGAGGAACTGGTGTATGCCGTTCCTTCAAACTGGGAAAATACAGCTATCTCGAATCCATTCACGGTTGGGCGAATGGTCGTGGCGGATTTCGGGGAAGGGTTCAAGGGCATTTGGGAGAATAGTGGAACCTTTCAGGGTGGAACT
>JASLPY010000193.1 GCA_030744755.1 Kiritimatiellia bacterium | reverse complement strand
CTGCCTACGCCGACGTGCAGGCGGAGTTGTTCCAGCGGATGTGTACATATGATCCGCGGCTACGGTCGATTTCGGGTCGCGGCCCGGCGGTAGACCCGCTGCCCCAGCCGACGGAGTATACCTTCGCGCAGGGCGAGGTGTGCGATCGCGGGTCGAAGCGTCAACCTCCGCATCAGCCCAAGCGAAACATGACGCTGACATTGACCTTACCGGCGGTGAATGATGAGTCAAACGGTGTGCTTGTTTCGGCTGGGTCGTTTCGGTTTGGGTATACGCTGCGGCTGGATGAGGGCGTGCTGCGGTTTGCGACGCAGCGTTGGCAGAATGAACCGGTAGTGCTGGAGACGCCGCTGGCGGCGACAGCTGAGCCGGTAAACATCGCGGCACGGTGGATGCGGGGTGGCGCGATCGCGTTGTGTGTCAACGGGACGGAAGTGGCGGCGGGGAATGCCGGCGGCGATATGCCCGCGACGACAGGGAGGGAAATTCGCGATACGGCCGGATCGGTTGCGGTCGGCCGGTCGATCAACGGCCCCGACTGCATCCCGCTTTTGAGCGATACTCCCGACGACGATACGTACACCGCAACGATCACCGACGTAAAATTGAATCTCCTAAATCACTAGGCATGAATCATGCCCCGTGGTCGCGAGTTGCCCTAGCGGCTTCGAGATTGTCCTCAAGCTGTTTGATTCGTTTCTTCCACTGCTCGCTGTAGTCGCGTGACTTTGCCGGCGCAGGCGCATCCGCCTGTCTGGCTCCGGCAAGCGTGAGCATGTTCTCCCAGAGGTCGAACCGCGCCGGGGAGAACTCCCGCAGCTCCGCCAACCTGTTGCTGCCCAGTGTCTGGTCACTGCAGAACGCGTAGATACGGGCGAAGTCGGCCTGGTCCTCGTGGTTGGCGCCGTTGCCATAGTTGGACACGTCGATGTTGTCCTTCTTAACTGCCTCAGCCCATTTCTCCAGGATATCCTTGTCCGTATTACGAGCACGTTGTTCGAGTATGTGTCCCGCTTCGTGTACGATCACGCTCGCCGCGCGCGCCGGCTTCAGCGGGATCATGTTGAGATAGCTTTGTCCGCCGTGTGCCGCCGCGCCGCCGAGTGTCTTGTAGAATGCCAGCCCGGCTTTCTCGTCTTCCGACACCACCTCGAGCGCACGCAGGTAGACCGTCGGAATGCGCTCCGCGCAGACGAGCGCGTTGGTGAGTGTGAGCCCGGCTGAATCCTCGATCGTGACCTTGAATTTGCTCTGGTCGAGTCGAACCCACCATTGCTTGCCGGGCTGCTTGTTGTTCGCCATCTTCATCTCGACTGGGCCGGAGACTACTTCCGCTTTCTCCGTGTTGCGCGATCCGATGTCATGCATAATTGGGCGAAAGATTGTGAAGAGCATTTGCCGTTTCGGCTTATCCTCGTCGTTCTTGGCCTCCTGCTTCGCATCATTCGCTATCGCCCCCGTAACGACGGCCAGAGCCAGCAATATCCATAGGTGTTTCATGTCAGGGACTCTATCCCCGCGCCCGTGTGACCGTCCATAGAATTCAAGTGCCGAGGATTCTACGCTGTACCCAGTTGTTGGTGGCGAGGTGTTTTGGGAACATCACGGATTTCACTGATTACACGGCGCAGCAGAGCCGCAACCAAAGGGAATCGCCGTTCCTACTCGCACTCGTCCCTCTCGCGAATCCGGCGGAGCCGCTCCGCGGGGGATTGGCGAGGAACCCCTCCGCCCTTGAGTGCGAGTATGATTGGCGAAAGGGATGCAGAATCTTGCCAAGAAAACAAGAAACTGGCCGATAGTATTACGGATGGGCAGGCCCTGGCCCCCTGGGCGTCCCCTTAACTCCCGTATTTCAAGCCTGCTTCGTACATCCGAACAACATTCTCCGTTGGCGTGTCGTCCTGGATCAGATGGGTCGGCGCCAGGCAATACCCGCCCCCCGGCTTCATAATCTCGAGAGTGTCCATATCCCCACTTCCGTCCGGAGCCGACCTCCGCAACGGTGTCTATTCACGATCATGTTTCTCCTATATTCGTGTGGGGGGTGCAATGAAGATCCGGTTCCCACCGCCGAAAATGGCCGGCGGAAATGTTGTGTAATCCTTTGACAAACAAGTGGTCCAAGCATCAGGATTCTTCGGACTATTGACGGATCCCGGAGAGCAGAGAGAGAAGCTATGCGCGAACCAACAGATCAGCCGAACATCATCCTTATTAACTGTGACGATCTCGGGTATGGCGACCTGGGGTGCTACGGGTCCGAGGTCAATGCCACACCCTTTCTGGATAGAATGGCCGCAGAGGGCATGCGGTTCACGGATTTCTACATTGCCTCGCCCGTCTGCTCGCCCAGCCGCGGTGCCATGCTGACCGGCTGCTATCCACCCCGCATCGGATTTGGCTCCTTCGAGGGGAAATGGGTGCTGTTTCCCGGACAGGGAGTCGGGTTGGCCCCCGAGGAAATCACGGTTGCCACGCTCCTTAAGGAACGCGGCTATGCCACCATGAACATTGGCAAATGGCATTGCGGTGACCAGCCGGAGTTTCTGCCGACTCGCCATGGTTTCGATCACTACTTCGGTATCCCTTTCAGCAACGACATGGGACGACACCAGAACCGGGAGAAGCAATTCCCGCCGCTGCCGCTACTGCACGACGAGGAGGTGGCTGAGGAGCAGCCTGAGCAGGAGGGGCTAACCGAGCGCTACGTTGAACACGCCATCCGGTTCGTCCGCCAGAACCAGGCCAAGCCGTTCTTCCTCTACCTGGCGCACATGCATGTTCATCGACCGATTCTGGTCTCGCGGCGCTTCGCCGAGCGCGCGCAGAACGGTCGCTACGGCGCTGCGGTCGAGTGTATTGACTGGGCCGCCGGCGCACTATTTCATGAACTGCGTGAGCTGGGACTGGACAAGAATACGCTGGTGGTATTCACCTCCGACAATGGGTCACGCGGGGATCTGGGGGGCAGCAATGGTGCGTTGCGCGGTGGCAAGGGGACCACATGGGAGGGCGGGCAGCGCTTGCCCTTCATCGCCTGGTGGCCGGGCCGGATTCCTGCCGGACAGACATGCGGCGAGCTCACCACCTCTATGGACTTTCTGCCAACGCTGGCCGGGCTGGCCGGCGGACGGGCGCCTGATGACAGGATCTTGGACGGTAAGGACATTCAGCCGCTCCTCATGGGGGAACCCGGTGCCAGCTCTCCGCACGACGCGTTCTTCTTCTACATCCGCAACAACCTCGAGGCCGTCCGGTGTGGCAAATGGAAACTGCATGTTTTCAAGACGGGGTGGAGCGACGAAGGGAAGAGTATGCTGGAGCTCTATGATCTTGAGGCGGATATCGGCGAAACCAACGACGTGTCTGCACAGCATCCGGACGTTGTGGCTGAGCTGCAGGCAAAACTGCAGGCCTGCCGCGAGGATATCGGCGACGAAAGAACCGGTGTTGCCGGCGCCAATGTCAGGCCGATTGGCAAGGTCGATAACCCGCAGCCGCTGACGCAGTTCGATCCGAACTGCCCGTATATGTGGGCCGAGTATGATACGGAAGAGGTGGGCTAGCGCGGTGCGTCGATTGGGGGGGCGGGCAAGATGGCCAACCCCAATGATCCCCACCAATCTTTCTCGAGCATCACCGCCACCCGTCCGTCGGGGAGCA
>JASLPY010000192.1 GCA_030744755.1 Kiritimatiellia bacterium | reverse complement strand
AAGGAAACTCAACAGTGCTGGCGCGGACCGTTCCGCTGCTCAACCAGCTTTCTCAACTCAAAATTGCGACTCGCGACGCTGTGGCAGCCGCCTCAAGTCGCCAACCCTGCACTCGCCCGACGTGGAGAGAGCCCTAGTACGACGCCCGGAGGGCTTCTGCAATTTCTCCCCCGAGTTCAGGGGCCGGCACCTCCCGAGCTGGCACCTCCGGTACTCGCCCGCGGGATGGGCAATCCGCGGGGTTTGAGTCGCTGTCGACCCTTTCGACCCTGATGCGGAGCCCCATTCTCGCCGCGGCAAGCCACACTGCTTCGATGATGGGGTTAAGGATGTCCCTCTTGGACCATCCTTTTACTAGGCTGTGCCCGACGTTGTCGTTATCTTCGTACAGAATTAACGTCCCCCCTTCGAGTTCTCGTCCGTACTTTTTAAGGAGCTGCAGGACGCACAAGGCCTCGAAGAAGGCTATCCCAATTTGCTCCTCCTTCCCCTCGCTCTGTTCCGCAGTGGACTGGCTGAAGTACTCCGTCCTCGGGCCTCCCTCAGCGCCAGGGGAGTGCAGGATCGCCCCGATCCTGAACATGGACGCGTCCACGTACGCGATGTGGTGTTCGGTGGCCCGTGTGTCAAGCGGAATGAACCGCCTGAACGACCCAGTCTCGAGCACGTCCATCCACCAACGCAACGCCCGCATGAGCTCCTGGCTCAACTTGGCGTCAGATCTTTGTTCCTTCTGCCCTGCCCGCCTGAAGAGTGGGCGGAGAAAGACTCTCCCGCACTTTCCAAACAGAGCAGAGCTCGAGAACCCCAATTTTCCTGCTAGAACGGACGCTTCCGACGGCGGCAGGGAGCCACTCGTCTGCACCCCGGAGATCAACTTCCTCAGCTTCTGTTTCCGCTTTTCCGACAGGAAAAAGTCAACACCATCGTCCTTCGCCTCTATTCCTATCCCTAGAAAGATAATCATCCGACCCTCGTCGGATTTCTCCTCGTTGAACCGGGTCCTGAGGCACCCTGACCACAGCCGGATCAGGTCCGGCAAGATCTGATCATCGTCGGATCGGGCGGGTGTTATGAAGTCGTCGAAGTAGTTGCAGGCGGGTATATAGAGCACCCGCCTTGCAACCTTCGACAGGGTGAGCGATACGGCGTTGTAAAATAATACGCTCAGGGCCTCCCCAAAAAGGAGACGATTGGCCTTGTAGTACTTCGCTTCCCCCGTGTGCGGATCGCACGCTACCACGACTCGGACGACGTCATCTGGACCGTCTGCCGTCCTGAACAACCTGTACGCCTTCCTATGATCCAGCTTCGCCGATTTCACCTTGGCGTCAGGGTCTACCTCTTTCAATTTCCGCATGTACTCCAAGATCACCTCAGAGTATTGATCCATCGTGCACAGGCGCACGGGGGTCTCGACTGCAGCGCATCTGTTTATCAATGCTGCCTTGCCGTCGTCGATCGGCCTCCATTTCCACTTGCCAGTCTCGTTGCAGAACTGCCACACTCCGAACCTCGGAAAGAAAGCGAATGTGACCTTTCCGCCCTTTGACTCGCGCTCGACCCACTCCGTGTCGAGTTCCTCGAGGAATCCCTCTTCGACCTCGCCCTTGAGCGATTCCATGATTTTCTCCTTCTCCTCCTGCGGCGCCTTTGACACCTTCCGAAGATTCCTCTTTCTTGTTTCTTCCTGCCGATCCCGCAGCTGCTGAGGCGTCATGTCCGGTTCCTGTTTGTTGGTGGCCGGAAACAACTCCGGCACCCCATGCGAGCCCACCATGGGTAACCCCGCTCTCAGAAGCTTGATTATTGTCGGAGTTTCGTCCGACTTGCAGATCCCAGTCTGCATCATCATCTCGTGGAGGAGCTCCACGTGAAGCTCGTGACCACTCTGGTGGCTGAGCTCCTTCGACCGCTTCTCCCAGCGGTCCAGCTGCCCCTTCCTGAAGGCCTGATACTCCTTCAGGCTTTTAAACTGCATTTGGTTCTCAATGGCGTCCTGCAACTCGCCATCTCCGAGGCCCAGTTCGCCTCGCTCCACCTCCTCGAGCATTTCTTTCGCCATCGCGAAATGCTCGGACTTCGAGAGTCCAGCGGGCACTGACTTAAATAGCCTCCTCTGCCTGTCGCCTGCTGACAAGCTTTCCAGTTTGCCCCCTGCACCCACTTCACATCCGTTTCCAATTTTGGACGCCCGGAGCTGCTCTTCCGGGACTTCCAATCCTTCTTTGACGTGCGCTGATCCCGTCCTCAACGGCTCGCCGGGTTGCTCCCTTGATGTCTCAATCTTCTCCTGGGGCGGGAGCGGAGGCCCAGGAGAAGGGGAGCGACATCACTTCGAGTTCCCCCCGGCTGGGGGAGAGCCCTTCCCGGACTTGTCCTTGCCAGCGTTCTGATTCAGGTTGTCGCCCTGCTGATTGCGACCGTTTTGATTCTGGAACTGACTCAGGTGCTGCTTGCCTTTCCCCTTGGCTTTCAGCTGCTTGATTTCTCCCTCCATTGACTTCAGCTTGTCGAGGGCGACCTTCAGCCGCTTGCCCTCCGGTTCGTCGCCCTGCTTGCCAGGGCCTGGCTCCTGCCCGGACGCCAGACGACGCTGGTTGGCGAGCTTGTCCACGATGTTCTGCTGGACTTTGCGGAAATATTTCCCCACCTGGCCGGAACAGGATGAGACGAATCGGCGTAGGGACACGTCGTAGTCCTTGGCGACGTTCGACCCGAACTCCGATGCCAGCTCGGCCAGAATGCAGACGTACGCCAGGACCGTGGACACCGCAGCTTGGTCTTCGAATGCGCCACCGCAAACGGCAGCACTGAGGAGGAACTTGACGACGGATGAGATGAGCATCTGCAACGGGACGAACGCCTTCTTGAGCTTGGCGTCTTGTTCGATGATGGCCTTCTTGCAGGTCTGATCCAGGCCGGCTTCCCCGGCGGCCTCGACCAGGGCCTGAATGATTGGGTGTTCGGGTGGGGGGATAAGAATTAGAACCCGAGGGTTGGAGAGCCGGACGGCAATCAGGGTAGTGCGAATTCGAGAATCGGAATGCGAAAGGGGAACCAGAAGATTAAGAAACCGAGAATTGGAATGCGGAAGGGAAATTCAAATCGGGAAAGCCCCCGTGGAACCGGGGATAAGTTACCTCCTCGATCGACTGGTCCCCAGCACGGGATCCGAACGGCGCCAGCCGCAAATCGCGAAAGGGCAACGCCACTCCGCTCTTTTCTTGCGCAAGTCTGAGCACCCGGCAGCTTTCCCGGTCCGGGAGTGTCGCCGGTTCGAAATCCGCGATCTTGAGCTCCGTAAGACGCGCCCCGACGTCCGGCATGCGGACTGGCATGTCCTTGGCCCTGCTCTCGATTTTGGCCTTTTCCTTCTCTTGGCCGTCGAGGAACTGCCGGATTCTGATGGCCAGCGTCAGGGACGCATTCGGAAACCCCACTCCCCGCAGTTCAGCACCGGTACGGAAAAACCCCACCGCTTCTTGCATATCGCGCAGCGAGAACTCCGCACAGAACTTCATGACCCCTTTGATACGACCCGGCTGCAGCGGCGCGTCCAAAGCCTTGAATTCGAAAACGATGCGGCGGCGAAGGCGGCGCCATTCCTCTTGGGTAGGGACCAGGGCACCGTCCGGGAGGTCCAGGCCTTCGGTGAGCGTCACGCTGTTGATCTGGAGGCCGACGGCAGCGGAGGTCTCTCCGAATGCGCGACCGAAGTTGGCACTGAGCTGAGCGCCCCCACATGCACCGTCTTTCTTCGTCAAAAGGTGAAGCCCGGAGGACATTTTGGATGGAGGTTTGGTGTTTCCAGGCGTGACAGCGCGGAAGCGATGATGTGGATGCTTTGAGTTTCGAAAGTTGTTTGTCGTCCTGCGTTGGGAAGTTGGAATGTGATACCGGTGGCAACTCTAACCGCTGGGCTCTTTGGCCCC
>JASLPY010000191.1 GCA_030744755.1 Kiritimatiellia bacterium | reverse complement strand
GGAGGCAGCGGCGTAGCAGCCCAGCATTCCGCAGGTACAGGCTTGGAAAGCGCCTATGGTGGAGCGGCCATTGGTCCCGACGCTATTGGTTCCTCCACCAGTGCTCCAGCACCAGCACCACCGCCAAAAAAGCGGCGGACACCGCCACCAAAGCGAACACCAGCACCAGCACCGCCAGCACCGCCAGCACCAGCGCCAGCACCAGCACCGCCAGTACCGCCCCCAAAACGTCAAACTTTTAGCCTTGACCTGACCTCGCCAACTCTGGTCGCATCCCTAAACACGCCAGCACCGTCGCCAGCGCCGGTCACACCTGAGGCGTTCGAAAAAGCGGCCAACGCCGCTGTTTTATCAGCGCTCGGCATGGACGCAGCAGAGGCGAGGGCGAGAAAATCCACGGCAGCAACTCAGATGGCGCAAGACGCCGCTATTGCCCTGAGCGCCCCTGCTCAAGGCACATCATCAACTATAGATGAGGCTGAAACTTGGGATCCGAATGTGCCCACAGAAGATCCAACAGCGAAAGGGAAGGGCCGGACAGATCGGATGGGGGGCGCGTTGGCGCCAGAATCGCAACAACCCGGCATCGATCGAAAGAGTTTAAAGGATACCGACGTCTTTGATCCTAATGCGATTAAAGGGAAACAGCGCGACATCAACAATCTCAGGGAGGCAGCACAAAAAGGATACCTTGATGGCAAGGTAGACCAGAGCGTTATCGATGGGTTGCTGTCAAATCAATCAGGCGCTGCTGCTGCCATAGCCGGCCTTTTAGGCATGCTTGGCCCCTTTGGAGCGCTTGCGGCGGATTTTGACCCCCACGCAAAGGCTAAAAATCTTGACCTCAGTGAAGAAGGTATAGACGCCCGCACTGCTGCACTTATGGGCCTATTAAATAATGAAAGCCAAATGTCTCAAATCCAAGATCAATTAGAGTTGGATAAGCCGGACGGGCAAGACATATATGGCGCAACGTCGGCCAGTACAAAAGCGGTCAAGGCCCAGATGCAGGATTATCCGAAGCAGTGGTTCCCGCCAGGCGCCAATTACAACGAAGATCTGTTCCGTAACGATGATGGTTCGGTAAAGTCGGACGCACAAATCGACGAGTTGCTCCGTCAAATGTGGCGGAATCACGCCCAGGGGAAAGGCACCACAAGCGGATCAAACAAAATCTTCGGCACGAACATTGACGTCGGTTCTCTAGGTCCGGGCGTATCTTCTACGCTCCGCACACTCTATGAGGGTGGCGACTATGACAGGTATCGAGCCCTTATAGATGCCATCGGGGGCGAGACAAACCTGGCGGCGCCTTGGTCGCCCGGTCAGGGTTATCTCCCAGGACCGGAATGGGCAGCGACCGACATGGCCGAGCAGTATGTTGACGTGAACCCCGGATTAGCCGCCGCCTGGGAGTTGATCGATGCAGTACAGAAGGGAGAAGACACTTCACGGTTCCCAGATTTCAACGGACTATCCCCGGAACAACAGACCGAATACTGGCATAAAGAGGCGGGCGACAACAATCTGACCAAAGAGGAATTCGGTCAGGCACACCTCGCTTACACGGGGAGCAAGTACAACCCCGTCCCCTCTGGCGAACACTCTATATCCAGAAACCGACGAATTTTTGAATGGCAACAGCCGGAATCGGAATCAAAGCCATCGGCCAAAAAAGCAGCGCCCGTAGCAGCGCCCGTAGCAGCGCCAGAGAATGTTGTGGAGGAAACGACCGGGCCCACCGTACAGGATGTCAACGAGATGACCCCGATACCGCTGCCGGCGATGACGATTACCCCTTCCGGTTCCCCCGGCGGTGACGTCAGCCCCGAAGAGGGCGCCGCGTCTGAGGGGTTCAAAAGCGCATTGGCGAATTTGGGTCCGTCGGGACTGCCTTCTGGAGTGAGTTATCTGGTGCCGGTAAAGGATCGGTGGACGGGCAAAATTCGATACGTCCCGCAAGGTTCTGCCTCTTATTACAGCAACTGGTCTGGAGTGGGGTCTGGCATCCCCGGCGTTACGATGACGCCCGGTTATGGTTGGGGCCGCGGAAGAAGCACACTGCCGGGAACCCCCACGGGTCGCCGGGCAACATGGGGATCCACCGTAACGGTATAACAACATGGCATATCTCTGGGGAAGTAAGGAATTATTTGGTTTACCCGAGTCCGCAGAGACTTCGGTAGATCCCGGTATACCCAACATCCCGTCAAAGTCGAAACTGCGGGCAAGACGAGAAAGTCTCGCTGGTTTCGGCGGGGCCGCCGTCGTTGCGGCGGGCGGAACCGGGTTCGCCAGACGGGCCTTGCTGTCTGGCCAGGGACAATTACCAAGTACATATTCAGCAGAGCCCGAGACACAACCAGCGATACCCGCGGTTGCGGCGCAGCCTGATGTCGGCGCCAGCAGTGAAGCCCTGGGTTCCGGGTTTGGCGCTCGTCTTGCAAGACAATTCGCCCTGCGTGGCGGGACCACCCAAAGGTAGGAGAATAATATGGCATGGGGTTCAGTGTTGGGAGATGCAGGTTCCTTGTTGTTTGGGGTTGGTACAAAGGGCGCAGCGGCTGCCGGCTTCGCGGGCGGTATTTTTGACATGATCAAAGGCAATCAAAGCAGCAAAGACGCCCAAAAGATGTGGGACTACTACATGGCGAACGCTGACAGGCAATTCGGGCTTTCAGAGGGGCAGTTGGGCCTGTCCGAAAAGGCGTTGGCCCTGTCCGAAATGGAAATTGGGGCAATGATCGAGGGGATGGAGAAGCAGTTTGAACTCCAAGAACAATTTCTCGAACTACAGAAAGCGCAGGTCGAGAATATGTTGGTCGAGGGGAAGATCGATCGTGCCGATGCTTATCGTATGCGCCAAAACCTGGTGGCTAAAAGTATACAACTTGAGAAGAACATGACGCAGGCATGGAAGAACCTCGGCCCTGCGTTCAAAGCCTCGCCCGAACAGTTGTCTCGGGACTACGGGATGCTTCGTCGTCTTGGCCAACGGGATACAGATCGTGCGCTCGACAGGATCGTCTCGAAAGGGCACGCTGCGAATATCTCAAGACGGCCCGGCATGAGGACTTTCGCAGACGATGCCAATGCTGCGCTTCTCGAACAGGCCCGGCGCGACTACGACCAGGTTGATGTGGCGGCGTGGGATAAGGCGCTCGGCCGGTCCAGCAGTGCGATGCAACTGCTCAACGCCCACCGTGACCCATATCTCAACGAGGTTGAGCGTATCAGCATGTACCCAGTTCAAACAGCCAAAAACGAATTGGAAGTCAACATACCAAAGACGGGTTTCGGGAACGCCGCGACCCAGTTCAGCAACATGGTATCGAATGTTCCCAACTATGGCCACCCCCACCAACTCGCTGCCACACAATACGGCACCGTGGCCGGCCAGTATGGAAATATTGCCGGCCAGTATGGAAATATCGGATCGAACTACATTAACCAGGGAACTCCGTATATGGACTACATGAACGCTTTGGGCACAGGTATGGGAACACTAATGGCGCAGACCGCGCACGGGAATCCTTATGGCGGTTCATTCGGTTCATCAGTGGGTAAGACGGACGACAGCAGTAGTGGGGGACTTTTGAGCGGCTCGTCTTGGGTGCCGTCCTGGTTCATGCAAAGGATGGGCTAATGGCCAGGCCGAACGTCAACATCAACTGGGGGCTCGCCAACCAGTTACAAGCCTATACCAAGGAACGCTCGCGCCTTCAGGAAGAACAATATAAGGTTCAGAAGGACCGCGATACAAAGCGCTCCAAGATGGGCCAAGCCTGGCGCGAGTATGTTCAGTACAACACCGACATGGGGATCCCGCTGACCCCAGAGATGATTGCTGGTTGGGCCAAGATGCAGTCTGGTAATGAAGCCATCTTTGATCAGCAATACCCGCAAGCAGTTCTTGACGCAGTGATGCAAGCCCAGCACGAGAGGATCCGACA
>JASLPY010000190.1 GCA_030744755.1 Kiritimatiellia bacterium | reverse complement strand
TGCTTGATTATTCCGCTTCATCTGCTGGTTCGCCTGGCGGAGCAGCGCTAGGAGCTGCTCCATGTTTTGTTCGATGGCTGCCGTCTCTTTCATTTCGTTTCCTCCTTACTTAACTTATTGATAATATTATATCATACTGTATAATACTTGTCAATACCCTATTGACATAATAACCGAAAATAGCTAAAACAGTAATTAGATTGGCGGTAATATAGTTAACTATTGATTAGCTCAACCTTAACAATGCCCGCCAATGCCCGTCATAAGAGAGCTTAACCGGTAGTGGCAGGATGTTTGGGGCTATGCTGCCGCTCAGTGGCATACAGCTAGAATTATTTTTAGGGATTGTGGGGATTGTGGGGATTGTGGGGATTTCTATATACTTATCCCCAGCATCCCCAGCATTTCTTGTGACTAAGGATTTAGGTTGCCAAGTGTGTATGCTTATGGGAAAGACTGCCGAGAGTTGTCGCCGTACTGAGACGCCACAGAATGCAATTTAAGGGTGCTTGCCCGGTAAGGGTATAAGATTACCCAACCGTTAAGTAACGCCCGTGATTTTAGGGGGCCGATATGGTTGCTGCACTCAAGCTAACACCAAAGACTCAAGCCGTTATAATTAAACTGCTGACCGAAGGGAACTATATTGAGACAGCCTGCCGGGCTGCTGGTATTTGTAATTCCACCTTTGCGAGCTGGATGAAGAGAGGAGAAGGCGAAGGGTATGAGGCTGCCAAGTTTATTGACTTCAGGAAGAAGGCGTTGCAGGCTTCGGCAATAGCTGAGGCGGCACTTCTTAGGAAAGCCATTCAGGAAGGCAACCGGGAAGCTATACCAATTATGGAACGGCGCTGGCCTGACAGGTGGCGTCGTCAGGATTCTCAGAGCGTGGAGGTAATGGGGAAAGATGGTGGACCCGTTCAGATTGAAAACGTCAGAGCCGTTATACTCGGCCGTCTCTCTCGCATCTCTGCCGTCGAAACAGAGGGGGAAAATATTAGCAAGTCTATCGGTGCAGGAACTCAACGCCCTGCTCTGGGACTGGCTGTTCTGGGCAAGGGCAAACCAGCTGGCACCGGGAGGCAACTGGCTCATCTGGTTACTGATGGCGGGCCGGGGCATGGGAAAGACAAGGGCGGCCGCTGAGTTTGTCCGGTCAGAAGTCCGGGCAGGCAGGGCAAGCCGTATCCATTTGATAGGCAAAACACCCGCAGACGCTCGTGATGTTATGGTGGAGGGGGACTCAGGTATCCTGGCAATATCCCCGCCGGATGAGCGTCCGTTATACGAACCATCGAAACGGCGGCTTACCTGGCCAAACGGGGCAAGGGGTTTAATATTCTCATCTCAAGAGCCTGACCAGCTGAGAGGCCCGCAATGCGGGCTGGCTTGGGGTGATGAGATTCGGACGTGGTATTATCCTCAAGAGTGCCATGATAACTTGATGCTGGGCTTACGGCTCGGGGAACGGCCGCGGGCAGTATACACCACGACACCGTCACCTATCTCATTGATTAAGGAACTGCTCAAAGCCCCTCACGTTGTTGTCACTCGTGGCTCAACTTACGAGAACAGGGCGAACCTTGCGGAGCTGTTCTTCTCTCAGGTAATAGCCAAGTACGAAGGGACACGGCTTGGGCGTCAGGAAATCTACGCCGAATTACTGGAAGATATCCCCGGCGCTCTCTGGAGTCGTGAGGTTATCAAATACAGCAACGCCCCTGACCTGGTGCGGGTGGTTGTTGCCGTCGACCCGGCGGCAACCAGCACAGAGCAGGCGGACGAAACGGGGATAATTGTTGCAGGGGTCGGGGTTGACAATCGCGGCTATGTCTTGGCGGACAGGTCGTGCAGGTTATCGCCCAACGGGTGGGCGAACCGGGCTGTCCAAGTTTACGAGGAATATAAAGCGGACTGTATTATTGCCGAGGACAATAACGGCGGCGAGATGGTGGAATATACTATCAAGACAGTCAGCCCGCTTGTTAAAGTAAAACGCATCCACGCCAGCAGGGGGAAGCAAGCGAGAGCCGAACCGGTGGCGGCGTTATACGAGCAAGGGAAAGTGCTACACGCAAGGGCATTCCAAGAGCTGGAAGACCAGTTGGTTACATGGTCGCCAGAAGCCGGAAAGAGTCCCGACCGGCTTGACGCCCTAGTCTGGGGACTTGCTGAGCTAATGTTACAGGCTCGCCGATGGCTGCCCGTAGGAGATTGAGACGTGCCGATATTTGACGCAATCAGAAAATCATTAAGTAACATTATTCACCCCGCATCATATACCAGCTTGATACTGCCCCGGACCGGGTTTAATTATGCAAGCGAGGTCAACGGCTGGCAGTCGTCAATTATTATGGCGTGTGTCGGGTGGATACAACGGACATACCCCGAAGCACCGCAGGTTATACAGCAGCGAAACCAAGATAACGAATGGGAGGAGATAGACCATCCGCTGACCGTTCTGATGAACAAGCCTAACCCCTATTATGACGGACTGCTTTTACAGGGTGCATTTATTGCCGACCTGGTTATCTCTGGCAATGCTTATCTCTTAAAGGTGCGGAGTAATGCGGGGCGACTGGTGGAGCTTTGGTGGTGTCCTTCAAGCATGATTGCCCCGAAGTGGCCGGATACAGGGGATGTATTTATATCTCATTATGACTATATGCCGGGCGGACAAGCTATCGCCCTTGATGTTCGGGACGTGGCCCATTACCGCTTGGGCATCGACCCGACCAATCTACGGAAAGGCCGTTCACCTTTGCAGAGCTTGGTTAGGGAAGTCTTCACCGATGACGAAGCGGCGAACATGACCGCTTCTCTATTAAAGAACCTCGGTGTCCCCGGCCTGGTAATATCACCGGATAAGGACACGGTCTCACCGCAGGACGCCGACGCAGTCAAGGCTTATGTTAAATCAAGGACGACAGGAGACCGAAGAGGCGAGCCGATAATTTTAGGAGCGGCGACTAAGGTCGAGACATTCGGCTTTAATCCTCAGCAGATGGACTTGCGGCAACTTCGTAAAATACCGGAGGAAAGAATCAGCGCGGTGCTTGGCGTGCCCGCTATTGTGGCGGGGCTTGGTGCAGGCTTGGACAGGTCGACTTATTCCAACATGGCAGAAGCCCGCGACATGGCGTATGAAAGCGGTATAATACCGCTTCAACGGCTGGTAGCATCGCAAACAAAGCACAGCCTGCTCAGTGAATACACCGACGACCTCACCAACTACCGGGTAGCCTACGACCTCTCGGAGATTAGGGTATTGCGTGAGGACGAGGACAAGCTGTCCGCCCGTATAATCGCACAAGTAACCGGCGGTATCTGCAAGGTGCGGGACGCTCAGCGGATTCTTAGCCTGCCGATTGACGAGACGCAGGACTTTTACTTGCGGGCTTTCTCGGCGATGCCCGTCAGGTCAGGGGAATCGGGCGGGCCGGAAGAAGCCGACACAACCACAGATGAGAAAGCGGCCCCGTTGTTTGGGTGGACAGAAAGGCAAAGGAAGGCGAGAGGAGAAAGCATCGCAAAGGAAAAGGACGAATGGATAGAGATTGTCCAGAAGAAAATAGCGGTTCTTTACGAGCAAGAAGAAGAAGCGGTTATAGAAGCTCTGGGCAGCGATGACCCGGTCAAGGCGGCGGGCGATGCCGTCAAGAACAGGGAAGGCGAATGGGTCAAGGCCTTGGAGCAGATATCCGAAAACATCATAGAACACTTCGGGAAGCAACCGACGAAATCATTTTCAGCATTTCTCGGTAGGGTTCGGCGTTGGATAAGGGCGAACGTTGCAGAAGAAACCAGACAAATTATGGCCAGCAATAGCGAAGACATTCAGGCTTTCATTGGCGAACACATTGCAGAAGCATACGGGACTTATGATAATATTCAGGATGTGCGTGGTTTTTATAGTGACACGATAGGCTGGAAGTCCAAACGAATAGCAACAACAGAGGTTACCCGGTCATCGGGTTATGCCCGTAACGAATCGGCAAAGGACGCAGGAAAGAGCAAAAGGGTGTGGGTCACTATGGGT
>JASLPY010000018.1 GCA_030744755.1 Kiritimatiellia bacterium | reverse complement strand
CATCTCTGAGACTGAGTACGCACAACCCCAGCGCCAACCCGACGTCACCTGTCTGCCCGGGAACCGTCTCAGTCACTCGATAGCGCCTCAATTCTGACAACCAGGCAGGCAACGTCGAGCCACAGCATGCGCATTCCTGCCGTTCGTCAGGTCTTGATGCACGAGATCCGCCTGCAGTGAGCCTGCCGAACTGCCCGTCGGCCTGCTCAGAACCGATGATCACCGCCTCAGCAGCACGCTCCGCTGCGAACCCCGGCAGGGTGTCTGTCACCTATGCGCGCCTATGCGTCTGCCTATGTCCCTATGTCACCTATGTTGTGAATACTTGAAGATTCCTGCAGTGCCTTGATTGGTCTAGCCTTGCTCTGGCTGCTCGACCTGCTCCTTCAGGGCGTCCGTGAGCGAATCCCAGAGGTGAGGATGCGACTCGACAAGGCGTGCGATGTCGGCTAAATCCTTGATCCGCTTGCTCTGTCTGCGAGCGGAATCGGACCAGGCTCGGATCTTCCCCTCGAGCGTGTCCTCAAGGGATGCAACTCGCAGGAGGATGCCGTGGACATCTGCGGGCACAGAGCTAGAGGGGAACTCTTCGTAGGAGTCCTCGGTACTGAGCTGTATGCTGACGGCTGATGCTCCTTTGAAGTTGACAGACCATTCGAATGTCTCTGCGTGAAATCCGACTTCCTCAAGAACAGCGATGGTCTTTTCAACGGAATCCGACGCGACGACAAGGTCGACGTCCTCCGTAACCATGGGGTGTTCAGCCCAATGGTTGACAGCAATTCCACCAATGGCGCACCACGCAATGTCGGCCTTTTCGAGAGCGGCGACGAGTTTCATCACATCATCGGTTCCGCCCGAAGTCTGCCAATCAAAGAATTCTTTTGCTGTCATATACGAAGCCTAGCAAACGGGTGAGTCTATCTCCATGTCTTTTTCGATTGCGTCCCAGGCGATCTCGTCGTCAACGGAATCATAGCCATGAACAGTCCGGGATCTGGACGCAACTTAGATCCCTGGCTCAAACACCAACTCGTCGCTTGGTCGCGTATCGATCGTTACGATACCGCGTGCGTCTGGCTGTAACGGTGCACCGTTCATGGAAACCTTCGTCCATGGGCTAAGCAATCTCAACGTTCCACCCACCGTCGATGTGACCTTGAGGAGTATCACTTTCCCTTGCTTCTGTTCTGCGTTCACAAGGAAGCCACCGTTGGCTCTCAGGTTGGCAAACCGGGCGTCCTTGTCTTTGGGCCAGCAGGGGAAGACCCGGATGATGTTTCCCACGCTTTGCATCATAAACTCGTTAACAAGACCCGCAACACCGATCGTCTCCTGCATAAACGTGCCGTGCGCCCATGGCATTCTGATAAAGCCATTGGGCAACGTGCGAGGGAGGAAGAAGCCTTTTGCGTCGCTCACGGCCTGCGGCATTGAAAGGCGCGCTTTGGCAATGTTGAACATAACGTGAGAGTTGTTTCCCGTCTTGCGCGTGTCCATGATCGTTCGTCTGAACAGTTCCTTCTCCGATTCCGGCGAGAACCAGGTCACCTGGTCCCCCGGGAAGACGGGTGATGCAGGGACTTCTATGTTATGTTGCCCGACCTGCCTGTAGTTGCAGCCCTGCCAATCGACCACGACCGGTTTGCCATTCTTGTCCATGGCGGTAGGGTAGGGGGCCAGTAGCGCCTTATACTTGCGACATTGTACGACGAGAGCCTTGTCCACCTGCAACTCCGTTGCTGCCCGAATCAACGCATCGAAGGTGTAATGGACGTAAGCGATATCAAAAGGGCAGTTATTGATGCCCATGGGTCCATGCTCGGGACTATATGATGGTCCCAGCAGGATCTTTCCCTGGTCGTCCTTCTTACATTTCTCCATGAACGAGACATAAAAAACTGCCCCTTCTCTTAGAGTGGGGTAGATTTTCTCCCGCATGTATTCCGTGTCAGGGTCACAGATGTGTTTTTGCCACATGCTCTGGATCGACATACCCGTCATCCCGATGGTCATACCCCAGGGATTCATGCCTAACTGACGGTTGTTCTTGCTTTTGCAGCCAGCCGGATTGGGTTCATGGAGGAACGAGCTGATGGGGAAAGAGACGCCATCAACCCCGTACCTCTGCCTGGCCAGCCATTTGAATCGGGGAAGCATAGCGTCTATGTATGAAATCCAGGGATCGGCAAGCTCAGACTGGTTTGCCGCAGGTAACGGCCAGAAAGCCTGCCAGGCATTATAGTTGTGATGGTAGTCCGCATGCCAGGGAGTCGCATCGGTGGCCAGCGGCGGCATAAGGGCCACGGGAGCAGCACCGGGCTTGCATACGGTTTTTGCAAAATACAGCATGCGGTACCACCAGCGTTGATATTCCTTGTCCGCCAGTTCGATACCACTTCTTGACCAGAACTGTTGCCAGGCGGTCTCATGCTTCTCAATAAGCTCATTTTCTTTCTGTTCGACAGTGTTTTTTGCCAGGGCGATGGCCTTTTCAAGCACGTTTCCGGTTTTTGTGTCGAAAGACGTTACGAGCGAGACAGCCTTCAGGTTGTCCTTCCTCGCCAGTGCAACCGCATAGTCCATGCCCTTGTAATCGATATCCCCTGGCATGTTCATCAGCAACCAGGAAACGCCGTCGGTTGCACCGAGCTTGGCCGCGGGTAAAGTGGCTGCTTTGATCTCCTCGATGCTCACTGCGTGAGGACTATTGATCAGGACCACGTTTCTATCATGTAAAATGCGAAGCGTGGTTGCTTCTGTGTCGGGCGGTTTAACCAGGGCACAGGCCCTCCCTATGTCCAAACGAGCATTCAGAGCTTGTGCCGTCCTGAACGTCAGTGGCGTTTCCTTGCCATCCTTAACCAAACATAAGGACCGGATCTCGTTTACAGCGGCTTTGCCGTCGGTGGTCCGTGTATAGAGAATGATCTGCCCGATGGGCTCGGGAGTCAGAGCAACAACAATTGTCTTCTCTGAAAGAGGGGAGGGCTTCCAGCCCGAACCATGAATAACCTTCCCTTTGCTTCCAAAAAGATCGACGTAGTATTCGGCATTCTTGGATCCTCTGAGGCCTACTTGAAGTGATGAGGCTACGGGCTTTTTCTGAAAAGTTGCCTGATAGCCTGTTGATTGCAGCGCGGCACCACTGACTTCCATGACCGCGCCGGCCCCATCCTCACCCGGTGTGAAGGCATGTTCAGGCGCGGCTCGGGCGCAGCCCCATTGAATAGCGTTGGAGGCGTGAAACGGGGCAAACCTCAATGCGGCCGCGCAGCGTGGATGCGGGTAGGGCTTGACATAGCTTGGCGGTGCGCCTTTCGATCCGGTGATCTTGCGCGTGGCCATATCCACTTTTGGCAACGGGCCATCACGTGACGTATCAACCCTGGCATCCCAGATATCGTTCTTGGTGATACGCATGAAAAGGCCGCTGTCTTTTTCCCAGGCGATACCGTACAAATCACCATTGCCGAGCATCAGACTTTCGCTTTGCCCATTGCCAATTGAGGATAGCGTGACATTGGCGTCTTCCAGCGCGTTAGGGTAGGGGATGTCCCCGGCGGCAAAAACGCTGCTTGTCAGCATCAGAAAAATTAAACTCAGTCGACATATTATCATGTTGGCTCCGCTCCAGTATCGTCCCAGATACAAGTTCTCGTTCTGTCATAGATGTCCGGGCGAGCTCACGTACCAAAACCACCGGACAACTCATATGTTAACGGCACGGTCTTCAAATAGCTTTTCGAGAGCGGCGACGAGTTTCCTCACATCATCGGTTCCGCTCGAAGTCTGCCAATCAAAGAATTCCTTTGCTGTCATATGCGAAGCCTAGCAAACGGGTGAGTCCATCTCCATGTCTTCTTCGATCGAACGGTCAAGTTAAGGCGCGCTGTAAAGCGTCGCCGTCATCGCCTTCAGCGAAGGCGGCCGCGGTGTGGATCCGCATAGCCAGTGTAGGCTTCGCCAACGCTGGGGTTTTCCGTATATCGTCTTCCGATTTCGCACAAGGCTGCGTCGGACAAGTCGGCGAATCGGTTGGCGATTGGTGATGATGGGAATAACGTAACCGGATATACGACGGTGCGATGATATATGTTCGTGCCTACAGCAAGAAAGTCGAGGGGTAGTGCAAAACTTGCTTACTTTCCAATGTTGCTTTGCTTGTTTTCATTACCTTTTGTGTCCCGATGCTGGTATACTTCACCGGATTTTTTGCACCGTATGGTGCTCGGAGAACATCTCTGGCCTCACCAAATCAACTGGGTATCAATGCGCGGAGACAATGTGAAGAGACGAACCATCCTTCTTCTGCTAGTGGGGCTGGCGATCCCGTTCTGTCTGCTTCGTGTGGACGCGGGAGAGGTGATCGTCAGTGAGTTCATGGCTGTCAACAACTCGACGCTCGCGGATGTGGACGGGGACTACTCGGATTGGATCGAGTTGCACAACCGGGCTGCCACGAATGTTGACCTCGCCGGATGGTACCTGACGGACAGCACCAACAACCTGACAGAGTGGCGCTTTCCTGGGGTTACGATAGAGGCAGGTGGCTTTCTTCTCGTGTTCGCTTCCGGCAAAGATCGGACCAACGCGACCGAGGAGCTACATACTGACTTCAAGCTCAGCGGCGGAGGCGAGTACCTTGCCCTGGTCAACGCGGACGGAATCACCGTGGAACACGAGTATGCCCCGGCATATCCGGAACAGATCGGCGATACGTCGTTCGGAGCCACCTACGATGAAACGCGGCTCATCGCGGAAGGGGCATCATGTCGATGGTTGGTACCGACGAGCGACTCTCTCGGAACCGGATGGACGGCGCGCGCGGGGTTTGACGATAGCGTATGGGACTCGGGCTTGGCCGCACTTGGCTATGACCTGGGGGAAGCCTACCGCTCGCACATTTTCACCGACGTCAGCAACCGTATGTACGGGGTCAACGAGAGCGTTTACCTGCGGGTTCCCTTCTCGCTGGAGAGCACCGCAGAGCTCGCATCGCTCACGCTCAACATGAAGTACGACGACGGTTTTGTTGCGTACATCAACGGGCAGCAGGTGGCGTCAACGAATGCGCCGGGGTCCCCGGAATGGGACTCTGCCGCGGCTGCTATTCATGCCGATCCTGATGCCGTGGAGTGGAACCCGTTCATGGTGGCGGAACCCGAAGGGATGCTCGTGGCGGGTGAGAATGTACTGGCTGTTCACGGGTTGAACTACGTGCCGCACGATCCGGAGCCCGACTTCCTGCTCGTTCCGGAACTGGTAGTATCCCGCCGGGTCCTGTCCTATCTCTCGGCACCGACTCCGGGTACCACGAACAGCGAAGGGGTCTTGCTGTCGGACGTTGTCTTCACGCCGCAGCGAGGTTTCTATACGAGTGCCTTCGAATTAACGATTGCAACCGATGCGGAAGGGGGCGAGATCCGCTATACGACGGACTTCAGTGAGCCCACGACCAATAGCACGCTCTACACCGGGGTGATAGCCGTAAGCAACACGACAGTCCTTAGGGCTGCGGCATTCCAAGCTGGCTATCGTCCTTCGAGGTCTGTCACGCACACGTATATCTTCCTCGATGACGTCATCAATCAGCCGGATGACCCACCCGGCTTTCCAACTACGTGGGGCGGAACGACTGCCGACTACGATATGAACCAGGGCACTGTGGCCGGTTACGGCCTCCCGGAAATGACGAATGCGCTGCTGTTCATACCCAGCGTGTCCATCGTTACCGACATGGACGGTCTTTTTGATCCAACGGTAGGAATCTACGCCAACCCGAACGGGCATGGCCTGGCCTGGGAACGCGCGGCGTCCGCGGAGTGGATCAACCCCGACAGCACGACGGGATTCGACATCAATTGTGGGCTGCGAATCCAAGGCGGGCTGGGTGGCGGCGGCCGCAATTACAAGAAGAAGTCATTCAGGCTGGTCTTCAAGGGCATATACGGTCCCACCAAACTGGACTTCCCTATGTTCGACTGGGACCCGGACGCGGTTACGCGTTTTGATTCGATCACGTTTCGCGGCGGAGCCAACGACCGCCAGGACTACACGCGGGACGAATTCGCGCGCCGGTGTCAACTTGCGATGGGACGTGCCTCGGCACACGGCGTATACGTTCACCTGTACGTAAACGGACTATACTGGGGGTTATACAACCCGGTTGAGAGGCCGGCCGGTGACTTTGGGGCCAGCTACTTCGGCGGTGGCAGCAAGGACAATTGGGATGCCGTCGCGCACAATGCCAACAACGTCGTGGATGGAGACAACGATGCCTGGAACGCGATGATCGCGATGGGACGTGCCGGGCTGGCTGACAATGCGGACTACCAGATGATACAGGGAAACAACCCCGACGGTACCCGCAACCCGGCGTATCCACACTATCTCGATGTGCCCAACCACCTCGATTATATCCTGTGCAATATCTATCTTGGCATGGGCGACTGGCCCGGCCACAACTGGTACGCCGCCCGCCAGCGCGACGAGGAGAGCACGGGCTACAAGTTCTTCATCTGGGACGGCGAAGGGTCTTTCAGCACGCGCGACGTTACCGGTGTCAGCAGTGGTGCAGCGGAACCGTACGGGGATCTGAGGGCCAACGAAGAGTTTAACGTTCTGTTCGGTGACCACGTGTACCGGCACCTCTTTAATGATGGCGCCTTGACGCCGGAGAAGGCCATCCCGCGCTTCTCTGACCTGTCGGACAGTATGGAATACGGCATTGTCGCGGAAAATGCGCGCTGGGGGCACATCAGCCTGAGCAGTTGGCGCAGCCGACGCGATTCTAAGCTCAACAGCTACCTGCCCGCTCGCACGGCAGGGGCGCTCGTACAGTTGCGCAACGCGGGGCTCTACCCCTCAATCGATGTCCCGGTTCTCAGCCACGAGTCCGGAATATTCAGCAACGCGTTCGACCTGGCCATGAGTGCGTCGAACGATATCTACTATACCCTCGACAGCAGCGATCCGCGCGAATACGGGACAGGGAATCCCGCGGGAGATCTCTATTCGGGGCCGGTCCATGTCTCGTACAGTGTGCAGGTCAAAGTACGCGCGAGGTCGGCCTCCGGAGAGTGGAGTGCCTTAAACGAGGCCCTCTTTATCCTCGATGCCGAGTCCCCGTTGCGAGTGACGGAGGTCATGGCCCACCCACGCTACCCGCGCGGCGCGGAAACCAACGCCGCCGTCACTGCCGAGGACTTCGAGTTCATTGAACTGTTGAACACCGGCACCGGAATCGTCGGACTCACAGGTATGCAGTTCTCCGATGGGATCGATTTTGATTTTACGGGTAGTGCCGTCTATGCACTTGCGCCGGGTGAGTCGACGGTGGTTGTCAGGAATCGAGCGGCATTCACCAATCGCTATCCGGGCGGTGCCGGTATGGCTATCGCGGGCGAATACGAGGGGTTCCTGGACAACGACGGCGAGACGGTCACGTTAAAGGACGGGTCAGGCAGGAAGTTGCTATCGTTCACCTACAACGATTCCCGCGGCTGGCCGACGGCGGCCGGCGGGGCCGGGCACTCACTGGTGCCGTTAGTGCTGGATGATCAACTCAATGGCGCTCTCGAGTATGGCGGCAACTGGCGCGCCAGCACCTTCCTGGATGGCTCTCCCTGTGCGGTGGATCCGGTTTCCGTGACCAACGTGGTTATTCGAGAGGTCATGGCTCACACCGACTATGCCAGTCCGGAAGAACCCGAGTATGACTCCAATGACTGGCTGGAGTTGTTCAATCCCTCTGAATCGCCGGTTTCCCTTGGCGACTGGTATCTCAGCGACGACGCAACAAACCTGATGAAGTGGGCAATCCCGGCAACGAACAGCATTGCTGCGCTGGGGCGCCTGGTCTTTGACGAGGTCACGGGGTTCCATAATCCCATCACGAACGGGTTCGGCCTGAACAAAGACGGTGAGCAGGTCTTCCTGTCGTATCTGCCGGGGACGTCCGAGGACCGCGTGGCAGACTGCGTGCGGTTCAAGGGGCAGGACCGTGACCGGTCACTTGGCCGGCACGGTGCGGGTGGGGAGTGGTGGTACTCGCTCTCGCCGACGCGCGACGGTCCGAATCCGCAGCCGGTACAACAGGTCGTGATCAGTGAGATCATGTACCACCCCGCTCCCACGTTCGACCACCCCGAGAACAACTTCCACGACGAGTACGTGGAAATCCATAACGTGTCCGGTAGCGCAGTGGACCTGTGGACCGACGCCGGCCCGTGGCGGTTAGGCGGCGGCGCAACCTACGTGTTCCCCACGAATACTACGCTGGCCGTCGACGGTTACATGGTGCTGGTTTCGTTCGATCCGACGAACGCGGTTGAGGTGAGCACCTTTTTTACCGCGTACGGGCTCACGAACGGTGAGGTGCAACTCCTGGGTCCCTATTCCGGCAACTTGGACAATCGCGGGGAGCGAACGGCGTTGGAGTGGCCGCAGGACCCGGACGAGCCGGGCGATCCTGTGTCGTGGGTGATCGTGGACGAGGTGATCTATTTCGACCAGGCTCCGTGGCCACCGGAGGCAGATGCCACCGGTTTCCCGCTGCAGCGCCGTCCGGGGTGGGGGTCAGGCAACGATCCGAACAACTGGGAGGCCGGCTTTGCCCCGTCGCCCGGTTTCCCGCTCCCGGAGATCGTGATTTCGTCCCCCGCCTATGGTGCCACCATCCTGCAGCCGTCCCAGGCCGTGGCGGTTGCTTCCGTGGATGACGACAGTGTTTCCGGTTCGGTGCAGCGTGTGGAGTTCTTCCTGGACGGAGCTCCCGTTCATGTCGATACCAACGAACCGTATGAGTGTACGCTTGAAACTATGACCGGCGAGGGCTTTCACGCTCTTTCAGCGACATTCACGGATGATGCCGGTACAACTGCATCGCGCGATCTACTGGTAATCCTCTCGACCGTCAGCAACGCGGAGGGCGCATCGGATATTGCGGCCGCCTCGGCAGCCCTGAACGGTTCGCTTTCCTATAATGGCAGGGGCGACGCGACCGTGTACTGGGGGCTTACGGATGGACAGGCAGATACGAATGCCTGGGAATACGCGACCGGCCTCGAGACGCAGACCGGGCATTTTGCGGCAACCGTCGCGGGGCTGCGTGCCAGCGCGGTCTACTATTACCGCTGCTACGTGACGAACGCCTATGGCCATGACTGGGCCGACAGTACGGAGAGCTTCGTGAGCGCTCCGGCCAACGTCTCGCTGGACCTCTCGGTTGCAAGCTTCTCCGAGAACGGAGGCACGGCCATGGTGACAGCCCTTCTCGGTAATAGCTCTGAATCAAGTATCACGGTAAACCTGGCATTCGTGGGTGACGCCTTGTACGGCATCGACTACACGGCGTCTGCCACCACGATTGTCATCAATGCCGGTAGCACCTCCGGGTCGATCACGCTAACCGGTCTCGATGACGGGGACCTCGAAGACCCGGAACAGGTGACCGTCGGGATCGCCTCGACGGTAAACGCATCGAAAGTGCTGCCGTATAGCGTCACGGCCGAGGTCATCAGTGACGATCCACGCGTGGTCAACGGTGCTGCGACCGCGATCGGCGAGAGCCATGCTACGCTAAGCGGCGAACTCATCCATGGCGACAGTGCCGTTGTTACCATCTACTGGGGCAAAAGTGACGGCGGCACCAACGCGCTGAACTGGGAGGGTAGCAGCGATCTAGGCACGAAGGACGAAGGGCCGTTTACTGTTCAGGTTTCGGGTCTTATGGCAAACCAGAGATACTTTTATCGCTGCTACGCGTCAACCGATGGCGGGATTGACTGGGCCGATTCGGCCATGAGTTTCACCACCCTGGCCCCGTCCGTCGCGATCCTTGACGTGACCGTGACCGAGGGCAACAGCGGCACTGCCAATGCCGCGTTTCTCGTGGAGCTTTCGACTACCAGCGGCACGAACGTTTCGGTCGACTATGCAACGGGGGATGGTTCGGCCCTGGCAGGCAGCGACTACGTGGCGGGAAGCGGAACGCTTGTCATCACCGCCGGACAGCCCAACGGCCAAATCAACGTGACCGTGAAGGGCGACGCCGAGAGCGAGTGGCCGGGCGAGAGCTTCTTCGTAAATCTCGACAACGCGGTCGACTGTACGATCGCCGACGACCAGGGCGTTGGGACGATCGCGGATGACGATGTCGCCGTCTACCTCCACGACTGGCTGTACCGGATGAAAATCACTTTCAGCGGATACGATAAGGAAGAGACGTTGACCGACTTCCCGGCCCTCATAGTATTCAAGCCAGACCTGGTCAATTTCGAGTATGAGCAACTTGCGTCCGGGAGCGGTGGAGACCTGCGATTCGCAAACTCCAACCTGACGGCTCTCCTCGATTACGAGATCGAAGAGTGGAACACCAACGGCGACTCATACGTATGGGTCCGTGTGCCACAGCTCTCG
The DNA here is from genome assembly GCA_030744755.1 of Kiritimatiellia bacterium. Classification (GTDB taxonomy): domain Bacteria; phylum Verrucomicrobiota; class Kiritimatiellia; order UBA8416; family JADHWI01; genus JASLPY01. The sequence goes on along the minus strand of JASLPY010000018.1, from coordinate 63,131 downwards.
AATACCAACACTGATGTCTGGGCCTATTGGGGCAACGCGGATGATACGCTGCCATTGCCCTCGGTGACCAACGGAGCGACATGGCCGGCCGACCATGTCGGGGTGTGGCACATGACTGAGCCGAACGTGGTCGATTCGGCGGGTGACAACGATGGGTCGGAGGCCGGCAACGTGACCTCGGATGGTTTCGTCGGCGATGCCCAGTATTTCGACGACGACTACATTGAGATTTCTAATGAGCCGAACTTTGATTTCGACGATGCGTTGACGGTCTCCTGCTGGATGCGGATCACGAATGGGTGGCGTACGAGCTGGCAAGCTTTCGTCAGCAAAGAAGGAGAGAATAACAGGGGCTGGCAACTGCGGCGGAGTAGCGGAAACGACTATGCCACGTTCACGGTGCGCGGGACCAGTGCCTCGGACGATCCTGGCACCAGCTCAAACATCGGGGATGGGGAATGGCACTACCTGACAGGCGTGTTTGGCGGGGGAAAGCGCTACACCTATGTCGACGGTCTTCAGGAGGATGAACGCGATGATAGCGGGAACATCGCTAATTCCGACGAACCCATTCGCATCGGCGCCCGCCAGAGCGCCGCCGCGCGCCATCGCGGCTGGATTGACGAGGTCCGCATCATTCACGGCACGCGTTCCACCAACTGGGTATGGGCAACATGGTTCAACATGGCACACAACTCGGAATTTATTACGTACGGCCCCACATTGGCGGCGGACGTTAATGCGCCGTCGATATTCGTTGTCTACGGAGCAACCAACATTACAGATTCTTCCGCGCATCTCACCGCCAGGCTTACGTCGACGGGCGCCGCCGAAACGGTTGTGTCGGCTTACTGGGGCACAGAGGACGGTGGCATCAACCCCACGAACTGGGCCCACAGTTTTGACTTCGGCCCGGTCTTGCAACCACCCGACATAGACCACAGCGCCGTCGTGACCGGGTTGCTTGCCAATACGGAGTACAGCTACGCCTACAGGGCGGCCAACAGTCACGGAACGAACTGGGCGTCGTCGAGCTTCTGGAGTGAGGGACCACCCGCGGTCGCCAGTACAGGGGGAGCCGATCCCGGGATAGGCGTGGCGACTCTCCATGGCCGATTGACCAACGAGAGCAGCGCGGACGTCACGATTTTCTGGGGGACGGATGACGGTGGCACGAACGGAACGGCATGGGCACACAGCGTCGCGTTGGGTCAAACGGACGGTAATCGTGCATTCTCCACGGACTTGACCGGCCTGTTGTACGGTTTGCAGTACTACTATCGGGCCTACGCAACGAATGCCTACGGCGACGATTGGGCCGCGTCCACCGTTCCTTTCCTGACGCTGACGCCGCATAAGCCGGCCGAGCCCGGACTCCTCGTGCGGCTCTATGATAGCATCCATGGGGACGACTATATCGATCCGATATCCGTCATTCAGAACACCCCCGAGGACGGCACGACGAACCAGGTTGCCGACATCGACTACGATTCATTCGTCAACGTGTTCGACGAGATCACGTCTGACGACTCCTTGACCATTCTGTGGGAAGGCATCTTTGTCGCCGACGAGGACGCGACCTATACCTTCGGTACACGCAGCGACGACGGCAGCGTGCTGTGCCTGGATCTAAATGGGGATGGCGACCTTGACGACAAGGAAGATGGCGAACAGGTCGTCGAGAACAAGGGCTACCACGGGGCACAGGAACGAACCGGTCAAGTGACATTGAGCGCGGGGCGATATCCTATCGCCATCGCGTTCTTCGAGGGTGGGGGCGGAGAGAGCATGGAGGCGAGGTGGGGAAAGGGCAGCGGTCTTGCGTACGGCTCCCTCGATTTTATTGACGGCACCTCCGGGCTGTTCCTGAGATCTGTACCCGGCACCCCGATCGGTGTCATCAACACCGACGCCACGGGTATTACGCATGGGAACGCCATTCTCAACGCCACGTTGCTGGCCTCCGGCACGGTGTTCCATGTTTGGACCCACTGGGGGAATGAGAATCGCGGGACCAACGACACGTGGGATCATTCTGCCTTCATCGGTTCCTACACTAACCTCGCGTCGGTAAGTCTGCAGTACCCGGTTTCCGACCTGCTGCCCGAGACAACCTATTATTATACGTTCCGGGCGACGAACGCGGGCACCGACGCCTGGGCCGCTGCCGCAACTAATTTCACCACGCTGGTAAACACCGGTCCTGCGCCGCCGCGCATCGACCATTCCGTTGGCGTGGCGGATGTCACCACGACGAGTGCATGGCTACGCGCCACGCTCACCACGGCCGGCAGCGAATTGACGGAGGTCTGGTGCCATTGGGGAGACAATGACGCCGGGACGAACCTTACCTGGGACCATACTGTCTATTTTGGAACGAACACGGCAACGCCGCCAGTGATATTCTCCAACCTGGTGGCCGACCTGGCTCCCGACACGAGCTACTATTACCGGTATCACGCGGTCAACGCGGTTGGCGATGACTGGGGAGATCAGACCGTGAGCTTCGACACAGATTCACCGGCCATCTCCATCGGCGATGCTGTCGTGGCGGAGGGCAACCAGGGCACTACGGTTGCCGTGTTCAACGTCACCCTTCACGTGCCGGGTACGACAAACGTGTCGGTGGACTACTACACGGTGGAGGGCACGGCAGAGGCAGGCTCGGATTACGTTGCCACGAATGGAGTGTTGCACTTCGGGGTGGGGCAGACGACTGCCGAGGTCCGAGTCACCGTCACAGGAGATACCCGGAACGAATTGCCGTCGGAAGAGTTTCATGTCGATTTGAGCAACCCCGTCAATGCCAGGATCGAGGATAGCCGGGGGACTTGTACGATCGTTGATGAAGACCTAACCACCGAAGGCTGGCCGTTCAAAACGAGGATTGTCTTCGGCTGGTACGACGGTACTGAAGTCCTGACCAACTTCCCCGTGCTGGTAATTCTTGGATCTCACATTCCCGGCTTCTCCTACGGTCAGTTCGAGTCCGAAATAGCAGGCGATCTGCGCTTCATAAGCGCAACTGGAGCGGAAATGCTCAACTTTGAGATCGAGAGCTGGGATACTGACGGACAATCATTCGTTTGGGTGCAGCTGCCGGAGCTTGTTGCCACGAACACGAGTATCTGGGCATGTTGGGGCAACCCTGATGCCACCATTCCTCCCGCGTCTACTACGAACGGCGCCACCTGGTCTGAAGGGTACGTTGGCGTGTACCACTTGAACGAAACCGGAACCATGTCGAGGACCGATGCCTCCCCGCTCGGTAACCACGGAACGACGCAGGAATATGAAGGCGATGAGGGCACTGCCGGCAAGATTGCCGGGGCCGATTCGTTCGACGGTGGTAACGACGCGGTGATGATCAGCGATCATGCATCGCTGGACATGACCGACGCGATCACGCTGTCGGCCTGGTTCAGAGCGAACTCGTGGGCCTTCGACAATGTGCTCATACGCAAGGATGACGATTACCGGTTTTACAATCGCGAGACGGACATGACTTTGAAACTGCCCGGCGTAGGAGGTGAAACGGTGTTGTCCCCGATTTCAAATTTCGATACCGGCCAGTGGTACTATGTCGCCGGCACGTATGACCGTCATGGCGGTACCGACAACATGGTCCTGTACGTGAATGGCACGAGGGTCGATGCGAGAACGGAAACGGCGCAGCTCCATACGTCTGGTGACAATGTGTACATCGGCCGCAAATCTAATGGCACGCAGACATTTGACGGCATCCTGGACGAAGCACGCATTTCCAACGTGTCCCGTTCTGCGGACTGGATCGAGGCGTGCTGGATGAACCAGGCGTCCAACAACACATTTCAGTCTTATGATACGGTCTCGATCGATCCGGATGCTGATGGCGACGACATCTCGGATGCCTGGGAAATAATGTACTTCCTTACGACCTCTGCAACTGACGGGGGCGAGGAGGAAGACTGGGATGGCGACGGTGTGTCCGACAGGGGGGAATACATTTCCGGCACCGATCCCACTAATCCTCTCAGCCTTTTCGTTCTTGAACTGACGTGGACGAGTGGTGTTGCGACGGTGACGTTCCCGGCCATCGAGACGACCGCCGAGTACGGCGAGAGTGAACGGTACTACTCGCTCGACCGTTCCACCGGCATCTTTCTTAACGCGTGGCAGGGAATCGATAACTTGACGAACATTCACGGCACGGGACAGACGGTGATCTACTCGACGACCCCTGGCGCAAATACCCCGATCTTCTTCAGGGGGAAGGCCTGGCTTTCGCCTGAATGACAGGCAAATGTATATCGCAACTATCGCGCGCCTCAACGGGCGGGTGCCAGTGCCAGCCGAAAAGCGATTACTTATCAACTGAAGAATACGGCAAGGCGGATGAAGAAAGATGAAAGGAATAGTCAGCCTCACACTTGTTGCTTTTGCGACTCACGTCGCCGCCGCTAGACCACCCAATTTCATCATTTTCTACGCAGACGACCTCGGCTATGCTGACACGTCAGTGCAGATGATGGACTCCGATCCGAGCACGAAACACAGGTTTATCCAGACCCCGGGCCTGGACCGTCTCGCTGAAATGGGCACGCGTTTCACCGCCGCCTACTCGCCCACTCCTACCTGCACCGGTTCTCGATTGAGCATCCAGTTCGGCAAATCTTCCGCACGTCTTCAATGCCGCAACGTTTTCGATGTCCTCTCCAGAAAACAGCGCCCGGACGGCTACGGGGATGAAATCTCCATGGCGCGGGTTTTAAAAGGATCGGGAGGGAATTACATAACCGCGATGTTCGGCAAAGGCTGCAGCGTCCTGGGGAGGTTTGATGCGATCGGCTATGATGTTACAGATGAGCAGCCTGGTGATCCCGGTGGCAACGGCAACGGGCATGGTTCCTACTGGGACCCGAAAAAGAAGACTCCCTTTCCGCCAGACGACCCGAAGCGACTTTACTCACTCAAGAGAAGTTCCGTAGATTTTATCAACCGCTACGCGGGCAAGCAGCCTTTCTTCATGATGGTCTCTCACTACGCTGCGCACATTCCTCACATGGCTACCGAAAAAGCCATTGAGCGTGTCAATGAAAGATGGGCCGCCATGGACAAAGGAAAAGAGACGCAGGGAGATAAACGGTCAGATGGTGCCCCCGATTCTAGATATTGCGCTATGGTTGAGGAGATGGACCTGAACATGAGCGCCATCATTGACGCTCTTAAAGCAAGGGGAGAGCTTGACAACACCTATATTATCTTCACGTCTGACAACGGCGGCGGACATTCCCGGAAAGTAGAGATCAACGGCGAAAAACGCAGTTTCAACGGCCCTCTTCAGGAAGGCAAGCGCTCGATTTTTGAGGGCGGCATACGCGTGCCCACAATAGTTGCCGGGCCCGGCATCAAAGGGGGCTCCGAATGCGATGTACCCATTGTTCAGTGGGATTTCCTTCCCACGTTCCACGACCTTGCCGGCAGCAAGGCCCCGCTCCCTGGCGGCATAGATGGCGGCAGTCTTCGTGATGTTTTTGAGAACGGCAATAAGGGCAGAGTCAAGCGCGCCGCGCCGGGCATTATTCATCACTACCCCTGCCATTACCATCCACCGATCAGTTCCATACGTATCGGCGATTACAAACTCATGCGTCATCTCAGCTCAGGGGAAGTCAGACTGTATAATGTCAAAACGGATTACCGTGAAGAACAGGACCTGGCTTCATCCATGCCGGAAAAAGCGGCCGCTATGGATGCTGTTCGTCAGCGATATATCGACGAGGTAAATGGAGGAAGAATCGAAGACGTTTACCGGGCGCTATATGAGACCATGGATGAGTTCAGCGAGCGGTCCAGGGATGGCTTTCGGAAAGACCTGGCAAAGCTCAAGGTGCAGAAACCCGCGGATTTTGAGGCAAAGAAAAAGAAGCTGCTGGAAAAACTTAATGAGAGCCTGATGAAACACGAGATTACCAAGGAAAGAACAAGGATCTACTCAAAGATGAATACATGGCGTAAACATTCCCCGAAATCCGAAGCAGAAAAGGTTGTCATGCGTAACTGGACAAACGTAACGGAATGACCGCGTACGCAACAAGAATTCCGACGACGGGATCGGCTATTCAACTATGTAGGCGTGTGGAACCAATGATTTAGCACAGATAATCAGAATGAATTGGAAGGTAGAGAGCAGGGGACGGATGAAGATGGAGAAACTGCTATTTGCAGCGGGGGTAGCGCTCACTTTTTCACGTTCGCTGACTGCGCAAGATGGAATGCCGGATGATATCTTTGCGCAGGACGAGATCCTCGGCATCATGCGCAAGGTGAATGATTACACCAGGGACAATCCTTATCGCGAGACCGACCGCAACTGGATCCGCGCAACGTGGTACAGCGGTGTGATGGAGGCATATCACGCCACGGGTGAGCCTGCATATCTGACGCAGGCCCAGGAATGGGCCCGGAAGCATCAGTGGCAGGTAGGTCACGAGAAATCCGGGTTCAACCGACTGTTCTGTACGATGACGTGGGCCGAACTCAACCTGATGGATCCGGATCCGAAGAAGATTGCCCCCACGATCGCGGCGTTGAAAGAGAAGATTCCCTACTCACCGGCAGAGGCGAAGGTCTGGTACGGACATGCGCCCGGTCCATGGGACAAGCCGGTTTACGCCGATTCTCTGTACGGCGCGCCGGTGCTGGCGATGTTGCACAAAGCAACGGGTGACCGACAATACCTGGACATGCTGAACGGTGCGTTCTGGGATGTGACCGACAAGATCTATGATAGGGATGAAGATCTCTACTATCGCGATCCCGGCTACATTGGGAAGAAATCGCCATGCGGCCGGAAGATCCTATGGTCGCGCGGAAACGGCTGGGTGTTTGGCGGGCTGCCGAGAGTCATCAAGCATCTGCCCAAGGACGATCCGAGTTACAGGCGCTATGTAGAGCTCTACCGCCGCATGGCCAAATCGCTGGCTTCGCGCCAGGGCGCTGACGGATTCTGGCGGTCCAACCTGGGTGATCCCCGGCATTATACTATGCCCGAAAGCAGCGGCACGGCCTTCTTTACTGCCGGCTTTACCTGGGGCGTTCGGGAGGGTATCCTGGACCGGGACGAGTACCTACCAGTGGTTATTCGCGGTTGGAACGCATTGGTAAGCGCGGTTCACCCCAACGGCCTCCTGGGTTGGGTGCAGCCCGTGGATGCTCAGCCGCGGCCATCACACCCAAGGACCACACAGGAGTATGCCGTCGGACCGTTTCTGGCAGCGGGCGGGCAGGTGTACCAGCTGGTCAAAGAGGGGGTGATCACACCCGAGAAGATCCAGGCTGCACTTCCTGGCCAAAGCCAGATGCTGCCGCCGATCGTCGTGAAGGACAGGGCTCTAACGAGTCGCGACCATCCGTTGAACGAGCAGATCAATGCTTTCCTTAGAAATCAGAATGGCCTGTCTATCTCTGCGACCAATCTCAAGAAGAAAGACTACCTCGAGGTGATCGCCGGGCAAGTCAAAGCGATGCACCAATATCAGAATGAAGAGGGGCGAATCATCGACCCGGTTGAGAAAGTGGAGAAATACTTCACGACACCCTGCTATGCTCACAGCGTCGCTGTGCTGGCCAAGACCGGTTATCCAATTGAAAGAGAAGTCATAGAAAGCGGGATGAAGGCGTTGGACGCGGCGCTGGCGGATATGGCGGCCGGGAAGGCACCGGGCTCACATGGCGACTTTTTCACATGGCCGATTGTGTTCGCCTATGAGTTATTTGATGAGGTCGTTTCTGACCTGCGCAAGGAAGCATGGCAGACGCATCTGAAGCAGATTGATCCCAGCCGGTACAATGTCTACCGCAAACCGCTCTCTCCCTCCGACCACAGAGGTTTCTACAAGACTTATGCTTCTCACTTCGCCAACAACTGGAACCTGGTCAACGTCGCCGGGGAATGGGGACGGGTTAAGCATGGTCTTGCCGATCCCTGGTATGTGGACTACTGCATGACCATGCAGTTGCCCAATTTTTCGCCACATGGGATGTACAATGAGAATGGGAACCCATTGCCATACGATCTCTTCTCCCGGCATTACCTCACCGGCATGCTCCAGCGCGGCTACAACTCCTTCCTGCATACCACCTACAGGGACATTCTCTGGCGCGGCGCCTGGACCTCACTGTTTATGCAGTCTCCGTTCGGAGAGCTCCCAACCGGGTACCGCAGCAGTCACCACATCTGGAACGAAGCCGAGCAAGCAGTCATCTTCGAAATCTATGCTTCAGCCTATGCCAAGGCGGGTAGAATGGTGGAGGCCGGCGCGTTCAAGCGTGCGGCACACCTGTCCCTGTCATCGATCAAAAACTGGATTCGCTCCGACGGCTCCGGCTACATCGTCAAGAACCGTTATCCCATCGAGGCGAAACACGGTTATGAACGGTACTCTGTTCATACCTGCTACAACATGCTGGCGATGAGCATGCTGGCCCAGGCGTGGCAGTTCTCCGATGACAACATTGCCGAGAAACCGGCTCCCGCCGATGTGGGTGGGTTTGTGGTTCCCATTCTGGATCCGTTTCACAAGGTCTTTGCCAATGCGAGCGGCAACTACGTCGAGTACGACCCGACCGCGGACCATAAGTACAATCCGACCGGGTTGCTGCGCATCCACCTGAAAAAGGGACATCCGCAGCTAGGCCCATCGGATGGATGCGCACCGCACTTCAGTGGCGAGGACGCGTTTCTGGCTGTGGGACCCGCGTGGCGTGTCAACGGTAAGTGGACGAAGCTGGCGGAGTGCAAAGGTACCACGCGGGAAGTTACGGTGCTGGAGGAGACACCGCAGCGCGTGCGGTTCCAAGTGACCTACTCGGGCGCGAGCCAGAACGTCACAATCGACAAAGACGGCGTGACTGTCGAGGATACTGCGACTTTGGCGGGCGTGGATGCGGTACGCGTCTATTATCCGGTGCTGGTCTTCGATGGTAAAGACGAGACGAAGGTCGGGATGGATAAGAATGCGATCAACCTGACCCTCGCCGGCAAAAGCGTAGCGTTCGAGGTACTTGAGCCTAAGGGCGTGGTCCTGCGGCGGAGCGGCAAGCAGCTGAAACACAGAAACGGCATGATGGAGGCGGTGTTTTGCGAGATCGAGGGAAACAGGGCCGTTTACCGGATCAACGCCGACTGAAGACATGATCGCCATACGGGGTTTGTTGCCGGGGATAGGGGACAGGTAAACTGTGGAGAATTCTCAACGGTCAGCTCTGTAGGCCAGTTGTCAGGCGGGCGGCGAGGCGTTATTCGGCACGTTTGGGAGAGACGGAGTCCGCGCGATCTCCCGGCGATTCTCTGCATGCACCTTCAGACCTGTATCAGGGCCTGTATCCGACATCCCGGAAAAGGAAAGTCCTACAAGCGGCCCTGATAAACGCGCACTCTTGCCCGACACCACATCGGACAGCGTAGTCTTAGACAAGTAATCGGCAAGAATCCTGTTCACATGCCCCACAATATCACCAAAGATGCACCTCTCGCTACCACACCCGTCAATGTGAAGCATGCACTCGCTACACGTATACCGCCCTTCGATGCACTCATAAATATCGAGCAAAGATATGTTGGCCGGATCAGAAACAAAGGAGTATCCGCCTTGCGGACCTCGAACAGACTTAACCAGATCAGATTTCCCGAGCCTCTGCAGAACCTTGGAAAGATGATCAGTGGAAACCTTAAGCGTCTTGCCCATAGACTCAACAGTAACTGTCTCGCCTTCCTTATCAGCCAATAAAGCCATCGAATGAAACGCCAGCGACACGGCTAAAGACCACTTGACCATACCAGCTACCTATCTTTATTTGCCCACTTTTGGGCATGATGGAGCCGGGATTTCACTATTGCAACAGAAATTGCGAAATATCTGTTTCGTGCTGTCTCGATCTCGGAGCCCAAACCTACTCCTGCCAACTACCCTAGTTTCTGCTGATTAGGACTGCACATGTCAGGAGAAGTGACATGTCCCAGTATGTATGTCCTATCGTACGTAGATATATCCCTGTTTTGTTGATGGATTTGGCCTTCGGCTTCCATTTAAATTGGTGCTGTTGTTATTGCGTCATAGATTCCGGTATTGCAGTGCTGATTTGCCGGTTTATGTGGTGAAAGGAAAGAACTGATGGCGAGGAATAGGGACAATATTGATATTTCACCCGTTATAGTCCTGGTGTTTGTCGCCTGCACAACATGGTTCATAGCTGACCCGCAAGACGAGCGAATCCCATATGCAAGCGTGGCCAATGTGAGCAAAGAGGATATTTCAACCGCCCCCATTCGCACCAGATTGAGTGACCCTCCGATGGTACATCTGGGCGGTTATGACCGCGACTGCAACGATTGTCACAGGATATTCAAATCGTTGGACAAGACACCGAACAGAGCCTTTCAGCATGTAGACATTAAGCTGAACCATGGCAGAAATAGCCGCTGCTTTAACTGCCACGCCAAAGCTGACCGCAATCGTCTAACGATTTATGGGGAAATGACAGTGAGCTACGACCAATCTGAACAGCTCTGCGCCAAATGTCATGGGACCACATTCAAAGATTGGAACAGAGGAATTCATGGCCGCACCATGGGATCGTGGCAACCGCATGCCGCAGGAAACACCAGGCTGAAATGCGTAGAATGCCACAACCCGCACAGCCCCGCATACCTTCGCATGAAACCTTTGCCTTCCCCACATACCTTGAGGATGGGAGAGCCATCAATCGCCCATGCTACTGAGGACAGCCCCCTGACACAGTGGATACTGTCAGATACAGAAGGAGCTCATTGATGACTGATTCAGAAAACAATGGATCAAATCAGTCCCGAAGAAGCTTTCTGCGAAGCGGTCTGCTGGCTTCCAGCGGAATGTTGGCACTGGCGACATCACTTAAACCGCTTCTGGATCTTGAACCCGGGGATTTGGGAAATATCGATTCCTTTATCCAGAAACATTATTGCGAAATGTCGGAGTCCGATATAGAGAAGGCTCTTGCTCGAATCGCCGACGATGTTGAGAAGCGATATCAATTACGACCCGATATTCGAGATCTCAAACCACTGGATGGCGTCGAATTTGTTTATGCCCTGAACCTAAGTCGCTGTATTGGCTGCCGCAAATGTGTGCACGCCTGTGTGGCGGAAAACAATCAGAGCCGCTCACCTGAGATTCAGTATATCCGCGTACTGGAAATGCCGCACGGCACATTGGATATCGAGAAAAGCAACCATCATTACAACAGAGCATCTGTCCCTGCGGACAGTCATTACTACATGCCGGTTCAGTGTCACCAGTGCAAAAACGCGCCCTGCGTAAAGGTTTGCCCTATTCAGGCCACATGGCAGCAAGATGACGGAGTTACGGTCATTGATTACGATTGGTGCATTGGATGCCGGTACTGCCAGGCAGCTTGCCCATACTGGGCCCGGAGATTCAACTTCACAGAACCGGGACTGACAAAGAAAGACGTCAACCCAAACATGAACTATCTGTCCAACAGGCCACGCAAGAAGGGCGTCATTGAGAAATGTCACTTCTGCCTTCAAAGAACACGCGCCGGCAAGCTTCCTGCCTGCCAGGAGGTATGCCCTACGGGTGCGCGTAAGTTTGGCAATGTTCTCGATGAACACAGCAATGTTTCTCAGATCCTCAGAACAAAGCGAGTCTTTGTCCTCAAAGAGGACGTGAACACTCTGCCGCGCTTCTTCTACTATTTCGATGAAAGATATCCACGCAAGCAAGCTTCCAGTGAAACGTCAAAAGATGGAGGCTCAGCATGAAGAACTATTTGACCTTCGTCTGGCGCTGTTTCAGAACCAGCTTTGTCGGCGACTGGCGCTACCAGGCCTGGATGCTGCTCCTGACGGTGACCGCCCTCGTTGGACTGAACGCCTACTGTAAACAGATTGTTGAAGGACTGGTGCTAACGGGTCTCAGCGATCAAGTATCCTGGGGTTCCTACATTTCCAACTTCACTTTTCTCGTTGGTATGGCCGCAGCTGCAGTAATGCTGGTCATTCCCGTTTACGTGTATGGGCACAAAGCCCTTCATGATCTGGTGATCTTCGGAGAACTGCTGACGATTGCAGTAATCATCATGTGTATCATGTTCGTAACAGTCGATCTTGGCCATCCGGAGCGAGTGCTCAACCTTGGCAGAAGAATGAACTTTCCGATGTCGATGCTCACATGGGACGTTGTAGTACTGAATGTGTATCTGCTCCTTAACCTCCATATATGCGGATACCTGATTTATTGTGCTTACAATAAGCAGGAGCCCAGAAAAGCTCTCTATATTCCCCTGGTTTTCCTAGCCATCTTCTGGGCTATCAGCATTCATACCGTGACAGCATTTCTTTATGTCGGTCTCGGAGGAAGGCCTTTCTGGAACTCCGCAATTATCGCACCGCGTTTCCTGGCATCGGCTTTTGCGGCGGGTCCGGCATTCATCATTCTCACCTTGCAGGTGATACGCAGATTTACAAGCTATCATGTACCAAACGGGGCCCTTGATATGCTTAAGAGAATTGTCACCGTTGCACTTACCATCAACATGTTTCTGCTGGCTTGCGAAGTGTTCACCGAGTTTTACACCGACTCAACCCATGGAGCTTCTGCCCACTACCTTTTCCTGGGCCTGCAGGGCCATAATGCTCTCGTCCCATGGATCTGGACCGCTATCACGCTGAATTCCGTCGCATTGCTGATCCTGTATCTCCCACTATCGAGGTCCAGGAGCTTACTGAACATCGCGTGTGTTTTCATGATCGGCGGTATCTGGATAGAAAAGGGCATGGGCCTGATCGTTCCCGGGTTCATACCGTCCCCCCTGGGAGAGATTGTTGAATACTCTCCCACCATAAACGAAACACTCGTCTGCCTGGGCATTTGGGCCTTCGGCCTCTTACTTTACACCATTCTCGTCAGAGTCACGATTCCAGTACTTAGTGGAGAACTGGCCAGTGATACTGCGGTTAATAACAACAAATAGACAAACATAAGGAGTCATAATGAAGACGTTGAGCCAGACACGTGTGGTGCTTCTCTCTCTCGTGGTAATGTTAGTTGCTTCCAATGCCGGGGCCGCGGCCATAGGATTGCCCGAAATGAGCAAGGAATCAAAGGCCTGCGTGGACTGCCACAAAGAGAAAGAGGTGGCATCTTACCAGCAGTGGGGGCACAGCAAGCATTACCGCGCGAACGTTGGCTGCTATGAATGTCACGCGGCAGACCCCAAGGATAAAGACGCCTATAAACATTACGAGCAAACGATCTCTGTAATCGTGTCTCCTAAAGACTGCGGACGCTGCCACGAACGAGAGGTCACAGAGTTCGCAAGTTCCCACCATGCAAAAGGCGGCAGGATACTGGGATCCCTGGACAACGTTCTTGCCGAAGTTGTTGAAGGCAACCACGGACTTAAGACTCCTGGCTTTCCTGAAGGCAATTCCGCGGCAGCTGTAAACGGCTGTTGGCAATGTCATGGCTCCCAGGTAAAAGTGCTGAAAGACGGAAAACTTGACCCCGCAACGTGGCCCAACACCGGCATAGGCAGGATCAATCCGGATGGCAGTGAGGGGTCATGTGCGGCATGCCATTCTCGCCACGAGTTTTCTGCAGAGCAGGCGCGTCACCCCGATACTTGTGGCAAATGCCACATGGGGCCAGACCACCCGCAGAAGGAGGTCTTCGAAGAGTCCAAACACGGCATAGCCTTCGCCGCCAACAAGGAGAAGATGCACATGGATTCTGAGAAATGGATTGTTGGAGAAGATTATTCCGCCGCCCCCACATGCTCTACATGCCACATGTCGCAGACAAAGACCCAGAATGTCACCCATGATATCGGGCTGCGTATCAGCTGGAACAACAGGCCGGTGACTTCTGTCAGGCCGGAGGATTCGGATGCAAAGATGGGCCTGCCGGGTAAGGACATCAAGTGGACGACCCGTCGCGCTAACATGAAAGATGTGTGCATCGCATGTCACAGCAAGGACTGGGTCAACAACTGGTACGTACAGTATGACGGTTTAATCGACCTCTACAACAACAAGTACGCAATACCTGGCAAGGCGCTCTACGCTGCCGCCAAGCCGCTGATGAAACCGATCAAGTTTGGAAACAAGCTGGACTTCATCTGGTTCGAACTGTGGCATCATGAAGGACGCCGCGCACGCCATGGCGCCTCCATGATGGGGCCAGACTACACCCATTGGCACGGCACATATGATCTGGCTAAGCATTTCTATATCAAGATGATTCCTGAACTCGAACATCTGATCGAGAAAGGCAACGCCTCCGACGACGATGCCAAGAAAGAGGCAGCGGCCAACCTGGAGAAGGTGTTGGATGCCATCCTCAACAATGATGATCACAAGTGGTTTATCGGCAAAATGGATCCCGAAGAGAAGGCTGCCAGGGCGGCAGCAGCAAAGGAATTCAAAGCTCGATACGTCAAATGATCTAAGACCGACAACATTGGAGCATCCATGCCCATGGCATGGATGCTTCTCTCGCAGTCTATAAACTCTCTCGACTTCTAAAGCGAAAGATTTCTATAGTTTGGCATGAGTGAAGCTGACAGTCAGGCATCTGCAGATCGAGCACAGCAAAGCCTGAGAGAGCATATAAGCACTATTGCCTCATCAGCTTTCCAGCAATATGGACCGTCGCTCGACTATCCCACGATCCAGAAAGTACTGCTGGACCGCAAAGTCGTTCGCTACCCGGTTACAATCGTATTCGACTCCGGCAACCTGCGCGATGGTGAGTTTGCATTTGCAAAACAACGGGGCGAGAATCCTGCCGATGGGTTCACTCTCTTTATTCATCCGCTATTCGAGAATGAAGAAGAGAATATCCCGCTTCTGATAGCTTATCACCTTGTCTGCATTAACTACGGTGATATTGTCGGCAGCCGCGAAGCTGAGCTTTTTGGGGCCACACTGCTTGGCATGGACATAGACCTGTACTACCAGAAACTCTGCGCTCTTGCTGACCGCCTGGCTGTAGCGTAGCCGTTCAAATGGGTATCCCCAGGCTGCTGCGCCGGTGTTCTCGCTACTGAATGGCCGGCATGGGAACCGGTTTTCCACTTAGCTGAGTCGGATGCACCTTTTCGTCCGGGCTTCCATAAAAAATGGCGTTACAGTCTATCCATGCGGCAATACGCTTCCTGTCCTCCAGCGGGACTTTGACACCCTCGTGTTTTCCCCGCAAAAGCTTCATCAGGCGGCTTCCCCGTGCGCCTATCTTCCCTCCCGGTGGCGTGATCTGAACCTGGTTGCGGGCACGGTAGCGCGGCACGAGTGCGCTGTCGCGGGTCAATACAGCGTAGGACTGTGTCCATGCGCCCTGCGGTGTTCCGGAGAGTGAGACTTTTCCGTCCTGTTTCTTCTCTCCGTGGCAGCGGGTGCAGTGCCGGTCCAGCACGGGCTGGACCATCTCGGCGAACCCGAACGGCCGGCCACCCAGCTGTCCCGGGTCCAACTTGGACGGAGGACGCAAGAGGGCCTTCCGTACGCTGCGGGTCGCGTTGAGGTAGGGCGCTGCCCTCTGGCTCTCGTGACAACCTACACAGGAGACCGTTTCCCCCGGTTGAAGATAGGTGAGTGAGCGCATCGTCTGGATGGCACAGCCTTCTTCGTCCAGTACCTGGAAGAGGATCGGGGTGCGGGACGGCACTGTGAAATAGGCCGAACCGTCATCTTCGACAGGCGCGGTGCCGAGGATTGCGCGTCCATTCTCTTCGCCGGCCACGCCCATGTGCGGTCGGTTAGCGATGGGGGTGATCTTTGGGAAGATCTGCACCACGCGAATCTTCTTCGCCGTGCCGCGAGGAATGTCGCCCAACCCCTTGTAGACGTCTGCTATTGTCACAGTTCCGAATTCCGGACTGTCCGTCTGGGGGAGGGGGGACACAACCGGAGGGATGCGGCTTGGTCGTAACGGGGTTGGCGTTGTGCTGCCAATGTCAGGATCGCGGTAGATTAACTCACGGTTTCCGAATACATCAAGAAGGTAAAGACCCAGGGCATGTGCATGGTTCGGCTGAGGCTCCCAGGCGAGGGGGAGAGGACTGTATGCCACGAGGAAGTACTTGTCCGACAGGGGTCGGGGCGCCGTATAGTATTCGCGGATGTCACGCGATTCCGCCTCGGGGAAGGGGATCTCTGGTGTGACGCGCGTGATGGCTGCCAGATCGTTGTCGTGGACGGACGGATCCAGGAGGCAGACCGTACCGGCGGTGATGGAATGGTGAGCGGAGGCGATGAACACGAACTTGTTGCTATCGGGTATTGGCTTGCATTGAAACGTGCAGTGAGGCTTTGGTGCGGCATTACCCCAGACTGCCAGCGGATTCGATCCGTCGGGTCGTGTTGCCCACAGGTTCTGGTGCGTGACGGCATCCCGGTCGATGTAGTCCCACCTTGCGTAAATGATGCGTCCATCGTTGGCCACGGCCGGAAACCACTCGTTTGTGTCGTGATAGGATAGGGTTCGTAGCTTGCTGCCATCGGCTTCGCAACGGTGCAGCGTGTAGGTGTGCCAGCGGGTTCCGAACTGTGCCCCGAAGCAGCGAGCGTATCCGCGGCGCCGGGTAGAGCTGAAGACGATGCCGCCATCGGGCAGGTAGGCCGGCATGAGATCGTCGAAGGCACCGTGCGTCAACTGTTGCAGACCAGTACCGTCCGTGCGGACCTCGTAGAGATGGTAGAAGTCCTTGTCCGACGGATCGGGTGTTGCCTTGGCTGCGGGGTTGGGTTGGCCGCAGTTGACAAACGAGAACACGATCCGTTTGCCGTCATAGGAAAGGCGCGGCTCCAGCACGTTTCCGTGCTTGAGGCGCCCATCCAGAATGTCTCGGCAGGCGAGAGATGTTCCGGGTTTCTCAAGAACGAACAGGCCACCGCCCGGGCGCGCACGCCATCCGAAATACTGCATCACCTGGTGACTGTACTCGGTGGGCACACGCTTGCAGAAGAGCATTGGGCCAAAATCCATAAGAGGGTTGGCCAGTATGACACGTCGCTTCAACCATCGGACCTGGTAGTAAAGTGAGCGACTTTCAGCAGTGCCTGTGCCGGCCTTGGACGCAAGGGCCAGGCGCTTGAGTTCCGAGACCTCGGCGGAGAGAAACCCCGGCGTTCCGTTTTCGCGCAAGTCGGCGATCAGCTTTGTGCACTTCTCGATATGTTCTGCGGTCGCTTTCTTGTAGCGTGACTCGGCATTAGAAAGGCGGTCTTCCTGCCGCCACGCCGCGACCACCATCAGCATCAACTCCGGCTCGGGGAGTGATCCCGGTGCGCTGTCGGCGAAGAGGGCCCTCAACCATTCGATGTCTTCCTTTTCTGCGACCTGTGCAGACGTCTTTTGCGGCATTTCGTAGAACCAACCGTTTTCGCCTTGTTTCGAGGTGGAGAATCCGGAAGAAGCCTGGAATGTCTTGCCGCCTTTGTATGTTACGACTGGATTCCATCGAGTGGTGTCGCATGAAATACTGCCGCGCTGGTGCACCATGAAACGCAGGGCATCTTCCCTTTCTACTTTCAGGGTCAGATCGGGTGTGAGTCCCTTTGCATCAGTCCCCTCGATCTCGCCTTCCCATACAATCTCCTCGTTGTGCAGAATGGAGGCCCGCACACCATCTCCTGACAGGTGAGCCTTGTAGACACGTCCCGTGACCTGAACGGTGCCGTCGCGCTTGCATCGGAAAGTACGGATGCAGGGTATACCATCGCCGGGATGCTGCCAGTCGCGGCCAATGCGTGTCCAGCCGGGGCCGGTCCAGTAGGTAGATCCGTACCACTCGTCCATTCGATGCGAAAGGGGACTGTAACTCTGTTGGGGCAGGGGACCCTTCGCAGACAGGATGGCCGGTATTTCACCGGATGCATGAGGAACTCCGGCGGCAGTCATGCCGAGATGAATAAGGCCGAATAGAAGAGCAACCCTTGTCCAGAAACAGGGCCGCTCGAGCAGGCGGGCATCTGTGGGCATTGTAGGAGGAACTGGGTAGTACGCCGTCATGATTCTTAGTACCTCTTGCTACAGGTGGACGTCTCTGACTCAAAGCTCGTACTGAGGTAGGTCATCCTACCGAATGCCCTGGGCTTAGGCAACCCAACAGTGAAAAAGACGAGCAATTGTAAAACAGGGCTGCCTGGAGGATCTGGGGTCGTCCAAGGGCCTGTTGCCCGGATCGAAAAGAGTCTGAATCCTCACGGATTCAGCTACGGGGAGTGGGAATCTGTAGCTGGATTCGAGGTGTGTAGTTTGAGCTCAAGGGTCGGCCCCGTCCCCCACAGTGGGCGGCGGAAGCATCATCAATAATGCTTCAATCTACAATATTCCCCAACAACTGTACGTTTATCTCGTGTGAACGAAGGAAAGGAAATGCAAAACAACATCGGTGCATTAACAGCAATAGTTATTCTTGCCTTTCAAGGTATAGGGTTCAGTCAGACTAACCCAGTTAGCAGTCTGGTTCAGATTCCGGGTGGCACGTTTATCATGGGAGACGTAAATGACACGTTTTCTAATCCCCATCACTCGAACGATCAGGTTCCGCTCCACCTGGTCGAACTAGACGGGTTCAGCATGGGAAAAACAGAGATAAAAAGTGCATGGTATTGCGGTTTTCTTAACGCTGAGATCCTGGCAGGAGCAATCCAGGTGGTCAGCAACTATGTGGTAAAAGCAGGCACCAACATTACCTACTGCGATGTATATGATCCGGCATCAAATACAAGATCCCTGTTTCTCGGATGGCAGTCAGTTTTCTGTCCATAACAACATGGAAGATCATCCTGCAAACACGATCAGATGGGAGGGCGCCGTAGCCTATTGTAATTGGCTCTCGAGAGAGAACGGCTATGAAGAAATCTACAATCTTGAGACATGGGAAATCGACTATGCCAAAAGCGGCATAAGACTCCCCACTGAAGCAGAGTGGGAGTATGCAGCCAGGGGCGGGGACAATTACCGTGAGTACTCCTGGGGATCGAATACGAATGATGACGGTACCTATGGCAACTTTGGAAACACAGGCGATCCGTATGAAATTGGTGACGACCTCCCGAATAGCGCTCCCGTCGGATTCTATAATGGAGAGTACCATCTAAAAGAAGATTTCGATTGGCCGGGAACAGCAACAGGATACCAAACGTCCGATAACTCAAATGGATATGGGCTACAGGACATGAGCGGCAATTCGTTCGAATGGGTGAATGATTGGTATGGCAAAGGTTACTATAGCGATCTATACGATGAATATGGAGAGGATCCTGTTCCGAATCCTGAAGGACCATCAAAAGACAATGCGTCATTAATGCCGGATGGGATTCCATGGAGATCGTTAAGGGGTGGGAGCTGGGACGAAAAGTCCGATAGATACGGCCATCTTGCATGCAGAAAGTCCGGATACTGGAGAGGGGAACTGGATCCAACTTATCCATACTTCCATTTTGGATTTCGGATTGTTCTTGATGAAAACGGCTCAGATTCCGACTCCGCTGTCATTGATAACACCGGAACGAACACGACAGGATTGCTCTATTATGACCAGTCCAAGGCATCGACCGATGGATATATTCTCTACGCCCCAAAATTCAACGGAACTACGTATCTGATGAATAAGGCTGGTCAGGTTCTCAAGACATGGCAAAGCGAAACGGGCCCGGGACAGAAGGCCATTGTCACTCCGGACGGGTACTTTTACAGGGCGGGCAATGCCAAAGGTGATCTTCCAACTATCATCGCTCGTGCACAAGCCAGCACCTTTGAAAAGCAGACCTGGGATGGCGAATTGTTATGGGATTTCGAATATGTCAAAACCAACGCCATTTCGCACCACGATTATACAGTATTACCCAACGGCAACATCCTTGCCATGGTTGTTGAAAAGAAGACTCCTGAAGAGGCGATTGCAGCAGGCTTTCTACCCGAGAATCTCATGGCCGACGGCATCAGTCTCGAGTCTGTATTGGAATTCGCCCCTGACGCCCTTGACGAGAATGGCGTATATCGGGGCTATGAGATCGTGTGGGAATGGCATTTGTGGGACCATCTCGTGCTGCCGGAAGAAGCGTCGGACCATCCGGAACTATACCGGATAGGTGGTTCGGGTAATTCCTTGAATATGAACCATGGGAACGGGATCGACTATAATGAAGACCTCAACCAGATCGCCTTAAGTTTCAGAAATGGAGATGAGATTGTCGTATTCGAGTACAGTGGCGACCGGACAAATGGTACGGAGATAGCCGCAGGTCATACTGGAGGAGAATTTGGGAAGGGAGGAGACCTCCTATACCGCTGGGGTAATACGGCAGAATATGGCAGGGACGATATCCACTTGAGCTATAGCCAGCACGCCGTTAATTGGATTCCGGAGGGCTATCCGGGGGCTGGCAATTTCATGCTGTTTATCAATGGCTCAAGAAGAGACCGTCAGTATTCAACTGTTGGTGAGGTCGCCTCCCAATGGGATGACGCCACTCAATCGTATCCTGACATAAGTTCCTCCGACGCTCATTGGGGACCGGATAGTTTGGTTTGGGAGTGGAACGCAGACAATGATTACGATATCTACTCAGATGATTCATCCGGTGCTCAAAGACTAAGAAATGGTAACACCCTTATCGCTTTTGGGATATTTGGCCTTTTATATGAGGTTACCCCGGATCAAGAGATTGTGTGGAAGTATAAGTGCCCTGTTAGTGAAGAGGGACCCCTTTGTTACAATGCCGATACCCATACCACTAGCGAAGGTAGCGATGGTAGAGTCTTCAAGGTCAAAGAATATGAGCCTGATTATCCGGGTTTTGACGGCAGGGATTTAACACCCATAGCAGACGCTATAGAGTTGTATGGTGATTGTGGTTCACTGGATGGACCGGCCCATCTGGATTCGGATCGCGACGACGACGGATTTACCAACGACGAAGAACTTCTGCTTGGCACCGATCCGGATGACCCAGACTCCCTCTTTGCCCTCTCCTTCAGCGATACAAACCTGAGCTGGCCCTTTGCCGATGGACTACTATACACCCTCGAAGGATGTACCAACCTCGTCGAGGGAACCTGGTTCTTCATTAATTCCGTAACCACAAGCAACTATTACATCGATGGCACAGAATACGAGTCCATCTTCTACCGCCTCAAAGCGGCGGAAAGCACTGGCCCTTAGATGATAAGTTCTGGCTCGCCCGCTCGATAAGCCGCCTATCCTGATCAGCAATCCCTCTCTATAATCCCCACTAATCCGGCAAAACGATCCGATAATACGCCCGGTCAAATGTATTGCTCGGCAAAACACTCGACGCGGAAATCCCCGGTGAAGTCACCGAACCCGAAACATTAGTCCATGCCGGATTCAACAAACTCGGGCTCCGCTGCACCCGATACAACTCCCCATCCAAAGACAGCCAGGTAATATTGAACGGCTCCGTGTCGGTAATCGATGTAATCACCGGCCGGCGGCAGCCATCCGGCAAGGAGAAGTCCTCCACCACGTTCGTGCTGTTATGACTCCCCCCATCCGTCGCGTTTTCGCCCATCCCACGCCGGGCGAATGCGCGCCAGATCTCGCATTGATTCACCCCGCCGTAGGTCGCCTGGTCCGCCGCCAGCAAGGCATCTCGTGCCTGCAAGAAAGTCGGACTGCACGGCTGCAGCTTCAATCCGTCCATCACCAACTGCAAAGCGATGTTGTTACCGCCCACCCCAAAATACAAATCAGGATCGAAACCATACTTGCTTACCAGAATCCAATACATGTCATACAACACCGCGCACCAAATCTCCCCGACATCATGCTCCTCCGCGGAATTGATCACCCATCGATAGGTCAATGGATTGATGCCCAAGTCGGTCGAGTAAGGGAACCGGCGAATCCCCAACTCAGCCGAAGGTTGATTCACCACAAAATTTCCAACCCCACGCGGGGCCAGCTCGCTGTCCGAGGGCTTGGCGGTGAACACCAAACTCCACCAATCGCTCCAACCCTCACCCATACCGCCGCTCTGAATCCCATCCAGACATCCGGAGTTGTTCGCCCCTCCCGTCAAGCGGCTCGAAACCCCGTGCCCATATTCATGCACCACGATCCCGGAATCGTACGAACTACCGACCATACCTCCGGATAGAACCACATTGACGTTGTTGCTCAGCTGCGCCCGGATCGTATTGCCATCCCCCTGTCCCACGAAGACGCTGGGAATGGTGATCGTCGGATCGCTTCCCCCCATCGTGATCACTTCATCTCCGGCGTTGTTCACCATGATGACCCCGATGGCGCCCGCATCCTGCGCATTCTTGACCTTGACCGTGAAAAGACAATCCCCGCGATCGATCAGCGCGATCCGACCCGTCACCTCCGCGATGTTCGTGACCGCCGTGCAACAATCCGTGATGCTGGACCCGTTGGTATTACTGTCGTCACGAGCCTGCACCACCATGCCCGACATGGTCAGTCCGATCAGGTGCTCCCCAAACTCTGCGCTGCCCGACGGGTATTGTCCGGCGATCCCTCCCGGCGAAGTAACCTCCAGCTCGGAAGCCCGCCACACGAACATCTGCATCCGGGGCGTGATCCCATCCGGCGGCGCACTGAAGTTCGCATTGTTCACGCCAGAACCGTCCAGGGCATCGGCCCGCACTCCATCCAAAGCGATCCCGCCCCGTCCATAGTTGTTCTCCTGGAAATTCCCGGCGGCTTCAGTGAAGCCGTATTGATAAAACACATCGTGGGCGATGTTGTTCATGTAAAAAAGTTGGGCAACCGTGGCGGCCACGTTCGAGGTCGGACCAAGCGCAAAGTCCAGGGGGAAATCGAACGTCAAACTCGGACCGCCATCGGGGCGCGAACCGCCGCTGTTATTCGCATCGATATCTTCCTGCGCCAACACATTGTTGCCCCGGGTATCGAAGAACTCCGGGCCGGCCACGCCATCCGTATCGTGCCAACCAAACGGTGACGCCACCGCCTCGGCTTCGTTCGATACCACAACCCGTCCGCCCTCAAACGGATTCAACAGCGGCAAAGGAAAAATGCGATAGCTCTCGTTCTTAACCCAATCGCGTTTGTCCAGAATCTTGCCGGTTCTAGCATCGGCAATCACCTGCCACCAATGCAACCCGGAGAACTCCTGGATCACCAACTCCCAAGCCAAGCGCAAGATCCGTGGCTCGTCCGGAAAATACATCAGCTTAGCAGGAATCCGATCCCGGGATACCGTGCCGCCAGTCAATTCAGTGGCCCGATCCGCCGTATTGGCTCGCTTGAGCATCTTCACGCCCTGAACCGCTCCCAATCCCAATTGCTCCGCCACCATCTCCACCACCAAATCCGCGGGCAACACCCTTTGATCCATGATTCGTTTCCGAGCCAGGTTGGCTTCGAAAGCATGATTCAAGGTTAGCACCTCTCCCTGTTTATCAAGATGCAAACTCATGTCCGCCCCCCAGATCTCCAGCCCTTTGAAAGCCTGGCGGTAATAGAAATGTTCGACCCCGTTGTGCGAACTCGTGAACCGGGTTCTGACAACCGCCGCTTCAAGATCGGCCTTCTGAAAACCCTCTTGGATCAGACGCTCTTCCAAATGTCTTGGGGACGCCGCAGCCGACCAGGCGAAAATGAAAAGCAGAACAAGATGCCTCATGAGAGGTACTATAGCAGAATTTTCGTTTCGAACCACGGATTAACACGAATAAGCGTTCTGCGCTGCGCGCGCAGAACGCAGTGGCTAGGGGTTAGGGGCTAGGCGTTAGGGTCGCCGGTCCGCCGTCAGCGGAGCCATGCCTGTCTCGTAAGCCGTTGAAAACCGTGGGGTCGATTTGCGCGTCCAGAGGTCTAGCTACTAACGCCTAGCGCCTAACGCCTTCCGCTGTGGGGTGAACAAAATCTCACACGATCAAATCACGCTGACAGTGTTGATCGAAATCACAGCGCAATTGGCTCACGAATGAGCAATCTGCGTTTTCTGACAACAGAGGGGCAACAGAATAGCTATTCTAAGGACCCCGTCCCTGACGAAGAGCGATTGCTTATCAATTTGCGGGCTGAAGCCGGAAAGTATAGCATGCACCCGAGAAGACGCGGCCGCTCGAAGATCGATGGACGAGTAAAGGCGGGAAGCGAGGAGCTTGAGCATCTGAGCAAGTTTGTGTGAAGGAGCTGTAAATGATGGCGAATCGAGTGTCATGCCAAGCGGCGAAGGCGTGCTGGGTGTGCGCCTGCGCCGTCTGGAGCTTCGGCGTCTTGTCCTTGGTCGCTGCCGCGAAGCCTCCGCCTGCACCCACACGTGACGCGGTCGAGGCCGCACTTGTACGAGAGAAGTCGGAGCCAGGGAAGGATGGGCCGCTGCGCCTTGTTCTGCTGGACGACAGGAAGGATCACGGTCCGGACGGAAACGGCCTGCACGACTACCCGCTGTGGAAGAAGCGTTGGGCATTGCTGCTCGGCGGGTTCGCGGCCTCCGCGGAGACACACATCAATCTGCACGGGGTTCCTATCAAGCATGCCGATACCACAAAAGGGGCCGAAAATGTGACGGTTGAAGGCGCGCGCGGGTGGCCCTCCGATGCGCAGTTTGCCTCCGCCGATGTGATCGTAGCCTACTGCTACCTGGCATGGACGGACGCCCGAAAGAAGCAAGTCACCGACTACCTGGGCCGTGGCGGCGGGCTGGTGCTCATCCATTCGGCGACATGGACAAGACCGAAGGCAGATCCCGATATTGCTGCGCTGGTGGGTATCGGGGGATTTACGCGTTTCCGCCACGGCGAGGTACGGGTGGAGTTGGCTGCCGCCAACCACCCGATCTGCCGCGGCATGCCACGAACGCTGCTTCTGAAAGACGAGACCTACTGGCCGCCGACGCCCCAGCTGGATGCATCACTCGTGACCGTTCTGGCGACGTCTCTGGAGGAAGTTGGCGGCAAGGGCGGCGGCAAACAGCCGCAGTCGCTCTTCTGGACGTACAATGTCGGGCATGGGCGTGTCTTCGGCTCCGTGCCCGGGCATTTCGCGTGGACCTTCGACAATCCGTGGTTCCGCCTCTGGCTGTTGCGCGGTATCGCGTGGGCGGCGGGAGAATCCCCCTACCGTTTTGACAATCTCGCGTTGCGCGGAGCCCGTGTCGGGACATAGTTATAGTCAGTCAGAAGCAAGGGAGTGATTCATATGAATACTAGCGTTGACCGTCGTCAGTTCGTAAAAGTCTCCGCGGCCGCGGCGTTGGGGTTCCCGACACTGATCCCCTCAACCGCTTGGGGCGCAAACGAGCGTATGTCCGTCGGTTGCATCGGCGTCGGCGGCATGGGCACGGGCAACATGAGGAACTTCATGGCGGAAGAGTCCTGTCGCGTGGTGGCTGTCTGTGATGTACAGAAGGCGCGTGTCCAAGAAGCGAAGAAGCTTGTGGACGAGAAATATGGCGACAAAGGCTGCAGCACGCACGCTGATTACCGCGAGCTGGTGGCGCGCAAGGATATCGACGCCGTGATGATTGCTACGCAGGACCACTGGCATGCACTGATTGCCACGACCGCCGCGGCTGCCGGCAAAGATATGTACTGCGAGAAGCCGACGGGCTTGTGCGTGCGTGATGGGCAGGCCATGCGGTCGGCACTGCGCAAGAACAAGCGCGTCTTCCAGGCGGGAACCTGGCAGCGCTCGCAAGGGAAATTCCGTCAGGCCTGCGAGTTGGCGCTCAACGGGTACCTGGGGAAGATCACGGAGATCCAGGTGGCGGTACCGGGCAAGCAATACCAGCCGAAGTACAGGGGGGCTTCGGATCCACTGCCTGTGCCGGAGGGATTCGACTGGGTCATGTGGCGCGGACCCGCTCCGGACAAGCCGTTTAACCCCGGTCGGGTAGCCTGGCCGGACTGGTATTTGATCAACGACTACTGCGAGGGATGGACCACGAACTGGGGCGTCCACCACCTCGACATCGCGCACTGGGGTTGCCCCGCCCTCGGCCGTGAGCCTTTTGAAATCGAGTGTTCAGGGCAGTACCACACCAATAAGACTTTTGCGGACAACATCCAGACGTGGAAGGCCGTCCTCACCTATCCCAGCGGTTTGCGGGTGGTCTTCACGGACATCACGGGCCAGCCGGCAGGCACAAGATTTATCGGCGAAGAGGGCTGGGTCCATGTGGACCGCCGCAAGATTACGGCCTCGGGCAGTCTGCTCACGGTCCGCCCGAAAGAGGGTGACACGCGCCTGCTCCCTCAGGGCTGCAAAGTAGACGATGTCTTTGAACAGAAGATCAAGGGCGGCCACCAGATTGTATACCGGACCCTCAGTCATGCCGGGGGCCTGCTTGATGGCGTGCGCGGCCGCAAAGAGCCGATCTCGGGCATCGACGCCACGCACGTTGCCTCGACCCTCGGCATGGTCGCCGGGATCGCGGCACGCCTGGGCAGCAAACTGAAATGGGACTGGAAAGAAGAACGTTTCGTCGGCAACGACGAGGCCAACCGTCTCCTGGTCCGGTCCATGCATAACGGATGGAAATTGGAAGGGTGACGCATAACATATGAAACAATCTGCCGTACGTCTTCTGCTCGTTTTGTCCATTCTCCTGCCTGGAGGACATGCCGCCTTCGGCCAGGCGGAAAAGCCCTTCCGCGCCGGCGCGCGCGCCGTCGACATCACCGCGCCCTTCGGCCCATTGATCAGGAACGGCGGATTCTTAGAAGGGAAAGTCGGCAAGATGTCGCCCGGTTCGCTGCACGCCCGCTGCATCGTACTGGACGACGGAGACACCCGCCTCGCCCTGGCGGTCGTGGACAGCTGCATGGTCACGCGTGAGGTGTGCGACGAGGCCAAGACGCTGGCGGGAAAGGCGACCGGAATTCCCATCGAGCGCATTCTCATCTCCGCCACCCACACCCACAGCGCCCCCAGCGTCATGGATTTCTGTCTGGGCACCCGGGCCGATCCTGCCTACACCAAGTTCCTGCCGCCCAAGATCGCTGAGGGGATCGAGCTGGCGGCGGCCGACCTCCAGCCGGCCCGCATCGGTTGGACCAGGATCGCCGCGCCTGAGTTTACCAATTGCCGACGCTGGATCATGCGGCCCGACACCATGCAAACCGATCCCTTCGGCCGCCGCACCGTCCGCGCCATGATGCACCCCGGCCACCAGAACCCTGCCTTCGTAGGCCCCGCCGGCCCCACCGATCCCGACCTGTCACTGCTCGCCCTCCAGACTGTCGGCGGCAAGCCCCTGGCCGTGCTGGCCAACTACTCGATGCACTATTACGGCGGCGGCCCGGCTGACTATTTCGGTATTTTTGCCGCCCGCCTGGCGTCCCGCCTGACTGAGGACCATCCGGGATCCGACCCGGTCTGCATCATGTCCCAGGGCACCAGCGGCGACCTGCACTGGATGGATTATTCCAGGCCTCGTAACTCTATTGGTCCATCCAAATATGCTGATGGGTTGGCGGGCCTCGCCCAAAAGGCGATGAAAAGTCTGGCCTACCACGATCATGTACCGCTCGGCATGCACGAACGGCGGCTTATCATGGCACGCCGGCGTCCTGACGAGCAGCGCCTGGACTGGGCCCGCAAGATCCTGGACGGCATGAAAGGCGCCCGGCCCCGCAACAAGACTGAAGTATACGCGGAACAGGCGGTCTACATCCACGAGAACCCCGAGGTGGAAGTCGTCCTGCAGGCGCTGCGCATCGGCAAACTGGGCATCGCCGCCCTGCCCAGCGAAGTCTACGGCATCACCGGCCTGAAGCTGAAGGCCCAGAGCCCCTTCGCGGCCACCTTTAATATGGAGCTGGCCAACGGTGCGGCCGGGTATATCCCCCCGCCCGAACAGCACAGGCTGGGCGGCTACACCACCTGGCCTGCACGCACCGCCGGACTCGAAGTCCCAGCTGAGCCAAAGATGGTGGAGAAACTTCTCGCCTCCTTCGAGAAGCTGGCGGGCCGGAAACGCCGACCGTTGACCCTGACGCACGGCAGCTATGCACAGGCAGTCCTCGATGCCGATCCGCTCGCCTACTGGCGCTTCGAGGAATTCGGCGGCCCCACCGCGGCGGACGCTGCCGACTCACGTTTGCCCGGCACCTTCCATGGTGGCCGGGCCTACTACCTGCCGGGACCCGCCGGTGACGGGTTCTCAGGCACGGGCAGGGTCAATCGAGCCGTCCACTTCGCCGGTGGCTGGATGACCGCCGAGGCCGGGCGTCCCGGGGACACCTACTCGCTTTCACTCTGGCTCTGGAATGGGATGCCTGAGAACGTTCGTGACATTACCGGGCACGTTTTCGCCCATGGCGGCGACCGGCTCTACATCGGTGGAAAGGACGGGCAGGAGCTGGCCGGCAAACTGGTGTTTGAGCACAAGGGGACTGTCCTTTCCGGGCGAACACCGCTCGGGCGGCGCCAATGGCATCATGTGGTGCTCTCGCGAAGCCGGGAAAAGGTCTCGGTCTATCTGAACGGAAGCAAGGAAGCGGAACTGGACGGAGGGGCACCGGTACTTCCGTCCGGGACCAGGCGCTGGCACCTGGCGGGCGACGGCGTTTCACCCGAAACTTTCGAGGGGAAGATCGATGAAGTCGCCGCATTCCCCCGGGCGCTGACCGCAGTGGACGCGGAACGGTTGTACAAACTGTCCGGCCTCACTCCGCCCCACAACCCCACAGTACCGCCCTCCGCACAGGAAAAAGCATCGGACGCCGCGTCCCTGGCGAAGTACGCCGAAGCGGTGCGGAAGTCCAAGCCGATCGCCTACTGGCGGTTGCACGATCCGGACAGAAGCCGGGCCGAAGACGCGAGTGACAACAGACACCACGGACTTTACGAAAGAGGCGCAGCCCCGCGCAGGCCCGGGGGTGATGTCACAAATTTCTCCGGCGGCCGGATGGGGGTCGAGATCAAGGAACTGGGCGACACCTACAGTGTGGAACTCTGGTTCTGCAACACCTTGCCCGTCCGCACCCGACCCGTCACCGGCTATCTCTTTTCCCGCGGTGAGGGCGGTGATAGACAGGCTGCGGGCGACCACCTCGGTATCGGCGGGACACACAGCTCGGCCGGTCGCCTCATCGTCTTCAACGGTAACCGCCTCAACCGGGTCCTGAGCGGCACCACCGAGCTGCGGGTGAACAGCTGGAATCATGTCGTCATGGTCCGCGAGAAGACGCAGGTCACGGTCTACCTGAACGGCGACGCCAAGCCGGAGATCAACGGCGACTTACCCTCCAGCTACGCCCTGGGTGCCAGACAACTGTTCGTGGGCGGGCGCAACGACAACTTTGCCAACTTCCAGGGGCGGATTGACGAGGCAGCAGTCTACGATCGGGCCTTGAGGTCAGAGGACATCATGGCGCACTACCGCGCCGCAGGGCTGAAGGCCATGAAGGTGATGACGGGCGCTGGGGAAGGCAGGTGATGAGGCGAGACTTCTCCTCGCCAGTCAGATTGCATCCTGACAGTCAAGTGTTGAGGTGCGCTATAGGAAACAAATACCCAGAGATACCGGAAGCTCAACTCTCAGGGAACGCGCCATAACGCTTGCCTGAGGCGCGCCTTATGGCGTCGCCTCGAGGCCGATGTTCGGCCAACCTTCTTTGTCCTGATCATTCTCACGATCGTTGTCTTTCCTCATCGTCATCACGATCTTCGTCCCGATCGTAATCGACAAAGATCAAGACAAAGATCGAGACAACGATTGAGATCGACGAAGATCGCGATAAGGATTACAACGACGATTATCCCTGCCACCATTACTTCAGCACATCTTAATATCTTTGCCATAACACCAAAATGACACTCTCACCCGGCCCAGCAAAGATCTACTATTTAGGGACCCTAGATCCCCCGGAAAGAAAAGATTGACCACTGTGTTCTTGAGTAGAAGAGGATCTTCAAGCCCTGATAGATTAGGATCTGCGAATCACGAATCAGCGAAAACTGGAAGACTGATGTAATTAAATCCTAGTAACATGCTGGTAACAATGAGATAGTTCGAACGGCACTTATAGTAAAGAATGGCACTGTAGAGCAGAGCTCCCGGTCTTCTTCCTGTCGGTAGCTCTGGGTTGATTTCTATCGCCCCGCCGGGGCTTCGGCAAAGGAGGTGTTGCGATGTCTAAACGACTTGTGAAATGCGGCGTTGTCTTGATGGCGGCTACGCTGGTTGGCCTGCTGGGCTCCTGCAGAAAGCAGGATGAACCCCGGGGCGATGCTGCGGGTTCCTCGAACTTCTGCGTATCGCTCGGGTGGATGGAGAATGAATCGGGCCAGCGCCAGAGGAAGGGCTTCGAAGACGCGTTCGAGAAGTTCGGCGGCGAGGTCACCTTCGCCAATGCCAACTACGATCCCAAGAAACAGTCCGAGCAGATCGACGCGTTCATTGAAATGAAACCCAGGGCGATCTTCATCACGCCGTCGGACCCGGCGGGAATCACCCAGGCCTGTCAGCGGGCAATCGACGCGGGAATAGCCATATTCGTAGCCGACGCGATAGTAGCCGGCGTTCCGGCGACCACTTCGATCTGCTCGAGCGACTTCCGCATGGGCGCTTGGACGATGGACTACATCGCCAGGCACATCAAGGGCAAGGGCAACATCGCCATGATCGACTTACCCGAGAACGAGGCGTGGGACCTTCGCGGGCAGGGCGCGAAGTTCGCCTTGGAGAAATACCCCGACATCAAGCTGGTCCAGGTCCACCATCACGATTCGCAGACGAGCATTTCGCCTCTGCAGGCCGTCGAGAGCATGCTCGCGGCGCACCCCAGGGGCGAGCTGGACGCCATCTGGTGTGCCTGGGACGGTGCGGCCCAGGAAGGCGCCGAAGCCATAAAGACTGCCGGGCGGGCCGACGAAATTATCACCACGGGTATTGACGGCGGTAAGCACGCCTTCGAAGTAATCAAGACCGGCGGACCGTTCAAGGTCACAATGGCCCAGAGTATCTACTACATGAGTTTCATGAGCGTCCGTTATGCTCACGAGCACCTCAAAGGCAAACAGGCGCCGAGATTCATCATTTCCCCGGTCTTTGCGGTGGACAAGGAGACCCTCGATGCCCTGGATACGAGTCTCAAGCCCGAGGAGTACGATGTTCCGGGCAATGCCGCCAAGTTCGGATGGAAGCCCGAGCTCTGATCGATTCTGAGTAGACCGTAACGAACCACCGCAGCTAAAGAGGTCGGTGTGGAAGAATTGTCCCTGGAGATGACCGGGATCGTGAAGGAATTCCCGGGCGTCAGGGCGCTGGATGGCGCCGAATTCAAGCTCGAACACGGGGAGGTCCACGCCCTGCTGGGCATTAACGGTGCGGGCAAATCAACGCTGATAAAAGTGCTCTCTGGCGTTTACCGGGCCGATGCCGGGCAGATTACGCTCAACGGCCGGCAAATCGAAATCAGCTCGCCGCAGGCGGCGATCGACGCGGGAATCGCCACGGTCTACCAGGACCCGCAGATGATCCCATCGTTCACGGGCTACGAGAACATCTTCCTTGGCGCCGAAAGCGAATCGACGGGCCTCTTTCCGCGGATCCGCCGGAAGAAGCTTCTTGCCAGGGCCAGGGGACTGCTCGAGAAATTCCCGGTAGACATTGACTTGACCAGACCCGTCGGCGAACTCCAGGCCGTCGAAAAAGAGTCGATCGCGATCCTGCGGGCGCTGTCGCGCGAGAACATGAGCGTGCTGGTGCTCGATGAACCCACGTCAATCCTGACCAGGAAGGAAATCGGTATCCTCTTTGAGCAGATTCGGATGCTCAAGGAAAGCGGCATTTCGATTATCTATATCACCCACCGGCTCGACGAGGTGTTCCAGATCGCCGACCGCCTGACGGTTTTTCGCGACGGCCGGAACGTCGCCACGTGCAACACTTCCGCTGAAGGCATCGACCACGCCCGCATTGCCGAACTGATGCTCGGCAGGGAGCTGTCGCACGTGTATCCGCCGAAGGGCCAGCCGCCCGACGATGATGTGTTGTCGGTCAAAGATCTCGCCTTGGCGGGAAGGTTCAGCGAGACAAGTTTTACGGCCAAGCGCGGGTGGATCCTGGGTGTGTTCGGCCTGGTTGGTTCGGGGATCGACGATCTTTGCAAGACACTCTTCGGGGTACTCCACCGCACGGCAGGGGTCACCGAGATCAATGGGCGGAAGGTGGCGCTGGCCTCGCCGGCTGATGCCATCGCCAACGGGCTATTCCTCGTTCCGGGCGACCGCCGGGCCGAGGGGCAGATCTCCGACGAGTCGGTCGCTTTCAATGTGATCCTGTCGAACATGGCCCGGGTTGCGGGCCTGGGGTTCCTGATTCGCCGCCGGGAAGAGAGGCTTGCCGCCTGGTCGATGGTCGAGGAACTGGACATCAAGACGCCCGATGTCGCCGCGGCCGTTTCTCTGCTCAGTGGCGGGAACCAGCAGAAGGTCGTCATCGGCAAGGGGCTGTATACCGACGGCGAGGTGTACGTCTTCCAGGAGCCCACCGTGGGGGTGGATGTGGGTGCCAAGGCAGGAATATACGAAATGATCCGCAGGCTCTCGGCGGACAAGGGCGTAATCGTTGTCGGCTCGGACTGCGAGGAGATCTACGGCCTGTGCGATCATGCGATGGTGATGTACCAGGGCCGCGTGGTGATGGACAAGCCGGCAAGTGAAGTCCGCCTGGAGCAGATGCTGCTGTGCGGTTTGACCGGCAAGGCGAGGGAATGATGGTCCAGCGACGAAAGGACATTTCGAGCGAGTTGATCACTCTTGGCGTTTTCTGCGCGCTGCAGATTGGAATCATGCGTGTGTTCACAGTCCTGGAGCCGAGATTCATGTCGGTCGACAACCTCCTTGGCCTGTTGAACCTGGTGGCACCGATGGCCCTTGTGGGCCTGGGTCTTACTTTCGTGGCGGTCACGGGCTATGCGGACATGTCGTTCCATTTCGTCAGTTGCTTCGGGGGCATGACGATGAGCCACATGATTGCCCAGGGCCTCTCGCCGCTGCCTGCGATCCTGATCGGCGGCGGGGCGGGAGCGGCCTTTGGTGTTATTAACGGTGTTATGATCGGCAAGTTCAAGCTGCCGGACATGGTCGCGACGCTCGGGCTTGGAGCAATTGCCTTCGGCATGGCGTATCTCTACAGCGGGGGCACGCAGATAACAGACCACTTCAACGATTCCGGCATCAAGTTGCTCTACACGGCACGGGTGGCGTCCATACCACTGCCGGTGGTGCTGACGGCAATCGCCTACGCGGTCGGCTTTATCGTGCTGAACCGTTCTACGCTGGGCAGGCGCTTCTATGCGATTGGTTCTAACGCGACGGCCGCACGGTTTTCCGGCGTGCGGGTGGAGCGGTACGTAATCGCCGCGTTTGTGATCTGCGCGGTTGTAGCTTGCCTGACGAACATTATCAAGATGTCCGCGCTTGCCAAGGGCGAGATAGAAGCCGGGCTGATGTGGCTCATGCCGGCCTATTCGGCGGTATTCGTGGGTGTGTCGGTCTTCAAAAAACCGACGGTCATGGGCACGTTCCTTGGTGCGCTGCTGATCGGCACGGTGCAGAAGGGTTTCCTGCTCCTGGGTAAGTCAACCTACGTAATGGAGCTGGTCATGGGCGTGCTGTTGATAGTCTCGATCGTGGTATCCCGAATCGACTTTAAGGAAATCATCCGCAGGCGACGCTTTCGAGCCGAACTTGCCGCCGGCGGAGGTGTATCGTGAAGCGCCTGGTCACGTCGCTATTCCGCCCGCAGTATATGCTGGTATGGGTGTTCCTGGCGATGGTGGTGTTCTTTTGCATAGAGGCGCCGTCGTTTCGCAGTGCGTCGAACCTGGTCAGGGCGGTCAAATCCTCCAGTGTCATCGCGGTGATGGTGCTCGGATTGACGTGGATTGTAGCCAGCGGCGAGATAGACGTCAGCTTTCCGTCGGTGGCGGGCCTGGCCAGCGTGGTGACGGCCCTGGCGATCGAAAACGGCGTGCCGTGGACCGTGGCGCCGTTTATTGCTATCGCTGCGGGCACGGTTTTCGGCCTGCTCAGCGGTTTTCTCATAGCCACATTCCGCTGTCCGTCACTGATCGCTACAATTGCCATCGGCAGTATCGCAACAGGCATCGCCTGCATCATCGCAGGAGGTTATGCGCCGGTGCGCCTGACGAGTACGGTCGGGATTGTCAAGACGCTGGGCTCGGGCGGTATCGGTGTGCAGCTGCTCTGGACTGTGATTGTGCTGGGGAGCTACATAGCCTTCAAGTACATACAGGACCACACCACCACTGGCCAGCACCTCTACGCCCTGGGCGAAAACCGCCAGGCTTCGCTCGAGGCCGGAATCCGCGAGAAGAAGATCATCATGAGCTTCTTCGGCTTGTCGGCGATGCTGGCTTCGTGCGGGGGAGTCGTCTGGGTGCTTTTCTACGCACAGGGCGTTCCGCGAATGGAGGGGACGGTATTCATAGATGGAATGACGGCCGTTTTTCTCGGGGCACTGGTCATCAAGGCCGGCAAGCCCAACGTGATAGGCACGTTCATCGGGGCGATTTTCCTGGCCTTCCTGACAAACGGCCTGACGCCGATCGGCCTGGAAGACTATATTGGCAGCATGATCAAGGGTGCCTTGATGATCTTTGGTGTGGTCATCATCGCGATTTCAAGGTACAGGTTAGCGAAAAGAGCGGTGGCTGCGGCGAGGTGATCAAGCACAAGTACGCAAAAGGAACGATCCATGTACACGTTTGAGTTCTACAATCCCGTCAGGGTCATTTTCGGAGTCGGCAAGGTAGCATGTACCGGGAGCGAAGTTGCCAAGCTCGGCCGGAAGGTGCTCATAGTATCCTATGAAGACCATGCCTTCATGGACGAACTGCTCGACCGCATCGGGGACACGATCAGGGACGAAGGCGTCGAGACGGTCGAGTTCTTTGAGGTCCGCGACAATCCGGAAGTGGCCATGGTCGCCGGCGGGGTCGAGCTGGCAAAAAGCGAGAATTGCGATTGCGTGCTGGCCGTCGGTGGCGGCAGCGTGATGGATGCAGCCAAGGCCATCGCCGCGGGCGTCTACTACGAAGGCGACCTGTGGAACATGGTCTACCACCGCCACGACGGGTCCGGTTCGAACGAGATCAACCCGCCGCAGCAGGCGTTGGCGACGCTCATGATCCCCACATTGCCCGCGACCGGCAGTGAAATGAACATGTGCGCGGTGCTCAGCAACGCGGAGCTCAAAGAAAAATCTTACATCTGGGCCGAGTGCATCTTCCCCAAGGCCGCCATAATCGATCCCGAGCTGACCGCATCCCTGCCGTCGCTGCTGACGGCCTGTGCGGCCGCCGATACGATCTCGCACGTTCTCGAGATATACATCAACTCCCAGCCGGACACGCCGCTGCAGCACTATTTCCAGGAAGGTGTGATGCGCACCGTGATCGAGAACGTAACAAAGGCGCTCGACAATCCCGGCGACCTTGAGGCCCGGGCCAATCTCCAGTGGGCCGCGACCTGCGCGATCAATGGCTGGTCATATCCCGGTGACGGGTGGACGCCGATGCATCAGGTCGGCCACCAGCTTACCGCCCGCCACGCCGTCAATCATGGCGCATCGCTGTCGATAATAATGCCCGCGTGGATGGAAGTCTTCAAGAATCGACGACCCAAACAATACCTGCGATTTGCCGAACGGGTGATGGATGTAACCCCCGCTGGAAAGAGCGACCAGGACATAATCGCTGAGGGCGTCGCGAAGTTCCGCGAGTTCCTCGAAGCTATCGGCGCGCCGACGAGCCTGGGCGATGTCGGCGTGACCGAGGACGATCTCGCCGGGATCATCGACGGCGTAGCCCGCGTGAGTTTCGGCCCCGACGGGCAGCTGGCGTGCAATCCGCCGGTCAGCCGCGACGACCTGCTGGGCGTCATAAGAAAGGCACTGTGAAGATGGGAATACTGACACCGCGAGAAATTGCCGGAATGATCGACATAAGCGCCGTCAAGGCCGACAGCAGCATCGGCGAGCTCTGCGCTGCGGCCGAACTTGCCAGGAAACACAACTGTATCTGCGTGATCGGTATGCCCGCCCACACGCCCCTGCTGGTCGACCTGCTGGTCGACCGGTCCGATATCCTCGTCGGCGGGGCGGCGGGTTTCCCGAGCGGCGGGCAGACAACCAACACCAAGGTGGCGGAGACCAGGGAACTGATTGCCATGGGCTGCCGCGAGATCGACGTCGCGATCAATTTCGCCTGGCTCAAAGGCGCGAAGTACGACCTGGTCCGCGGGGATATCGATGCCGTCATCGCAGAGGCCGGCCAGGTGCCGGTCAAGGTCATCCTCGAATGTCATTATCTCACCGATGACGAGATCGTCAAGGCCGCGGACATCTGTGCGGAGGCGGGCGTGACGTACGTGAAAACGGGCACGGGCTGGGCGCCGACGGGCGCTACGCCGGAGAACATTGCCCTGATCAAGCAGACGGTGGGCGAAAGATGCCTGGTAAAAGCCGCCGGCGGCGTAAAAGATCTCCAGACGCTGCTGACGCTGTACGAATTGGGCGCGCGGCGGTTCGGCATAGGCGTTCGCACGGCCGAAGCGATCCTGCTCGCCGCCGAATCGGCGACATGTTCGAAAGAATAGTGGAAGCAGCATGAAAATCAGGCTGACCGCCGGAAAAATCGCCCAAATGATAGATCTCAGTGCTGTCCAGTGCAACGATGACGAGACGAGGGTGCGCGCCCTCGCACAGCGCTCTCGGGAAATTCGTCCGTGCGTGGCCACTACGCTTTCAAGTTGGATTCCGCTGATGAAAGAACTGCTCTCCGACGTCGATGACGTCGGAATTGGGGGGAATGTGGCCTTCCCGTCGGGTGCAGCTCTGCCGCGAACCAAGATCGCGGAAGCCAGGCACCTCGTCGAGGCCGGGTGCGACGAGATCGACATGGTCATCGATGTCGGCAAGCTGCTCTCGGGCCGGCACGAGTATTGTCTCGACGACATTCGAGGCGTAGTCGACGCCGCGGACCGTCGGCCGGTAAAGGTAATCATCGAATGTCACTACTTGAGCGACGACCAGGTCCGCCAGGCCGCCGAGTTGTGCGTTCGCGGTGGGGCGGCATTTGTCAAGACGGGCACGGGCTGGACGCCAACCGGGGCGACCCTGGAGAACATCACACTGATAAAAGGTGTCGTGGGTGATGCCGTGCAAATAAAGGCCTCCGGCGGTATTCGTGACATCGCGACGCTTGTAGAGATGTATCGCCGCGGGGCCAGACGATTCGGCCTGGGCCTCGGACGGGAGAATGCAATCCTCGACCAGGTTGAGGCAGCGCCCAACGGTGTTGTCGAGTTCGAGATGGATTAGAGCGCAAGCAGGGACGGCCCTGGATATTGTACATTGCTTCGCGTTCGGATTCTGAACTGGTATCTGAGCGGGCGCCCAGAAGTTGCTTCACGGTGCAGCGCTATCACAGGCACGGATGGCGAACGGGCCAGACGCCCATGCCATCATCCAGAATCTTGACCTTCTGATCCGCTTTCTCGTAGACTCTCCATCCGAGACGCGCGTTTTCAGGCGGCGCCAGACGTGTACGCCCGGCATCCCGTAAGAGCAAGGACCCATTAGCACTCAATGGCAGCGGAAAGAAAAACAAATCGACCAAGCCTGCTGGCGGTCATCCTGCCCGGTTTTTTAGTCGCGGCCACCGGTGTAGGTGCCGGTGATCTTGCCACCGCCAGTTTTACGGGGAGCCAATTGGGATTGGCGGTCTTGTGGGCCGTTGTCGTCGGTGGACTGTTGAAATTCGTTTTGACAGAAGGATTGGCACGCTGGCAGTTGGTCACAGGTGAAACTCTCCTGGAAGGCGTTGCACATCACTTTGGGCGCATTGCAGGTGTGTTATTCCTGCCGTATCTGTTCCTATGGTCTTTCTTTGTCGGCTCGGCACTGATGAGTGCCTGCGGCACGACTCTCCACGCCATGATCCCGCTATTCGATGAAGCGGCCAACGGCAAACTGTTTTTCGGAATCTCTTCCAGCCTTGTTGGACTGTTCTTGGTGTTGGCCGGAGGGTTCAAGCTGTTTGAGAAGGTGATGGGAGTAAGTATCGTCATCATGTTCGCCATCGTGGTGGTTACGGCTCTCATGCTCTGGCCGGGTACAACAGCGGTCTTGTCCGGATTGATGATACCCAGCATTCCGGATGCAGGGGGCACCGGTGTTACCTGGACGGTTGCGCTTATCGGTGGCGTTGGCGGCACCCTCACCATGCTGTGCTATGGCTACTGGATTCGCGAGAAGGGTCGAACGGGAACAGAGGCCATCAACCTTTGCCGCATCGACCTCGCCATCGGATACAGCATGACGATCCTCTTCGGTATAGCGATGGTGATAATCGGTAGTACCGTGGAAATAGAAGGACGTGGTGCCCGACTGCTGATCATTCTGGCTGAGCGGCTTGAGGAGCCACTTGGCTTGACGGGGCGTTGGTTGTTTCTCATTGGTGCTTTCTGCGCAATCTTCAGCAGCCTGCTTGGTGTGTGGCAAGCTGTTCCATACCTGTTCGCTGATATCTGGGGGCTCTTCATTAGACGAACCGATAGTGCAGTGACAGGGGATATCACGAAATCTGTCCCGTACCGTGTTTACCTGTTCGCCATCGCATTTCTGCCAATGCTGGGCCTCTTGATGAGTTTCAAGGAAGTTCAGAAACTTTATGCAGTGATCGGGTCATTGTTTGTTCCCTTGCTTGCCGTTGGCCTGCTGATTCTCAATGGCAAACGTGCGTGGATGAAAGATTTTGTCAACCGCCCCCTGACGATCGTTGTGCTTTTCGCTACAGTAGGTTTCTTCGCTCTGATGGCCTGTATGAAGTATATGGGGTGAAATGGGAGTCAACATGATAAGAAATCCTGGTGTTTTCTATCTCGCTCGCCGCTGCAGCACCGTAACGGCGCTTGTCTTTCTGGCATCCCTGCTCATCGCGGGGGACGCCCCGCAATGGGGCCATGGGCAATCCAGGAACATGGTTTCTCTAGAAACCGGCCTGCCGTCCAGCTTCGATCCGGCAACGGGCATAAACATCAAGTGGACGGCAAAGCTGGGCACACAATGTTGGGCGAGTCCGACCATCGCACAGGGAAAGATCTTCATAGGCACAAACAACGAACGTCCGCGCAACCTGGGAAATCCTGGAGACCGCGGTGTTCTTTTCTGCCTTGACGAAAAGACAGGCCGGTTCATCTGGCAAATCCTCTCCGCGAAGCTGGAAGGTGACAAGTACAAGGACTGGCCTCGGGTGGGCATCGTGTCGCCCGCCACCGTTGAGAATGACCGTGTTTACATCCTCAGTAACCGCCTGGAACTGATGTGCCTGGACATCAACGGTATGGACAACGGCAATGACGGCCCCTTCCGTGAGGAAGGGAAACACATGGTCCAGAGCGCGGATGCGCCGCTGAAGCCAGGCAAGACGGATGCTGACATCATCTGGCTCAACGATCTGCAGAAAACGGCCGGCGTGTATCCACATGACTCCGTCCACGGTTCCGTTGTTGTCGACGGTGATTATCTTTACGTGAACAGTGCCAATGGCGTGGACAAAACACATGCCAATGTGCCCTGTCCAGACGCGCCAAGCCTGCTTGTTTTCGACAAGAAAACAGGACGGCTTGTTGGTATGGACGAGGAGTTCATGGGCCGCCGGATGTTTCACGCCACCTGGGCTGCGCCCTCAATTGGCGTGATTGGCGGTCGCAAGCTGGTCTTCTTCGGTGGCGGTGATGGTGTGTGTTACGCATTCGAACCCGCTGTTTCCTTGAAGAACGAAGAGGTGCAGACCTTGAAAAACGTGTGGCGGTTCGACTGCGATCCGACTGGGCCGAAAGAGGACCTGTTCAGGTTCTCGCGCAACAGGAAAGAAGGGCCGAGCATAATCAAGAGCATGCCGGTATATCACGATGGCCGCGTTTACGTGAGCGCAGGCGGCGACATCTGGTGGGGCAAACAGAAATCATGGCTGAAGTGCATAGATGCTTCCGGCTCCGGCGATATCACCAGCAAGGGCGAGATCTGGTCTTTTGCCATGGACACGCACTGCTGTTCCACGCCGTCAATTCATGACGGACTCGTCTACATAGCCGACTGCGGCAAGAACGTGCATTGCCTCGACGCAGCGACCGGTCTCCGCTACTGGTCTCACGAGGCTGAAGGTGCGATCTGGGGCTCCACGATGGTCGCGGATGGGAAGGTGTATTTCGGAACGAGACGCGGCGACTTCTGGATACTTGCCGCAGGCAAGGAAAAGCAGGTGCTGTGCAGCGTCAAGCTGGATGGCTCCATGAGTAGCACCCCTGCGGTAGCGAATGGCGTGGTATATGTCTCAACCATGGAGACACTCTATGCCATCGCAGAAGGGGGGCAGGGGGTTGAACAGCAGAATGGGAAGTAGAGCTTAAGCGCTAAACACGCACACAGCATCGGCTACAGATAGCACACGAAGTACATCTACTGGTCGACAGCGCGGGTCGCCGCTACACATTCTTTCAACGCAGGCATGGGATTGTCGATATCGCCTTCATACTCGATGATCATCGGGCAGTCCCAGTCCAGGACCCGAATTGCGGCAACCAGACCCGGCAAATCGAGGTTTCCCCTGCCCACTACTACGTCCTCGTGCCCGCCCGAGCGATCGAACACGAAGTCCTTGATATGCACGCCGTAGAGGCGATCCGCAAATTGCTCACACATTTTCACCGGATCGGCATGCGAATGCATCGCCCATGCAGTGTCCAGGCATAGCCCTATCCTGTCGTTCGAATTCTTGAATGCGTTATCAAGCACGTCGTTGCAGCCCATCCAGTGTTGCCCGCCGTGATTGTGAATCGCGAGCTTCAGATCATACTCCTCGGCGAGCCGCTCTGCTGTGCGATACGCATCGGGCACCCTGTCTATGGCGAAGTCCGCGCTGATCTGCTTCGCACCAGCCTTCTTCGCAAATTCACACAGCTTGCGTTCACGCGTTTCGTCGTCGGCAAAACGCTCTACGCCGATACTCACAATCTGAACGCCGGCATCGCCATAAATGCCGATGACTTCATCAAATTTACTCTCGTCGTTGAAATCAACGTGCACGCCGCAGAGTTCGATGCCATCCAACCCCAGTTCGTTGACTTTCGCCGCAACTTCACTGTTTTCTTTCGTGCTTCTCAAGCAGTAACTCTGAATCGCCAGCTTGTTCATGATATTCTTCTCCTGTGTTGCTCTTCGCGAAACGTAAAGGACCGTTTATGTGTTAAGGGCTGCCGCCCGAACCGCAGAACGTCTGAAGTAGCGGTCCGCGAGGCCGCGGACCCTCCCAATTCTCGTGCAACGTGACGCCCCCCGGCGGGAGGGACGCCGGCCTCGGCGTCCGAAGTCCGTTCTGTCAACAATTCGTCAACGCTAGAAATCTTCCGTAAGGCCTTCCTGCATCAGGGCAGGTCGTTCGACGGTACTTGCCACCTCCAGCGCGGCTCCCTTCTCCGCCGACTCGTAAATAGTGAGTCCTATGTCCAGTACATGGTACGCAAGCTCGCCGCTCGCACGGAGAGGGCGACCGGTTGCAGCGGCCGCAACAAGGTCTACGCCGCCAATGCCGCGCGTTGCATTCGTGTGGCCGTGAGTATGCTCAAGCTTTTCCCAGTCGCCGTCCACCTTTCGCATGCTCACGTCACCGTCGAAACCATTCGGGGACGGAACCTGTAGCGAACCGTCGGTCCCATAGATCTCAATATCCAGGAGGTGGTGACCTCCCTTGATATCGAAACTGGTAAGGAATGTGCCAATTGCACCGTTCTCGAACTCCAAACTAGCGGACACATGAGTCGGGACCTCGACAGGCATCTTCTGTCCCAGCTTCTTCTTGCTCAGGATTGTGCGTTCCTCCCAGGTCTTCTTGGTGAATGCACTCACACGTTTTACCGGGCCGAGGAGGTTTACAGCGTGTGTCAGGCTGTAGACGCCAACATCGAACATGGCTCCGGCACCTGCCTCGAAAAAGAACTCCGGATCCTGGTGGTAGCCATCCGGGCCTCCGCCAGCGAAGAAGAACGTTCCCGCGGTTGGCTCACCGATTGCGCCGCTATCGAGCAGGGAACGCGCCGTTTGGTGCGCGGGGCCGAGGAATGTATCCGGCGCGCATCCAATCAGAACGTTGTTCGCCCTTGCGGCGGACAGCAGTTCTTTGCCTTCCTCTCGTGTTATTGCCAACGGCTTCTCAGCATACACGTGTTTGCCTGCCTCAAGTGCACGGAGGTTCAGAGGATAATGTGCCTTTGGATTGGTGAGATTGAAGATGATGCCAATCTCGTCATTGGCCAGCATGTCGTCGAAGGACATGGGAACGGGTTCTCCCCAGCCCTTCTCTTTGATCATCGCGCACGCCTCCTCGGCACGACCCTCAACAAGATCCGCGCAGGCTGCGGGTATCAACCACTTCGATTCGCCGCATGCCTTGTAGTAGGCACCCGCAATCATACCGCAACCAACGATACCTGCTTTCACTCCATCCATGAGTTCCTCCCCTTTCTCCGTATGCATAGCACATTCTCCCGTGATTGCAAACCCAGAGGAAGTTGAGCATCTACCGCAGTGGCCACTTCTCTGTAGCGAGAGGCATTGGGCCGTGGAATCGGCCTGCGGCATTTCAATCTACAGTTCTCGCCTTTCACTTCCCCCGCCTTTCATGCTGGTTTTGTCTTTGCACAGCGCTACAACGCACGCATACTTCTCTGCCTTGAGTGGCTAATGGGGGGAGTCCTTGGGATGGCTATAAAGGTAGCAATTATCGGGGCCGGGGGCCTCTTTTTCGATCGACAGGCAATCTGGCAGATGGTTTCCTCGACCACTCACCAAGGCAACGATTCAGCTTGTCTGAAATCGTGCATCGAGTCCACGCAGGGGAAGGGATAACCATGCGTTTGCCGGACAAACGACGTTTTATCAATGCCGTCAACCACATCGAGCAGGCTGAGATTCCGCTCTTCGAACTGGAGGCCGATATGGCCATTGTGCGGCAGATGATGGGGCAGGACTATGATATGGCCCTGCATTCCTTTGAACTGCCCATCGCCGATGTAGTGGAGTGGAACCGGCGGATGGGGAACGACATGGTCTACTTCGGGCATGTCTGGCATCTCGGCCGCAAGGAGCAGACTGATGCGGATGGGCGCGTGCATTATGTCGACGGGATGATGAAGGAGCGCTCCAGCCTCGAGGACATCACGTATCCGGAGATGGATGTGCTGCGCCGCCGACTGGACGAACTGTTTGCAGCGCTCGACGGTACGGGCTTTGGTGTGTGCCACGGTGCGCAGACGGCGGGGTTCACGGTGCCGACTGCGATCGGGTACGGCGACTTCTGTATGCAGACGATTACGGATCCGGAGTTCATCCTGGATTTCCAGAAGCGCGTCCACGACTACTGCATGCGCGAGATGGAGATGATCCTGGAATATCCGGTTGACGTCATCAAGATCGCGTCGGGACTGATTACCACAACCGGTTCGATGATATCGCCGGAGATGATGGATCAGTTTGAGTTTCCGTACATCGCGGACCTGGCCAACTTGATCAAGTCACGCGATCGCCTGGTCCTCTTTCATGTTGATGGCGATGTCACGCCTCACATTCCGCGCTTCCTCGAAATGGGCGCCGACATCCTCAATCCGATCGATCCATCCAGCGGCGCGGAGAAGATCTACGAAATCAAAGCTGCATACGGTGATCTACTGGCCCTGTGCGGCAATATCGACATCGATGGCGTATTGCTGAAGGGCACGCCGGAGGACGTCCGTGCCGACGTTCACGAGCACATTGAACGCTTGGCCGCAGGCGGCGGCTATATCGTGGCTTCAAGCCACGATCTGCATCAACTGCTGCCCGTGGAGAACGTTTACGCGATGCGGGATGCTGTGCACTCGTTCCGGCTTGAAACAGGATGATGTTCTTGTGACACAGATATCGGGTCTTGATGGCGATTGTGACCCTGAGTAGCCCCGATAGGTGGCCCTATCAATCCCTGACAGAAAGCGGTTCCGATTTGTCGGTTCTAAAAGGCGATGCCGGTAGTCCCGCGCTGTTGACGAGATTGCAGTCGGGGTAGGGGGCCCAGGCGTAGCGTACCGCAAACGGTTCGGGCACTTGCGGGCTGGACACAATCACATCGTGACCATCGATGATCGCTTGGGCGGGATGGTACCGGCCATCCTTGCCTGCGATTTCGAACCCTCGCGGTGCTTTCCGGTCGCTTGTCGCAAGCCCTGTACCGGTATGGTCAAAGGAGAGTAGTAGCGATCCTTCTGACTCCTGCCTGCCCGCCGTAGCCTTGGCGGAGGCGGGACTCCCGACTCCTGACTCCTGAACCAGCGGTCCCGAATACACAACTTCTTTCCCATATGTCGTCGCGAGCGCCCACAAGGCCAGGCGCTCGCCTACTGGCCGCTTGTTCCGTGGGTGCACATCACGAGGGTCCCCGACATCGATGCTGATCGCCATTCCTGTGTTCGGGATCTCGAGACATTCGAGTTGGACCTCACGGAACAGCTCCCAGGGGCGTC
This sequence comes from Kiritimatiellia bacterium, assembly GCA_030744755.1. Taxonomy (GTDB): domain Bacteria; phylum Verrucomicrobiota; class Kiritimatiellia; order UBA8416; family JADHWI01; genus JASLPY01. The sequence continues at coordinate 18,533 of JASLPY010000018.1, read as the reverse complement.
CCATGCCGGGGAGCTGGACGTAGAGGAACGGGAATTCACGCCCCCAGTGGGTACGCCAGTCTTTGATCGTAGTTTCGATGCCGGCCCTTACTTTCGCCTTTGAGACAGGGACTACGTTGTCGGCATCCGTTGCGTTGGATTCTCCCTGGTACCAGATGACACCACGGAATGCCATGGGGACCAGCGGCTGTATGCCGCTCTCGAAAAGGAATGTGGGCTCGAAGGGATGCCGCGGCATGGGCGGCGTCTTGTGCTTAAGCCAGTCCGACAGGTTGTCCCGCCCGCGTTTCCGGGGCCACGCTGAAACGTGCTCATTGTCTACCCATAGTGCAGAAGAATCGATGATCGGCCGGAGCAGCGGGTGGCTCAGGAGCCCGGCGCGGCTCGTGTATGCCTCGGTCGTCGTGCCACCCACGGCTACATTGATGAGGCCGATCGGCACTTTGAGATCCGCCTGCAGCCTTTTTCCGAACCAGTAAGCCACCCCCGAAAACGGCAAAGCGCTCCCAGGAGCGTCGGTTACCCAGGTTCCAGAGTAGAACTTCTCCACCGTGCATTTCGCAAGCGTTGCCGGTTTCCAGGCCCCGCTGGACGGGTACGCGTTGGCCTGCCTGTTTAGGAGGCGGATGCTGGGGTTTCCCGCCGTGGCGGCGGCTTCCTTGCCTCCGGTACAGGATTTCAGCGGATACCACATGTTGGACTGACCGGCACAGAGCCATACCTCTCCGACGAGGACGTCTTCGATTTCCAGTTTTCGACCTGTTCCGTTCTTCGGGTTTGTCGATTTGACCAGAAGCGTTCGACCCTCGCCATCCGCCGACATGGGGGGGAGGGTGACTCGCCAGTTTCCCTTGGCGTTCGCAATGGCCTGCTCTTGCTGGTTTCCGAAGCTGATCGTCACGGTTTCCCCGGGAGACGTCGTTCCCCAGACAGGGACCGCCATGTCACGCTGAAGCACCATGTGGTCGGCGAAGACCCACGGCATCTCGAGTGCTGACAGGTCGGTGATGGCGGTAATCCAACATGCGACTACGGCACAGGCAATGAACCGGTACTTCATACATTTCATGGTAGTCTTTTTCTTAGCGCTATCTGCCAGTGAATTCCTCGATCTCGAATGCCTCTGCGTAGGGATCTGACACGGCAAGGTCCCGCGCGATGTCGCGATTGACGTTCAGAATGCGGTCGTCGAAACCGTGGTTTCGGAGTTTGAGATTCCGATCCTGCTGGGACCGATGGTGCAGCAGGAGGCGCCGCTTCCAGTCTGCGGAGTCTTCATCGAAGCCCATGTACAGGTCCGTGCGAAGCTTCTTGGTTTTTGGATCACGGACGTAGTATGCAGTGAGCCGGCAGTCGAATGAAACCGCGATCCTTCGGAATATGGCGTAGACGCGCCGGTGCCCCACGTTGGTGTCGTTCCCGTGAGGTAGAAACACGATATCCGGACGCACCTCAGCAATGTGCTGTCGTATCACGGTCTCGTTATGTTCATCCTCAAGGGGATCACCGGTTGCATCCTCAGGCAGCCGTAGAAATGTAAGCTGGGAGTCCGGCAGACCAAAGAACTGCACGCTGTCCCGCTGTTCCTTCTCCCGTACCAGCCGTTTCTTCTCGGGGTCAGGGCCGCAGAAATCTTCCAGCACCCCGCTCATGCTGCCACTCACCACCGCCACGAAGATCGGGTTCCCCCGGGTGTGCAAATACCGCAGTGTAACTCCTATGGCATCGAAGTCATCGGGGTGGGGGGCCAGCACAAGAACACGGTCTGTACTGGCAATGAGTCCTGTTAGTTTCTTTTCCATATCGTGTCTTCTCCGGTTGTGAGAGGGACCCTAGCCACGTCGGCCGTGGCCGTCAATGCCATGTTAGTCAATAGAAGATTGCAAGAATAATTTTATTTCACAATAGTTTCAAATTGCATGACAGAATCAACAGGGAGTACTCGCCGTGCCAAGAACGAAGATACCAAGGTGATGCAGTGTGCCGAGCAATTGGAGGCGACATCCGAGCACGAGATTCTACCCGTGGAATTGGTGAACGGTGGCACAAGACATGACTGAATAGGGAAGGGGCAAGCGTAATGAAGAACTGGTTAATCGTATGTCTGTGTCTGGTGGTGAGTGCGAGCGCGTTCGCGGAAGAGTCAAAGGGAATGCTCGATTGGGAGGAGTTGCCGCCGCTGCCGGACGAACTGGGTGTGGCGGGGCCGTTTGCCGGGACGAGTGGTGACGCCCTGGTTGTGGCGGGTGGCGCAAACTTTCCTGAGCCCGTCTGGGATACCGATAAAGTGTGGCGGGACGCTGTCTACGTGCTTGAAAAGAGTGCCGACGGTGAGAATTTCGAATGGACGACAGCGGGCTCGTTACCGCAGCCGATTGCCTACGGCATGTCGGTCAGTCACAAAGATCGCGTCATCTGCGTCGGCGGAAACGACAGTACGCAGACCTTTGCGAGTGTCTTTGCAATGACCTGGGACGCGGAGACGAAAGCGGTCCGATATGACAGTTTGCCCGACCTCCCTTCCCCATGCGCCTTCGGGCAGGCCGCGCTGATCGGAGATGTGCTTTACGTCGCCGGTGGTCAGAGCGGGAGCGGCATCGAAAGCGCGATGAAGAACTTCTGGTCGCTCGACCTGTCGCGCGAGGGATCGGACGGGTTTGAGTGGCAGGTGTTGATGCCCTGGCCGGGTCCGGAACGTGTGCTCGGGATTGTGACGGCGCAAAACAACGGCAGGGACAAATGTGTGTATGTCATGAGCGGTCGCCGCAAGGTGAATGGCGAGTTTGATTTTCTGAAGGACGCCTACGAGTTTACGCCACGCAAGTACGATGCAACCCGCTACGATGCCGCTGCGGGGACGTACAACGTAGACAAACGTGTCGGAGCTCCCTGGCGCACCATTCCCGATGTGCCCACCTGTGTCATGGCCGGCACCGGGGTTGCGGTGGGGCAGGCGCACATCTTCATTCTGGGCGGCGCCGACGGAACGCTTGTCCCGCGTGTAAGCGAGCTCAAGCTTAACCATCCGGGTTTCCCCAGGCGTACGCTGGCTTACCATACGATTACGGAGTCATGGGTGGATGCCGGTCCCAGCCCGATGAATCAGGTCACGACCGTAACCGTAGCGTGGGGCGGAAAGATCGTGATCCCATCCGGTGAGATCAAGCCCCGTGTTCGCACGGTGCAAATCAACACCGTCTCCCTGAAGACGCGTGCGGTCCGATTTGGCATGGTGAACTACCTGACCGTCGTTCTCTACCTGGCGGTCATGGTTGGCATCGGTGTCTATTTTGCCCGGAAGAATAAGAGCACGGAGGACTTCTTCCGTGGCGGACAGAGCATTCCCTGGTGGGCGGCCGGCTGCAGTATCTTTGCGACCATGCTCTCCTCGATTACCTTTGTGGCACTGCCTGCGGTGGCATTCAAGACCGACTGGACCGTATGGATCATGCAATGGACGATTCCGATCATGGCGTTCTTTGTGATCTGGAAGGTTCTGCCGTTCTTCAGACAGCTTGATGTGACCAGCGCCTACGAGTACCTGGAGCGGCGCTTCGGCTACTCGGCACGGGTACTGGGCAGTCTGCTGTTCAGCCTCTTCCAGGTGGGACGCATGGCGGTAGTGATGTACCTCCCGGCCCTGGCGTTGCAGGCCGTGACGGGGCTGGAGCCGATTCCCTGCATTCTGATCATGGGCGTGCTCAGCATCGTCTACTGCACGATGGGGGGTATCGAAGCGGTGATATGGACGGACACCATCCAGACCTTTGTGCTGTTGGGCGGTGCACTGCTGAGTGTGATTATTATCCTCGTGAGCATCGACGGTGGCTTTGGCACGTTCTTTGTGACTGCCATGGAGCACAACAAGTTCCACATGGTTGACTGGGACTTCAGCTCAACCAGCTATATGACCACGGCCATCTGGGTGATTATCTTTGGGGCGGTGTTCCAGAATCTGTCCAGCTATAGTTCTGATCAGGCCGTAATTCAGCGATATATGACCACGGATACGCAGAAGAATGCGGCCAACGCCATCCTGACCAACGGGCTGATGGCGGTGCCGGCCAGCATGCTGTTTTTCGGAGTAGGTACGGCGCTGTTCGTATTCTATAAGCTCAACCCGGCGGGTTTGGATCCGAGCTTCAAGGCGGATGCCATCTTCCCGCTCTTTATTGCCACGAAGATGCCCCCGGTGGTGGCTGGACTGGTTGTGGCGGGTGTATTTGCTGCGGCCCAGTCGACCCTTTCAACCAGCATGAACTCGCTATCCACTACGATGGTGACGGACTTTGCACGGCCCATGAATGCCTGCAGGGACGAGAAGGGCTATCTTAGCCTGGCGCGTTGGCTGACGGCCCTCCTGGGGATCTTGGGTACCGGTATGGCGGTTCTTTTTGTCGTGGCGGATGTGTTCGATATCTTCAGCACCTATGTCTCCATCCTCGGTATGTTTATGGGCGTGCTGTGCGGCATGTTCATGCTGGGTATGTTCACCCGTCGCGCCAACTTGGCCGGCTGCCTGGGCGGCACGGTTGCGACCTCGCTCTTCATGCTGTGGCTCAAGTTTCAATCGGGCCTGGGTATTCATGGCTACATCTACCCGGCTATCAGCGTGACACTGTGTGTGCTGCTTGGGTACCTGATCAGCATGGTTATACCAGGCAAGCAGAAGGATCAGGCGGGGCTGACTGTTTATGCGATGAAAGGGTGAGTGGAGGCATTGGGGATCAACCCCGCGGGACGCGGGGCAAGCGCCCAATTTATCCCGCCGCAGGCGGGACGCCCAACATCGAACGCCCAAAGCCCAAGTCTAAGATCGATCGGGGTGGGATCTTCGTACTGGCGGAAAGGAATAGACATGAACACAGAACGCATTGATGAGCTGATTGCCACCTACCGCAACGGATTGCTGGAGGACACAATTCCGTTCTGGCTGAAACATGGGTTGGACCGGGAACAGGGCGGCATCATGGCCGCGCTGGGCCGCGACGGGAGCATCCTCGATACCGATAAGGGCATGTGGCAGCAAGGACGGTTCGCGTGGACCATGGCCAACCTCTACAACACGGTCGAGCAGCGTTCCGAGTGGTTGGAGGCGGCGAAACTGACCGTCGATTTCATTCTGGCACACGGGTATGACCATGACGGGCGCATGTTTTTTCACGTGACCCGCGAAGGCAGACCCATCCGTAAGCGGCGTGCGGCTTTCTCCGATTCGTTCGCTGCCACTGCGCTGGGAGCCTGCGCACAGGCAACCGGAGAGAGTCACTATGCAGACCGGGCGGTTGAGTCATTCAACATGTTTGTCGGGCACATGACCACGCCCGGGGCGGTGCCTGCCAAGTTCACGGATGAGCGGCCGATGAAAAGCATTGCCGTGCCGATGATCACTCTCGTGACCGCCCAGTGTCTGCGTGACAGCATCGACATGGACGGCGCCGCCGGCTGGATTGACGGGGCCATCGAAGAGATCCGCAGCGACTTCATGAAGCCAGACGAGCAGGCGGTGCTGGAGAACGTGGGCCCGAACGGTGAGATCTATGACCACTTTGACGGACGGATAATGACGCCGGGACACGCTATAGAGGCTGCCTGGTTTGTTCTGCATGAAGCAAAGCAGCGTGGGAATGACAGTGAGCTGATCGAAACCGGCACAACCATTCTTGACTGGATGTGGGCACGTGGCTGGGATGAGGAATATGGTGGCATACTGTATTTCAGGGACCTCAATAACCTGCCGGTGCAGGAGTGCTGGCACGACATGAAGTTCTGGTGGCCGCAGAACGAGGCGATCATTGCCACACTGCTGGCCCATCACCTGACCGGCGACGAGAAGTACGCCGAATGGCACCGGATGATCCACGACTGGGCGTATAGCCATTTTCCCGATCCGGAGTACGGCGAGTGGTACGGCTACCTGCACCGTGACGGCCGTGTCTCCGTACCGCTCAAGGGTAATCTCTGGAAGGGCCCGTTCCATATGCCGCGGATGCAGTGGTATTGCTGGAAGTTGTTGGAGGAGATGAGGGGGGACGCAGGGGGATAAACGTTCGGGTTGTACGGGAGACCCCATCCCGGAGACCCCGTGTCCAATCCGGAACTGTTGAGACGTTTTGATGACAGGCAGCGAAATGTCGAAGGCATGGGATATCGCGGGAAGAAAGGCTTCCGGTGGCCGTACCTCGACGAGTTTCCGGAATGGAGGAAGAAGATGAACAAGGGAGTAACTTCAATGGCCCTGGCAGCCGGATTGGCGGCCAGTACGGTCGCTGCCGTGAGCCCTGAAAGCAGCACGGTATTCCAGAGAGGGGAACGGTATGGCTACCGCATTCCCGCGGTTGTCGTGTCGCAGAAGGGCACGATAATGGCCTTCGCGGAAAGGCGTATTGGCCTGCACGATCACGCGCAGAATGACATCGTACTCCGGCGCAGTAGCGACGGCGGACGTTCTTGGGGACCGGAGCAGGTATTGAAGGATGATGGCGGCGACTCCTTGAACGATCCGTGCGCGGCAGTGCTGGCTTCTAGCCGCATTCTGCTCCGGTACACCCGTTTTCCCCAGGGTTACCATGCCCGCAAGTCGGGCCATACCGAAGTCGCTGAAACCGGCTACGGCGGTCCGCGCAATGTGCGACTTTACCTGATGCGATCGGAGGACGATGGCGCAACCTGGTCCGCCCCCGTGGATCTCACCCGGCAGATGCGGCCTGAACAAAGTGTCTCTGTCGGGAGTCCCGGCAATGCAATTCAGCTAACTCGGGGTACGAAACAGGGACGCATCGTTTTCCCTCAATATGAGACCTACTACATCGGCGGGAAGCGAATGTGGAAGACGCGCGTTTGCTTCAGTGACGACGGCGGCGCGTCATGGCAACTGGGTAAATACATCAGCGAAGGCGACCTTGCTGGATACGGGAACGAGGCACAGGTGGTCGAACTTGCCGACGGGGGCGTTCTGTTCAGCGCCCGCAACCAGGGTGGCGGGCTACGCAAACTGGCCGTCAGCCGAGATGCCGGCGAGAGCTGGTCGCCGTACCGCTTACAGCAAGAACTTGTCACCCCCGCCTGCATGGCGAGCGTCGTGCGGTATTCCTGGCCGGAAGATGACAAGCCCGGAGTCCTACTGCATTCCATTCCGTTCTCAAAGAAGGGACGAGAGAACGGCGCAGTTCTTGTGAGTTACGACGATGGCACCACCTGGCCGGTATCGAGTGTCATTGAGCCCGGCGCTTTCGCCTACTCCTGCCTCGCCGTACTCAAGGATGGTTCCGTGGGATGTCTCTACGAAGGGGGCGGCTATCGTGATATTCGTTTTGCCCGCTTCCCTCTGAGTTCGTTAAGCAGGAAGTCGGCTGCCCTGATGGGGTTTGAAGACGCCGCGCCGGGGCCGTTCACGCGGCTGCAGACGCCGGTCGGCACCTGGATGGCGGAGGAGGGTCATGCACAGATCGACAGCGCACACGCAGATCTCGGTAAACGGTGCCTGCACATTCGCGGGGGACGAAACAATGCAGTTGAACTGGAACTTGCCTCTGCAGCCGGCAATGCAGTAACGCTGTCATTGAAGGCCGAGCGCTGGACGAGGCGTGATCCGTTCGTATTCCGTGTTGCCGGTCGCGATAACCGTCGATGGCAGGAGCTCTACAACGGAGACGAGGTCATCAAGATTGGCGGTTTCCACACCGAGGTGCGATTGGAGCTTCCGCCGGGTACTGGTCGACTACGATTCTCCTGCACGGCGCCCGACGGCTCAGGCGTGCTGCTTGATGATGTCCGCATACAGTAGCCGAAGCCGAACGTCTCTTTGCGTCTGATCCACCTCTATGGTCAATCACGTGCGAGGAATTCATCTTCTTTCAGTTCTGTTACCTTGCGCGATGCAAGGGTGTCAGCATATGGTCTGCCTTATAGATCAAGTGGGGAGATAAAAAGGGGATCATTGAGATGAAGAAGAAGGCGGCGTTGATTGTATGGGGTGGATGGGCTGGTCACGAGCCGGAGCAGTGCGCGAAGGTGTTTGCTGACTGGCTTGCGGAAGAAGGATTCAGGGTGGATGTGTCCGATACGCTTGATGCCTACCTGAACAGGCGTAAGATGAAGAACTACTCGGTAATCATACCCTGTATCACCATGTCGATTATTACTCCCGAGCAGAGCAAAGCCTTGCGCACGGCGATAATGGAAGGTGCGGGGCTTGCCAGTTTTCACGGTGGAATGGGGGACTCTTTCAGGAATGATACGGAGTACCAATTTATGACCGGCGGCCAGTTCGTGGCGCATCCGGGTGGGATCATCAAGTACAGGGTCAAAATCACTGATCAGAAAGACCCGATAATGAAGGGCATCAAGGATTTCAATGTCAACTCGGAGCAGTACTACATGCATGTTGATCCTGGAAACAAGGTGCTGGCAACAACGACATTCAGCGGCAGGCATGGTGGCGTGAACTGGATCAAGGGAACGCTCATGCCAGTAGTGTGGAAGAGACGCTATGGCAAGGGTCGGGTGTTCTACAGCGCTCTTGGACATGTCGCAAAGGAATTCGAGAAAAGGGAAGTGTTCGAGATAATGAAACGCGGGATTGTTTGGGCGAGCAGGTGCGAAGGGATATCGGAATGACTAGAAAGAAGATCAGGGCGGTACTGGTGGGCTGCGGAGGTATATCCGGTGCTTGGCTGAACTCCGAGCCCGTGAAGAAAGATGTTGAGCTGGTCGGGTTCGTGGACCTGGAGAAGAAGAACGCGATGCAACGTGCCAAGCAGTTCGGCGTGGACGGTGCGATTGTGGAGACCGATTTGGCCCGTGCACTCAAACAACTCGAGCCTGACGCTGTGTTCGATTGCACTACGCCGAACGCGCATTGCAATGTATCACTCATCGCCTTTCGGCACAGCTGTCATGTTCTGAATGAAAAACCGATGGCCGAGAACGTGACGCAGTGCAAACGCATGATCGCAGCCGCGAAGAAAGCGAAACGAATTGGCACGGTAATTCAGAACCGTCGCTACTATCCGAACATCCGCGCGCTACGCCGTTTCCTTGAAACCGGGAAGCTCGGACGTATCACGACCGTGCAAAGCGACTTCTATATCGGCGCCCACTTCGGCGGGTTTCGCGACCGCATGAAGCATGTGCTCCTGCTGGACATGGCGATTCACACGTTTGACGCCGCCCGCTTGATCTCTGGCGCGGATGCCGAGTCAGTCTACTGCACGGAGTGGAACCCGTCCGGATCATGGTACGACCACGATGCGTCCGCCGTGGCCATCTTCCAGATGAGCGACGGAATAGTCTACACCTACCAGGGCAGCTGGTGCTCGGAAGGATGTAATACCTCGTGGGAGTCTAGCTGGCGTATTGTCTGCGAAAACGGCACGGTGCTCTGGGACGGTGCTGATGGGTTCCGCGCAGAGATAGTGAGCGGAAGCACCGGACTCGTACGTGACACGCGTGAACTGAGTATTCCCCGGCGCGTGGCCAGGAAGCTCGTAGGAGGCCATGGCGGGGTTATTCGCTCTTTCATCGAGGGTGTCCGGAATGGGACCAGGCCGGAAACGCATTACGAAGACAATATCAAGAGCCTGGCCATGGTCCAGGCGGCGGTGCAGAGTGCGGATAGGGGCCGGTCCGTTAAGGTTCCGGCGACGAGTTGAGGTAGCAGAGAAATGAATCGCTCGGATGATCTCAGAATGGCAGGATACGATTGATAGGTAAGGGTCAATGAAGCAAAGGAGACGCAAGGTGAACAGAGCAAGAGTTGCAATACTGTCTGGGTGTGTGCTGTTGGGCTTGAACACGGCGGTTTTCGCGGCGGGTACGTTCAAGGTGTTTGTGCTGGCTGGTCAGTCCAACATGGAGGGCAAGGCCAGGAATAGCTTGCTCGAATTCCAGGCGACGGATGCGAAGACTAAAGACTTCTACGCCCCCTTTCGCAAGGACGGCAAATGGATTGAGCGCGATGATGTTTTCATTACTTTTCTGAATCGCCAGGGGCCTCTTACGATAGGGTATGGCTCACCATCCTGTACAGGTTCCGAACTGAAGTTCGGTTGGATGCTGGGTGACCATCTTGATGAGCCCGTGCTGCTGATCAAGGCGGCCTGGGGCGGTCACTCGCTGTTCAAGAATTTCCGTCCACCGTCAGCATCTCTAAGCGATGAAAGGCTGGAGCAGGAACTTGAAAAGGCGAAGGCATCTGTCGCAGCACGGAATAAGAAGCATAACCAGAACAAGCCGATGCCTACCATGGAGGCGCTCAAAGAGGCCTATGGTGCCTCGTATCGCAATATGATGGCCGAGATAGAGCGTGTGCTCGGCAGCTGTGAGACGCTGTTTCCGGCTCTCAAGGGTAGGAAACCAGAAATGGCAGGCTTCTTCTGGTTTCAGGGCTTCAATGACCAGTTCGGAGAAATTGCCCCGGACGAGTATAGGTCGAACATGAAGCATTTCATCAACGACGTGCGTAAAGATCTCAAAGCGCCGAAGCTACCTTTCGTTATTGCGGCCATCGGAACGTTCAGGTCAAGCGAACCCAGGGGAGGAACCCTGGGAGTCTTAAATGGTCAGATGGGCATGAACGATGTGCCGGAATTCAAAGGCAACGTGAAGGCGTTCGAGACGGCCCCACTGGTTGACAAGGCGGCCGACGCCCTTATTAACAACTGGCAAGATCACGTCGAAGAGTGGAAGAAGGTCGGTTCCGACCGCCCGTATCACTACCTTGGCAGCGGCATATGGTACTCGCGCATCGGACAGGCCGCCGGTGAAGCCATGCTGGAAATGATGAAGGATTAGCATTGAGGAAAGATGATGACTATTGAATTGAGAGATGACTGCGCTTACGCCCTTCTGGTTCCTACGAGCATGGGGGTGAGGTTGACTCCTGAAAACGGTCAACCGTTTCATTGCAGCGATACATTCAGAATCCAGGTCACGAGTGCGGAATCCAACGTGGCCAGTGTCGCGTCCTACCTGGGGTTGCCGGTGAAGGTGCTTACGGCTTTCGTCAAGGGAAGCCCTGTTTCACGAATGATCAAGGACAACCTGGCTGCCCGTCACATGGACTATGAAGGTCCTGACGTCGAGCAGGGAGGTCCATGGGGCTATCGTCATCAGTTCAACCTGGCTGACAGCGGTAGGGGTTCCCGAGGGCCACGTGTTCAGAACGACCGCGCAGGTGAAGTGGGGCGTAGTCTTAACGCAAAGGATTTCGATCTCGACAGAATCTTCGGCGAGGAAGGTGTGCAGGTCGTACATCTCTCGGGGCTGGTCGGCGCTTTGTCGTCTGAAACCAGCGCTTTCTGTCTGGATATCGCCAGGGCTGCCAAGAAGTATGGAACGAGGGTATCGTTTGACCTGAACCATCGTGCTTCCTTCTGGGAGGGTCGGGAGCAGGAGTTGCATGAGATCTTCAAGGAGATTGCCGGGATGTCCGACATCCTTATCGGCAACGAAGAGGATTTTCAGCTTTGCCTGCAGATCGAGGGTCCGGAGGCCGGTGGCAAGGACCTGGCCGCCAAGATAGAAGGCTTCAAGGCTATGATTGACCGTGTTAAGACCGCCTATCCGAACGCTTCTGTTTTTGCCACGACCTTGCGAGAGGTAGTCAATGCAGACTGCCACCGCTGGGGCGGAATCGTGGCTGAAGGCGACAGTTGGCACGTGGTTGAGCCACGCGAGATCGGTGTCCTTGACCGCATAGGCGGTGGTGACGGCTTTGTTGGCGGCCTGCTCTACGCAATCCTCAGGGGCTGGTCACCGGAAAAGTGGATCCCGTTTGGCTGGGCAAGTGGAGCATTGGTGACAACGCTGCTTACGGATTATGCCCAGCCCGCCGACGAAGACCAGGTCTGGAGTATCTGGGAAGGCAATGCCCGTGTGAGGCGGTAGGAGGGTAGGGGAGGATCGAGCGCCGGATGCGTGTAGCGGAAGTCGCAAAGACTTCCGATCCCCGCGAAGGTCGGAACTTTTTGCAAGTTCCGCTACAGAGACTCGCGTCTCAGAAGAGGCCACGCGAAAAAAGCTCAAGCTCAGAAGAGATTGACATGGGCGCAGGCTTTCCTTGATACTTTACGTGTGTGTGAGCACGAGTTTCTGAATGCCATAGAATTGTTAGCGAGGAGTATATTCCTATGAAGACTCTGTTTTTTCTTTTTGTTGCCGTCCTGTCCCTGTTTGTTTGCGTTTCCAACCTATCGGCGGAAGGGGTCAATGACGCCGGCGAGAAACTCAGTGAAGGCGACTATGATGCTGCCATAGCCCTTTACTCCGACGAGATAACAGCAACGCCCCAGGATGGGCGCCTGCATGTGTTTCTGGGCGAAGCCTATATCGCCAAGGCCAGATCGTTTGCCGCAGGCGGTGACGAAACGGGTGGTGACGGCGCGTACGATTTGGCCGTCACCAGTTTGACATCCGCAATTGGCCTGAGCGCAAATCCTTCCACGGCCTACAAGGGACGAGGCGTTGCGAAGCAGGAAAAGGGCGATCACGAGGGTGCCGTTGCGGATCTGACCCTGGCCCTTGGACAGAGCAACAAGTACGCTGATGCCTATTACCACCGCAGCATTTCCTACAAGGCTCTTGGGCAGGACGATCTTGCCCAGGCAGACTACAACACCCTGCGCGATATCAGCGCCCGCAGGGCTGCACAGCTTGCACAACTGCTGGGGCTGTGATCCCGGAGTAATGTGTGCCTAGGTGAAATGTGGGTTGCCCCACTTTGTGGTGTTGATCTACCATCGATCTCTTTGCCGCCATGTTATGGCATCGTGTTTTCACTCCGTGGCTATATTCTTGATTTGTATCACGAACGGCCCTTCATGTCCTTTTGGACCCAGCGTGAACGCAAGCATTTACTCTATCTTCTTCAGCAGCCCTTTGGCCTCCTTCGCGGAAGGAGAGTTGGCTCCGGAGACCTGGATCACCTTCTGCAACGCAGCTTTCCCTGCCGGGGTATGGGCCCTTTTTCCGGCCTGCTTCATGATGGTCATGACCGTGGCCACGGCGTCCCGCTTCACGGCGGCATCGTCCAGGTACGGGGTGACCAGGGGGAATGACGCCGGGTTGCGCAGGGCGGACAGCGCGCCGAGCAGCATGCGCTTCTCGTCATCGCGCCGGATCAGCGGCGCAGCGTTGCGGCAGATGCCGAGCTTGGTCGGGGGCGGCACCTCCTTGCGCATGGCGATGTCCAGGTACCCTCGCAGGCTGAGAACCTTGTCCAATTCCTCCGTGGAGTTCTTCGCCAAAGCCAGCAGCACCGGTGCAACGTCAGGGGTCGGCCACTCGCTGAGCGTCCGGATGGCGGCGGTGTGCACGCCTTTGTCCGGATCATCGACAGCGCCGCGGACAGCCTTCAAAGCCTCGGGGCCGCCGGCCAGTTTCAGAGCCTTCAACAGCTCGGGCTTTACAGCGTTACCCGCCTTGGTCAATGCGGGCGTGAGAACGGGGGCGCAGGCCTTCGGATCATCCGCCGCTGCACAAATGGACGTAATCGCCTTGCCCAGTGCGGCGATGTCCCTGGGGTTCGTACAGCCAACGATCCGCTCGAGGAGTTGGGGAAGGTGCTTAGGACCAGCGAGCCGGCCGAAAGTCTGAATGACCGCGACCCGTACTGCATCGTTTTCGTCCGCCATCCGTTCGGCCAGGACGGGCACGGCTGACAGGATTCGGCGACGGGCTATCTGGTCTACCATTTTCACCTGGAACGCCGGGTCGGACGTCTTCAGGGTCTGGATGACCGCCTGGTCCACCGCGTGGCCGCGCAGACCGGCCAGCGCGTCTGTCGCGGCCTTCGCCACTTGCGCGTCCGGGTCTTTCATCAGCGCAATCAACGGTGCGATCGGTCCGGTACCACCAATCTCCGCGGCGGCCCGCAGTGCGGCCACCCGGACGGACGTGTCTTCTGCTTTGGTCAGGGCGAGCAACGCGGGAAGTGCTTTGACGTCACGGCGCTTCCCGAGTACTTCAGCCACCAGGATCTGGCGGTCCGCCTGGAGTTTCTCGATTTCTCCGGCCAGCACAATGGCGACATCCGCTTCTTTTGACTCGAGCGCGGCCTTCGCGGCCGTTTCAGCGGTTTGGATATCCGCACCGCGGATCGACTCCGCCAGCAACGGCAGCCCGTCTTTGCCGCGTGACAGGATAGCGCCGCGCAATGCGCCGGCCTCCACCTCCGGGGCGGCATCGGGCAGGCCCCGGAGCGCGTCGTAGATGGCAGTCGCCTGCTCGTCATGACCCGCAGCCATAGAGGCCTCGGCGCACTCAAAAAGGGCATCGCAAACTGCCGCGCGCTGGGTACCTTTGGTCCCGGACAGTGTAGCTTGCAGCGCCTTGGCAGGCCCGGCACCGCCGATGCGGCCCAGGGCCCGCGCTGCCTGCAATGCCACATTCGGGTCTGAATCCTTCAGCAAGCCGATTATTGCCGGGACAGACTTCTCGTCCCCCCGCAGCCCAAGGGTGCTCACCAGCCCCGCAAGGTGCAGGCCTTTGAGCTGCCCCAGTGCGTTGCGCAAGGCTTCGTCCGCCTCCGGGCAAAGGATTGGCTCCAATCCGTAGCGCGCCATGTGCGAGAGCTTTTCGTCCGTCAACAACGCGGCCAGGGCAGGCACACACGCTGCCGTGCCGATCCGGCCCAGTTCGCGGCAGGCATCCGTCTTCTCTTTCTGCCCTGCACCGGACTGGAGCACAGCAATCAGTTGGGCCTCGTCAAGCGCGCCGACTTTCGTGGCTTTCACGGCCTCGCCTCCGGGGGCAGGTGTCCCCCAGGGCGCCACCCCGTACGCGCCCAGGACCTTAGCGGATTCCCATTTGGAATCGTCGCCCGCGGTTGTCTTCCAGTTCGGACCGCCTTTTGGCGCCGTCTTCCATTGGCCGTCGGTCACGATGGTTTGACTCTTGCCATCTTTGAATTTGAGGAGCAGTTTGGCGATGACACCGGCGGGGCTTGGTTTGGCCCCGGCGTTTTGGGCCGCGACTGCGAGCACGTTGTCTTTGCCCAGGAGTTTAAGTGGGATCTCAGCCTGCTTTACCTCCGGCCAGTAGTCATGGCTGATGAGTTTTTCGCCATTGACGTTGAAGACGTACGCGTCGTCAGCCGTCAGGATGAGGCGGGCGGACGCGAGCTGGGTCGGGTCCTTAATCTTGAAGGTACGTCGCAACGCCAGGGGTCCGACCGGTGCGCTGACCTGGGGCCGGCCGACCGGGTTCCAGATCCAATTGGCCCCCGCCAGCGTCAACTGTGTCTCGTTTCCCGTCTTCTTCACTGACTCCTGCGTCTTCTTTACTGGACCCAGCGGTTTGAGCATGATGTTCTTGAACTGGACCTTCATCGGCGGACCCGGGTGCATCTGCAGCGCGATGATCCCGTCGGGCTTAGCGGTCTTGGCGTCGTTGTCTGTGACCTGGCACATCAGCGTGCCGTTCACGTGGAGGCTGATGTTCGGCCCCCGGCAGAGGATTTTGTATTGGTTCCAATCCCCTTTCTTGTAGACCTCTTTGAGCTTGGCGGCATCGCCGATGGTCTCGACCTTCTTCTCGCCCCGGGGCGGGATCACAACCTTCTGGCCGCGTGCCGCGATCAGACCACGTTTGTGGTGGTAGACGTAGCCGACCAGCTTGCCGTCCCAGTCCATGTCCGCCTGGTAACCATAGGTGTCAAAGTCCGGCCGTCTCTCGGAACGGATCTGGATCCCGGAGTTGCCCTGGCCGGTCAGTTTGAAATCGAGCGTCAACTCGAAATCGCCCGGCTCGCCGCCTTTCCAGATCAGGTAATTGCATTTCTTGCACGGTTTCTCCGCGGTGCTCTCACTGGTTAGTGCACCGTCTTCAACGGTCCACCATCCCGGTTTGGCGTCCCAGCCCGTCAGATCCTTGCCGTTGAACAAACTCTTCTCCTGGCCAAACGCCACCGTGGCGAGGACCAGCATGTATATAGTGTAGATATATCTCATCGGTAGTTCCTCCTTATACACACCACGATTCCCGCATCGCCCTGGCCCGGAGGCGGTTGGCCTCGGGATCGTCCACGAACTCCGCTTTGATGAAGTCGAACTTCAGGTTGCGCTGCAGAAGATCGCAGATGTCCGCGGCCAGGCACATGATCATGGAGTTGTACATCACGTCCTCATTCGCGACGGGGGCCTGGCGCGACTTCACGCAGTCCAGGAAGTTCCGCCAGTGATTGAGCGAACGCTGGGTGCTGGTCGTGTACTCGGCCAGGACCTTCTTGTACTCGACAAGCAGCTTCGACGATGAGACGTCGGGCTTGGAATAGCCGTCGGCCGCACCGGCCCATCCCTCGGGGCCGTCGAAACGCTCGCCGCAGGCACCGCGCCAGTACTCGTTCGGTTTCCACGGCGTCACATTGCCGTTGCGTATCAACACCATCTTCACACCATTGGAGAGCTTGGTGACGATGGTCTCGCCCTTCTTGGCAAACTCGAACTCGATGTGTGTCACACCCTTCATGTCCAGACCGGCTACGCATTGCGCGATCGTGTGCGCCCCCCACATCGCCGTGTCCGTTGCAAAATCATAGTAGTTATACCAACCGTGATTCAGATACGTTTGGTTGTAGGGCCGCCACGGGGCCGTGCCCAGCCAGGCGTCCCAGTCCACCACGTCCTTCGACGGCTGCGGCTGGCCCGGCAGCCAGTCAAAGCGGTTACCGCCACGGTAGCGAATGTCCGCATACACCGTGTGAATCTTCCCCAGCCGCCCGCTCAAAGCCATCTGGATTGCGAACACGTGGTTCGGCTCACTCAGCCGCTGTGTCCCCGTCTGGTAGACGCAACCGTACCGCCTGGCCGTTTCCACCACCCGCAAACCTTCATCCATGGTAAAACAGGAGGGCTTCTCGACATACACATCCTTACCTGCGCGCATGGCCAGGATCGCGGCCGGGGCATGCCAGCGGTCTCCCGTGGCAATCAGCATCGCGTCGATATCCGGTTGCGCCACGATCTCATGGATGTTGCTGTACGTCTTGCACGCGTTGTTTCCGTACTTGGCGTTCACCCGTTTTACCGCCGCCTCACACCGCGCCTTCTGCACATCGCAGATCCCCACGAACTGCACATCCTTATGGCCCAGGAAAACCCGAAGGTCCAGGCTCCCGCGCCCGCCAATGCCGATTCCCCCCATGACAATCCGGTTACTCGGCGCCGTGTGCCCGTCTTTCCCCAAAGCGGAACTCGGAATCATGTACGGCATTGCAACCGCACCCCCTGCCGCGGCAGCCGTCTTCAGGAACTGCCGTCGCGTCCTCGGAATCAACAACCCATCTTTCTTCTTCATTCGCTTCACCTCTTCTCCATCATCCTGCTTTCCCACTGGGATAGATTGTGCATGAACTTGCATGTATTTTCTCCTATAAGGATGGGCTAAGCGCCACGTCAAATCCCCGATTTCTGACTGAAGCATACGGGAAACCCGACCGCATGGGCAAGATTTCGCCTGGGAGAGCGCTTTCCGCAGTGGCCCTCAACTATAAGGTCGTCACCAACAACACTAAGCACTACGAGAAGATCCCTGGTCTCAAAGTCGTGAACTGGGCCTGACCACCGGATGTCGCGCCTTCCGAAGCAGGAATCGCGGGGACGGTACATCGAGAAAAGGTGCGTCAAAGAAGGCCAGACGCATTATCCACGCCGACAGCGAGTAAGCCCCACGGCTGTTACGCTCCCGGGGGAGCGCGATCCATCACTAGGGACGGTTACATCATCGGTTCATTCACCGGCGGCGGCGTGTGGTTCTTCCGCATCAATACCAGGGGCACCTTTTGATGATGGAGCCACTCGGCCGGACCCTCGGGTCCTGGGATGGGGAGATCGCTGCCATGTGGCGGTTTGGCAAGAACAATGGAATTACAGAAGGCTTCCATAATAGGATGGAGATGATCTCCAGGATGGCCTACGGATTCAGGAACTTTGAAAACTACAGGCTGAGAGTAATGTGTGCCTAGGTGAAATGGGGGGTGCCCCACTTTATGGTGTTGATCCATCGGCCCGCCTTCGCAATCCTTACTCCGTTCGGATTGACTACGGCGTGGCAGCCTTCGCTCTGCGCTACGCTTCGAGCGAAGGCTGGTAGAGGTGCAGGGACTCGAACCCTGGACCCGCTGATTAAGAGTCAGCTGAGTAAGGCCCTATTTCTTAGTAAAGCGCGCTTTTTGCTTGCGCTGTGTCCGCTTTGTGTCCATAATCGCGTTGACATTTGAAACCAGCACGGAGACGCGAGACATGAGAAGCAAGCCAACAATCAAGCAGCGCGGGCAATCCTGGCAAGTGGACTATGGAAGAAAGACCGTCAACGGCAAGGTGAGCAGGGTGCGCAAAACCTACAAGACGAAGGCCGAGGCAAAGGCGGCAATCG
This sequence comes from Kiritimatiellia bacterium, assembly GCA_030744755.1. Classification (GTDB taxonomy): domain Bacteria; phylum Verrucomicrobiota; class Kiritimatiellia; order UBA8416; family JADHWI01; genus JASLPY01. The sequence goes on along the minus strand of JASLPY010000018.1, from coordinate 161 downwards.
CGGCAAGGAAAATCGAGAGTCAGAACAACGCGGTAGCCTTGACTGGAATCCCAGACGCGCAACGGATGGACATCCTGCGGGCCGTCAAGAAACTCGACGGGCACGGAACACTAGAACAGGCCGTTGACTTCTTCTTGGAACACTCCGCTCGGGCGGGCGCA
>JASLPY010000189.1 GCA_030744755.1 Kiritimatiellia bacterium | reverse complement strand
CAAACGGCATAGTAACTTGTCGCTTCGACTGCCCGTTCCCAATGGAGTTTGAGATCGGCGGCGACGGGTTCAGAACCCAGTTCCATATGGAGATGCCGCTTGATGGATATGGGCTTCCCTCCGCCTTTCTGGCTCTGCTGCGGCTGGTCTGCAGCAACGGGATGGTAGGGATTACCCCTGCATTCAAGACGACCTTCCAACTGGGCAGCAATGAGACGGATCTGGCCCCGGTACTCCGTCGGGCGTTTGAGACGTACAACAATGAGGAAGGGTATCACAGCTTCCGGCAGCGGGTGGAATCGAGTACGCGATCGTGGGCGTCGTTGCACGAGGCACTGTCTCTGCGTAAAGCGTTGAGTCGAGCAACCACCGGGCGTCTGAATGCCGAGTCGCCCACTAACGCGATGCTTGAGCGTTTCGATGCGTTGTGCGGTGACCCGCTCTCGTTTTACGGATTATCGGCCAGAGAGGAGCTTTCCACCCGCAAGGCCAGGAGCATTCCGGTTAAGACCACGGTTTACGATCTGTTCAATTTCGCATCGGAAGCCAGTACTCATCATCTGCACCGGCGAGTAGCCAAGGACCGCGTGAACGCCTGGGTCGGGCAGAAGGTTGTAGGCGAGTACGACCTTGAGAACAGCATGGACATGTTTGCTGAGTACAAGGACTACTTCCTCTCACGAGGGACGGAGAACCCGGCGGACGTAGATCTCCGGGCCTGAGTGGTTTCCCAAGCCGTGGGGATTCTCTTCCGCAGGGAATTCCCACGGCCCGCTCCATCTGATTCACTTAAAAAATGATTAGGGAACGCAACAATGAACGAATTCTGTGAAAACCAAAGCTGTGAAAACTCCGCTTGCGGGGAAACGCCGCTGCTCGTGGACAACCGTGAACATGCGACTATCCTTGCCGCCCTGAGATTCCACCAGGCGGAGAATCTTCAGGGCACCGGCATCATACAAGATCTGACCATCAGGGATATTGCTTCTAATCTCGGTCATTTGAAGACGCTGAACTCCGAGGAAATAGACCAGCTGTGCGAGCGAATCAATATCGCTACTGAAGGGGCGTACTCTCGTCGGTGGTGTTGTCCCGATTGTCACTGCACTGTCACTTGCTCCTACGACGATCTCGCCGAAGCCGGTGCCCCGTACTGTTCAGATTGCGACAGTGAAATGCTCATGATATGACGCCGGTCCACCGGTCCAGATTAACCCAAGAAATGCTTAGAAGGATATGCTATGGATACAACAAGTCATGTTGCCATCTACTGCCGGGTTTCGACCGACGACCAGTCCCTGGATGCTCAGCTTCTTGATCTGCGGGCATTCTGCAAGGCCCGGGGCTGGGACAGTCCCCTGGAATTCGTGGACCATGGGATTTCCGGGGCGAAGACCAGCCGCCCAGGCTGGAACGCATGCTGGGACGCTGTCCAGAAGCGGAAGGTGCGGGTGCTTGTGGTTCACGCGCTCGACCGGATCGGCAGGTCGCTACATCACCTGGTGAAGATCCTGAACTTCTTTACAGAGAATAATCTGACGCTGGTGAGCTTCCGGGAGAATATCGACCTGTCCACTGCTGGTGGTCGGATGATGGCGGGGATCTTCAGCGTTTTGGCCCAGTATGAGAGGTCAATTATTAGTGAGCGTACGAAGGCGGGAATCCGTGCTGCTAAGGCGAAGGGGAAACGCATCGGGAACCCCAAGCGGTATTTCAACAAGCGGAAAGCCGCAGAATTGCGTGGGAGAGGCTGGGGACAAATAAGAATAGCCAAAGAATTAGGCGTGGGCGTAGGGCGCGTGAACAAATGGGTCCACGGTGAATTGGAATGATTACTCCCTCAGCAGACGGAACCACAGGCAGGCTGGTTGGTAGTCTTACCATGGCGCTGATTTTCGGAAATGAACTTTCCTCCGTCGTCCTGCTGCCGATTGCATTGGATGTAATTTGGCTGGTTGCTCGCGCCGTTTTATCGGTCGCAAAGAAGATGAAATTAACCCCGCCGCGCAAACAATAAACTTCTGCCCTCGGCATGCGTCTGACCCTAGGACGCAGCTTGGAGGACGTGAAATGATCACCGAAGTCGACCTCAATCAATTCTGCGGTTCCTGCACTTGGTACCGACATTGGACGGGCAAACTGATTTATACCGAAGGGGCGCAATACCTGGCGGAGAACGCCCAAGCATATTGGCTGATCGACGCCATAGCCAGTTACCAGGGCGAAGACGTTCTCACTTGTGACCCTCTCCTGCAGGAGTTCCAGGTGTGGACGCTTGCCGTGAATGAAGACCGGAGCGCCCGTCTGGAATGCCTAGCGGACTCAGGGCAACCTCCCGTCATCACGCAGGACATCGAGTGGACGGACTTTCCCTTGAGCGAGATCAAGCTGTACGTGTGCCTCGGCGAAGAGCTTTGCTTGATGCTGCCGAGCGAGTACTGACAAGAACTGGGTAAATGAGCCGCGCCCTTTGGCTTCCCTTGATTTTCAGTGTCGAAGAAACCCCAAAATACCACCTGATACCGTCGAGGCCAAGGAAGATGCCTTCACGGCCGTTACTGACTCTTCCTCTTATCCTTGGCTCCCGTCTGACTAACTTCACCGGCCTCCGTCGTCAAGAATCGTGCTAGGCAGAGCCGGAGGATTTCTACCGCCGGCAACCCTGTCTGCCGGCGGGCGTAATTGATCTTTGCGATTACATTGTCATCCAGCGGCGCTCGCACGAGTTTGTCATTTTCTAGTTCGTCTCCATGGAACCCGAGTTCTTTGAGCACGCCGACCATACCGCCGAGTTGACTATCAAGGGCGTCGTGAATAATGCTCCGGACAGGCTTGCCCTCACGGATCCCCAGGATCTTCAAGTCCTGCCAGAGTTGGCCGGGCAGCCTTATGGTCCGATGGAGGGTAGGCAACTTGTCGGGATCGGGTTTTCGCTTCTTTGCCATGGCGTAAATTTCATCAGATCGAGGAGTGAGGCGTAATTCCTCGTGGCACATAACCCCTGCCGCGACAATTACCGGCCATTAGAGATGGATTTATTCCCGACCCTCTCGCCCCTTTCGCTGGAGATTTTCTACGGCGAGTCTGGCGATTATGTCCGCAAACCGTTCCAGAAGTTCATCCCTTCGTGGAGCGAGCCGGCGCTGGAGCTGGTCTTTGAAATCATCCGCATCATTGTCCTGGGGGTCCGTCGAGTCCTTATCTGAAACCATAAGGATTATTCAAACGGAAGGTGAGTCCTCGGACAATTACCCCTGGGGGAATGGTCCCAGGGAATAATCCCGGGGGCAATTCAGGCAGAGGTGAGAATTTGAACCTGGTGATTGGAGTACTGCGGGGTCTTCTTAACGCCCCCGGGAATCATGTTTCTTCAGCGATCTCAATAATCCATCGCACGTCTGGATTACCCTGCTCTTCGTCTGTCAAGGCGCCCATCGAGTAATTAAGGACAGTGCGGAAGGCCGCCTTGCGGTCCAACTCGGGCACTTTATAGGTTGCCTTATTGAGGATAGCTGCGATTCGTTCCCACACGGCAACTTCGACTTCGGGGTCGACATCTCGCATGAAGCCAACCTCAAACTGCTCAAGGGTGATGTCGTAAACGTCCCTGATGTACGCGTGAACTGTCCGAATCCGCAGCAGAAGTGGCTCGGGCAGAGATGAATTCTGAATCCGGCCCTGTTTGAGGGAATCTATATCAACGCTGATCGGTTTGCCTGTCTCGGCATCAATAGCTCGAATCTTCCGGCCCATAGCTTGTCCCTTCAGGTTGGTAATGTCTGCGGATCTGCACAGTCCTTATCTCGTCCATAAAGTATACCTCCTTCGAACCGTGAAATCCCGACCATATGTTGAGCTTGGGTACTACGGAATCTTCTTTGTGGCCACGGGAAGCCCTCTGAGCTTTGAAGGGGCTCGAGATATATCTCGATGCGTTTTGTGGCCTCTGAAATACTTTCCTGAAGCCAGGAGATATATTCGGGCGGTTATCCTGCGTGGTGGTGACTACTTCTGCTGGAGCTTCTGCCGGATTCGCTCCACATCGAAGACGTCAGGATTGTCTTGGTCGTAGGCCCAGCCACGCCGGTCGAGCTGGACGACCAACTC
>JASLPY010000188.1 GCA_030744755.1 Kiritimatiellia bacterium | reverse complement strand
ATCCCGGCCCCCTATCTGAAGATTCATGGGGATGTTTCCCTTCGCATATTGAATGGCAGTTCCAGTGAGCCTGCGAAGGCGGCGAGTCATTGTCTGGGCGAGGATGACGGATATGAGGAAGGCGCCGGCAAGAGCAATTGCCATTGCCAGTTTCTGGTCCTTCTCCATCTCGATAATGGCCCTGGTAATGCGGTCTGTGTGTCCCGCGACGTATGCTATACCGACAGTCTCTCCTTCGTGTTTGATGGGAAGCGCAACGTAATAAAACACATGCGTGTTGCCTTTTGTGAGTTTCCAGTTTGCACCATATTCTCCTGCGGAAGCCGTCCTGATTTCCCGCCTGGCAGAGAAGTCCCGGCCAACAACGGAATCTTCGGCATCGGAATCAAAGATTACAAGCCCCTCTGGTGTGACGATGTGCATCCTTGCGTCCACTCGTTCACTGTAACGCTGCAGCAGGAACGCGAATTCGTCATCCTTGCCCCCCACGGCACCTTCACCGACACCCAGCACCATGGCCTTGTACTGCTCGCCTATCATGAATGCGCAAGTGCCCATTTCGTCTTCACGAACGGTTCGAGTAAAGCGGTCAAAGGACTTGATGGCATACCGGCCCAGGAAATAGACGGGGAGAAACACAATGAGCAGGGATACAACGATGAGCTTCACGCGAATGCTTCTCATGTGGCCCCTTCCATGTCCTGGTTGAGCTTGTATCCGAGTCCATGGACGGTCTCGATAGGATTGATATCCTGCCGTATTTCGGCGAACTTTCTGCGCAGGCGTTTGATGTAGGCGTCAATGCTGCGATCCGTGACAATGTGTTCTCCGTCGTATATCCGGTCGATGAGCATGTCTCGCGTAAATACCCTTGCAGGATAGCGCACCAGGGATTCAACGAGCTTGAATTCAGACCGTGTCAGTTGAACGGAGTCGCCGAAGTACCGCGCCGAGAAAGCGTCCGAATCAATTTCTATGGGGCCGTGAGTTAACAGGGGGCTGATCTGTTCCGGCTCGGAACGCTCTGAACGGCGCAGTACAGATTTCACCCGGGCTGCGAGTTCCCTGGTACTGAAAGGTTTCGTGACATAATCGTCGGCGCCCAGTTCGAGACCCAGGACACGGTCGATCTCCTCGCTGCGTGATGTGAGCATTATCACCGGTATCCCGGGGCGTGCTTTTCGCATCTCGCGAAAGAGTTCGAGTCCCGGGATCCCGGGGAGAGAGAGATCCAGGATGACCAGGTCGGGATTCTTCTCGTTGAACAGGCGAAGCCCGGTATGGCCATCGAGAGCAGCAATGACCTCGAAAGCGTTCTCTTCCAGAATGTAGACGACAACATCAACAATATGCTGTTCATCATCTACCAGAAGCACTCGCTTACCTTGCATCTTCAACGGGAATCCCTTCGTGAGGCTTCATGCTACTCTCACAAGTTTAGAGAAACAAGCTCCGCGGACTGGCTGTGTCGGGCGCCGAAGAGGTTTGGCGGCGCCGACATCTGACGTATGACCACTGGTTACTCCAAAGAACCCACCCCGTCTCCGCCTTGCGGCGGATCCACCCCTCCAGAGGAGGGGATCTGAGATCAAGGGCCAACGGCCGCAAAAGAAAATGGCACATCGAAGCCCCCCACGCTCAAGTCTAAGATCCCCTCCTCGGAGGGGTGGATCGGCCGCAGGACGAGACGGGGTGGGTTTCCCGGCAGTCCGACAGGCTGCTCCGTCCAAGGCCATGTCTTTTAGTCGTGGTTCTTTACTCGGTAGATACTTTTGGCTCGTGCTGCTTAATTGAGGTATGATTTCGTTTGGGTCCGGTCTCCAGTCAGGAGAGGAAAGGCGCTAGCGCACGTGAAGCAATCAGTGCTGAGTTTATTTACTCTTGTCTGTCTGTGTGGCGGTGTCTTTGCCGCGGATGAAAAAGAGCCGGCGGGCTTGCCGGATACCACGCAGTCGGAGAAGCTGGTGGCAAAAATGCCGGGCAGCGTCGCGGGGCGCGTGCTTGTTGACGGTCAGGGGCGGGCGGGTGTGCGTGTTACGGATGGCGTCAACTTTGTCAGTACCGATTCCTCTGGCCGGTACGAGATCGAAATCGACCCCGACCCCCTGTTGCCGTACAAACCGGCGCGGACAATCAGCGTAAGTTGGCCTACGGGCATCTGGCCCGTGCGCAGGACTGAACAGGGGCGATGGGCCTGGTGGATCAGGCTGATGGATGTGAAGGACTCGCAGAACGTGGACTTCAAGTTCACGAAGGTCGAACAGTCTCTGCCGTTGTGTTTCGGGTTCGGGACCGATCCTCACGATGCCATGCGCCGAAGGCAGAACCTGGTCTTTACGGATGAAGTCGCGCGATCGGCAGGTCACGTTGACTTCTCTGTCATGGGCGGCGATCTCGGGTACCTTGGTTTTGGAAATGCTGACAAGGATTACACTTCGATTGCGGAGTATACGGACAAATTCCCCACGATCCTCCTCCACCTCATCGGCAACCACGACATTGTGGGGATACACAGCAAGTGGTGGAGTATCCCGCACGAGAATGCCGGCAGTGGGGCGTTCACGAAATACCTCAACCCGATTCGCTGGTCGTTCGACTACGCGGGGATTCATTTCGTCGGCCTCGATTGGGCATTGATCGACGAAAAAGGCCACATTCAATGTGGCACTGACCTTTCGGCGATCGACTGGCTTGAAAAGGATCTGAAATCATTGCCGGCCGGTACCCCTGCATACATTGTCTCGCACCAGGGCTGGAGTCCGCATCAGCGCTACTACGATGTCTGCCAGAAGTACGGTGTGAAAATGGTTCTGGGTGGACACTCGCACCGCAACATGTTCCTCGGTGTGCATGGTGGTGCAGAGTTCTGGACCAAGATGAGTCTTTACACACTTACGTACATCACCCGGGAGGGGTTCGAGTTCGTGGACCGGTGCATATACAAGGGCGGCCGCAATGGTTGGAACACTCATTGGAGACATAGTAGGCGCGGGTGTGCGCTGGTGAACGCTTTTACACCGGGTGAAAAACCACTTGTGGGTGTCGCCGACGTGACACTGGACTCTGCCTCGCGCAAACTCAAGCCTCTGCCCGGAGCGACGTACGACCTGCGGCTTGGCGCGAGAGGAGCGGGCCCGCGCCCGGCGGCGCGATGGGGACTGCGCTTCAAGGGGGCCGACGGCAAAACCCGGGAGTTCAGCTACAGCGACAAGTCCAACATGTTGGACCTGATGGGGCTCAAGACCTATTTCAATCCGGCCATTCCCCAGGTCGACGATCCAAGTCCCGAGGACGAGTGGGTTGAGATGCGCATAATCGTTGCTCCCGATCGCGTGCGCGTGCTCGTCAACAGCAGGTTGCATTACGAGAAGTTTGTAAAACCGGGAGAACTGGAGACGCTCGAGTTCTTTGCCGAAGACGGCAAGGCCGAGTTCGGCCGTGTTGACATGTGGCCGCACAAATATCCGGATGATTACAAACCCCGCCGCACCGCAAACAGCGGTTAATCCCAGAGAATCCCTTCGGGGGCAGGCACTATTTGTCCTTCATTACTTCCATCATGCGCTGTTGAGCTTTCTGGACTTCAGGGTCAGTCATGTATGGCATAGCCTTCATGAAAGCGCCGGCCATCTTCTTGCCGATTTCTTCGGCTTTCTTCTGGGACTCCGCCATTTCTGTGGGCAGGTTGTTTTTGTCCTTCAGTTCAGGGTACTTCTCGGACAGCTTCTTCATCCTGGGCATGAGCTTCTCCATCCCGTCGGAGAATCCGTTCAGTGCCTTGGCGACGCCCTTGGCGTCGGTTGCTTTCTCGAGGTCGGCAAGGAATGCTTCCATCAAGCTAATGTAATCCGCATTCAGCTTCTTCGCATCAGCGTACTTGGCCGCGCAACTACTCAGCGTAGAAGCCAATACCACCACGCACAACAACGGGACGATGACTGCTTTCTTCATACCAACTCTCCCTCTCACTGGCGGTAACCGCCGATCTCCAGCAAGGCTGGACACACAATTCTCTTGGATTCTACGGAAGAACACAGGGAATGGCAATGCTGAGGATGTTACGAGCGTTCTGCGCTGTGAGCGCAGAACGCAGTGGTTAGTGGTTAGGCGCTAGGCGTTAGCGGGAAAGGTCCGCCGAC
>JASLPY010000187.1 GCA_030744755.1 Kiritimatiellia bacterium | reverse complement strand
GCAATTATTGGTGAAGAATTCGTTGTCGAAACCGTATCGCATAGGCCCGGCCGGTATCCCGCGAGTTCGCACTCCGCCGTACAAATGCCACTTGCCCACATAACCGGTGTGGTAGCCGGCGGCATTGAGCATATCGGCGAAAGACGTGCCCTTTGGCCGAAGCATCTGGATGTCGCAGACCATGCATCCGTTGTAGAGCGGATGCTGGCCGCTGAGCAGCATTGCCCGATACGGCGTGCATACCGGGCTCGAGGAAACACAGTGCTTAAAACGGAGCCCTTCTGCGGCCAGTTTGTCTATGTTGGGGGTCTTGATCTGATCGTTACCGTAACAACCGACCATGTCCCACGACTGCTGGTCGGTGAAGACGAACAGAAGATTCGGCTTGGAATCATTCGCCGATCCCTTTCCCGACAATACGGAACTCGCCGACGCCAACGTAAACACTCCGCCGCCGGCAGCTTTCAAGAATTCACGTCGCTTCATCACTGTCCTTCCATTATCTTTCAGATTATCGAGAGTCTCAAAGTCGCACAGCCGACAACAGAGCCTACCAATATCGACACCAAAACCAAAATCTAACCAATCGCATTCCGGATAGAAAATGTGATTCCACGTGTAAGCGCCTGGGTGGCCCCTTCGATTTCGCTCAGGGTAAACCGGCGGTGAGGGGTTTGGGGAGAGTCGGAGCTTTCGGCGCTCGCTTGGCGCCCCGCGTCAGCCCTGTTCAATGCCTATGGTCCGATGCCCAAGCCTCAGATTCAGCTTGCTCAACGCGCCGCATCGGATACGATACGCCGAAGGCGCTGCGAAGCAGAATCCCGGGCCAATGGAGAAAACCCCTCGCCGGCCGCGCCTCCGACGCACGCCCGCGCGGAATCAAATTTCCTGTCAGTTAGGTTTCAGGAGAGTGTAATGAGAAAGTTGGACCGTAGAAGTTTCATTAAGACACTGGGTGCCGGGGCAGCCGCGCTCTGCTGGCCGTTACTGAGCTTCGCTGATGATAAGTCACCTGGAAAATCAAGACCCAACGTACTTTTCATCGCCATTGACGACCTGCGGCCGGAGCTTGGCTGTTACGGAAGCAAACATATTAAATCACCCCACATCGACGCTCTTGCCAAGCGAGGGATTATATTTGACAGAGCGTACTGCCAGACCCCTGTCTGCGGACCGTCGCGCGCATCACTGCTGACCGGAATCCGTCCCGACAAGCGAACGTGTAACATCTGGAATGCCGACAAATTCGCTCCCAATGCCGTGACTCTTCCGCAAGCTTTTCGCCAGGCGGGATACCATACGATTTCCAATAGCAAGATATTTCACGGACCGCAGCAAGCGGCCGGGCGGAGCTGGTCGGAAACTCCGACAGGTCACGACAACCATATGGATACCTTTGACCCGGCCAGCAAGAAGTTTTTCAAGGGTAAGCGCGGGCCATTCTTTGAAGCGCCTGACGCACCGGACGAGAAGTATGTTGACGGTCAAACCTGCGCAAAGAGCCTGAAAGATCTAAGGCGTCTGGCAAAGATGGACAAACCGTTCTTCCTGGGTGTGGGTTTCATCCGGCCGCACCTGCCATTCTATGCACCCAAGAAATACTGGGATATGTACAAGCAGAAGGATATCGCGATTGCAGAGAACCGATTCAAGCCGAAGAAGGCGCCGGCTTCGCTGAGGGCGTCCAGGGAAGTGCACAGTTATCATGACCGCGATATCAAGTACAACTCGCTTGAGTTCCATAGGATCGCGCGCCACGGTTACTATGCCTGTGTCAGCTACGTGGACGCTCTCGTCGGCAAGCTCCTGGCGACCCTCGACGAACTGAAGCTTCGCGACAATACCATTGTCGTGATATGGGGCGATCACGGATGGCACCTTGGAGAGCACAACTTCTGGGCCAAGACGAATTTGCTTCATAACGCCACGCACGCGCCGCTGATCATCAGTGCGCCGGGTTTCCAGGGTAACATCCGGACTGGCCGCATTGTCGAACTTGTGGATATCTATCCGACTTTGTGTGAATTGGCGGGTGTGAAGCCGCCTGAACATCTAGAGGGGGCAAGCATGGCGCCGCTCATGAAGAACCCGAAACGGCAATGGAAGGAGGCCGCGTTCACCCGCCACGGTAATGGGTCTACGGTGACGACCCGTGATTACACCTACACTGAATACGGTAACGGTGCACAGCGTATGCTTTATGACCGTAAGAAGGATCCATCCGAAAACGAGAATGTCGCCGAAGCCGAGGAGTATAAGGAAACAGTCGACCGACTGAGCAAACTACTTTCAGAGAGCCAAAAGAAGGCACAAGCGTGAATACCGAACAAGAACATTGAAACCCCTCACCCCCGGGCCAGCGGCGCACAGTCACGCGGGATCAGATTTCCTATCCGTTGAGTTCGACACCATCGCAGCACACGATGGCCACCGCAGAACGTGGCTCTCAGATCGGCACGCCCAGGCAAGCCTATACACGCCCAGCCGGTTTTTGACAAGAAACAAGGCCAACCGTAAGTGTCTGGCCTTGTAAGGACTAACGAACACGCGTGGCAGGATTCGAACCTGCAACCTCCGGTTCCGTAGACCGCAGGTTGGCTGCCGTAAATACCTTTTGGGAAGGACTTTGCGACATCACGCTTCGCGACTGACGTCCAGGCTGACGCCCCTTCCAGTGCTCCAGCCCAAGACGACGCTGCGGGAGAAGTTGATCAAGATCGGAGCTAAGGTCATCACCCACGCCCGGTACGTCGTGTTCCAGATGGCGGAGGTCGCTCTGCCAACCATCATGGCCCGGGACCGGCCTGATTGTCCCGTCATCCAGCAGAATTGGTGCTTGTAGATGATGGAATCAGCGTTAGAATCATCAGCGTTAGAATCATCAGGAGGGCCGACGGTCCCGGTGCGCCGGGATCAGCCGAAGGCCATCTGAGAAATCCCAGTCAAGGAGCCAAGAGCATGCTTATTGATCTATCGAAGTGTGATAGAATCGCTGAAAAGGCCGCGCCGGTCGTGGGCGCAACGCCATATGGGAAATCCCAGTGTGTACGGAAGGTTATATGCAAAGGAGAAGGTAAATGACTAGGAGATCAATAATTGCGTTCATGGCGTTGCTGCTGATTGCAGGACTCGTTAATGCCGGAGAGCAAAATCTTTTCAATGGAAAAGACCTTACAGGCTGGGATTACAATCCTAAAGGTGGCTGGTGGCACGTTGAGGATGGTGTGCTGACAGCAGAAAGCACGGCCGAGAAGCCATGCAAAAAAGGCAGTTACCTTATATGGAAAGGTGGACAGCCCAGGAACTTTGAACTGACCGCCGATTTCCGGTTGAGCGAGAAGGCGAATTCAGGAATCCAGTTCCGAACGGAAGCCAGACCTAACTGGAACACTTATGGATACCAGGCCGATATGTCAGGTAACGGCAATCTGGTCGGCTTTGTATACCAACATGGGCGCGGATTAGTTGGGGCGCGAGGTACAAAGGTCAATATCTCGGCTGCCGGCAAAATAAAAGTCCAGCAAATCGGAGACAAAGACGAGCTGCACAAACACTACAAGAAAACAGAATGGAACAAGTACCGGATCGTATGCAGCGGCCCTGATATCACACTGTATGTCAACGGAGTCCTGATGTGTCAGGTTACGGACAATGACACTACGGCCCGCAAGGGAGGTATCATCGCTCTACAGATGCACGCGGGCCCTCCAATGAAGATTCAATTCAAGAATATTGTTTTAAAGGATATCAACCGCGAGCCAGGCCTGATTGCCGTTCTCAAGTCGGACGCGGAACATAGGGAGAAGGCGGATGCCTGCCGTGAACTGGCTCAAATCGGAACCGCGGATGCTGTACCCACGCTTGCGGCAATGCTCGCGGATGAAAAACTTTCGCACATGGCGCGCTATGCCCTCGAGCCCATCCCCAGCCCCGCAGTGGATGATGCCCTGAGGGATGCACTCGGAAAACTGAAGGGTCTGCGGCTGGTTGGAGTGATAGGCAGTATTGGCGTACGACATGATGAAAAAGCGATTGTAGCCCTCACCGCCATGTTGAAAGATGCAGATACAGCCGTTGCGCAGGCTGCGGCACGCGCTCTTGGAAACATCGGCACCGAGAAAGCGTCCAAAGCATTGGAGAAAACGCTGAAAC
>JASLPY010000186.1 GCA_030744755.1 Kiritimatiellia bacterium | reverse complement strand
CCAGGGCGCTGATCTCAGCATAGATAACCTTAGAGCGGTGGGTATTCCGATTGCTATATCCATGGGCAAACTGTATCCCGCAGATGCAGGCCATAGCCCACTTGCCGCAGTGACTCTTCTGGAAAAGAACGTAGCCGCCGGGAATCCCGGAATGTGGATAGGCTCTACTGACGGTAATGCTGAACAGGTATGGCTGAACGGAGAATGGATTCTTGATGTGAAAAAGGGCATTGATACCGGAAAGAGTTATCCCAAGAGGGCAGAATGGATACATTCAATAGCCGCTGCAGTCGCGGAACCAACTTCTCAACACCCTCAAACCCGAATCAAAGGAATCATACAGCCATGAACAAACAACGCCTCATCCTGCTCCTTTCGACCCTCGCCCTGGCGACGACCGCGCCGTTCTCAAATGCACAAGCCCAACAGCTCTCCGAATCGCGATTGGCTCAATTGCTCAAGCGTTTTCCCGCAGCGGATGCGAACGGCGATGGCAAGCTGACCGCGGAGGAGTTCAAGGCCGCCCGCCAACAGTTCCAACGATCCAGGCAGGGGAGTGCGCGCCCGGCCGCAGCGGCACAACCGACGCAGGCAGGGGATGCGGTTCAAGGCAAGGGAAAGGCGAGTGTTGAGGCCCCCACGGTTGGGACGGGTGAAGTGGCTGCGAAATGGAAGACGACCGGTTTTCAACAGGCGAACAGCATGGGCGGCGGCGAAGCGGCGATTTCCAAAAGCGGAAAATTTCGCGTATTCGTTTTAATGGGACAATCTAATATGAATGGTTCGGGGCGGGCGACCGAACTGGAGTCGCCCTACAATCAAAAACACGATCGCATAAGAATCTGGGCGAATGGCGGGTGGGAATACTTAGTGCCGAGTAACAAGTTCGGGCCCGGCGTGTCATTGGCACATCAGCTTGCCGATTTCTGGCCGGACGACACCATCGGCATTATCAAGGTTTCGTGTGGCGCAACGGGAATAAGCGCCTTTGAGAAGAACTGGTCATTTGAGCGGGCCGAGCGTAGCAAGGATGGTAAAAAGGGGTCGCTGTATAAGGATCTGATGAATGCTGTTGCTGAAGCCAAGCGAATTTCGCAGCCGGAGTTTTGTGGCTTTGTCTGGAAGCAAGCATCCGCCGATGGAAAAAAAGGGCTTGCCGAAGAGTATGATGATAATTTCAAACAGCTCATTTCGGACCTAAGCGGAGACCTTGGCGTCTCGAATCTGCCGACATTTGTTCCGTCCTATGCCAAAGACGAGCAGTTGCTTGGATCTGTTCTGTCCCGCATGAGTAAAGAACAGACGCTCGAAATCAAGAAGCTGGCGGGCCGAGGCCCAGTCAATGACGGGGACTTGCTTCAAGTCGCTCTGTCCTACATGGATGACAACGGCTTGCTCAAAGGCGCTACCCCGGTTGCCAAAAAACAGCGGCGCCTCGCAACCGTCATCGCGGCCCAGAATAGAGCGGGTCGAGAACTCCCCAACGTGACCACTCTATATCCCGGCAGGTTGCCCATTGGGAAAGATGGAGTCCACTACAGCTCAGCGGGCTATATCACGCTCGGGAAGATCACGGCCACCGCGGTGGAAGAATTTTACAAAGCAAAAAGGTAACCGCCGACCTCCTGCGCAAACACGGCGGCAAGACGGGTGAAGAATTGAAATCAGAAGTAAATAAGCTTTACAGATCTTATGAAGAACAAAATTAATCGATGCCTTTTGATCCTCTGTGCTTCAACAATGCTTGCCTCTGTCGGTCGCGGAGAACGTCCTAACATTATCATGTTTCTGATTGACGATCAGAACCCATCGAGCATCGCCGCATTTGGTGGCGATACCTACACGCCCAATCTCGACCGCATGGCAGAAGAAGGAATGAAGTTCACTCGCGCCTACGTCAGCAGCTCGGTTTGTACTCCTTCTCGATACAGTTTCCTGACCGGTCGCTTTGCCGGTAACTCGCATAGCAAACTTTACAACGACGCGGTCGGCGGCAAAGAGAACCAGGGGCTTCCCGGTTTTAATGTCGCACTGGAGCGCGACAAGATGAACGTCGGCAATGTTCTCCGTGAAGCCGGCTACACCACCGGGTTTGTTGGGAAATTCCACCTCACTTCCAAATCGGACTTCCCGGAGTTCTACAAGGGCAAAAACAGATGGATCAACATTTCCAAAGACGCTCGTCCAGGGCCGGAAGCCTCGGCTCAGTTCAAACACAACGAACGCTGGATGCGCCGCTACCTCGAAGAGCTGGGCTTCTCCTGGGCGAAGAACGTGTATCCGGAGAATTCGCACAAGCCTTACTCGGAACACAACCCGGAGTGGACGACGGTGGCCGCGTTGGAATTCATTGAAGAGAACAAGAACGGTCCCTTTTACCTTCATCTTTGTAGCACTCTGCTGCACGGGCCGGACAAGTCATGGCGAAAATCCATGGATCACCCGCTCGTAACCGGTGAGGGGGAAGTTGAAAGTCTTCCCGAAGTTATGACTCCTCGCGCCGAGCTTCTCAAAACAATCACAGAGAAAGGCTTCGATCCCGACAGCCATGTAGCTGGTGAAGCGTGGATCGACGATTCGCTTGGGGCGATTATTCGTAAGCTAAAGGAACTCGGAATCGATGATAATACGCTTGTAATTTTTGCTCCGGATCACGGTCGTGATGGCAAAGCGTCCGTCTTTTCTCATGGGGCGGCTCAAGTGCCCATGATCATGCGCTGGCCCAAAGAAATTCCAGCCGGACAAGTGTGTGAGGAGCTCGTGCAGAATATCGATCTGGTGCCCACCTTTTTCGAACTGGGTGAAGCGGAGAAACCGGAGTCTTACCGGATTGATGGAAAGAGTCTCACTCCTCTTTTTAAAAACGGAACAGCAGATGATTGGCGGACTCATCTTTATATCGAAATGGGAGCGGCGCGGGCCACGGTTACGAAAGATTGGTCTTACATTGCTGTCCGCTACACCAAAGAACAGATCGCAGCCATCAAGAGAGCCAGACCGAAAAACTTACCTAAAGCCATGTCCTACATTGGACGTTTGGGTATCGGAGTGAGAGGGGCTGATCGCCCCGGATTTTTTGACCAAGATCAACTCTACCACCTGAAGAATGACCCGAAAGAAATGAAGAATCTAGCGGATAATGTAGCACATGCCAGTCGCATGAAAAAGATCCGGAACCTCATGAAGAAAGATCTCGAAGCTATCGGTCGTCCTTTTGGTGAGTTTATTCCCGGCGGGAATGCCACTGACCCCGGCCAAATTGACAGGCAAATCGATATCGTTAAAAAACTCAAAATAAAGGGCAAAACGGTCACGGTGCCAGAATCGTTGAAGAAAGGTCTGGAAGTTTCCGATGAACCACCTCTCGACAAATTGACAACAAAAGTGAAACGCGAAGCACGTAGAAAAGCTCGCCAAGCACGTAGAAAAGCTCGCTAAGAATCCAAATGAAACACCTCCTACTCACAATAATCGCAGCCGTGGTGCTGGTGCGGATGTGAACGCGAAATGCAAATGACAAAAAATCTGATAACCGTCGGCGCCATAATCTGTGGCATGGCAGCGTCCTCCGGCTGCAACTCCATCACCGCCAACTACCACGACCCCTCGCAGGAGGCCACGCTATACGCAGGCACTCAGCGGATACTCGCACCCCGTGAGGGCCAAATGGAAACCGTCGGCTCCCTTCCCAACGCCATCGACCTCCCTTTAACCCTCGTCGTGGACACCATCGTCATACCCATCAACCTCGTGTACATCTTCACTGGCTACGAGCCCAACGTGAAGGAAGCACCGCAGCCGGAATCAGAATCCGCCGACCTCCTCCGCAAACACGGCGGCAAGACGGGTGAAGAATTGAAAGCTGAAGGGAAATGAAACACCTCCTACTCACAACAATCGCAGCCGTGCTTCTGGTGGGGTGCGCTACGACGCAGCAATCAGAAACGACGACAGCCAAAGCACCAGACATCTCAATTCACGATGCTGCCAAGGCTGGAGACATTGAAACCGTCAAACAGCACATCGCAGCTGGAACGGATGTGAATGCGAAAGATAAGTATGGAAGGACTCCTTTGTATTGTGCGGCTAGGCGCAGCCACAAGGAAATCGCCGAACTGCTTATCGCGAAAGGCGCGGATGTGAATGCTAAAGGTGAAGCTGGGTACACTCCTTTTCATCATGCGGCTCATCAAGGTCAAAGGGAAATCGTCGAACTGCTAATCGCCAACGGTGCGGATGTGAATGCGAAG
>JASLPY010000185.1 GCA_030744755.1 Kiritimatiellia bacterium | reverse complement strand
GGTCCATCGGGCGAACAGGCTATAATCGTTGTAGGCCCGGTCCATGGCGACGATGGAACCCGCTACGAGGCGGATTTTCCTGGCCGCCGTAACATCGTGGCGCCGGGCCTCGGTGATCAGCACGAAGGATGGCATGTAATCAGCGTGATCGAGCATGACATGGACCTTGACGCCGCCCTTGGCGCGGCGGAATTTGGCCCAGGGAAAGAGGTTCAAGCACAAGGACACGGTCGTCGAATCCAGGGACAGAAGCTTGTTCTTGAAACGGAACCCGGTCTTACCGCCGCCAAGCCGCCCCTGTCCCCGGAACCGCTCCATGGCTGTCCAAAACAAGTCCTCGTAAAGCGCGGCGGGGCGGTGCTCATTAGCATAGGACAGCGTCGATCTTTTAGGAGCCCTTCCCACGCCGAGATGCGCCAGCTTGCCCAGACAACACGAAAGGCCGCCGCAAATCTCGCGCAGACTATCCGCCCGTGCCAGATGGCAGAACAACATGGCGATGAACTGGTCCCAGCAGGCAAAGCCCTTGGCGTGTCGTTCCGCGCCATGCTTTTTGACCAGAAGCGCGAATTCCGTACGGGGGAAATGGCGAAGCAGTTGACTGAATAGACTGGCGGCGTTAGCCATGACGTAGCCCTCCTGATGATCATTGCAAGCAAGGTTTTGGCACCATGCTTTTGCCACGATCAGACGGAGGGCGTCCTCAGGAAAAAGCTATTTTGGACAAGAGTGAGAAATCATGAACAAGAAGGACACGCCAACCCTGATCTTTGTCGCCCTTGCCCTCTTCGTGGCGTTGGGGATTGGCTCCTCCTTCTTCGGTAGCGAAAAGGTGCCCGACGGGACCGTTCCCCTGAAGCCGCCGGTGATCGGCGGGCCTTTCGAACTCGTCGATCACACCAGCCGGACGGTGACCGATAAGGACTTTCACAGCAAATACCTACTGATCTATTTCGGCTACATCTACTGCCCCGACGTTTGCTCGACCGCCGTCATCACCATCAGCGACGCCCTTGACATCCTGGGCCCAGATATGGCCAACAAGATCACGCCAGTCTTCGTCTCTGTGGATCACGAACGGGACACACCGGAATCTCTCAGAGAATACGTCGGCCAATTCTCTCCCCGCTTCGTAGGGATGACAGGAACTAAGAAACAGATTTCGCAAGTCGCCAAAGCTTATAATGTATATTTCGCCAAGTCCGAAGAACCGGGAGGCAATGCCGAGAATTATTTCATGGACCACTCGGCAATCACCTACTTGATGGGACCGGACGGCAAGTTCATCCGCCACTTTCCCTACGGCATCGATCCGAAGAACATGGCGGACCAGATAAAGAAAATCCTGGGTTGATTGCTGTCCAAGATAATCCCCGGCACGGGCACTTTCCCGCAGAAATCCTGAGATTTTGGACGGCATTTCATCGTTTCCGGGTTCAGGTCTCCAATTTCAGAATTCGGCTGTCCAAAACCGAAACAGTCCAGTCAAGCCGCCGGGGAGCTGGGAACCCACCAGAAATCGGGATTTCTTGACGGGCCCGCTCGAACGGCAGGACCATTTTCACCTCCAATCGTCTGTCCAAGAAACGCTGTTTTGGACAAGAGTGAGAAGCTACCGGACTTTCGTCGCGGCGGCATCAAACGCACATGGTGCCCCAATGCCTCGATCTCCCGCCCCCAGTGATGCGAGGTGGCGCACGCCTCCATGCCCACCAAGCAGGGCGGCTGTTTCTTGAAGAAAGGCAGCATCTGACCCCGCCTCAACTGCCGGCGGACGATCACGCTACCCTCCGCGTCAACGCCGTGGACCTGAAATACGTTTTTCGCAAGATCAACACCTATCGTGATAACTTCGTTCATGGGCGGCTCCTATTTCCCCGTGGTTCATGGAAACCACAACTTTGGCACATTGCGATGCCTTCGGGTGGGAGCCGTCCACTGCATCAACAGCGGAGGTTCCACCTGGGGTGGGTTTCCCGTTCCGCCTTATGTCCTGACGATCATCCCATCGGCAAGCGACCGGTGGTAACCGAGCGGTGGATGGCCCCCCAGCAGGGCGACGGTGGTGCCGCTCTCGCCGCTCCCGGCGGCCAGCATCTCCTCCTGGATCTCGCCGAGCCGCGCCGTGATCCCATCGCCGCTCTCCGGCGCGGCTTCCTCGGCCAGGCGGCTGCAGACGAAGCGGCTGGCCCACTCGCCCCGTCTGAGGCCTGCCCCTCCTATTTATCCAATCGGCCCATCCAACGACGACCCGCCTCTCGGGCATCTGCCGACGGAATCTCGGGATAACAGGAAATCCAGGTTCAATTGGCCGAGGTTGCCGTGCCGAGGAGCTTGTTCCAGAAAATCCTGAGCCTGATTGATGATTTACGTCGAAGACCCGTTCCGGCGTAGGCCGAGGAAATCCACGGCGACGTGAAAATGACGGGAGAGATGCGTCTGGATGACGGAAAACTGGGCCAAATGGGCTTCCGAACATGGCCAAATCACCAAAATCAGGCTATCGGACGGCTGCGGAGGGAAAACCATTACGACGGCGGCGCAATTTGGGTATGATCGCCATGGATTTGAAGGCTATCTGGGAAATGTCGGGTGAAAACTCTTCAAATGGCAGTGGGGCTTGGGTATTGTTGTCTTGGGTTTGAAGATCATCTGGGAAATGTCGGGAAAGGCTTATCCCGTTGGTTCCGGTGTGCCTAGATGTGGGGGCATGCGCTCGTGATGGTTTTTGGCACAACGGTATGTTATTATTGGTGTTCTACGGTCCTCCGCACCAAGGCAAAGTCTGTGGCGACCCCCAAATCATGAGGGAACCGGAAGCAAGGGGATAAGCCACTGTCGGGAAAGGCGTCAAGCTATGAGCGTCCTGCCACCTCCGAAAGGCCTGGACATGAGCGAGATTGCCACCAAAGCCGGCCTTAGCGCCGCCATCAGGCGCGAGGCGGACAAGCTCAAGGATTCCGACCGAAGCGGAAACCGCCTGGACCAGGATGAAATCCGCCTGATCACTTTCCTCGCCGGCGAGGTCCAACGGCGGATTGCCAACCTGAGCCAGGAGGAAAAAAAGGAACTGGTGCGCATTCGCGAGAAGGCCGAGGAACGCGAGACCGAACGAAGTATCAGGGAAATCGTCGGAAACGTCGACCAGTTCATCGAGGACACCACCACCCTCAAGACGGCGGTCCGCTTTTCCCAAATCAATGAGCTGGAGATCCGCATCAAATCCATGCAATCGGAGCTTGGCGGGGATGCCAAAAAGTACGAGGAGTTCCTCGACAAACTCAAAGAGGCATTAAAAAAGCTGGAGGAGGCCAAGAATAAGAGTCGTTTCCTCCAGGGGTTCCAGGAGTTTGACTGATTGAGCCTGAGGCGCTCTAGTAGCCTTTTCCAGGCTTGGTGCTCAGATACTGGAGCTTGTCGGGTTTGCCATCCCATTCTTCGGCATCGGCGGGCGTTTCGCCCTTGCGGGCTATGTTGGGCCATTTATCGGCGTACTCGGTATTGATCTCAAGCCACTTTTCAAGGCCCGGTTCGGTATCGGCCAGGATCGCATCGGCGGGGCAGGCGGGTAACCCGACGCCTTCAAAGAGCAGGCCAATCAGGTAAGAAAGAAAGCGGCGAAATGAACTTGGTTCATCTGGAAATTCCGGGAGGCCCTATGTCCCCTTTGGGTCAGCTTGAGAAGTCAGCGTGTCAATCAGCGTTGAACATTGACCCCCTAACAGCGTCCAATTTTGACCCCCCCTTTTTTGTCGTAACGGAGGTTGTCCCGGTAGTCCATAGGAGGGACCCGCGCTGCTTCGTGTAGCGCTTTGCGGTACGCGAAGCGAAGCAGCGTGGGAGGTGCCTGTGGACCCACCGGGGCAACCGGGCCGCCGCACCAGTACCGGCTGAGCTCAGGTCCGGTTCTTGAATCGCCAGCTCTCGTTGCCGGTTTCGATGATGTCGCAATGGTGGGTCAGCCGGTCGAGCAGCGCCGTCGTCATCTTGGCGTCCCCGAACACCTGCGGCCAGCCGGAGAACGCCAGGTTGGTGGTCACCATCACCGAGGTCTTCTCGTAAAGCCGGCTGATCAGGTGGAACAGGAGCTGGCCGCCGTTGCGGGCGAACGGCAGATAGCCGAGTTCGTCCAGCACCACCAGATCCAGGCGGATGAGTTGCTCGGCCGTCCTTCCGGTCTTGCCGTCGGCGACCTCCCTCTCCAGGCGGTTCACCAGATCGACGACGTTGAAGAAGCGGCCCCGGGACCCTTTGCGGATGCACCGGCTGGCGATCGCGATGGCCAGATGGGTCTT
>JASLPY010000184.1 GCA_030744755.1 Kiritimatiellia bacterium | reverse complement strand
TTAAACTCAGGATCAATCAGTCGGAGGACTAGCCTCGATCTTCTTGTAGATCGAACTGTCCTGTAAAGCTGGGATGGACAAGGTAATCTGCCTGTTCGATGCTCCTTCTTGGACAAGAAGAACATGTGGAACGGGGTCAGCCACATTGAGAAGCCGGCGAACAACCCAGACGATGCTCGGGACACCGACTTTGATGTAACAGTCATCAAGTTTAATGGCTGATTTTTTTAAGGACATTTCCTAAAACTAGGCGATTCATTCCCATAACGAAACCAGGTAAATAGCCTGTGGCTCCTATAAATCCTATCCGCTGCGGAAATCCTAGCATTTCCGGCTCATGCCGGATAGCGTCTCCGACACGCGAACGGCCATTCAAATCGTCTTTACCATGGTCCGTGAGGCTTTCCTCAGCCGCGCGGCGTTGCATCTGGAGAACCTTGCTTTGCGCCAACAACTGGCTGTCGTGCACCGGAAATCGCCCCGACCCTCCCTCGGCACGGCCGACCGCCTGTTCCCGAACGCACCTGTCGCTGGCCAAGGATACACCAGACGGGAGATCGGCCCTGCCGGTAGGTTCCGGGGAGGTCATTTCCTTTCCCGAGGTCGGTGGCCTTCATCACCGGTACAAGCGCCTCGCGGCCTGACCACTGCCCGGCTTCGGGCGAAATCTGTCGCCAGTGACGTGGCCGCAGCCAGAGGCTGCCTGCCTTTGGACCAATCTGTTCACTCCAAATCGGCTCGAACAGCTCGGGCGGGCACTTCTCGAACCTGGATTTCCTGTTATCCCGAGATTCCGTCGGCAGATGCCCAGCCACGGCAGGCGTCCGACAACCCTTAACAGGTGCAGACGAAAACACCGGCCTATATTGGAGTCCGTTCTACCCCCCCCCATCAACGGATATCCCGGCAATTAATGTCCGTTTACCGGGGCCTTGCTGGATGATCCAGAGCTACGTCTTGACTGTCGGGATGCCAGCCCATTCTGTCGTGTACCTTGGCGACTGATAGGCGCTATTTGACCGCCACCCAGATGGCTGCCCCGCCGTACCGAAGTTGACTGACCCCGGTCCCTGCTGACGGTTGATCTGATCAAACGCCTCGATGAGCTTGTCATCCTTCGGGTCATGGTGGTCGAATAACGACCGGGGCGCATGATCGGCATCAACGAGGTCAAGCAGCATCACCCCGGCCTTCTTGTACTTGATCCCTTCAGCATGGATTTCCTTCAGTCCGTGGATCGCAGCACGGACGATGTGCTTGGTGTTGTTGGTGGCATGGGATAGCTCCACTGCCAGAGAAGGCGTGTGCTGTGGCCCGTTCGAGAAGCGGTTCGTCTCGATGAAAACGCTTACAGCCGTGCTGACGAGGTTGGCCCTGCGAATATCCTCAGCAGCAGTCGATGCAAAGACCGTGATGGCGTTGACCAGATCGTCCAGGTCGGTAACCGTATGACCAAACGACCGTGAGACGAGAGATGTCTGCTTGGGCTTGGGGATGCTCTCAAAGCCAATACAGTCCTCTCCCCGAAGCTCTCGGACCGTCTTCAGCCCACCGACGCCCATTTCTTTCCTGATCCACCCATCGGCTTGCTTGGAAAGATCGAGGGCAGTCATGACGCCGTTCCGGTTCAGCTTCTTGGCATACTGCTTGCCGATCCCCCATACATCTCCGACATCGGTCATCTCCAGGGCCTTGGCTCGCCACGGAGAACCAACCAGGTTGAGAACGCCGCCGGCTTTCTCTGACTTCTTCGCAATGCGGTTGGCCAGCTTGGCGAGTGTCTTGCTCTCTGCGATCCCAATGCCGACTGGTATCCCTGTCCACTGCCGCACCTTTGTCTGCACCCTCCTTCCGTAATCGATGAGATCGTCAGTCATGCCGGTGAGGTCTAGGAAGCATTCATCGATAGAGTATTGTTGCATCGCAGGGGCCTTATCGGCCAACACCTGCATCACCCGGTTGGACATGTCGCTGTAGAGGCGGAAGTTCGCGCTGAGTACCTGAATATCATGCCGCTTCACGAGGTCAGTGATTTGGTAAAGTGGCTGGGCCATCTTGACCCCGGCTTCTTTTGCCTCATTGGATCGGGCGATGGCACAGCCATCGTTCGACGACAGGACAATGACTGGCCGTCCTTCGAGCTTCGGGTTGAAGACCCGCTCACAGGAGGCATAGAAGTTATTGCAATCGACCAGGGCGTAGATGGTCATAGCAAGTCCCTGATCGAACCACGAACAACGCCCCAGATGCTTGCATCCTCTCGGTCGATTGTAGAGAGATGACGGACGGTCAGTTCGCCATCGATGACGACGACAACGGTGGAATTCTTGGTCGGAGTGAGAGATCTGTCGATGATCAGGGTGTCGCCTTCGTAGATGCCATGATCAACCATGCCATCTCCCTCGACCTTAACGAAGAAGGTAGCAGCGGGGGACTTGATAAAGTGTTCATCAAGGCTAAGGTTGGTGATGGTACGGACGACTGTGAACATGATCCGACAGTATCATGATGGGCCGGAAAACGGCCAGTCGTTATCAGGGGTCGGGCTCGTATCAGGGAGACCCGATCACCCTCCAGGCCTCGATCGATGTTGAGTGATTACCCGTATCATGCCCGGAATTTATGCATGTAACGAGTGAGTTTTCAATAAACGGTCGAATTCCTGGTACCAGGTATGCCCTTCGCTCCAGTTGACATATTTGATAACCTTTGGGCATGGAAAACGCAAAAGATCTTGTCCCTGGGGTGTAAGCAGCGGAGCAATACACTTGGCATTTTCTCCAGTACGGTTGTATTCGTGCGTCGTCGCAAGACACTGATGTGGCGAAGGTTCCGTGCCTATCCGGTTGAGGCAGACGCCCACTACATGTAGGGTGCCGCGACACTCCAGAGGGCAGGCTGGCGTCTATCCCTAGTGGGTGTCTGCCTTAACCGGATAGGCACGGAAGGTTCGATCCCGGGTTCTTTCGGTAGGCGGTCGCATCCTCGAACTTCTTCTCGAACTCGCAGGGCCTTGCGACAAGGTTCATGGCGGTCGTCTGTATACAGTAGACGCTACCCGGCATCAGCTAGGAATACCAGGATTTCCGCGGCAGATGGAATAAATGGGAGCCACAGGTAAGCTTTCGCTAACGCGAAAGCGTCCGGGCAACGCGGAACCCGATGTAGTTGTTCCGGACGTCGGAGGCGCTCCAGTTGCGGAGGGCGGAGCGCAGGTACCTCGGAGTGTAGTTCCAGGAACCGCCGCGAAGAACGCGCAGGCGACAGTCCCCACCGCTTGTCCAGGCAGACCCATTAGACGGCGCTCCGTTGTAGCCGCCAGCGCCCGTGGAGCTTGACGTCACTGCATGCCAACAATCTTCGACCCACTCATAGACATTGCCGTGCATGTCATGAAGACCGAAGGCGTTGGCCGGGAAACTCCCCACCGGAACCGTCTTCTTCCGGTAAACCCCCTTGCGTCCGCCGCCATATGTGTAGTTGCCATTGTAGTTCGCCTGATCGGTGCTTATCGTCGCCCCGAAGTGGAACAGTGTCGTCGTCCCCGCCCTGGCCGCGTATTCCCATTCCGCTTCCGTCAGCAGGCGGTATTGCTTCCCCGTCTTGGCGCCGAGACGGCGAACGAAGTCTTGAGCGTCATCCCAACTAACCTCCTCCACCGGGTTGCGGTCGCCCTTGAACATGCTTGGGTTCGATCCCATCACCGAACGCCATTCCGCCTGCGTCACTTCGTACTTGCCCACCGCGAAGGGGCGCGGGATGGTTACGCGGCGCACCGGCCCCTCGTCGCCGTACCGCTTCTCTTCGCCCGGCGGCGAGCCCATGCGGAAACTGCCCGCCGGGATGACCACCATCTCAGGGCACTCAGGACAGTCTTTGAACACCGTCCCCGGCGTCTGCGCCGTCGTTGGCGATGGCCAAAGCGCGCCAATAACAACTGCCCCCAGGAACAGTGTGAGAACCGCCGAAAGGTTTTTCCGCTTCAACGTCATCGTCCCCTCGCCATGTATTTCCCCATAACGAAAGAATGATGCAACGTTTGCCGGAGCATTACAACCGGAAGCCGGGCTCCTCTATCTGGCCGTCATGCACAACGGCATTTCACGCGGAGGGGTCTGTCAACGGCGGTTTCAGCTTGCGATGAGCGCCACCTACTTTGCCGGTCCGGTCCATTTCCTGAACAAGGTGGGCGAACTTCTCCGGGTCCGCTTCGGCGGCGTCAACAACGTCCCTGATCTTTTCAACCGTGCGCCCGGAGACGCCGGCAAACTCCCCGATCTTATCAGTGGCGCGAACAGTCCGCGAAACTTTCGCAGAGTGTTTCCCC
>JASLPY010000183.1 GCA_030744755.1 Kiritimatiellia bacterium | reverse complement strand
GGCCTGCTCGGGGGCCATGTAGTAAGGTGTGCCCACGGCCGCGCCGGACTGGGTGACGTTGCTGTCCGCATCATCCACCTGCTTGGCAAGGCCGAGGTCGGCGAGCTTCACGCGCCCTTTATCGGAGAGCATGATGTTTTCGGGCTTGATGTCGCGGTGGATTATCGATTCGTCGTGGGCATAGCCGAGGGCATCGGCGACCTTCTCGATGATTTCGATGGCCTCCCGCGGGGAGAGTTTCCCCGTGCGCTTCATGCGCTGGAGGAGTGTCTCGCCATCGACATACTCCATAGAGAAAAAATGCGTACCGCTGTCTACATCGATGTCGTAGACCTGGATGATGTTGGGGTGATTGAGCATCGCTGCTGAGCGCGCTTCGCGGCGGAATCGGCCGAGGAATCGGTCGTCTTCGGTGAATTTTCGGGGCAGAATCTTCAGGGCCACCTTGCGTCCGAGCTTCGTCTGGATGGCCTCATAGACCGATCCCATCCCCCCTTCGCCAACCTTTCTTACGAGTTCGTAATCGCCCAGCGAATCCCCCGCGTGATCGGCCTCCGCGGGGATATCGACGATACTCTTGCACTTGGGGCATTTCATCTGGGTGCCGGCAGAATCATCGGGGCACTTCAAGAGTGTTCTGCAGTCAGGATTCGGACAGCGAATCTCGATGGGCATTTGGGGGAGCGGAGGGAGGGTGCGGGAAGGGCCTGCCTAATGCTAATCGGGTTTGCGGAACCTTCAAGGATGAAGAGTGAAGAGCAATGTTCTGCACGAGAGACTTTCGCTATTGATACTTCCTCTATAAAGGTTTAATATTTCCTTAGTTCTGCACGGAAATTGGATAAATCAAATTTCGTAAGGGCTCGACATCTCTTTTTATTCTTAAGATTTGGGGGGGTTCATGATGGGTCATCGTGCCAAACTTGTATTCGCAGCATTCTCCATTACCGCTCTCTTGCAGGCAGGGCCATATGAGTCGGGCGAATTGCTCATTCAGTTCGGGAAGAGTTTCTCGTCGGAGAGTCAGAAGGAATTTCATGCCAACCAGAATTTCGCCTGGTGTCTGAATATAGCTTGACTATTCATTTGACCTGAAAACCGCTGGAAACGTGAACCATTCTTTGATCGACCAGATGTGGTGTGCGAGTCCCGCGGCCATTGCTGGGGTTCTTTCCTTGGCCTCCTTTCTCAAAGTGCGGACGGGCCAGCAGAAATTGTAGAAGGCACATTCGAGCCAAGTCATACCTTTGTGGATATCCCAATCTTTTGAGAAGCGATAGCTCTTTCGGACTTTGCGGGCGTTTCTGTGTCGACCAGTCGCATTATTGCGCTCAACGAAAGCGATGTTGACTTTCTTGCTTGCCGAGGAAGTCTCCAGTGCAGTTTCAAGCTGTTGCTCTGTTCCGAAGATAAGCCGAGGCTGTGCACTCACCACGCGTCCCTTCTTTCGGACCTTATGAACCGTTGCGTAGACCAAATCCTGGGGAGGTTCCAGTTTGGGCTTGGGAGGACGGCCTCTGGGAAACCGTCGCGGTTGCGGAACCAAATCACCGTACTCTCGCAAGATGGCATCTTTGTAAGGCTTGTGTTCATCGCTGGTTATGAGGTCCATTAACCGATGACCGGTTCGACTGGCGAAATCATGGACCAGTGCGTCCACATTCTCTTTGGTCCGCTTTCCTGGCACAATGCTCACCACCAACCGATGCTCAGGGTCAAACGCAATGTGATCCCAGGCGTCTCCCTTACACTTTTCCTCCGGGGCACAATGCGCTTCTTTCTTCCCCACAAAAGCCCACTTCTCATCAAACTGGACCTCTCTCGTATTCGGGGGAAAAAGAGACCAGTTCATCATGGGCTGCCTTGGCATGCTTCCCACTTACCTTTGCATAACGATTCACCGTATCCTTGCTGTGATGGGTCAAACGGCCCGTGTGCCGTATTCCACACCCTTCGGACAGATGATGCAAAATCCCCAGAGCTTCTTCTTCCGGCAGACGAGATTCAAAAAGCGCTGTCCCTTTGCGTTCCGAGAAGGAACGCTTACAGGTCCGGCAGTAAATCATCCGAATCTGCTTCCCCTTTCCACTCCAGCCATTCCAATTCAGCTTTTCACCACCCCGTTTGCCATAGTCCGAACACTCCGAATTCTGACAACAGTAATCACTCAGGTCGCGCATGACAGGGAACCCTTCTCCTAAGACCTTACGAACGAACACTATCCCTGTCTTTAATTGTCGATTTCACTCGCCGTAAACTTTAAGAAAAAATCAAGTTACTAACTGACACCAAGAAAACTTTGGATAAGGAATTTAACTGATAACGCTTATTGATTTTGCTCACACGATTTTTCCTGCCCGACCAGAGCAGTGTATGTCACTGTCTCCGTGGTTGCACAGGCCGTTACGAGTCGGTCAAACAGTTCCCTCTCCCAGAATCGGCGATTGAACCGATAGCACACTTCATTCAGATATCGCTGTAAAGGGGGTATTTACTTCGCGCCATCTGTTCCTCGCTTGGGCCCACGGCCGGTATTCTTAAAAAGTTGCTTAGTGCTGACATGGTCCACCTGCACAGCCTGTTCGACGACTCTGTAGAAAAGCATGCCGCGTGCGTGCGATGTCCGTCTGTTGAATCGGAACGTGAACTCATCCAGATAGTAGGTAAGGTGCTCCTTACTGATTCCTCCTTGCAGGGTACCCAGCAACCATCGCTTGAGGAGCGAAGCGACTCGGTGCACTGCCGGCATCTGGACATGAGCCGGGGACGAGGAAGCCGAAAGCACCGTTACTTCGTGCTGGAATCCGAGGGAAGCCAGTCCAGCATAAGAAGGCCAACCGTCCGTTCGGACGACGCTCCCCGTCTCCACCACATCCTTGACGAAGTCTTGAAGAACAGGCCCCGACAGATCGGAGACGTGTCGGAGACGGATCCGCCCCATGCCTACGTCCTTGAGTTCGACAGCGATGGCAACGATGGCTTTCTTGATAGTCTCGCGGCCAGTCACGCCGGCTTCTTCTCCACCCACGTAACTCTCGTCGACCTCGACACAAGCCGCAAGTCTCTCTCGCCCAGGACGCACCATCGCCCTTCGAAGTTTATGAAGCCACGACCAAGCAGTTGTATAGCTCTTCAGCCCGAGCACTCGCTGGAGACCGAGCGCGTTGGCCCCGTACTTCTGGCTTGTGATCTCCCACATCGCCCGAAACCAAACACGCAGCGGCTTCCGAGTACCCTCGAAGATAGTACCAGCTGTCAGCCTGGTCTCGGCTCGGCAGTGACAACACAACAGGACATTTCGTCGGGCACGCCATGGGACACCGCTCTGGCCACATGCACGGCAGACGAATCCATTGGGCCACCTCACACGCTCCAAGTAAAGGCGACAGTCTTCCTCGCTGGCAAAGAACTCGTCGAACTCGACAATATTTCGTGGATAGTCCACCCCGGGACGGGGCAAAGGGCTGGCATTTCTGGACATGCCGCATGATAGCTCACAAGATGGCGCGAAGTAAATACCCCCTTTGAGTGAAATGATCGGATTACGAAACAACGATTGTAGATCCTTCGCAGCCGCAACTTGTGCCGCCGGTACCAGGCAGCTTGCAGGCTGCAAAGCCCACAGCCTGGCAGCTTGTGGCTACGTGCTCATTGTCATCGCCTCGCTCCAAATCGTCACTGCTCAAGAACCTCCCACGCGCAAGCAAATCCGCTCCGCCGTGGATGCCGGCCTCAAGTGGCTCGCCGACCGGCAAATCAAAGATGGCTCAGATGCGGGAAGCTGGGGCAATCCGAAATACCAGACCGCCTCATCCAGCTTCGCCGGGCTGGCCTTCCTTGCCAATGGCTACGAACCGGGCAAAGGCGAGTACGGAAAAGTTATCGACCGCTCCATGCAATTCGTCAGGGGCAGCATGACCCCGGACGGCTATCTGGGAACACAGGCGCAATCGATGTACGTCCACGCGGTCTGCACCATCTTCGGACTCTCATACCTGGGACTTTCAAAGAATCCGGAAAAGGAAAAGGAACTCGCCGAATGGTGCCACAAAGCCATCAAGCTCATCGTCGAGGCCCAGACCATTCGGAAACGCAGCGCAGAGCAGGGCGGATGGCGTTATTCGCCGTTTTCGAGAGAAAGCGATCTGTCCGTTACCTCCTGGCAATTGCTCACGCTGCACGCCGCGCGGCAATGCGGATATGAGATTGGCGAAGAGGTCTTCGACTCGGCGATGAAATACCTCAACCGATCCTTCGTGGAAACGAAAGATGAAGGAGAAGGTGGATTCCTTTACCGCATCGGCACCAGCAAAGATCCTGAGCCTGCGGTGACCGGCGTCGCTGTCT
>JASLPY010000182.1 GCA_030744755.1 Kiritimatiellia bacterium | reverse complement strand
CAGAGTCGATGGAACAGTGAAACGTATAAATGCCGCCAACCGCTTGCTAGACGGACAGCGACATCAACTCAAACACGGACACTATCATGGCAAAGACTAACGTGACAAAGCCATACCAGGGGGTAATGTGAGTAATTCCGGAAAAGGAAAATTGCGATCAGTAATTCTCTTGTTCTTTGCGACTTATGGGGTTCTTGCCTCGGCATCATCGCTTTCAACAAGGTTAACTGCGATCAGAGGTGACGGCATAAGCTACTCAAATTCAGCCCCTAATCTTTATGTTGGTTTAATGTAAGACTTGGCCTGCTTGACGAACTCATCAGCCATCGTCTCATCATTCCATAAGGCGGCCTTCCCGCCCCACATATAGCCGATACGACCGATGCCGTTGATGATGGAATGATTGTGTCCGGCCGCACTCTCATAGTAGGTCATCCCGGATCGGTCTTTCATGCCGTCAGGGTAGACCGTCGACTTTACGCCTGCGGGTGGCGGCTCACCGACATACAAGGGGTCCGCGGGATCAAGGTTCACCACCCGATGATTCTCAAGATAGACGCAGGGTACACGGTCATTGGTTGAGGGCAGAAGGAAGGAGTAGTCAAAACCCAACTCCAGCGGTCCCGGTTTTACCTCAGCGTTCCAGTCTACCTTCTCACCTTTTTTGCCCAGGCCCAAATGCCATTTGCCGACAATCGCGGTGTTGTACGCCGCCTTCTTAAAGAGCTTAGGCATGGTAAGGATGTCCGTGGGGATCGTCAAGGGTGCATTCGGTCGAAGAATGCGGATTCGATGGCGAAAGCCGTGGATGCCCGTGAGCAGTGAAAAGCGCGAGGGCGTACAGGTGGACGCCGTGCAGTGCCCGTCGGTAAACGTCAGGCCGCCCGCCGCAAGCTTGTCGATGTTGGGCGTCGGTATCATGGTTGATCCGTAAACACCGACATCACCATAGCCAACATCATCGCCATAGATAATAACCACGTTGGGTCGAGAATTCTGCGCAAACGCGGTGAGTGCCGAGAGTAAACAGAGTACCAGGAGTGAGGGGATTTTTTTCAAAGCAGTATCCTTATGTTTCTTGAGAAATAGACTGCACGAACAAGACCGTCCATGCTATTATTTTCTTGAGGTATCGGCATTGGTTTCTTTGAGCCAGGCAGTCAGGATCGCATCCAGTTCTTTTGCTTTTTCGGGCATTGTCTTGGCCAGATTCTTTGATTCACTGATATCCGCTTTGAGGTCGTAGAGTTCAAGGCGATTGTCGCTGAACCATTTCACCAGTCGCATGTCCTTGTGCCGCAGAGACGCGTAGGGTCGCGCACCGCCGCCGTGTTTGTGCGGGAAATACCAGAAGAGATTATCACGCCCAAGTTTCGCTTTCGGGTCGCGCAGCAGCGCTGTGATGTCGACACCGTCCACCGCTTTGTTATGCGCGGCGTCTCCCTTCGCCCCGGTGACCTTGAGGATGGTCGGATAAAAATCCATGGTGATCACCGGCGTATCGCAGACACTGCCGGCCGGGGTAACGCCCGGCCACCTGACGATCGTCGGTTCGCGCACACCACCCTCGTAGACCGAACCCTTGCCGGCGCGCAGGGGTGCGTTGCGCGTCTGCGACATCAAGCCGCCGTTGTCACCGGTGATAATAATCAGGGTATTCTCCGCAATCCCCAGCTTCTCAAGCTCGGCAAGAATACGGCCGACACTGTCGTCAACCGAGCGCAGTAAGGCCGCGTAGGCAGGTTTCTTGTGCACCTTTCCAGGCGCCTTATCCGCGAAATGTTTCACCAGCTCCGGCTTCCCCATCACCGGGGTGTGAACCGCGTAGTAGGCAAGGTGAACAAAAAAGGGCTCGGCTTTCCAATTGTTGATGATCTTCAGCGTTTCGTCCGTCAGCCGGTCCGTGAGAAAATCGCCTTTCTTTCCGCCGGGCGGAATGTTCTCAACGGCCTTCTTCCCCTGGTATGGGTGGAAGTAGGAACCCGGTGCTCCCCAGTGGCCGCCGCCGATATTGATATCGAAACCATGATGAGTGGGATAGTAGTCTTTGTAGTCCTTGACGCCCCGCGGCGCGAGGTGCCATTTGCCCACATGCGCAGTGCGGTAACCGGCCTCCTTCAAGGCTTCGGCGATGGTGATTTCTTCGTGTTTCAGCTTCATTGTCTTGCTGTGGATAAAATTCGTGACACCGTGCTTCGGCGTGTACTTTCCGGTCATCAATGACGCACGCGTTGGCGAGCAGACGGTACAGGCAGCATAGCCGTTCGTGAACTTCATGCCGGAGGCGGCAAGCTTGTCGATATTCGGCGTTTCGTAGAAATCGGAGCCGTAACAACCGAAGTCCGTCCAGCCAAGGTCATCGACCATGAAAAAGATAACGTTGGGCCTTTCAGCGGCGCTGGATAACAGGGAACCTGCCAGGAGAAAAAGGGGAAAGACTCTGCTCATATTAATGGCCTCAATTGGCTGCTTGCGCTTTCTTGTCGATCAGACTTTGAACTTTCAGGTTGGCTTTCAGTTTTCCCGAAGCGAACAATGTTCGATAGCCGGGATCCCTGTCCTTGTTACTTATCATCCACGCAGCCAGCGTATCCGAGAGCTCTTTTTGGATTGCCGAATGTCCCGGCTTCCCCGCGAGGTTATTGATTTCGTCGGGATCATTCTCAAGATCATAGAGTTCCTCTGCGGCGGGTTTCTGAGCCTGCAGGAAAGCGGCCTGTGCCGCTGTCAGCTTGCCACTCTTTGAGAGCGTTCTCATTTCTTTGATGACCAGGTAGCGGGTCGCATACTTACCGTTCAGGTAGGGGATCTCCGGGTAGAAATGCCGGATATAACGGAAGCGCTTATTGCGCACGGTTCTGTACATGTCAAAAACACCGTCTACACCGTCACGTGTACCGAAGATCACCTTTCTGCTGCTCACGGCACCCTTGCTGTGCAGGTCGATCCCCTCCATCGTGGTCGGGATATCCACACCAGCAATCGCCAGGCTGGTCGGCGCAATATCAATGAGCCCGGCCAAGTCCTCGCTGACGGCTGTTGGCTTCTTGCCCGGCCACTTGATGATCATCGGAACCCGAAGCCCGGAATCATAGAGCGTCTGCTTGTTGCGCATGAAATCATAGCCATGATCGCCGGCAATAAATATGAAGGTATTCTCATACTCGCCACTGCGCTTGAGCGCGCTGATAAACTTGCCGATAACGGCATCGGTGTGCGATACAGAATTCAGTTTTGAAGCCAGAAACTTACGGATATCGGGCGTATCAGCCAGATAAGCTGGGACCTTCACACGTGCCGGATCGACCGCCAGCTTGTTCTGGCTTGCCCATTCGTCGCCCCGTTTCCAGCCGTGCTTTTTACCGGTCTCAATGTTGATAAAGGCAAAGAAGGGCTGCTCCTTTTTCCGCTTCTCCCATTCTCCTGATGCGAAGTAGCTGCCGGCATCCTTGTTGTCGACGGCATGAACATGATCAAAGAATTCGCCACCACTCTGATTATTGATACCCTTGCTCTTGTAGGCCGCAGTCTTGCGATAGAAATTAAAGTCGGTCTTTCCGGAAGCGCCATAGATAATCCTGTCCTCCTTACCACCGACGGAAGAAACCATGTTGACCGTGAAATAGCCCGCCTTACTGAGCAGTTCCTCAGCATGAAAGTATCCCTTCGGTAACTCATCCTGGTAATGACTGCGGTGATGCGGAACCCCAAGCGTCGTGACATAGTTGCCGGTGTAAAGGGAGGTGTGCGACACAGAGCAAACCGGCGCGACAGCGAAGGCCCGTTTATAGACCGTGCCCTCCTTTGCGAGTGCATCAAGAACGGGGGTATGCACAAGCTCATTCCCATAACAGCCCCAGTCGGGCCCCTGATCATCGACAAAAATCCAAAGGATATTGGGGCGCTCAGCTGCCGACAATGACAAGCTCAAGAAGGGTAGGACGAAAAGGCAGAGACAAGTCGCTTTCATGCTACGGGCGCCTCCTATTTAATAACGATCTTTGCATCATTCGCCTGCTTCGCGCCCGGCGTACTGCGACCATTTTCGACGAGCTCCTTCAGCAGGGCTTTCATCGAACTGATGCGCTCCGGGTTCTGCGCCGCGAGGTTATTCTCCTCGTAGATGTCCTGACTCATATCGTAAAGCTGCCCGTCGAGTTCCTTGTTCTCAGGAATGCGCCTGATAGGAATTTCCTTTCTCGGCAACCCGCCTACGATCGACCTGAAGACGCATCTTACACGTGGAGAGCGTAGCAGTACCCCGCCTCTGGGTCAATATTCGGGCCAGCAGGGACATGCGCGATGGCCAAAGTGGGCGTGTGGCGGGAAGGATGACAAATCACCCCCATTCATCACCCGCTCTGCG
>JASLPY010000181.1 GCA_030744755.1 Kiritimatiellia bacterium | reverse complement strand
ATTTTCTCGGATGCCAATTCCCAAAATCATCAAAAACAACTGCAATTTCACGATTTTTAACCGGACACTAGTGACATGGACTTGCGAATCGGCGGGAATGCAGGAAATGGAAATGAGCTCATCGTTCGGCGAAGCCCTCAGCCGAGCGGGAACAGAGCAAATCATGTCGGGACCACTTGGCCTGTTCTTCGGTGTGGGCAGGGCATCGAATGCCGCCGGAAAGGTGGCAGGAGTCCAGGCGGCGGCCGCGCGTCACGCTGCCTTCATCGACGAGCTGTCTACCGAAGGCATCGAGGCCTCCACCAATATCGAACAGCTGCTGATAGAGGCCTCCGAAGCTGGTACGGTCGCCACCGTGGGTGCCCCGGTTGAAGAACAGCCGGAAGGGACAGGGCCGGACGGAACTGAACCTGAAGGACAGGCCCCGGCAGCTCATCCGGCGCCCGCCAAAACCGAACCTGAAAAGATTACACCGCATCTTGTCGCATCCAGAAAGAACGGTGCTGGCAACGGCACCCTCATTGGCGCTGTTGCCAACGGAGTTGGAGGCCTTTTCAATTCCGACAAGGAAGATCCGCCTCCCGCCTATACGGATACCCAGGAACCAGACATCCCTGTAACACCAGCGAAAACCAAAGAACCGTCGGGAATTGTACCGGCAGAAAGCGGCACCTCCGAAAGTATTCCCCTGCCGATTACGAAGAGTCAATCTGGACCGCCGAAACTCACCAGCCTGGCCGATGTGACCATATCGTCCGAAGTAGTTGACCCCCTTGAATCTATTCCCGAAGAGAAGAGAGAAGACTGGGCAATGGCCGAATCGATGATAAAGGTGAGCGGTGTTATGAGGTCGGGCACCAACAGATATACTGTCCTGATAAGAGGAGAGGTCATTGTTAAGGGCGAAACAACGGATGTTGACCATGAAAACGAAACCTACACGTTCAAGCTCATAAGCGTGAATAACCGTGACATATGCACCTGGGCTCCCGTACCCTCGTCTACCAACGCGGCAGGGAAGAATGCAGATTTCGTTCCCTTCCGTTGACAGTTACTCCGCCATCGGGGCGGGGTTCTTCACTCTTGCAAGCCGGTCTCAGACTATGTGCACGCCTTTCCATACGACCCGCAACCGAACATTGATTCAGATAGCGCTTCTGATATTCGGTGTGTTCTGTTGTGCCACCGCGGCCATCGCCATACGCATGAGCGGAATTCATAATGTTACGCTTTCTGCTCTTCGCTTGCTGGTGGCCGCGTTGGTGCTTACTCCTGTTTTTGTTCGCGAATACCGGAAACACTGCGAATCGTATACGAGACATGATCTTCTCGCGACGATCTGGCCGGGTATACTCCTGGGCATCCACTTCATCACCTGGATTGCCGGCATAAGGATGACGACCGTTGTAAACGGCAACCTGCTGGTGAACATGGTGCCGATTGCCATGCCCTTCTTTCTGTTATTCCTTCTTCGTGAAAGACTGACGGCCAGGGAGTGGTGTGCAACAGGCATTGCCATAGCCGGAATGACTCTTCTGATCGGCTGCGACTTTGCCATCAGCCGCGAATTCTTTGCCGGCGATATTGTGTGCTTCGTATCGATGCTGTTCTTCTGTTTTTACCTGGCGTTGAGCAGGAAGTACCGGCACGTGAAGAGTATCTGGCTGTACGTTGTGCCGCTGTACTACGTTGCAGCTTTCTTCTGCCTTCTGGCCTCTGTTTTCTGGGGGCTGGTCATGGACCGGAACGTTTTGCCGCAGTTCTTCCCGGCCAAAGAGTGGATTTGGATTGTGTATCTCGGCATCGTGCCCACGGTAATCGGACACTCTATCCTGAATTACTCGATGAAGAAGTTGCGCGGTCAAGTGGTTAGCATTCTCACCATGGGCGAATTCATATTCGCGGGTACAATGGCATACTTCTTCTTCGCACAGGTGCCACACTGGTCTCTCTACGCGGCCGGCGTTCTTCTCCTGATCTCCGGGATCATGGTGGCGAGCGGAGAGCATTCCAGCGATTAAGAGCTGTCGCGGTGAACAACATCTTCCGGGGTCCGCGCCCACGGGCCACTCACCACCGGGAGATTCGTCACCATTGTTTTTGCATTAACTACATTGAACCCGGCACATCGCGTTGATAAAATATATTGAAGTAACTCATCATAGTCTTGATGTAGCGCTCTGTTGGCGTACTATGCTGTTGGGTTTGTTATGCTGTTATCGATTAGCCATGCAAATCGCCGATTGGTAAAGCATCGGCGGATATGGATCGCTGCGCTCTTCTTGACGTGCTGCGCCTTGTCGGCTTCAACCCACGGACAGACTGTTCGTGAACACGAAGTCAAGGCGGTCTTCCTTTACAACTTCGGCAAGTTTGTTACCTGGCCACACGACGCTCTCCCCAAGAAAGCACCGCTGATAATCGGTATCGCTGATTCTTCCGCTTTCGGCGACGCGTTTTCCATTATTGAAGGAAAGAAAGCACAGAACCATCCCGTGGAAATCAAGTACAACCCTACAGTGGAGGAAATGGCTTCATGCCATATTCTGTTGCTCAACTATGAAGATGATCTGATGACAAAGATCGCACTCACCGAATTGGCGGGACTCCCCATTCTTACCGTTGGTGAGAGAGAAGGGTTCATTCGCTGGGGCGGAATGATGCGGTTTTACATGCGAAACAACACGGTTCGTATTGAAGCCAACCCCAAGGCTGCAGAATCCGCGAAGTTGAAGTTGAGTGCGAAGCTTTTGGAAGTATCAAAGATTGTGGAGCGATAAGGACAATACTCTATGAGACGGTTCAGGGATCTACCCATAAAGTGGAAGTTGATGCTGATCAGCGTCACAACGGGCGTCACCGCTCTAGTCATAGCGGCTTCGGCGCTGTTCATCTATGGCCAGATCGCCTATGAACGTCAAACCATTCTTCGTATTGAAACGCTGGCAAAGGTAGTTGGCGACAACAGCACGGCCGCAATAACGTTCAACGATCCCGAGGTGGCGAAAAGGGTGCTGTCGGCACTTGCAAATGACAGGGGAATACTTGTCGCAGGAATCTACGACAGGGAGGGTCGTGTTTTTGCGCATTTCAGCAGGGCTGAAGATCACCGTGCCCTGCTGCCGGAGAAACCACTGCCTGAAGGTAAGACCCGTGGTCTCACCTCCATTGATGTTTCACAGCGTATAGTGCTTGAGGGAGAGACAATAGGAAACGTACACATTGGATACAGCCTGAGCCCGATGTACGCTTACCTGGCCCGTTACGCTGTTCTGGTTGGATGCGTTCTGGTTGTCGCCGTTATTGCTTCGTGGATTGTTGCCCTTTTTCTTCAGACCCACGTTTCCCACCGCATTGTAGAAATAAGGAAGGCCGCCGAGTGGATCTCACGGAAACAGGACTTCTCGCCACGCCTGGAGACTTCCGGAGAAGACGAGATCGGTTCGCTTGTACATGAGTTCAATGTGCTACTCGACCGGATCAACGAGCGCGATGCCTCGGTAAAAGTTTACCAGGAGAAACTCCGTTCCCTGGCCTCACAGCTTGTGATCGGCGAGGAACGTGAGCGGCGGCGTATTGCCGATGGTCTCCATGATTCCATCTGCCAACTGCTCTGGGTTGCCGACCTGAAACTGCGCATTATGGAAAGGACACTGGACGAGGGAGTAGACATCAACGAGTTCCGGGAGATAGAGGATCTCATCAAAACGGCCAACAAGGAGACGCGCACCCTGACCCTTCAACTGAGTCCGCCGTTACTTTACGAGCTCGGGTTGTCGCCCGCACTTGAGAAGCTTTCCGAGGACATGAGGGATCAATTCAGAATAGGTGTGGATTTCACCGACGAGTATGGAAAGGCAATTCCCAGCGAAGACACAAGTGTCTTCCTGTTCAGGGCCGTTCGCGAGATGCTCATGAACATCTACAAGCATGCCGAAACAGACAGGGCAAATGTCACCCTGTCGGAAGAAAATGGCTCCCTGCGCGTTACGGTATCCGATGAGGGGAAGGGATTCGATACAACCGAGAACGTCCATGACCATCACGAGGGAGGATACGGCCTCTTCAGCATCAGGGAGCGCGTTGAAGACCTCGGCGGCAGTTTCGATATCAAGTCGAAACCCGGAGAGGGAACCACGATAACTCTGGTAACGCCCCTGGCGGAGGTCCCTTTCGCGACCCCGGAAGAAGATCCCTCCGACCTCACAGCCGCAGTCTAACCAACCCCAATCTCCAGCTTCATCACCATCAACCATTAACCATTAACCATTAACCATCGGAATCTGCGCTCCGGCAAACCCCGCTATTGACAGGCACCACCGTTTTTGTCTAGCTTATCCGCCTGTTTCAATCCGTCCCTCTTACGGCGGCATAGCTCAGTTGGTTAGAGCAGTGGAATCATAATCCACGTGTCCGGGGTTCGAGTCCCTGTGCCGCCACCACCCTTCGCCAAGGCTTCGGGTGGCAAGCCACCTGAAGACGAAGAAGAAGGGATCAACACCATAAAGTGGGGCACCCCCCATTT
>JASLPY010000180.1 GCA_030744755.1 Kiritimatiellia bacterium | reverse complement strand
AGAGAATCCAACAATGAAAATACTCACCAATTCAACGTGCTACGGGCGGTCTTGCTGAATCGTTCCGGCTAAGGAATTGTCATGCTGAGCTTGCCGAAGCATCTCGCCGAAGGCGTCTTTTCGATTTGGGCAACACGCCCTTTATGGTTGATGATTCATTGAGGGTGCTTCGTTAAGACGCAATGTCTTCAATAAATTCCCCAACCCGCACGCATTTCCCCGTAAATCACACGAATGGTGAGAGATTGCGCAAGCGGTCTACGATTTTCGGCATGTTCTCCAGCAGGTAATCGACGTCTTCATCCGTGTTATACCGGCTGAAGCTGAAACGCGTTGATCCGTGTGCCGCGGTGAAAGGTACGCCCATTGCGCGTATAACGTGTGAAGGCTCCAGGGATCCGGAGGTGCATGCAGATCCTGACGAGGCACAGACCCCCAGGTCACTCAGGTGATACAGCACGGCTTCACCCTCGATATACTGGAAGCTGATATTCGTAGTGTTTGGGAGCCTATGCTCGGTATCGCCGTTGATTCTTGAGTCGGGGCATGTCTCCAGCAGACCTTTCTCGAGCCGGTCACGCAGCTTCGATACGCGTGATGTCTCTTCATCCATGTGCGCCGCCGCAAGCTCGGCCGCGCGGCCAAGGCCCACTATGTAGGGGACGTTTTCCGTTCCGCCCCGCCTGCCGTGCTCCTGGTGCCCACCCATGAGAAAGGTCTTGAGCTTGGTGCCTTTTCGCACATAAAGCGCACCGATTCCTTTCGGCGCATGCAGCTTGTGTCCCGACAGGGACAACATGTCAACCGGCACCTTCTTAAGGTCGATCGGAATCTTACCCACGGCCTGGACGGCATCGGTATGTATGACCCCGCCGGATTCTTTCACCATCCTGGCTATCTTGCGGATGGGGAAGATCACACCGGTCTCGTTATTAGCCCACATTATGCTAACTACGGCTGGCCCCTGCTCTAAAGCGCTTTCAAGCTCATCGAGGTCAAGGGATCCTTTTTCGTTCACGCCTATCTCGACTATGTCGTAGCCCTGTTCCTGGAGATCCCTGCAGGGACTCAGCACGGCAGGGTGTTCGACACGCGTAGTAATCACGCGCATCCTTCTTCCCGCTGCATTGATAGCGCCCTTTATGGCAGTGTTGTCGCTTTCCGTACCGCAACTTGTGAATACGATTTCCGAAGGCTCGGCTCCAAGCAGGGCAGCAAGCTTTGCACGGGCTTCTTCCACGTATTTTGCGACCTGTCCGCCGAAGTAGTGCATGCTCGATGGGTTTCCCCAGAGGTCATTGAAGAAAGGCATCATCGCCTCTGTTACCTCCGGGGCTACCTGTGTGGTAGCGTTGTTGTCGAGGTATACGGTGCGCATTACTTGTCCTCCTCGACCAGGATGTCCTGCGATACAAATTCGCGCAGCTTGGCTTCTACCACGTCCTTGAGCGTGATTTCGGCAACGTTGCACTGAGCGCACATGCCCCTGAAGGACACGATCACGTTGTTCCCCTCAACATCGATCAGTTCGATGTCGCCGCCATCTTTCTTCAGCATGGGGCGGATTTCACGTTCCATGGTTTCTTCGATTAGCCGGATCTTCTGCAGGACCGTCATCTTTCTGGGGGCTGCTTCCTTGCCTTTGGCCTTCTCCAGCTCGGCGGTGATTCTGTCGATTACTCCCTGGATGTCTTCGTGGCAGGCGCCGCATCCGCCGCCGGCCTTGCAGTAGTTCGTTACCTGTTCGACCTCGGTCAGGGAGTTCTCGCGCACTACTTCTTCTATCTCTTCCTCCGTCACACCGAAGCATGTGCAGATCACTTTTCCGGCAAGAATCTTCTTACTCGTATCTCCCGTGTGGTAGTTTTCAATCGCCACTTCCAGGGCTTCGCGCCCCATCACGGAGCAATGCATCTTCTGCTCGGGGAGACCCCCCAGGTAGTCGGCGATGTGCTGGTTTGTGACATCTGCGGCTTCCTCAATCGTCATTCCCTTGATGATTTCTGTCAGGGCTGAAGAGGAGGCTATGGCGCTTGCGCAGCCGAACGTCTGGAATTTCGCGTCGGCAATGCGTTCCTTTGTCTCATCCAGTTTGAAAGTCAACTTGAGTGCGTCGCCGCACGCGAGAGATCCAACTTCACCTACGCCATCCGGATTCTCGATTGCACCCACGTTCCTGGGGTTTCTGAAATGCTCCAGAACTTTTCCTGTATAATCCCACATTTGGGTTTCCTCCGTGTGTTTGGCTGTGTTCCTGGTGGGGAGAACCCAGCCAGAACGAAGGGCCTCCCCTATAAGTCCTTGCATATTAGCATCGGCCGAACAGCGGCATCCAGCAAGAAGTGCAAATCAAGCGCTGGCGTCATTTTGCTGGCATTTCAGTGAAGGATGGGTTTGAATCTGCCTCTCGCTTGATTAACGGAATACTGATAACCCGATTCATTGGAGCGTTTGCATGTCTATTACAATTGAAGAGATTCTTGATTACCACATTGGCGGCAAGGTTGGAATGGTTTGTACCAAGAGTCTGGACTCGGTCAGAGATCTGTGCATCGCGTACACTCCTGGTGTCGCAGAACCCGTTCGTGAAATCCACAAAGATATTTCAAACCTGAAGAGATACACGGCGAAGAACAACCTTGTTGCCGTTGTTTCGGATGGTACCGCGATCCTGGGACTGGGAGATCTTGGGGCTTCTGCCAGTATTCCCGTAATGGAGGGCAAAGGCGTGCTCTTCAAGGCGTTTGGCGACGTTGACGGTTGGCCGGTTCCGCTTAACGGATGCCGCCAGGGGGGGCTCAACGAGGGTCCAACCGATCCACAGAGGGTGATTGAAATGACCGCGGCCATTGCCCCGATGTATGGGGGAATCAACCTCGAGGATATCGCGGCACCAGCATGTTTCGAGATTGAAGATCGTCTGGATGAGATGCTGGACATTCCGGTGTTTCACGATGACCAGTGGGGGACCGCCGTTATTACGCTTGCGGGCGTCATGAATTACTGCCGTTTCGCCGAGAGGGACATGGCTGAACTGAGGGTTGTCATAAACGGGGCAGGGGCTGCAGGGACCAGAATAGCGGAGATGTTGAAAGCTTCCGGGGTTCCAAGTGTTGTTCTCTGTGATTCCAGGGGAGTTGTCAGATCAGACCGGGATGATCTCAATTCAAAGAAAAGGGAGCATGCGGTTGATACAAGCGCGTCTACGATTGGCGAAGCCATGAAGGATGCGCATGTGTTCGTCGGTGTGTCGGTGGCGGACTGCGTTACGCCTGACGACGTGCTTGGAATGGCATCCTATCCCGCCATTTTCGCAATGTCCAATCCGGTTCCCGAGATCAGTCCTGCACTGGTGGCGGAGACGATGGGGGACAAGCCGTACGTGATGGCGACGGGCCGCTCGGATTACCCTAACCAGATCAATAACGTTCTCGGATTCCCGTTCCTGTTCAGGGGAGCGCTTGATGTTGGAGCCAAGACTATAAACATCCCGATGAAGGTGGCTGCATCGGAGGCGTTGGCTGCCGTTGCCAGGGCGCCGATCACTGAGGAAGTCAGAGAACTCTATCCGACCGAAGATCTCGTGTTGGGGCCTGATTACGTCATACCGAAGCCGTTTGACAGGCGTTTGTTCGTAGAAGTGTCCTTCGCGACTGCAAAAGCGGCCGTTGAATCCGGTGCGGCAGAGGAAACCGACCTGGACGCAGTACGCAGCCGCCTCGAGAACCGCAACGTGGAGCGCTTCTCGTCCTAGACGTCGTCCGAAAAGGTCTCCAGCCCTGAAAGGGCCTGATATAGCAGCTCAGGGCGTTGCCCCGGGCTGGTATATCTCGCCCCGCTGGGGCTTTTCGGACGACGTCGCCCTAGTGCGCATCAACCATTAACCATCAACCATCAACCATATCATATAGAGATGATGCTCTTGACACAGCTTACCTGCTCTGATAGATATTCCGCGCATTATGGGACAGCAACTAAGACAAAGAAGTAAAAGAGCACGTCGTTTACGCCGGAAGAAGCGCCTCAAAGAGCGCGCCAGAGCCGCAGCGTCAAAGTAACATAAACGTTCTCTTTCCGTTACGGCGCGATGGCCGAGTGGTTAGGCACGGGTCTGCAAAACCTGCTACACCGGTTCAATTCCGGTTCGCGCCTCCAATCCTAATACCCTGTAAGCCAATGGCTTGCGGGGTTTTTGTGTGTCCGGGCGTAAATGCGTGAATGTGCGTAAAACCCCCGAAAACGGCGCAAAAGATATCCTCAGAGCGCAACCAAAGCGCAACCACTCCCGGCGGGGTTCTGGTAGTTAATGCCCGAAAGTACGCCTGGGATCGATTGCGAGAGCGCAACCAAGCGC
Organism: Kiritimatiellia bacterium; assembly: GCA_030744755.1. GTDB lineage: Bacteria > Verrucomicrobiota > Kiritimatiellia > UBA8416 > JADHWI01 > JASLPY01. The sequence continues at coordinate 176 of JASLPY010000180.1, read as the reverse complement.
AACCATAGGAAGAACCCCCCCGCGCCCGGAGTAGAAGACACGGCTGACCAGACGGCCAACCGTAACGGCGAAAAAGAACTGTTAATCGCTCAGGTCCGCCCCGCTCAGGTCCGCCCCGCTCAGGTTCGCCCCCCTCAGGTTCGCCCCGATCAGGTTCGTCTTGTCCGGGAACACCG
>JASLPY010000017.1 GCA_030744755.1 Kiritimatiellia bacterium | reverse complement strand
CGATACGCCTTATACGATCCTTTGGGAATCTGAAGGTTCGGTGAGTGATAACTTGAGGATAGAATACTCAAGGAATGGAGGGGCCAACTGGACTCTCATTTCCGATGGAGAAGACGATGACGGCTCGTACGAGGGTTGGATCACCCCGCCTGCCCCTTCCGAAGAGATGTTGGTCCGTATACTGAATAACGATGATGGCTCCCTACAGGATGAGTCGGATGCGAATTTCCACCTGGAGGACTTCTTCCAGGTTAAAGTCCCGAACAGTAACGAGTTCTGGTATCTCACCCAAACCAACGACATCGAGTGGTTGGCCCCGGGGCCGGCTGCCGCACGCGGCGGACAAGTTGACATCAAGTACGCTGCCGACGGAAGTACATTCGATTTCACAATTGCACTCTTTGCTCCCAGTATCGAGGGGTCGCATGACAACGTGTTTTCGTGGGAGGTCGCTCCGGGAGAGATCCCGATGCCCCTTCCTTCGCTGGCCGGAAAGATACGTGTGCATTCGGCGGACAACACGGATCCCGACTTTAATGGTCAGGACGATTCGGATTACACGTTCACGCTCGCAGGTATCACAATTGTGAATCCGACCGAGGATTCTTATGTGAACAACGGGAAAGAAGTTGACCTTACATGGGAGTCGGCGGCCGGGGGTGTGGAGGTCGCGCTCGACTATTCTCCGGATGACGGTGGATTCTGGACGAACGTTGTTGACTCGATTGCCAACGTAGACGGCGAGAATCACTACTCGTGGATTGTTGACCTGGACCCGTCTGACATAGCCAAGATACGGCTGCGTTCACTTAGCGATGACAAGGTGTATGGCGTTTCCGCACGGTTCCAGGTTGCGGATGTGAGAATTACGTCTCCGGTAGCAACTAACCAATGGGAGCTGCGCCAGGACAAGGTTATCCGTTGGCTGTCCGGTGGTGCCGGCGACAGGGTTGATCTGTATTACTCCGTGAATGATGGGGTGACTTGGATATCTATCGAGTCGAATATCGTTAACGTTGCCAGCAATGCCTACACCTGGAACGTAGCACCTTTCCCGAGCGGGGAAGCGCAGATACGAGTTGTGTCACAGGCAGACCCGGATAATCTCTGGGATGCCAGTCCCAATTTCAGCATTGCCGGGGTTCGTATTGCGTATCCCGAAGGAGGAGAGATCTGGCCGATGGGAGGAACAGACGCGGTACAGTGGGAGTTCGAAGATGCCGGGTCCGAGGGAGCAGTATATACGTCGATCGACGAAGGGAATACGTGGACGTTGCTGGGCGTTCGTGGCCTGGCCCTTCAATCCATAAACTGGAAGCCGGATTTTCCATCTGCAAAGGCACTTGCGAGGATCGTGGCCACGAATGCCCCCGCCTGGGCCATTGATATGCGGGACGTATCGGACGACTACTTCACAGTAGGCGGCGTGAAGTTGTCTACACCTACCAATAACTCTCTTTTCACTATCGGTGATACCGAGAACATAGCCTGGACGTCCGCTGGTGCGGAGGCCTCGACCGGTGACGACAGTGCACAGATCTACTACACGACCAGTGGCGGTGCTGACTCGAACGCCATTATCGTCGTGGGCAACAATGAGATCTATCCTGGTGGCAACAACTTTCCGTGGCAGATTTCGGACGATATTATTCCATCCGAGACGGCGCAGATTATAGTTGAGGCTGGACCGTTCCGTGGTCTGTCCGATGTCTTCATTCTTCGCGGCATGAGGATTACCTCCCCCGCTGAAGACCAGATAGTGGATATCGGGGGACAGGTTGATGTTCAATGGGACCACGCAGGTTTGCACTCTACCGCTGAAGGGTTCCTCTTCCTGTCCGTTGATGGCGGCCAGACATTTGATAGTTCCGCTCTGAATTCCGATCCGATTGCGGTATCTTTCGGGTTCCAAAGGTGGGACGTTCCCGATGATACGACTCCCAGCACCAACGCGGTAATCAAGTTCACGGTGTCGTCTTCTGACGCGTCAGAGGATGTAAATTATGAAGTCAAGAGTCGCGTATTCATACTTCGAGGTCTGAAGATCATGGACCCCGGCGTGGGAGACGATTGGGCGCATGGATCGTCGAACCAGATTCATCTCGTTGCATCTCACGCTGGTGATTTTGCCAACATCTACTACTCCGCCGATGGTGTTGATTACGATTTGGATGATCCCGTTGTGAAGAATTGGCCCCTGAGTGACGGGGACAGCTTCATCCCCTGGACGGTAAGAACCTCCCGTCTGCCGTCAACTAATGCCAGCCTGAAAGCGGTCTCGACAATTGCGAATACAGTATCCAAGCCCTTCACCGTCAGTGGTGTAAAGGTTACCCGTCCTGTTGCAACGGACATTTGGGCATCAGGCGAAACCAACAGGATTACATGGACAGGAGTTGGTGCGGTTGGCAGTTACAGCATCGCAGCCATCGTTCCAGGAGTCGGCACGGTGCCGATAGATTCTGGAATAGCTGCTGAGTTCTATGACTGGAGCGTCAATCCCCTGGCCGCAGGAACCGATGTCGTCATAAGAGTTACGGATACCGGGGGATTCTCCGGCGATTCAGATCCGTTCCTGATCGTTGAGGAACCCACCATCATCATTGTGAATCCCGCTTCCGGTGATCTCTGGCCGGTTAGTGACGTATTCAACGTCACGTGGGCCAAGGGCGGTCAGATGTCGAACGACTTTACCGTGTGGATATCGCGAGCACCTTATACGTCCACCACTGAAGTGTTCACGGGAAGCGCGAGCTATGATTCGGATGCGAATTCCTACAGCTTCCCCTGGACGGTGGAGGACTGGTTGGGAGAAGCCAAGGTGTTCGTCCAGCACAACACGAAGCCCAATATCGAGGACGAATCCCAGCCATTTCTTATCGTAGGCAAGTTCCTCGTCAATTATCCCAATGGCGGCGAGACCCTTTTCTCCGGACGGTCAGTCAGTGTTAGCTGGTTCACCGAAGGTTCCGTGACCGAAGTGAACCTGTTCTACTCGGTAGACCCCCTTCACGAGGAATCTTCGTGGGTTTCGGTGAATGACGATCCCATCCCCAACACGGGGCAGGGCAGTGTTCTCAATACGTACACCTGGCAGGTCACTGACCTCGGGGGAGATATTGACACTGTGCGCCTGCGAATCTCCCAGGAGGGTGAACTTGGCGCATACGACGACTCGGACGATGACTTCTCTGTCAATTACTACGAGATTACTTGGTATGTCGTTGATGACCAGACGAGTCAGAATCTGGATAAGCTCAGTGTAACGGAAAGTACCGGGGACTCGGACTCGGCTCTTGTTTCCCCCATCATCAGGAGGTATCCCTACGGCTTCTATGACACGGTGTGGTCAAGGGAGTTCTTCTATGACAACGTTGTCTTCAACTGGGAAGCGGATGCAAATAAGTCTCTCGAAGTAAGGATGAGACGTTCGGACGTTGATCCGGATTACAACGTGATGGCCGACTTCACCTACGAAGGTGGCGACGACGACCGGCTGACCGTTCACGCCTGGCTTGAGCGAGCGGGTGGCGTTCTCACCGATCCGGCCAAATGTACGGTTTACATATATGACTCTAACGGCAGTTCGGTTTCGAACCTGGTGTCTTCATCTCCGTTTGGGGAGACGGGAGTCTTCCGTTTCGAATGGAACCAGGTGACGGATACTCTTGACAGGAATTCGACCTACTTCGCAAAAGTGGAGATCGAGTACTCGGAGTCAACCTATGCATCGGTGATTACATACACTCTCCACCTGTCTGCCGATGAACTTCAGACCGAAGAACTTGAACAGATGCTCAGCAACGTGGACACGAACCTTTCGGAGCTCAGTGCCGCAGTTCTGCCATTTATCGCGGATACCGAGGCGACGTTGAGCAATATCGAAAGCAACACGGCAGGACTGGAAGGACTGTCGGGAATCGTCTCGAACCTGTCCGAGATAGTTCCGACGCTTGAGGCCATGACAAACGAGCTGGTGGGCGTGGTTGGGATTGTCTCCAATACGCAGGAAGCAGTTGTGGGTCTTGAGGCCCAGATAGACGACCGCGGTGCCAGAATACTTACACTGGAGTCGACAGTAGCCCAGGGCGCAACGCATACCATTCTCTACAAGACCAAGCCCGGTCACGCGAGTACATGCACCATAGAGGCGTGGAACAGGGCGGGAACGATCCAGCATCATGCCGGGACAATGGATGAAATCGTTCCCGGTATATACCAGGACGACATGCTGATTGACTGGCCGGTGGGTTACTACATTGTGACCTGTTCGGATCCGGTCGGCGGTCCGCAGGCCAGTGTTCCTCTAAGGGTTGTTTCCGGCGACATCTACGACCTGCCCTCGATGATGGTGTCTGTAAGCAACGACCTGTTCCAGATGGATCAGAAACTTACGGGAATCGATGACGGCCTGGCCGGTGTGACAAATGCCGCGACACAACTCGATCAGCTTATCCAGGACCTCAGTGCCCTGACTAACCTTGATGTACTGGCTACGGCCATCCAGGATTTCGATACTGACGCCCTGACCAACCTGACGGCCTTGACCGACGACATCGACTTGATCAAGGATGGTGTCACAGGCATCCAGGATTCTCTGGGCGCCCTTACCAATCTGGACGAGATAGTGGCTTCGATTGATCAGTTGGACGTCGATACGCTTACCAACCTGAATGCTTTGGCAACGGATATACAGGAGATCATGGATGTTGTCTCGGATCTGGATTCGGGATCGGGAGGAATCAGTAACGCGGTTGCGGATCTGAGCACGGCATTCAATGCAATCGAATGGTCGGCATTGACAAACATCGAAGTTGGCGTAGAGGAGATCCAGGATTCGATGGGAGCACTCACGAATCTTGACGAGATCGCCACCGCCATAGAGGGCATAGACGTTGATGCCCTTACCAACATCAGTTCCCTGGCCACCGATATCGGTGACATCCAAAGCACCGTTGACGGTATTGGTTCTGCTGTCAATGTTGTCAGTAACAACGTTGTGGAAATGCGAGCAGAATTGAGTGGCTTGAGTGATATATCGAACCTCGTTGCTGCCGTGGACACCTTGAGTCAGTCCGGGATAACGAATATTGCCGGTCTTTCGGATGATATCGCACGAGTGGAAAGCGGCGTTGAGAAGCTTACCAACGATGTCAGCGAGATGAAGATCGCATTGGATGCAATTGATCTGACCGGGTTGGAAGATGTCGGCGAGATGAACACAAACCTGGTGGGCCTTATAGCTGCCCAGCAGACATTCAGGGCAACGATAGAGACTGATGTGACGGATCTTTCGACTGCCCAGGATGCCTTCAGAACCGCCACAAGCGCCGACCTTGTTGATATTGGTGATGACACTGATTTCATCAGGGACAATCTTGACACGACAACGACAACGACAACTACAACGACAACGACAGACGACGATGACTTGTCGCTGGATAAGCTCGAGAGGGATGTAGACTCAGTCGTAGCCACTTTGGATGATGTAAACTCAGTTGTAAGAACGTTGGCCGGTATAGATGAGACTATCGAGACCATCAGCGACGATGCTGACTCCGCCGTACAGTGGTCCCTGATTGCACAGGAAGAGGCCAAGGATGCGGCCTCGGGTGTAACCGAATTGAAGGCCGCGATCGCGAGTGGGAATCTCGAAGATGCTTACGAGATTCTCATGAGTGTCAAGACTTCGCTCGAAGAAGCCAGGAAGAGCGTCGAAGGGGTCTCAAAAACTGTCACTCCCGAGCAGTATCACCAGCAGGTGCTTGGTATGGCCAGTACCATCCAGGAACTTGCATCACGTGAGGGATACGAGAACTTCCTGAAGCTGGACGAGCTGGTAGGAGAGGACGGGAAAGGCATTGACGGCAAGGCGCCTGATGAGAAGACGATAGGCGACCTTTCTCTCAGCATACAGGAGATGAAGAGCTCCATGAAACTGCTGCACCGCCTCATGGATGAGAAACTGTATGAGCCGCAGGTGCAAGAGACGCTTATGGGTGTTCAGTAACGTTGATGTGGGGTGGGTGATTCTATAATGTGTAACGCGCCTTTCTCAAAGAGGCCGCAGGGCCGTTCTCGAAACGTCCGCCCCTGTATTTCTCTTTGCCTGCCTGCCTGCTTCCTGCTACCATGCGCGGCGTGATATGCATAGGAATGTAAATAGACTACATGGACTACTGGCTGCTGCCCTGCTCGGGGTTGCGCTGTTGTCTTCATTCGCCAAGGTCAATGCGGCCCAACTCATCCTTCGAATCAAAGCCGTAAATCCCATCGAGAAATCCCAACCGATCAAAATTCGAACCAATCTGCCGCAGGGCGTGAAACCCGAAGATGTTATCGACCTCGACGGTCTCGAGATTGGATACGATGTCCAGAATGACGTTTATTACGCGCACAAGGAAGTCCCCTTGGGCCCGAAGGCCGTTGAGAGCTTCGATATTACCATTAAGGATATCTGGGTCATCTCTGACAACCGGTTGGAAGCATTGGGAGCGCAGGCACGAACGCTGGTGGTGATGCTCGCCGCCAGTGAGTCTTACAACAGCGCTAATGCGCTCCGCCAACAGGTGGAGGCGGGGATTCTGAAAATTCGTGAACACCAGGCATCCAACGTTATAAAGCCCGGGGTGGCTGCAGTTCAACACATCGCTGCCTATGAAGCCAACATGAAAGCCCTGGGGCGTGTTAAACGTGACATCGGCCATCTAGAGAACCTTGTTCTTGCAACGGGGCAAGACCCCGGCCGCCTTATTGGTGATGACCGGAGGGCTCTGAGGATCAGGCGTGATATCGAATTGCCCGAATCCGATTACGGTACCGCTGTAATCCAGATCTCCGTGCAGAACACGTCCCCGTCTGAAACGCGCCCCATTGATGTAAAACGCTATCTTCCGTCAGAAGTTTCCCCAGAAGATGTTCTGGATCCGGGAGGGCTTAATGTTGCAACTGATCCTGAAAGCGGCCTTAGTTATGTCTACATTGATGATGTCTCACTGGAACCGGGGCAGGAAAAGGTGTTCGACGTTAAGATAAGAGACAAGTGGAATGTGAACATGCCGCGCATTGGAGCCCTGCGCAATAACGCCAGTAATCTCCTTTCGAGAATTAATGAGAAGGAAGCGTTCACGTCTATCGAGACTTCCCTGTCCGGCATGATATTGGAGCTGGATAAGATCGAGGCGGAAAAGGGACCCGCGGCACTAAGTCCCGACTACGTGGCTTTCTACCGTGACCAGGCCAAGCACCTGGATGAAGTGGAAATGAAGATCAACCGGGTGCGCGCAGCTCTGAAACCTATTGAGAAGACCAAGAAGTATGGGTTCAAAGTAAAACCGCCCAGCATGAAAACCACCTGGGTGGTTATCTGGATTATCCTTGTTTTCCTTGCCTTTCTGAGTTTACTGTTCTTCCTGAGGTGGTACGGCAAGACCCGCGAGGAGCAAATGTGGACTGCCGTTGTGAAACCAGGGGAGTCGAAGGGCGACGCTGAAAGTGCGAATATGGACACGGAGTGACCGCTTCTTCGACGACTTGCGTATCGTTCTGAGTTCTCGACTGCTGTTTATGGGGTCTGTGTGTTGGTCGGTGGGGAGTGACCGGCAATCAATATCTTGGAGACGAAAAGGGATCATATGGCTCTCAAAATCAACCTTCTTAAGATGAAGGAATTCGGGACGGTAGCCGAGATTCGTCAGGACGTCGTGCGCATAAACGGGCTGAGCAACTGCATGAACGGCCAGATAATCACGGTTGGCGAGTCTGCGCGAGGAGTGGTGGTTGGTTTTGACCCCGACTACGTTCTGGCTCTCATTATCAAGTCAGGTGCCCCCATAAAGCCTGGCGACAGGGTAACCACCACCCTGGATGAATTCAAAGTGCCCGTTGGTGGCAATTATGTTGGCAGGCGTGTGAACGCACTGGCAGAGCCGATAGATGGCCAGGGACCCATAAAAGAGTCCATGCAGCATACTATTTTCACCCAGGCACCAAGCGTTCTGGAGAGGGTTCCTCTTGCGGAAGTGATGCAGACGGGCACTAAGATCGTTGACATGATGAAGCCGGTCGGCAAAGGCCAGCGAATGCTCATCATTGGCGATAGGATGACGGGGAAAACAACGCTGGGCACCGATGCCATCATAAATCAGCGCGGCAAAGACGTGATCTGCATATACTGCATCATCGGAAAATCGGAAACCCTGCTCACCAGTGTAGCAAAACTCCTCGACAGTTATCATGCATGGGACTACAGCATGATCGTCGCCGCAACCGCGTCCGACCCTATTGGTCAGCAGTATCTGTGTCCGTACGTGGCCTGCAGTCTTGGCGAATACTTTATGTACGAGAAAAATGCCGATGTTCTCGTGGTATTCGATGATTTCACGAAACATGCGTGGGCATATCGTCAGATCTCTCTGCTTCTCGAACGTGCCCCCGGTAGAGATGCCTATCCCGGCGACATTTTCTATATTCATTCCCAGCTTGTAGAGCGAGCCGGAAAGCTTCGCCCCGAAAGGGGCGGCGGGTCGATGACTCATCTGCCTATCGTAGAGACTCTCCAGGGAGATGTGGCGGGCTATATACCGTCTAATATCATTTCCATGACGGATGGTCAGATCTACTACAGTTCCGTGCTGTTCGGCGAGGGATTCAAACCCGCCATCGACATGGGGCTATCGGTTTCCCGTATCGGAAGCAGGGTGCAGTGGCCTGCCATGAAGAAGATGACAGGCATGCTTCAGCTCGAGTTCGTGAGATACAAGGAACTTGAGAAACTGACCCGCATCAAGGCCGGCGTTTCGGGAGACGTGGAGAAAAGGCTTAAGAAAGGGAAGGTGCTGGAGGAACTTCTGAAGCAGGACGCGAACTGCCCTGTTCCCATGGAGGAACAGGTAATTGTTCTCTTCATTCTCCAGAACGGTTTCCTTGAAGGCATCGAGCCGGCCGACACACGCCGTCGCCTCGACATGATGATACGCCATCTTAGAACAAACAGGCCTGAACTGGTCGATGCATTGATCGACAAGCGTCAGCTCACAGATGAAATTAGGGAGGGATTCTATGAGGAACTCGATAGGTTCTGCAATTCCGCTCTTTAAAATCAAGTTCGAGGAAAAAGGCAAGATCAAGGACATCAAGGAGATGATTGTCCGGATAGATGGTCTGTCCTCATGCCTTTACGGCCAACTGGTTAATATGGGGGATGATGTCAAGGGCATCATAATGGGCTTTGACGAAGAGAACGTACTTGCCCTGGTGCTTGGCGACCAGGGGCGCCTGAGAATGGGTCAGCCTGTCAGTGGCGTAAGCGAGCCGTTCAAAATACCGGTGGGACGTAACTTCGTCGGGAGAATGGTCTCGGCAATGGGAGAACCCTGTGACCACCGTGGTGACGTTGAACCGGACGATTACCTGCCGGTGCTCAGGGACTCCATCCCCATAACAGGCAGAGATCCGCTTTCAGACTTCCTTGAGACAGGAACCAAGATCATCGATTCCATAATGCCACTGGCCAAGGGGCAGCGCCAGCTCATCCTGGGTGATCGCATGACCGGCAAAACGGTAATAGCGATAGATGCCATTCTGAACCAGAAGGGAAAAGATGTTATCTGCATCTACTGCTGCATAGGCAAGTCGATATCGGGGCTTCAGAAAACCCTCTCCATAATGCACGACTCCGGTGCATTGGACTACACTGTAGTAGTGGCCGCCAATGATAATGCACCGGTAGGCGAACAGTACCTTGTTCCGTTTTCCGCCGCGGCCATGGCGGAGTACTTTGTCAGTCAAGGGGAAGATGTTCTCGTGATTTTCGACGACCTCACGAAACATGCCTGGGCCTATCGCCAGCTTTCCCTGCTGCTCGACCGCCCCCCGGGCAGGGAAGCATACCCCGGTGATGTTTTCTATGTTCAGACGCAGCTCATGGAACGTGCGGGAAGATTTAACGAAGAACATGGTGGGGGAACAATGACTTTCCTCGGTCTTGCCGAAACACTGCAGGGCGACCTCACCGGGTACATTCCCTCGAACCTCGTCTCGATGTGCGATGGGCAGGTTTACCTCAACAGTTCGATCTTTGCCGAAGGATTCCGTCCTGCTATAGATCTCAACTTGTCTCTGTCGATTGTTGGCGGCAAAGTGCAGCCCGCGATGCTCAAGGCGTTGAGCATGGATCTCAGCGCTGATTATGCAAGGTATACCGAGGTGCTGAAATTGAGCCGGGTATCTTCCGGGTTGTCGGAAGAGTCCGAACGGATCGTCCGTAAAGGCGAGGTGATCCGCTCCATGCTCCAGCAGGATCAGTACAAGCCTGTCTCGATAGCGGAACAGATTATCCTGCTTCACGCGATTCAGACGCGTGTTCTTGAAGGTCTATCAGACGACGAGAAGGGTGAATTTCGTGATGGCGTATATGCATACGTACACCAGCACAATGCAATACTGATTGACAAGTTGAACGCGGGGGGCGAGATGACCCCGGAAATATCTGCCGGTCTTGATGAGGTTATAGCCGCCTTTCTTAAGGACCAGGCTACCGAGGAATAGGGAGTGGCAGAATAAAGGTTACGATTCTGAATCCGAAGCGTATCGTTTTCGAAGGAACCGCGGAGAGCGTGTTTCTCCCCGGAGATACCGGGGAATTCGAGATTCTGGAGCACCATGTGCCGGTTGTGAGCCTTCTTACAAAGGGATTTGTCGTGATTGATTGGGAGCAACGCATTCCTATCAAGAACGGAATGGTGAAATACGACAGAAACGAGTGCATGGTACTGATAGAGGAATGAGAGGGTAGAGACCTTGCAGAGCTTTATCATTTTTTTGGTGATGTTTGTAACGATTATCGGGCCTTCGGGGGTAATTGCAGCTATAGGGTACGCGAGTATCAAGGCCCTGGGGCGCAATCCCTCTGCAGCACCGAAGATTCTTCAGGCGATGATCATATCGCTGGTCTTCGCCATGGCAATAGCCGTGATCGCTTTGTTGATTCTGTTCCAGCTTTTCGGCAGGGGGTAGCTAGGGGGTTGAAACTGGAGATGTATACGCTGGAGACCTGGAGAACCGGCTCAAAGGAGAGTTAAAGAAATGAATGATATACTCAAGGTGGTGATTCCGATAGTCGTTACGCACGTGTGCGTGCTTGCCGTGATCATTGTGATCATAAAAAAGCTCCTTCTCAGCGATACCATGAAGGCCGTTCAACGGATACGAACCGTTGAAGCCGAGGTGCGGAAGAAAGAGGAGTCCATACGGCGTGACATAGCTGATCACGAGAAGGCTTTTGCTTCGCAAAAGGCCAAAGCCGAAGATGACCTTCAGAAGCACAAGGTCCAGACGGAGAAGGAACTTACTCGTTTGAGGGACCAGATGCTGGCAGATGCCAACAGCGAAAGTGATCGTATTCTGGAACAGGCCCGGAAGAACGAGGAGAAACTCCGGCAGAAGATTTCGCAGGAGATGGAGCAGAAAGCCGTTGACTACGGTGCCGAGATGTTCCGGCTGGTATTCAGTGACAGGGTAACTGCCGAGCTTAACAAGCAGTTCATCAACGAATTGCTTGAGGCCCTTGAGGAGGTCGAGAAGGGCAGTATCACCATAGAAACGGATGAAGGTGACGTGCGTACAAGCCAGACGATGGACGCCGGCCAGAAGAAGCGGCTCGAGGATCTGCTTGCAGACAAGTTCAATCGACCGGTTCATCTCACGGAAAGAGCGGATCCTGATTTGCTCTCGGGACTCGTTTTGAAGATCGGAAGCCTGGAGATCGACGGAAGCCTGCGCAATCGGTTCGATGAAGCGATTGTCGAGCTAACCAAGTCAACGGCCGCCTGATTGGTTCGGGCAGCCCTATGTGATGCCGGTCCGGGTGAAGTATTTCCGGGCCGTTAACGCGTGCCTACGAGGTAGAGAATGCTACTCGGAAAACTGCGCAAAGACCTGCAATTCAATGGAGAACTGCTGAGTCTTGTAGATACCCTGAAGAATGTCGCGGGGTCGCAGTATCACCTTATGGAGAAAGAGAAAGCCCGGTTCGACCTTTTTATGGACGCGTTCTCGGGGTTTTTCAGGGTTGTGAACCTTGTGGATGTGGATGATCCACTGGTCAGGGTTTCGTCGGACGTTGTTGGTGTCGTTATAGTAACATCAGACTCCGGCTTCATGGGAGGGTTGAACCAGGGCGTGATCAGGGCCGGCTTCGAAGCAGTCGAGGGAAGATCTGAATCCGAGATCTCCCTTGTGATAATAGGGGACAAGGGCGCCGCGTTGATGAATGATCAGTCTCGCGATTTTAAATTCTTCCCCGGAATTGGCCAGGAGACGGTTTACGAGCAGGCAATTGAAGTGAAGAACTTCATCGTTAAGGAAGTACTTGAGGGTCGCATGGGGAAGGTTATTGTCGCTTACCCCCGGGCCCTGTCTTTCACTGCCCAGGCCATCGAAGCGATAAATCTGCTGCCCTGCCGTGAACTGTTTGACATCGAAGCCGAAAGTGAAGTGGCAGAACGTTCCCGTATGCGCCAGGTAGTGGCGGATGCCCACAAAGTTGCAGTGGAATCTTCCTTTTCCGACATAGTCGAGTACCTGGCGGGAGTCTGGGTTGCGTCGAAGTTGTACGAGGTCTTTGAAGACAGCAAGTTAGCCGAGTTCTCAGCGCGGGCAATGCACCTGGAGGGCAGTGTTCAGAAGGTTGAGAAAGAACACAAGAAGCTCAAACAGATGTATTCCAAGGCCTGTCACGAGCAGATAGACAAAGGTATGCGAGAAGGTTTTGCGGCAAAGAGTCTGAAGAAGAAACTTAAGAAGGTGAGCGCGGCATGATGCCGACTGCTGCCTAAGGGGGTATTTTATGGCCGAAGTAGACGCTCCTTCGAAAGAGAGAAAAGGCAAGATTGTGGCTGTTCAGGGGCCCGTGGTCGATGTGAAATTCGACGTGGTCGAAGACATGCCCGATATGCATGAGACAATTAAGACCATAACGTTCGATAAGCGGGAAATCACCCTGCTCGTCGCGGAGCACCTCGAAGGAAACATAGCGAGGTGTGTCGCGCTCGAATCAACATTGAACCTGCAGCGTAACGCCAGCGCTACTGCGACCGGTGAGACCCTGATTATACCGGTTGGCGATGAGCTTTTCGGCAGGATTATCAACGTCATGGGCAAACCTATTGACGGTAAAGGACCGATTCTTGCGGAAGCGTCCTCGCCGATTCTCAAAGATGCCACGAGGCTGGATGTAAACGTTGCCGATCTTTCCAGCACCAAATTGGAGATGGTAGAGACTGGAATCAAGATTGTAGACCTGCTGTTTCCTGTTGTCAGGGGAAGCAAGACCGGCGTAATTGGTGGTGCCGGTTGCGGCAAGACCGTCCTGATCATGGAACTGATTCACAATATCGTTGAAGAACATGAAGGTGCCTGTGTCTTCACCGGCATTGGTGAACGTATCCGTGAGGGTAACGAGCTCTACTACGAGTTTGAACAGGTCGGCATTCTCGACAAGATCATGATGGCGTTCGGCCAGATGGATGAACCGCCGGGTGCGAGGTTCAATATTGTTAACACGGGCATCACGTTGGCTGAGTACCTTCAGGAGAGTGGTCGCGAAGTGCTGTTGTTCATGGATAACGTGTTCCGGTTCGTCCAGGCAGGCGCGGAAATCTCTACCCTTTTGGGCAGAACACCTTCCGAAACGGGATACCAGCCTACTCTGAGTTCAGAAGTTGGCGACGTTCATGAACGCATCAAGGGGTCGATATCGGCGTTCGAAGCTGTCTATGTTCCCGCCGACGACCTGACGGATCCGGCGGTTGTGGCCATATTCAGTTACCTTGACGCTGTCATGGTGCTGTCCCGTGAGCGCACTCAGTTGGGCCTTTACCCCGCAATCGATGTGCTGGCGTCCTCGTGCTCTAATCTCGACTCAGCCCTTGTCGGCAAGCGTCACTTCGACCTGTCGCAGGAAGTGTTGAGAATCTTCACGAAATACGACGAATTGCACCGCATCGTGGCGGTCATCGGTATAGATGAACTGTCTAAGGACGACCGTACCCTGTATGAACGTGCTCGGAAGCTGGAGAATTTCCTGACGCAGCCTATGTTTGTGGCCGAGTCATTCACCGGCAAGAAAGGCCAGTTTGTAAAGACTAGTGAGACTCTCGACAGCATCGAGAAGATCATCGACGGCCGTTTGGATGACAGAAATGAGAGCGAGTTCTACATGATCGGTTCTCTGTAAGCCGATAGCTGAAGTCTGATGATGGAAGACCGCCGGCTCCGGAACGGAACCACAGAATGGGGCGCGGCGGGCCTCCGTCGCATCCGGCGGAATGAACTGCCCGGGCAAGGGAAACCTGTTTACGTGGTGACAAGAGAGTGACGGCGCTCGAACAGAAGCTCCTCCAGGATGGCCTGGTGGCGGAGCAGGCTCTCACGCAGGCGCGGGAGATCGCCGGCCGTACGTTTCGTCCCCTCGCGGAAGTGCTCGTCGAGAACGACCTGGTAGATGAGGCCGATCTGCTCAAGATCGTCGCGGAACAGCACGGTCTTGCATTTCTGAAGCTCAAGGATCTCGCCATTGATCCTGCAGTGATCAGGTGTGTGCCTGCAAAGCTGGCCTCACATTACACGATTATGCCCGTGAATCTTGAAGGCGGCACTCTCACCATCGCCGTCTCGAGTGTAATGGACACGGCCGCGGCCGAGGACATTGAGACCAACCTCGGATACCAGGTGGATAGAGCCCTCGCGTGCAAGGCCGATATCTCATCCGCACTTCGCCGCTACTACGGAGTTGGGGCCGACACCGTGGAAAGAATTCTTGCCGACGATCGTGGTAGGCTGGACGGCACAATATCACTGGACGAGTCTCACGATCTCGAAAAGATGGCGGAGGATGCTTCTGTAGTGAGGCTGGTCAATCAGCTTCTCCAGGAAGCCATAGGTGCCCGGGCCACTGATATTCACCTCGAGATAGGCCGTGATGAAGTGAAGGTGCGTCGCAGGGTTGACGGCATCCTTTATGACACTCGCCTGCCCCATAACATAAAGGTGCTGTACCCGGCGATCATCTCGCGAATAAAACTGATGTCGGGGCTGAACATTGTTGAGCGGCGCCTGCCCCAGGACGGTCGTTCCCGGGTCAGCATCGGCAACGATGCCTACGACCTGAGGATATCCGTTGTGCCTTCCGTTCACGGTGAAGACGTTGTGGCCAGGATATTGCCTTCCACCATGTTGTTCGACCTCCAGGAACTGGGCTTCTCGGGAGATCACCTCCAGTCTCTCCAGGACTTGATACGCAGCCCCCATGGCATCATCTTCGTAACCGGACCCACGGGAAGCGGAAAGAGTACGACCCTCTACGCGTGTCTGAGCCGCCTCAATACAAAAGAACGAAAAATAATTACCATTGAAGACCCCGTTGAGTACGAACTTAAAGGTATCACCCAGACCCAGATCAATCCCAAGATAGGGCTGACTTTCGCGCATGCCCTGAGAAGCATGCTGCGTCACGATCCCGATATTATGATGGTCGGTGAGGTGAGGGATCGTGAGACCGCAGAGATAGCCATCCAGACGTCGATGACGGGGCACCTCGTTCTAAGCACGCTGCACACCAATGACGCGGCCGCCGGCGCTGTACGGCTTATTGATATGGGCGTTGACCCCTACCTCATAACATCAACGGTCCTGGTGTTCGTCGCCCAGAGGCTTGTGCGTCTGATCTGCTCCGGGTGCAAAGAGAAGTATGAACGAGATGGCCAGACCCTCTACCGTGGTACGGGCTGCAGGCAGTGTAACAACAGTGGCTACCACGGCAGAATAGCCATAAGCGAGTTTATTCCACTTGTTCAGGATGTACAGGAAGCGATTCTCCGCAGAGAATCAGCCCGGGAGCTCCGGGCCAGGGCCGACTCCCTTGGCATGTCTACCCTTGCCGCCGACGGCTGGAACAAAGTCTCCCGGGGATTGACGACCGCCGAAGAAGTTCTGCGTGTAACCAAGATGTAGAGGACTCGATTCCTTCGAGGGCGGTTGCCGATCAGCGGGAGGGACGCCGGCCTCGGCGTCCGTGCGACAGTTCCGTACTCAGACCGCATGAATTCCCGGTCACGGAGGCCCGTGACCCTCCAGAGACAAGGGGAATGCCCAGAGAAGGGCTGGAGGGAACGCGGACCGCGCACCCGAAACGCTGAGCTTGATGTTTCCCCCTTTTTCTGCTTTTAAGTGATTATGCCAACGTACCTCTACAAGGCTAAGAATGGACCACGGGAGACTATTGAAGGGGAACTGCAGGCGGATTCCAGAAGCGTGGCAGTTTCCCGCATAGATGCGATGGGGTATCACCCCGTCTGGGTCCGGGAAAAAGACGTAGTGGAAACTTCCGTTGCGAGACGTATCTTTGGCCGGAGGATATCAAACAGGGACATCACCGTTTTTACCAGCCAGCTTGCCAGCCTCACCCGTTCGGGCGTCCCGATACTGAGAGCACTCACAACCATTGCCAATCAGACAGAGAACGCTTCGCTTCAGAAGGTCGTTCAGAACCTGCAGATAACTATCCGCGACGGTGAAATGCTCTCCGATGCACTTTCTAAACACCCGAAACATTTCAACGAACTCTACGTGAACATGGTGCGGTCAGGTGAATCGGCGGGAGTTCTTGACGTTATCCTCACGAGAATCACGGAAGCCAGAGAACGGGAAGAAGAAACCAGGCGCAAGGTCCAGGCCGCCATGGCATATCCCATACTTATCCTCTCAGTGGGCCTGGCAACTGTTTTTGCGTTGTTTGCTTTCTTCCTTCCGCGCGTGGTCGTCCTGTTCTCAAGCTACGACGATCTGCCGCTACCGACCCAGATACTGATCGGTATCAGCGATTTTTTCTCGAAGAAATGGTACTGGATACTGCTGGTGGGATTCCTCGTTGCGGCCGTTCTCAAGAGACTTGCAGCCTTGGAGCACGGGAAGCTGTTCTTCGATCGCATTAAGCTCCATCTTCCCCTGGTCAGCCGCTTTCTTAAAGAATCCGACATTGCTCGCTTTGCCAGGACACTGAGCCTGCTGCTGGAAACCGGCTCGCCCATAGACCGTGCCCTGGCCCTGAGTTCCGATACGCTGCGAAACTCCGTTCTGCAGGAGGAAGTAGGCGAAGCCCGCGATAGCACAGTGAGACAGGGGATGCCGCTTTCGGAGGGCCTTCACCGGACCAAGTACTTTCCTCCGTTTGTGGCCAATCTTGTTGCCGTTGGCGAAGAAGGGGGCAGGTTGCCTGAGGCCCTTACCGAGGTGGCGGTCTTCTACGAGAAACAGGTAGAGCAGCAGAGCAGGATGACTACAAGCCTTCTCGAACCCCTGCTCATACTGTTGGTCGGTGCGATAGTGGGATTCATCGTCGCCGCCATGCTGCTGCCCATATTCCAGCTCGGCGGCGCGATTCGGTGAGTTGACAGGGGAGCGGCCCATTATCGCGTTCACCTCGTGGCGGTGGACGTACCGGGAAAGCAAGTAGGTCCACCGCTACGAGGTGGACTATGTGAATCGATTGTGAACCCCAGCAGCATGCGCGCCTTTGCCATGGCAAGAAAATGCGCATTTACATGACGGTTACTCAGTCGTAATATGACGCTGATAGGTTTGAAGTATTGAATGATACCTGAGGAGGTGCGGAGAATGAGATCTTCACGTGGATTTACACTCATAGAGTTGATGGTAGTCGTTATCATTATTGCTGCCCTGGCAGGTATGGTTCTGCCACGTGTGTTGCCTATGTCAGAAGAGGCCAAGTCCAACATCTCGCTGGGAGATATCGCCAACATCACTGTTGCACTGAAACTCTACAAGCTTCACAACGACAAGTACCCGACATCGGACGAGGGGCTTAATGCGCTGCTGACTGCACCATCCTCGGCCCGAAACTGGCACGGCCCTTATCTTGAGCGTAAGGCCCTGGACCCATGGAAGAGAGACTACGAGTACCGCTACCCCGGCAGTCACAACCCGAGCAGCTTCGACATATGGTCGCACGGTCCGGATGAAGCACGGAGCGATGACGACGTGACAAACTGGGAATGATGCTTCCGGTAACAGCGGCAGACCGACCGGTATCGAACGTATGACCCTACTACGAACGCCGTCAAACACGAGCCTATGCACCAGTGGAGGGCGACGGGTTCGGCGGGGATGTAGTGAGAGGGGCTTCACACTTATCGAGCTTCTTGTTTCGCTGGTTATCCTGTCCACCGGCATTGTCGTCGTACTCGAGGCTTTCCAGACTTCCCTGCTCGCACTCGCCGAATCGAGGGATGCCCTGATATCTGATGCCCTGGCAAGAGAGCGCCTTGCACTCGTGGATCTCGACCTGTTGACCAGCCCAGGCAATATTCCCAGATCTTCGCTAGGCTCGTTTGACGGTGACTACGACGAATTCAACTGGTCGGTCATGGTCTCTTCTGCGCCTTTCCCCACGTCGGGCAACGATGATGACGGTGCGACATACATCGTTGAAGTAACCGTATGGCGGGATGAATCGGCCCGGCAAAGGTCAATATCGACAGCATTCAGGGTGGGGGGGGGAGAGGGGAAATGAGGACCGGACTCAAGTTTCCTCCCTGGCTTGGTGTGGCGATATCCGGGAGACCAAGGCCCAACGCCCAGAATGCAACGCCCAACGCCCAAGTGGGATTTGGGTGCTTTGTCATGTTGTCCGGTACGTCACGCCTGAGACGGAGGGGGGGACAGAGTGCGTTCTCCCCGCTTACGCTTGGGCGCGGCCCATGGGCGGGGTCTTGTGGGCGGGCCACCCCGTGTCCGGCTACCGCTTTCACGCTCATCGAACTGCTGGTCGTTCTTCTCATCCTGAGCCTGGTGGTAACGGTGATTGGGGCGTCGCTGGCCGGAGGGATTCGCGCGTGGGAGGCCGCCTACTGTTTTGATGTAGGGGAATCCGATACGTACCTTGGACTCCGTGTGGTGCAGAAGGACCTGATGAACTCCATACCTTTCCACGACATCCCTTTTGCAGGGAATTCGGAATCGGTGACCATTCCTTCGCTTTCTCCGGTTTCAACCGGCAGTGACGAGGAGCGCATGGAGATCGGGTCCGTCAGGTACACATTTGACCACTCTCGTCGGGCACTGATACGGCAGGCTTGGACCTTTCCGGGCAAAGCACCGGTGGGGACCGCGGGAGGCGAGGAGGTCATCCGGAACATGGAGCGGTTGGAGTTTCGCTTCCGCGGAGATGAGGGGGTTGACGGCGAATGGGCCGGGATTTGGGAAGAACCAACCAACCACCCCGCGGTGGTTGAGATCAGTCTGGAACCGGATTCCGAAGACATGGCCGCAGTGAAGGCGACAGTTGTTCTTCCTTCATGGACAAAGACATATGAAGAAGCCGACGAGGAAGATGAATAGGTGCCCCGTGGCGCGCTCGAGCTGTTTCGAAGCCGGAAGCTCCGCAACCGGTTCGGCGGTATCTGCGGGCAGCGTTCTGATTCTTGTCCTGTGGTCTCTGTTCTTTCTTGCGACCCTGGCGGTAGCAATTGGCACGCTGGTGTCTGCCAACCTTTCCCTGGTAGGCGCCTTGTCGTCCGATTCAGCGGCTTATTATGCGGCCAGGGCCGGCGTGGAGAGAGCAATTGCCGAAGTGATGGCCGACACGAACGACTGGGACGGCATCGTGGAGACCTGGTACGACGGAGGTGACGAATTCGAGCACAGCGAGTTCGGGCGCGCGTCTTTCAGCGTGCTTAACACCATGACCGATAGTGCGGGTGTTGTGACCACGAACTTCGGACTGGTTGATGAAAGTGGACGAATAAGCATTAACAGGGCAAGCCAGTCGCTTATCGAGGCAATGTTGAGAGTGGCCGGTGATGTCCGTGAAGAAGACGCCGGGGCTGTTGCCGCAGCGATCATTGACTGGCGGGATAGCGACGACCGTGATGGCGAGGATGATGTGTTGACAGGTGGCTCGGAGAGTAGCTACTATGCCTCCCTCGGCGAACCTTACAGTTGCCGCAACGGAGATTTCCGTTTGCTTGAGGAATTGCTGCTCGTTAAGGGCATTAGCGAATCCGTCTTCGATAGGATCAGGCCGAGCCTGACGGTTTACGGGTCGGGGAAGGTTAATATCAACACCGCGGATCGTGTTGTTCTCAGATGCATCGCGATGCGGTGGACGGACGAGTCGGATACGGCATCGTCGCTTCTGAACAAGATAGAAGCCTTTCGAGAGTCCGGCAACGTGTTTGAGCCCTCGGGCGAATCTGACTTGGTGGGAACGCTGGACGAGTTCAACGAACTCAACAACGACGAACGTGAACTGTTAGCGAAGATGGCGTGGTCGGTTCAGTTCAAGTCGACATTCTTCAGGGGTGTTGTAGAGGCTTGGGCGGGAGATCGCCGCGCTGCAGACGGTCGAATTGAGTTCGTCTTCGATAAAGAACGCGGGGAGAAGGTGTACTGGCATGAGTACTAAAAACAAGGCTAAGAAATCAGGTCCTCGCAAGAACGTAGTTGCCGTTGAGATTGGCAAGGACTGGCTCAAGATAATCCAGGCTGAACCCGCCAGGAAGGGAGTTTCGGTCTCAAAGCTCCATCTGGAACGAATTGCCGATGATGATCCGTCGCTCGCCGATGCGATATCCTCCGTGGTCCGCGACCTGAAGTTTCCAAAGATCCCCGTTATCGTGTGTCTGCCGCGACAGACAGTAACCGTTCGTATTCTGAAGCTTCCCTCAACTGATCCGGCCGAAGTCGCCGATATGGTTGAACTGCAGGTTGGTAAGCAGACCCCGTATTCCCGTGAAGAGATCCTTTCTGACTACAGGGTAATAGGGATAGGGCGAGAAGGCTATACATGTGTCATGTTGGCCATCGTCAAGCGCGATGTGGTACGCCATAGGGTTAACGTGCTTGAAGAGGCGGGCCTGGATGTTGAGCGAATTTCCTTGAGCTCGGAAGGTGTTCTCAACTGGTGTACGGCCGCCAAGCTTGATCCGGGTGACGGACGGGGAACAGTCCTTCTGGATGTCGATTCCTTCTACACCGATCTTATCGTTGTCCAAAACGGCGGGGTCATCTTTTCCCGAAGCATTCTCATTGGGGCCAACCAGCTTCTTGAGGAGTATAATGAGTGGATAGACAAATTTGCAGGGGAAATCCGGCGCTCACTTGAGATCTGCAGGGGCGAATCCCCGGGGATCGAATTCGAAAGAATGCTCATTTCCGGAGCAGGGCCCGCGATTGAAGGGCTGAGTAAGGATATCGGTTCTCGCCTTGACGCTACGGCAGAACCCGCTGACAGCCTTCAGCTCGTTACCAGGTTGCCAAAGACTCCGTCGGTTCGGGATCCTCTCTACAGCCCGGTTTCTATGACGCCGCTCGTGGGAATCGCGCTGGCACCCGATAACCTGGATTTCGATCTCATGCCGGAGACAGTTGGTCTTAGAAAACGCCTTGTCTCAAGATCGCGTGTGCTGACTCTCCTGGGAATACTGGTGATGACAGTCCTCGTTAGCCTGTCCATGTACGGACTTATGAAACTCCAGTTCAAACAAAGCCGGCTGGGTAAGCTCCGTCAGCAGTTTGTGAATACTGAAGACGGCGTCCGGGAAGTCATACGCAAAGAGACGATTATCGACCTGGTAAGTGAAAGGCAGGAACAGAAATTCGCTGCCGTCAACATTTTCACCGAATGTCATCGTCTCAAGCCCGAGGACGTTTACTTCGATCAGATGGACTTTGACCTGGTCAGGGCTCGCGTTACATTGGGCGGGTCCGGCAGCACCCGGGCCCAGATTCAGACTCTTGTCAATAACCTGAGGCGGTCCGACATGTTCGAGAGCGTTGATTCGGGCGGCACCACGGTAGACCGAAGCGGTCGTTTTCGTTTTGAGGTAGTCTGTTCACTGAAAGTGGAGAAAGAAGCATGATAACCGACAAGCTGCAGAAACTGGGGCAACGGGAAAAGGTCATGCTATGGCTGGCCGGCATCGTCATACTTTTGCTCTTAATCGACAAACTGACAATGCAACCTGTTGTCGATGCAATGAAGTGGTGCAATTCGTCAATTAAGCAGGAAGAGAAGGATCTTAATTACAACCTCAGCGTGCTCTGCAAAGACGAAGAAGTGTCCGCTGCTTATGCCAAGGTAGAGGGGCTTCTTGACGAAGCCAAGTCGCGAGGCACGGCAACCGACGAGATCAAGGCCCAGATAGACCTGTTGGCGAGTGCGACAGGTTTAATGATCAACTCCATGGAGCCACGTGCTCCGGTTGTGTCGAAGTTTTACGACACGTACGCGGTGGAGATCGGTAGCTTCGAAGCCCAGCCGGAGAACTTGCTGACATTCCTTCACAGGCTGCACAAAGCTCCCGGCATGCTGCGGATGGCGAGCCTGGTTCTTGAGATGCAATCGGAAGAACAGCGGATAAAGGGCTCCATGCAGATTACAAAGGTCATGGTCAGACCCTCGGCGATTTAGCCTTTATTTGGGGCTCTTTTGTCGTGATTTGTTCGATTAATCTCCCTGTTTCCAAGGGAAATCGTGCCTTCCGCGACCCTTATCGGTAAATTCCCTATTTTTTGCGTTGACATACATGCGCGTTAATGCGATAGTATCTCTCGTGATGGTTGGTGAGAATCAACTTCTGGTTGGTACAGAGTGCTTCAGTGGCACTCGATCGCTAAGATGAGGAAAGGCTGGCGAGTCTGAAACTCTATTTATTTGACTCTCAACCCTAAACCGAAGGGGAAACGGTCATGATCAGGTATCTTACTACAGTATTGGCACTGACAATTTGTCTTGGGGCCTCCATTTCAGGGGCTGCGGACGCGAGTGTTCCATTCATCGAGGACTTCGAAAGCTACTCGTTGGGAGCCCTCGATCTAACAGGGCCCTGGGGCACAAACGATTCTTCAGGGTCGGCGACAGTGCAGTCGACCAACGTACTTGCAGGAGAAGACATCAACGAAGACGCATCCGATGGGACAAAGTCACTGGAAGCGAACCTCTGCGATCTTACTCTCAGTATTGATGCCGCGGAGAATGTAACCAACGGCTGGTTCTTGGCCTATTCGAAGCCCACGCCCTACAATGATACGGTTCCGCCCGCCGTACCGACGGACGTAGCCGCAGCTTTCTATCTCAGCACCGATGGGGACGTTGAAGCAATAAACGGCGGATCCTGGAGCAACGTTGCAACAGGCGTCACGACGGACGAGTGGCTGGCCTTCGCCGTGCAAATCAATTACGTAGATGATGAATGGAACCTCTTCCTTTCGCAGGACAACACCTTTGGAACCGTTCTGACCAAGCTCAATTCAGGCGCGATGGATCTGCGAACAGGTCACACCCAGACCGCCCTGACAAGCTTCACGCTTGAAGGAGTAGCGCTACTTGACGCAGTAGCTGTCCAGGAAGACACCAAGTTCCAGAACAAGGATTACCTGGTAGTAAAGACCCTTCAGCTAACGCTTGGCCAGCAGACCAAGATCGGCGTGTTTGCGCATGATTATAGCCCTCCCACCGCGGACACGCTGGGAGCCGATCTGGGGGCTGACCTCAGAGGCTGGGTGGAGACCGGGGATGATGTTGCACTGTATCTAGATGGAAATACTGAAAGCTACACTGCCAACAACGACCTTGATGGTTGGGATGACAGTGGCGCCTCTGTTTCTGCAGCCAACGCACACATCCCTCCAGGAACCGGCATATGGGTTACAAAGAATGGAACCGAACCATACCTGGCCTTCATGGACTATGATTCGCTCACTGTCGCCGATAAGGTTGTTAATGGCACGGGCACAGGCGGTGGTATGAACTTCCTTGCCTGGGACAAGCCCGGCTCCTCGGGTAACCTGGGCACTGGAGGCGCAAATAATGCCGGTGGGTTTAGCGCCGCCGGCGCCGGCACGGCTGGCCTGGGAGACAAACTGTACATAGATGTACCTGGCGGTAAGGCCGCCACGAGCCTCAAAAGGCTCTGGTGGAATGCGAATGGAGGCAACGCCGGTTACTGGATGGATGGCAGCATTCCAGCCACCAGCGACACGCTCGCCACAGGGCAGACATTCTGGTACTACCGTGGCAGCGACTCAGGCAGTGGAAACTGGGATGTAGGATCTGCGAACTAGAAAATCTGTTAACCGAACTGTTAAACAAGAGGGCGTTTGTATGAAAAAGATGACAAGAATCGGAACGGTCTCAGTACTCACTCTTGTAGTGGCTCTGGCCTTCAGCGCTGTCGCGGAGCAGCTCCCAATTGGAGCCGCTGACGCCATGGACGGCGGAGATACTCGTGATGTAGGTGCCTCCGTAACCTATACCGCGTCTGGTGATAACGGTTTGACTGTAGCCTTTGGCGCGGGATCGTTTCCACCCTCCGGCGCGGTACGTGCCATGGTTGTTGTGGATCAAGACATACCCGACAGCCCCTTCACGGGCGATCTCATCGCTGCCGCGATCAACACGCTCCAGTTCAAGATATCGGGTGACGGAAGTGCCCCCAATGTGGCACGCGTGCTCCTGAATTACAACTCAGCCGATCACAGAGAATGGCGTGTCGATTTTGCCGTTTCCCGGACTCCCGGCGAAGTGGTTACTATCGATCTGCCACTGACCCTCGACGCCGGATGGACCACGGAATGGCCGGGCAACAAGGATGCGATGTTTGCCGAGGATCTCCAGGACATCCAGTCGGTTATGATAAGGCTCACCCCGGGCGACCCTGACGGAATTGGTATCCTGGTAGCCCAAGCGTACACGGTATCTGACGCAGTCGTGATTAACGATGACGGCATTTCTTCGCCTCCTGGCGCACTTACTGCACTGGAGGAGGCCCTCATCGGCAATTTTGGTTATGGTTACGGAAGTGTTGACAGCCTTACCGGTGATATGAAACAGTGGGACGCTGATGGCGATGGAATGGTCGATTATGTTGAGCTCTGGGCAGAGAACGACGAGGATTACGCCAATTCGATCTTTGCGGCAGAAGACATTGCCATTGTAGCAGACGGAGTTGAAATCACCTGGGTATGCGTAGCGGGTGAGACATACTCAGTTTTGCGCTCTGAAACGATGTACGGAGCCTTCAGTGCAGTCTCGGCGCTGTCGGGTCTGGTTGCTGACGAGACTGGTTACATGACCCAGAAAGACGTCGATACAGCGGTAGTCGACGGTGAGGGTCCGTTCTTTTACAGAATTAAGAAAGACTGACAGCATTAACCGTTTGCCCGGGAGGATACAGAAAAGATGAAAATCAAAAGTGTAGCAGCGATAGTACTAGCGCTTATGGTTGGTATGGCAGGTATATCCACAGCGACGATTCTTCTGTCAGAATCGGACTGGGATGATTGGACTGCAGCTTCGGCCAATCCACCGTCTCCAGTCCAGACTGGTGCCGGTGACTCACAGCTCCCTACGGCAGATGCCGACATATGGGGCGGTGGGGGTTCTGGCGTCGAGTTCTCTGGTGACGATACAGCTGGCGGGGTCTATGACGACCTAATCTACGAAACCGGCGGCAGCAGCGAGTTGACCGTTGACGTGGATGCTTTAGGTTACGAAGCCGTCTTGATGAGTTTTTACAACAGTTCGGCCACTTATGCCCCGGACGAACTCTCATTGTACTTTGAAACGGCAGACGGCTTTTCATGGTACTACGATCTGGCACCTGCCGATGGCATAGGGACGACGACCTACGCGGTTACGCTATATGGAAACAGTGGCTGGTACAGTGATGATGGCGGCACAGATTTCGAGACTTCACTGGACGCTGGAGATCTTGTGAACGTTGGCATCAACTTGCTTTACGAACAGAATATCTCAGAGAACCAGGAATACGGTATTAGCCAGTATGCGTTTGCGGACATGGAGGGCTTCACTGTTCCCGAGCCGGGAACGTACATGGTCCTGTCCGTCGCGTTCATGTCCCTGGGCTTCTCCTTCCGTCGCCGTGAACGCGGGAAGAAGGACGTGGCATAGAGAGGTGTGACATTACGGGAACAAAAGGAAGGCCCCCTGACGGGGGCCTTTTTTGTGGTCTCTGGCACTGGACTGCTACACCAATCCCCTTTCCCGTAGCTGGATTCATTAGAATTCAGAATGTGGCATTAACGACACTTCTCAGCCACGTAGGCGTCCAAACGGATTTCTCTGCGGGTAGAAGAGAGATGCATGTTGACTTAACCTAGAGAGAGCAGTAGGAACAGCCGCACTCCCGTTACCCCGTCGGAAGTCTTTGCGACATCCGCTACATTTCATCTCTTCCCGTAGCGGAACTCGCCAGGAGTTCCGATCTCCGTCATTCACATCTGCCCCTTGCGAAGTCCAGGGGAATCACCCAAGGGGTGGGAGTCAGACGTTCTCGGAACTCACTGGACGTCTTCTGCGTAGGTGATTGTCGCTTGTTCTTGCAGGCGGATAAGCAATTCGTCTTTGGCTTTCCTGTTCAGGTAGGCCTTCACGGCTGCATTAAGATGCGTTTCCGGGAGTCTGTCAGGATGCACTAGTCTGGGCGGATCTCGTCTGTCGACGACTATAAGGTGATATCCCGCCGTCGAGCGGACGATGTTTCCAACAGCACCGATCTCCTGAGAGAAGGCGGCAATGTCGAAAGCGAGCGGCATAAAGCCACGGGGGAGACTGCCAAGCTGACCTCCCTTTGCTTTTGTTGGGCAATCGGAGAATTCAGACGCCATCTGGACGAAATCGGCTCCAGCAATAAGCTGCCGGCGGACGTGCTCCAGTTTCTGTCGTTTCTCCTCGTGAATGGCCTCGGAATCGTCTTTACCAACCCTCATAAGTATGTGCCGTGCAGAGACGCTCTCAGGCATCGGTACACCATTCTGGTTGTCGCGTTTGAATGCTTGAATGTCTCTCTCGGTTGGCGGGGCGTCCGGCCGTTGCTGGGTCAGAAGCTTTCGGACCTTAAGACGAGTAACGATCTCTTCGCGCATGCTTTCCTCACCTTGCGAACTGTGCGCCATCACTTCATCGATGCCTTTGCCAATGCGACGTAGTGATTTGTCAAGCCGGGCAAACTCGTCTGATGTCTCTTCGCGGCTCACCGTGATACCAACTCGTTCGGCCTCTTCGAGGAGCAGTGTACGCATCACAAACTGGTTGAGCACCTTGTTGAGCAGTTCCGGCCGCTGCCTTTTCCGTTCCGCGTTGGAGAGTTCTCCATGTAGCGATGTTAATCGCTGGTCGGCACGAGCCAGAGCCTGGCTGACCGTGAGCTCGTTTCCGTTCACGTTTATGATAACAGCCGAGGGGTCGTCTGGTATCGCCACTTTCATCTCACGACCGTCAGCACCGCCGCCGGATTCTGCTTTCTTGTCCCCGCAACCGGCGGAGATTAGAAGGCAGGTTGTAAGGAAGATGATGCGTATATCTTTCATTATGTTCCCCAAAAGCCCATATCTCTGGGCGGGATCAAGTCCCTTGCTATGCCGCTATGCTCTTACGGGAGGGACGCCGGCCTCGGGGTCCGCGGGCAGCGAGGCCGCAGCACCAGAGCAATCACGGTGCCGGGCAGGCGCTGCCCCTCCCAATGCACCCCTACGGAGTGCTCCTTCCAAGATCGAATGATAGAGTATCGAGAAGCACTTGTCGATGGGCAGTGTTGCTGCCGCCAAGATGGTCAAACATGATATCGAAAAGCTCGCAGAGAGCAAAGTGCTGTTGTGGGCTGCACAGGGTGTTGTGCGCAATCCGTGGAGAGGGAGCCCTGCTCCAGGCATTCAGAGTAGCCCTGACATCCGGTGTCAGGATGGTAGCGCTGGTGTTGGAGCGTGAGCGGCAGGATCCACAGACGATGCCGCCATTCTGGTGAGAGAACGGTACGGTCTCCGTTTGAGGGACATTTGTCCGGCACACTGTGCAGCTGTCCAGTCGCGGAGAGAGTCCTATTGCCTGCAGGAGACGAAGCTCGAACCAGAAAACCAGTGCTTCGCGTGGTTGTCTCTGTGCGAGGAAGTTCAGTGTGTCGGTTGCGAGCATGTATACATCGGTCTGCTCGGCATGCTCGAGGCTGACGCGGGCGAGCAGATCACACAGGTAGGATGCGCATACCGAAGACCGCCAGAAGGTGCGGATCGATTTGCGGGGCAGAATAGGCGCACATTCCCTTGCGATATGTACTCCTCCCCGCGAACGGATATAGAACAGAAGTTCGCAGGTGTAGAACAGGTCATATTGGCCAAGGAAGGGACTTTTGGGTCTCATTGCGCCCTTTATGACCGTTGTGAGCTTTCCGTAACCGGGTGTGAGCCACGTCACCATGTGCGACGTCTCAGAGAACGGTACGACTCTCAGCGTAACGGCCTCCGTCTTCTCGATCATACTGCACCGGCAAAGTTGTCTAGCAGAAGGATGGTAACACCAAAGTAGATAAGAAGCGCGGATATGTCGTTGGTGATAGTTATAAACGGGCCCGCCGCAACCGCGGGATCGATGTCGACCCTGTCTAACAGAATGGGAACAAGTGCACCGAATACTGCGGCAAATGCCATTGCAGAGAACAGTGCCAGCGATACGGCCCCGGCCAGGTAGAAGGTAGGCAGGACAGCCTGCTCAGGTGACTGTGCGATAAGAATGTGCGCCCATACTCCTATGATCAACCCGCAAACAACTCCCATAATGGCGCCGGTTGCGATTTCGCGAAGCAGCAACTTGAAGACACTTCGGCCCTTCAGGTTCCCAAGTGCAATGCTGCGTACCAGCAGCACCGACGACTGAATTCCGGTGTTGCCCCCCATTGCAAGGACTATGGGTGCAAAGGCCGCGAGAATCAGGACATCAGAAATACGAGACAGGAAACTCCTGAGAATCAGGCTGGTTATCGACCCACCCAGTAGAGTCATCAGTAGCCACGGAAGTCTCACCATACAGCTCTTTAAGGGCGAGCGGGTCTCAAGTTCAGCATCGTCGGATCCCGCGAGCCGGAAGAGGTCCTCGGAGGCTTCTTCTTCCATTACATCAATAACGTCATCCGCCGTGACTCGCCCAACGAGCACGCCGTCGGCATCCACAACGGGTACAGCCGTCAAATCGTACTTGTTCATCAGTTGGGCCACTTCTTCCTGGTCCATGTCCACAGATGCAGAGTGGAACTTCTCATGTACTACGTCCTTGAGTGGCCTGTTGCGTTCCCTTTCGCGCAGAAGCTCCCACACATCAGCTTCGCCCAGGAGTACACCGGCAGCATCTACGATGTATGCATAGAAGAATCGTTCCTTGGTATCCAGGTAAGCAATAGCCTGTAACGCCTCTTCCACTGTCTGATCCCCCTGCATGGCTACCACGTCGGGCGTCATGATGCCGCCGGCGGTCTCCTCGCCGTACTCAAGGAGCTTTCGGACCTCGTCAGATTCCTCTTTCTCCATGAGGCCCAGTACGTGTTCCGAACGCTCTTCCGAGAGATCACCCAGCACGTCGGCGGCATCGTCCGGGGCCATTTCTTCGACGATGTCCGAGATCTCCAGGTCCGTGAGAGAGTCGAGCACCTCCGAGCCTGCTACGGCTTCGAGCTCGGCAAGGACGTCCGGTTTTGCATCGTCATCGACGAGCGAGAAAAGCTGGTTTATGTCTTCGCGTGGAGCCCTGTCCATTATCTCAGCGATATCCACTGGATGGATACGCCTGAATATTTCAGATACCTCGCTCCAGGCCTCTTCCCTGATCAAGTCAAGAATATCGATATCTAATGAATCAGTTTTCGGCATACCTATGCGCCCGTTCTAGATGGAGTCTGTTTCAAAAGGCCCCCGTAGGGGTGAAACGTGTTTCGTCATAGTGACTTCTCTACAGTAACCGCTTCGATACTGTCATCCCGAGCCCGCCGAGGGATCTAATGTGTCGTCCGGTGGATGAGATCCTTGGGCTCCGCTCCGCTTCGCTCAGGATGACAATTCCTTTCCAGGTCCGTTACTGCAATGTGTCAATTAACGAATCAACAACTCGTCAAGCAGGCCCTCCTTGCCTGCCCCGTCAACCCACCGCAGTTCTCGCCGTCGCATTCTCGCCCGTCCCTTTTCATCTGCATCGTCTTCACCCATAAAGTGGTCGCATCCGTGGGCAATGTACAAAGCCAACTCGCGTTCAGGCCCCCAGGAGACTCCCGGACGCACCAGTTTCCTTCCCATCTCGACGGCCAACTCCACATTCACAACAATGTCTCCTGCCCAGGCAGCGTTCTCACCCGGTACTGGTTCGTAGCACAGGCTGACTACGTCAGTTGTACCGGTCTTTTCGAACAGCTTCCGGTTGAATGGCTCCATACCCGCATTGTCTACGAGGACAATACTGATGTCACCCCACTGCCTGTTGGGGAGCAGGTTGCTGGCGGTGTTTATCAGGTACTCCGTCAGTTTTCTGATCGACTGTATCCTTGGATGAGCTGTCTTTTGATTGTTCGTTACCTGAATTCTCATTGTTCGTGGGGTAGGGTACTCTTCCGTGGAGCATGTTGGTTAGTGTGAACGTCAATGCCTTCTTCACTTCGACCAGCTCCGAGAAGGTGATAGAACTCCCGTCTAGCTGGCCGTCCTCTATTCGCTGGAGAACAATGTCATCCACCATGCCCCGGATATTTGCCGGAGTGACCTTGTCAAGGGACCTGGACGCAGCTTCCACGGCATCGGCAATACAGATGATTGCCGATTCTCTGGAAGTGGGACGCGGGCCGGTGTACCTGAAATCCCCCTCGTTCAGCTTCTGCGGACTGACGCCCGATCCTGACTGTCCCTGGTCCAGCTCGAACTCAAGCTGTGACTTGGCCTTGTGGTGGAAACATGACAACAGGGACGTCCCGTGGTGCTCCCGGATCACCTTTACCACTGGTTCAGGGAGCTTGTGTAATACCGCGAGGCTGAGTCCTTCCTTCACGTGGGCTGTGATAATGAGGGTACTCATGCTGGGTGGCAGATCGTCGTGCGGGTTAATGCGGCGTATCTGGTTCTCGGCAAAGAACTCCGGCTTGGTAAGTTTGCCAATATCGTGGAAATAGGAACAAACGCGGGCCAGAAGTGAGTTTGCTCCTATCGCGTCCGCGGCCGCACGGGCCAGGTTGGAGACGACAAGGCTGTGGTGGTACGTGCCGGGAGCTTCAATGGCCAGACGCTGTAAGAGCGGATGTCCGAGATCGGACAGTTCAAGAAGGGTTATATCCGTGGTGATGTGGAACATGGCTTCGAATGCCGGCAGGATCAATAATGCTGCAATGGCCGAGAGTACACCGCTCAAAACGCATGCCCCGGCCTGGTGAATGACCACTGTAATATCCGGAGGCATCTCCTTCAGTGCAGTCGCCGCAAACACACATGCAATCTGCGCCACACCGATTATCATGCCCTTTCTCACCACTTTCGACCGGGTTCGGACGTTCCGTGCGATACTCGAAGTCACAACCGTGGTTATGACACCGGCCATCACGACCGTGAAACTTCGCCCCGACATGATAGCGAATGCGAGGGTTGACCAGGTTCCTACGGCTATTCCCAGGCTTCCGCCGAACAGTATCGTTGCCAGAAGCGGGGGAAGCGCAAAAGGGAGTAGGAAGATCGTAGTTCCCAAGGGTAACAGGACTCCACTCTCGGCGAAATAGATCAACCCCCTTCCAACGACAAGTGGTATTAGGCAAATAAGAGCCAATGCAAGAAGGCGAGAATTCTGCTTGAGAATGTCCGGCCGTACTATCTGCATGTAAATGCCTACGGCAAGAAGGCTTACAAGGAGCAGTGAACTGTCGCCCGCCAGCAACAGAAGCTGATTAGCAGGCCACTGCTTCTGCAGTATGTATCCAATAACCAGAACGAGTACCGAAGCAAGCCATAGCGATGCAGCTATGAGAAGTCCGATGGCCGGATGTTTGCGCAGTGGTGGCTTGGTTGCCGCCCTGTTTGCTTGCTTCTCGCGGCTTCGAGATTTCTTTGTTCTTAGTTTTGATACGGGCTGATCCATAGTCGCTCACAGGGGGCATAATACCCCCCGAAAACTACAATTGTCACTTCAAAACCGGAAATGCTTTCTTGCCGTAGGCCCCCGTCAGGGCTATTTTCTGTTGACGATGAGTTCTGCTATACACCTTATATTCGGGGATGATGAATTCCGTGTGACTTCAACGGCCAAGGAAGTCATTTCAGGTGTCATCTCGCCTGAGGAACAGACGCTTGGACTTGAAATCGTTGACGCTAAGGCCGATACCGTCGATGGGGCGTCCGGGAAGCTGGACCAGGCGTTCGAATCTCTTCAGACGCCCGGGTTCATGGGATCCGACAAGGTTGTATGGCTGCGTGATGCCGGCTTTCTCGCGGATACTGTCGTGGGGCGAAGCGAAACCGTGAAGACCAAGGTTAACGAACTTGCCGCTCTCATCAAGCAAGGGCTCCTGCCCGGCCAGCATCTGGTGGTTACGGCACCAAAGGTTGATAAGCGCTATTCTTTCTATAAGACCTGCAAGCAATACGGTTCCATTCAAGAGTTCTCGATTCCGGATCGAAGCTACCAGGCTGATCAACAGGCTGCGGCTTTTCTGAGGACCGTGATTCCTGAGAAAGGATTAAAAATGCCACGGGACGTATTGCTGGCCTTTGTCGAAAGGGTTGGTACCGACAGCAGGCAGCTTCTCGGGGAGCTCGACAAGCTTGATCTTTTCCTCGGGGACAGGAGGGAGGTGAAACCCGAAGATATTCGAGCCATCACTTGCTCGTCGCGAGAGGCCATAGTGTGGGATCTCACCGACGCCGTTGGCAATCGCCACCTAGCCCGTTCCCTGGAAATGATTCGACAGCTCTCGTTTCAGAAGCAAAGCCCCATCGGCCTTGTTATGATGATGGGGAGTCGTATCCGTGAGCTGATGATCTACCGTGAAGCAATCAACCGCCGATGGCTTGTCAGAAGGAAAAACCAGTCGGGGAAGAGTGCGGTAGCCTGGGGAGACGTTCCTCCCGAGGCCGAGACCATGTTCAAGGAATGGCTGACCAGAGATCCAAGAAGTACACACCCTTTCCGGGTAGGGCTGCTGGCTAAACAGGCAAACCTCTTCTCAACCAAGGAGCTTGAACATTGCCACCGTGAGATCGTGGCGGCCCACGAGTCTCTCGTCTCAACCGCAGTTCCCGGCCCTCTGGTGCTGGAACTTCTGATTGTCAGGATGCTTGCTTGACTTGATGGTGGAATCGGGTACAGTATCGCCTGCTTTTTTCTGCCGGAAATAGGCCTCGTAAACGCCAACGTAGCTCAGCTTGTCCGCAGTGCTACAGCGCCCGCCTGCAGCGCTATGCGCAGCATTGCGGGCAGGTTGCAGGCGGGCTGGTAGAGCACTCCGCAACTGCGGGGAGGTCATCGGGTCGGGCAACGAAAACAGAAAAGAAGTGCCAACGTAGCTCAGCTTGCCCGCAGTGCTACAGCGTTGCAGGCGGGCTGGTAGAGCACCCCGCAACTGCGGGGAGGTCATCGGGTCGGGCAACGAAAACAGAGAAGAAGTGCCAACGTAGCTCAGCTGGTAGAGCAGCTCACTCGTAATGAGCAGGTCATCGGTTCGATTCCGATCGTTGGCTCCACAGGACCTTCTATGCCGGATCCGGGGTATCTCTACATTCTCAGGAACGAGGAAAGAACCCACCAGTACATAGGCAGCTGTCTACAGCCTGCCCGACGCCTCAACGAACACGGTAAAGGGCTTGTCAAGGCCACAGCCGGTCGAGGCCCCTGGAACCGGGTAGCCCTGCTGCACTTCACGACACCCACTCTGGCGCGGAAGGCCGAGTACTGGCTGAAACGTCTGCGCCGTCGAGAATACATTGAGATGATCATCGCCGGTTCGTTTCAATGGCCAGAGCGTTTTGGTCCGGTGATACTGCTTGAACCCGTTCAGGACTGACGCAGCTGGTAGAGCACCCCGCAACTGCGGGGAGGTCATCGGTTCGATTCCGATCGTTGGCTCCACAGGGCCTTCTATGACGGATCCGGGCTATCTCTACATTCTCAGGAACGATACAGGAACCCACCAGTACATAGGCAGTTGTCTACAGCCTGCCCGACGTCTCAACGAACACTGTAAAGGGCTTGTCAAGGCCACAGCCGGTCGAGGCCCCTGGAATCGGGTTGCCTTGCTGCAATTCACAACACCCACTCTGGCGCGGAAGGCCGAGTACTGGCTGAAACGTTTGCGGCGTCGGGAGTACATCGAGATGATCATCGCCGGTTCGTTTCAATGGCCAGAGCGTTTTGGTCCGGTGATACTGCTTGAACCCGTTCACGACTGACTCAGCCTGTCCGCAGTGCTACAGCGCCCGCCTGCAGCGCTATGCGCAGCATTGCGGGCAGGTTGCAGGTGGGCTGGTAGAGCACCCCGCAACTGCGGGGAGGTCATCGGTTCGATTCCGATCGTTGGCTCCACAGGACCTTTCAACTCCTTCAGAAAGAATCTCTTCTAAAGACCCCTGTCGTCCCTGGTCTGCCCGGTTGTCCCCACTGTCGTCGAATTGGACTTGAAATGAAACAGTCTGCACGCCACCATTGCGGTTGCGCGAGCCTGTGCCTTGTGGAAGAGAAAACATATGAGAAAAAGACTTGGGATTCTGATTGTCCTACTGACTGTGACTGTGGCGAGCACCGCTTTTGCAGGGGCGCGAGTGAGGGTTGAAGACGAGGCGCGGCAGGCGTTGGCGACCGGCACGGCCGGGGCAGCTGTTGATGACTGCACGACTTCGGTCGTCTTTCCTGCAGAGCAGGCGCGGATTGTGCGGCTGGTCATTCTCAGCACCCGGCGCGGTGCGGCGGGCGTGGACGAACTGGAGATCTTCGGCCCCGACGGGAACGATAACCTCGCTCTCGCAACGCACGGCGCCAAACCCCGGGCCTCTTCGGTTATCAAAGGTTACGCCATCCATGCCGTCGCGCACCTGAACGACGGCAAGACCGGCAACGACCATAGTTGGATCGCGGCTTCGACCGACGAAGAGTGGGTGGAGATCGAGTTACCTGAACCGACGATGGTAGTGCGGGTCGCTTTCTCCCGCGATCGCACCGGCAAATTCACGGATCGCCAGCCGCGTGACGTCGAAGTGCGGGTGTCGGCCGACGGGCAGGCGTGGTCAACGGTCGCCAAGACCTCCCGCCCGGCGCGCGCCCTGCCCGCCCTCACGCTACCCGCGTTCACCCTGCGCAAACCCACATGGCGGGGCATCGTTGAATACGCCTTTCTCTGCGAACGCGACACGTGGAACCGGTTGGACAACAGGGATGAGCTGTCCCCGCTGATCAATGACCGTCCGGCCGTACCCGGCGGCGAGCCGTACTGGGGCCGCCTGGCACGTCTGTCAGCGCTGGCGCGCACGCTGAAACAGTTTGATGAACTGATTACGCGCGTGTCGGAACAGGGCATCGACGTCGGCAGGGAACGCGCAGAAGCGGCGGATCTGCGTGCCAGGGCAGAAGCACAGGGCGAAACGGACGCGCTCTATCTGGCCGCTCGCCACGCCAAGCGCCGGCTCTTCTTCCGCGACCCCCGGCTCATGCCCATCGAGAAGGTGCTCTTCGCCAAGCGCCATCCGCTTCAGCCCTCGCACAACTACAGTGAGCACATGGACGGGTTGTTCGCCTCCGGTGGCGGCATCTACCTACTGCACGTGCCACGTGACGCGGAGGGCAGGTTCGATCCCGCGCGGGCGGAGGTCGAGACCCTCTTCGACGGATGCGCCGGCATCGTGCGGCACCCGGTGGCTGACTTCGACGCTAAGACAGTGTTTTTTGCCTATCGGCCGGACGAACCGGAGGTCGAGGGGTGGCATTCCTACTGGCACCTGTGGTCCATGCGCGTCGACGGGAGTGGGGCCAGGCGGCTTACCAGAGGGCCCTTTCATGATTTCGATCCGGTGCCGCTGTCTGATGGAGAGTTGGGGTTTATCTCCACCCGTTGCACGACCCGCTTTCTCTGTTGGCAGCCTCAGGCTTACGTGCTGTACCGAATGAACCGTGACGGTACCGGGATGCGGCGCCTCTCCTTTGCCAACCTTAGCGAGTGGGATCCTGTCACGACACGCGACGGCCGGATCATGTGGACGCGCTCAGAGTACCAGGATAAGGGCGCCGACTTCGGACACACGCTGTGGTCCATCTGGCCGGATGGCACCCATCCCGAGCTGGTATTCGGCAACAACACGCCTTATTGCTACGGGCATGCGCGCGAAGTCCCCGGCAGTCAGGAGATTGTCTGTACTCTGATTTCACATGGCGATCACCAGGGACCCATCGCGCTGCTCGACCGCTCGAAGGGACTGTACGACACGGCCGCCATCACCAGCATCACGCCTGACACCCGGCCGCGGTACCAGATGGATCGCTCGCACCACGAGACCTTTCGCTTTCCCGAGCCGATCTCTCGCGACCATTTCCTGGTCAGCCACAGCCCCGCGAAGCGCTCGCACTGGGGCCTGTACGTGATCGACCGCTACGGAAACCGCGAGTTGCTTTACCTGGATCCGTCGATCAGCAGCAAGAAACCGTCGCCGTTGCGCGTGCGAGCACGGCCACCGCTCTTGCCGTCGGTTCCCGATCAGGCGTTGGCATCCCGGGGGCTGGGCCAGTTCACCGTGCAAGATGTCTACAAAGGGCTTGGACCGGCCGTCGCTCGGGGGCGCGTAAAGTACCTCCAGGTCGTGCAGGAGGTGCCGCCCCTGCTCGAGCATCTGAGCTGTGGTGAGTATCGCAGCACGCATCCGCCATTCCAGGACTTCTACGCCACGCCTGTTCACAAGGTCAGGGGACCTGCCCACGAGATAGTGACCCGCACGCAGAATGCTCTGGGCGCCCATGCATTTCGGCAGGGCAGCGCGGCTGCCCGGCCCGACGGCACGATCAGCGTCACCGAGCGCGTAGGCTGGCCCAGCTACGTTGCCAAGGCGGTGCTGGGCACGGTGCCGGTTGCCGCGGATGGTTCCGTTAATTTCACGGCGCCTGCCGGCAAGGTACTCTACTTCCAGTTGCTCGACGAGAACTATAACGAGCTGCAGCGTATGCGGAGCGTGGTGCAGCTCCAGCCGGGGGAACGGCGCAGCTGCATTGGATGCCACGAGGACCGTCTGCAGTTACCGGCCGTGCGGCAGCGAATGGTGGCGGTGGATCAGCCGGCGCGGCGGCTAGATCCACCCCCCTGGGGCGCGAGACCATTCGACTACGAACACGTAGTGCAACCGGTACTGAACAAACGGTGCGTTTCCTGTCACGACGGCACAAAGGGAAAGCGTCCCGACCTTCGTGGGAACCTGGACGCGGAGCGCGTGCCAGTGTCCTACCGCTCGCTCATCTCCGGGGGGTGGGTCCACATGTTTGACTGGCACTACGGGGCGCGGCATTTCAAGGCCGAACCTCTCACCTTCGGCGCGCTGCGCAGCCGGCTCTTCGAGGTGCTGACAAAAAAGCAGCACCGGAAGGTAAAGCTAAGCGTCGAAGAACGGCGCGCCTTGACCGCGTGGATCGACCTCAACTGTCCGCTTTGGCCCGACTATCTGTACCGGCCTGACCGTCCGGCCCAGGCGCCGGCATCTGTCGCAGCAAAGACAGGGGACAGGTAGACTGTCGAACAAGACAGGATTGCGGACGGGCGATGACGGCAGAGTGGCGTTTCGCAGCGCAGAGCGCAGGCTGCGCATTCCGCATGCATAGAGAAAGGCCCCGGCATTCTCAGATGCCGAGGCCTTCTGTTCATCCATAACGCTGCAACAGTTTAATTCTTGCCGCGGCCCTTGATGCCTTTGGTCGCCTTGGTGATGGCCTTGGCCTTGGTTTTCGGACGCAGCTTGCGGACTGCCGCGCCGGCTTGCCACATCTCGGAGTTGCCGATTTGCGCCAGTTCACCGTCCAGGCGTTCCTTGTAATCTTTCTTTCCGCATACCCTGATTACGCGGGCTGTTTCCTTGCCGGTCTTGACCGCCTTGTAGAGTTCTTTGAAGACCGGCATTGTCGCCTTCTTGAACTTCGGACGCCAGTCAAGCGCACCTCTCTGCGCTGTTGCCGAGCAGTTGGAGAACATCCAGTCCATTCCGTTTTCGTCTACCAGTCGTATGAGACTCTGCGTGAGCTCTTCAACTGTCTCGTTGAACGCTTCGCTGGGGCTGTGCCCGTTCTTGCGCAGCACGTCATACTGGGCTTCCATTACACCTGCAAGGGCGCCCATGAGGATGCCACGCTCGCCGGTCAGGTCGCTGTAAACTTCATCCTGAAAGGTTGTGGGGAAGAGGTAGCCCGAACCCACGCCGATGCCGACCGCGAGACAGCGTTCCAGTGCCCGTCCTGTTGCATCCTGCTCGACTGCGAAACTTGAGTTGATGCCGGCTCCCGACAGGAAGTTCCTGCGAACGGATGTGCCGGAACCCTTTGGAGCAACGAGAATGACATCTACGTCCGGAGGCGGGATTACCTTGGTTTGATCGCTGTAAACGATCGAAAATCCGTGGGAGAAGTAAAGAGCATCCCCGGGATTCAGGCATTTCTTGACAGTAGGCCAGATCACGCGCTGCGCTGCGTCGGTGACAAGCATCTGGATTATTGTGCCACGAGTTGCGGCTTCCTCAATGTCAAACAGTGTCTCACCGGGGATCCAGCCGTCTCTCTTGGCGCGGTTCCAGTCTTTCTTGAAAGCCTTGGACTGTCCAATTATGACGTTGAGTCCGTTGTCCTTCATGTTCAACGCCTGCGCAGGTCCCTGTACCCCGTAACCTATCACGGCAATAGTTTCGCCCTTGAGAATCCGACGAGCCTTGCTCATCGGAAATTCCTTCCGCATGACAACATCTTCTTTCACGCCGCCAAAATCAATAGTGGCCATATCCTGCCTCCCTCACTGTAGATTGTTCTCAACTGTATTCGCCGTGCCGAGAATTGACACGACCCTGCATACTAGATGGTTTGCGTTTCAGGTCAACCCTTTTCGGCGGCTTGTCCAAGGCATTCTCGAGCCGATTCCGCCAGTCTCAACCGGTATGCCGGCCCTTTTCTGTTGAGGGTGGAGCGGGCAGACTATACCGCTGCTCACGGTAAATGATAACGGATGAGAACAAAGAACAAGCGGGGATATTGGGGCTTATGTCCGGCGGGCTGAAGACTCTTTCCAAACAGGCTTTAGCTTAGCTTCCCATAAGGCTGGAAACAAACCACCAGGCCGCAGTGACCGTGACGGCCGTGACTAGGATAACGGCAATTATGACTTTCCAACGGCCGCTCTTCCTCGTGCTGAAGGCATCGAGCCGCTGCGTATAGTCTGCCTCGGCGCTTTCGTCCTCGAAGAGCAATTCGACGTCACCAACCTTTATGATGTCGCCGTGCCTGATACGTGCCTCTCTCACTGGGGAGCCGTTGAGAGAAGTGCCGTTGGTCGAATCAAGATCGCGGACGACATACCGGTCTCCCCTCAGGATTATCGCACAGTGCTCTGCCGAGACAGAAGGCATGTCCATGACAAACGTGTTTGATTCGGATCTGCCTATGGTTACCTTGTTCTGGTCGAAGTCGACGCGCTGCCCGGCACGCTCTCCAGAGGCTATCATAATTGAAGGCATGTTGAATCTGCTCCGTATTACTGGTGTTAGCCCTCCTCGAATACCCATCATGCCTCTAACCCAGCTAGAGGCGCGGCCACTCACTTGGCAGGCTTCACAACTAGTCAAGCGTTTATCAAATCTGAGATCTTCTGTCAAAGAGGGTTTTCAAGAGGCTTTTCGATGGTTCTTCCTCTGAATTGGCTTTGCAATGTGTTGCTGGTACAATCTCGGGTGTCGGCGGCGTGCTCCAGTTGATGGAAGATTCCAAGGGAGTCTTGAACCGCCGCCGCATCCCGGGCTTGTTGCAGGTGTTGCCAATCTCACTACTCCCCCGGGCTAACCCGCCGCATGATCACTCCATGATAGGATCGCCGATCTCGACGGGAGGGAGTGCCTCAAAATCTTCTTCATGCATCTGCATTCGTTGCTGCACAGGAATCATCATGCCCATCCACATCATTGGCATGCTCATGATGCCTCCCTCATCGTCACTGACGGTCATCGTTACTGTCGCAGTCTGTCCGTCGAGATCGAATTTGATTCCCTCCATCAGTTTCTGGGCCGATTTCATCATCTCTGCCATCGGACCGGCCATAGCCATCTGCTTCTTCAGCTCGGCGAGGCTTTCCTGCTGCTTCGCCCTCATGGTGTCGACGCTTGCCTTCACACGTTCTGCGTCTTTTCCCGTGGCTGTCAACGTGAGCCCCGTCCCCTCGTCCTTATGATCGACTGTGAGTGTTGCGGTGTCGAACGGTTCCGTGAATGGTACCTGTCTATAGGAATCGGTAATCGATGCGATGGCCCAGGTGGCGGAATTCCGATCCACCTTGCTGACAAGTTCGGCCACCTTCTTTTTCAGTTGCATTCTCGGGGACTTGGTAGTGAGTGCCCGAACGACTTCTGCGCCGGGCAACTCGGCCGGGTTCGCTCCTGCGATGAACACAAGCGTGTCATTTGATACCAGGGAAAACAGGACTTCATCCTCTGGAGAGAAGAACTCTATTCCGTTCCTGGTAGTGGCATGCATGCCCGACTGCAACATCCACTTCTTCACTGCGGCCGAATCGAATGCCCCCCTGGCGATCATGAGCATGAAGCCTTTCTGATCTCCAATGGCGCCATCAACCCCGACCGTAATGGACTGAAGCCGAACATTGCCGATTTTCTCCACTACACCAAGGAAGCCCTTCACTACTTCGGCACGGAAGTTTGGCGGCGTTCCTCCCATTTGAGCGCTGAAGGTCGTCATTGTGCGGTCCATTTCATTCAACCAGCCGCCGGCTGATTCAGGTCGAGTCTTTCCGACGGTCGACTGGGCAACCAGCGCACAGGCTGCCGGAAGGCAGGCCAGGTCTCTCTCCAGCCACTCGCGCGAAATGCCCGGGCGTTCGTGGGACCCCTTTTTGATGTCGCTGACGGCAGCCATGGCGTAATCGGCAACAAACAGCTCTTTACTGTCGGCAAATTGCTGAAGTGCAGGCAGGGCTTTCTCCGATTTCAATTCCCCGAGCGTCCTGATGGCCATAAGGCGCCGTACTTCGCCTGACTTACCGCTTTCGCCCGGCATATTCTTGATGAGCTCGCGTGCGCGCGAGGAGACTTCTACATCATTGGAAGCTGCCGCTTCCCGCAATGCCGGCAAAGCACGGGCGCCCATTTTTCGAAGTTGAGCCGTAGCCGCTTCCCTGGTTTTGTACTTTGATGATCCGAGCTGCTGAACAAGTTTGGCGGCATCACCTTCTTCGCCGCCACCCAGTTCCATCAGCATTGCTACCTCGGTTACCTCAACGTCCTTGTAATGCCAGTAGTCGGCCGAGGGAATGTAATCAAGAAGGTCGCCTCCCATGTTCTGAGACATCATAAGCGCCATAAGCAAAGGCATAATACCCATAGCCATCATGGTAGAGGTCCTCCTGGCTGGTTCGTCTTTCCCGGATTGTATGTACCACGTCAGTATGCGGAACCCAAGGTTGCGATTCCAGATTCTTTTTGCGGTTTGCGGGTCGGTTATAGACAGGGGTCATGTCCAGTCGTACGTCAGGAGGCCGGCGAATGGAAGATCAAGTAGAGAAAGACGGTGACAAAACATGTCAGAGTGACAAGCGAGATGGTGTAAATCCAGAAAAGCAGGTTGGCAACGGCTTTCTCCTGGCGGCCGGCGGCTTGGCTGATGACCACCATGTTCAATGCCGTTGGCGTTGACGGGGATATAAGAAGTACAAGCACCACAAGCGGGTCGTTGGGCAATAAGGCGGTATGTCGCAGGAATGCAACGTAGAGCAGTGCAAAAAGTGGCATTAGAAGCAGCCGGCAGACCGCGACACCCGTGACCGTCATGCCATCAATAGCTTTACCGTCTACCCCCTTGGAGAGATTTCCCCCCAATATGAGCATTGCACAGGGAATTGTTGCATCTCCAAGCATGTCGGCAGCATCAGCCACGATCGACAACGGGGCATTCCCGCCCCAGAAGAGTCCCTTGAGCGGCGGTATCAACCCGATTGAGACACCAATTATCACCGCCACCATGGGTGGGTTGAAGATGCGCGGGATCAATGATCGATCAATACGGTGTTCTGATACATAGGGGAATATGCACCCCCAAAGAGTCGGGACAAAACCCACGAGGTACAAGGAGACGCATGCGAGACCGATATCCTTGCTGTTGGGGATGGCCTTGAATTCGGGAGTCAGTTCGCAGATTGTGACGACGAGTATCATTGGCAGGTATCCGGAGTTGCCTTGGGAGCAGGAGGCCGCGTAGAAACGCTCGAACCCTTTTGTACGGCAGAACAGGCTTCTGGAAACTCTGCCCAACGCAAATCCGACCGAGGCGTAGACAACAGCTGATACCGGGAGCAGCCACCACAGTCTAAGCTGGCCGACTGTTACATTTTCCCCTAGCTTTGTTGCAAGCAACGAGGGCAGAAACAGGGCAATAGTCAGTCTGCTCAACGGTTGCAGGACATTTTCGCCGATAATGCCCCTGCGAACAAGCACAGCCCCGGCGGTACACAGGAGCACCATTTTTGCCATGGCACTTGCCGCCGTTCCGAATATCGGAAGAATTGTCTCTGTCATCCTGTACCAATTACTTTCGAGGGCGTTATTCCACGCATCCTATGCACAAATGCCTGGTATAAGCAATTACCCAGATCCCAGCCCGGCTAAATACCTTGACTGGGCAGCTATATGCGCCTAATCTCAGTTGTTCTGTAAGGGTTCAGATTGGCAGAAAGCACCGTGTGAACCGCTGACAGCGGAAGGAGTGTCTCACCGAGGCTTGGTTAGTCCTTGTTGTGTCCGGGTGCAGGTGTTTCCCGAGGAGATTGAGTATGAACGTTGGAATAGTTGTCGCCGGTGGTAGAGGCGAACGTATGGGCGGAAAAGTCGATAAGGCTTTTCTGAGCCTGGGGCCTAAACCTGTCCTCGCGTACTCTCTCCAAGCTTTTGAAGAATGCCAGGATATCGACGAGGTAGTTCTGGTGGTGCGCAGAGAGCGTGTTGACAGCGCCCGCTCAATGGCACAGATGTTTGGATGTTCAAAAGTGCACAGTGTCGTAGCGGGAGGAGGCAAGCGCCAGATTTCTGTCAGCCACGGCCTGTCGGTAGTTGATGAAAGCGCAAGCATTATAGCGGTCCATGATGGTGCAAGGCCCTGCGTTACCCCTCAGATTATCACTGACACAATAAAGGTTGCCAAGCGCTACGGTTCCGGTGTTGCGGCAGTCAAGATCACGGATACAGTCAAATATGTAGACCGGGGTTACACGGTCACTAAGACTGTGGATCGGGCCAAGCTGTGGGCGGTCCAGACACCGCAGACATTCAAGTACGAAGTGCTCGTAAAGGCTTTTGAAGCGGTGAAGAAGAAGAATCTAACGGTTACCGATGAAGCTTCTGCAGCCGAACTGGTGTTGGATAATGTCCGGCTGGTGCCGGCGGCATCGTCCAATATAAAGGTTACCACGCCCGACGACCTCATGCTGGCGGCGGCGTTGTTGAAACTGTGATGGATCTTAATCCATATGGATCGATCAAAATACGCGATACTCGGAGACATCCATGCGAACCTTGAAGCTTTGGATGCAGTCCTTGCTGATGCAAAAGAGCAAGACGTTTCTTCCTACATCTGCGTGGGCGATATAGTCGGATACAACGCAAACCCCTCCGAGTGCCTCGACAGAATCGTGGATCTGGGCTGCATCTCCGTGCGCGGAAACCATGACCATTATTGTTCACACGACGAATCACTCGATGATTTTCATCCTCTTGCAGCCAGTGTTGTGGACTGGACCCGCAGCCAGCTGTCGGACGAGCAGGTGAAGTTTCTTCGCAGCCTGAAACTGACCAGAATGGTAAAGGGGTTCTCCATTGTTCACAGCACGCTGGATATGCCCGAAAAATGGGGATACGTGTTTGACGCCCTGGATGCGGAAGCGCATTTCAGCTATCAGAGCACTTCGGTATGTTTTCACGGTCACACGCATGTACCTGCCGTGTACGAAAAGAATGGACGTGTCCGCAGGCGCCCATTCAGCAAGATCAACTTGGGCCTCGGAACGCGCTATTTCATCAATACGGGCAGTGTTGGCCAGCCACGCGATGGTGATCCGAGGGCTTCCTATGTAATCTATAGTCCGTCCGAGCACACATGTGAACTGAGGCGAATCCCGTATAACCTGGAGGAAACCCAGAACAAGATCCGTGCCGTAGGACTTCCTGAAAGACTCGCAAGGCGTTTGGAGCTGGGACGTTAGACGCAAGTGGGTGCCTCCCCGTATTTTAATTTGAAGAAGGAATCTCTCGGATGTTTAAGGCCGTAAAGAGTCTGTTTGGTACGAAGTACGAAAGAGATATTCGTTTGCTTCGCCCTCTTGTTGACAAGGTCAATGCTCTTGACGAGGAATTCAAGGCCCTCTCGGATGAGCAGCTGAAGCGCAAAACGGTTGAATTCAGGGAACGTGTGGCCGGTGGTGAGTCCCTCGACGACATCATGTGCGAGGCCTTTGCCGCCGTGAAGAACGCCTGCAGGCGACTCGTCGGCACCACGTTTGACCTGTGCGGACACGATACGACCTGGAACGAAGTGCCCTGGGACAGCCAGATCATGGCCGGTATAGTGCTGCACCAGGGCAAGATCGCGGAGCTG
This sequence comes from Kiritimatiellia bacterium, assembly GCA_030744755.1. GTDB lineage: Bacteria > Verrucomicrobiota > Kiritimatiellia > UBA8416 > JADHWI01 > JASLPY01. The sequence continues at coordinate 31,158 of JASLPY010000017.1, read as the reverse complement.
GCTACGGGGGAAGGTAAGACCCTCGCCGCAACGATGCCGCTCTACCTGGCTTCCTTGACCGGGAACAATGTGAACCTGGTTACCACAAATGACTTTCTCGCACGGCGTGATTCAGAGTGGATGGGGCAGGTCTACGAATTCCTGGACGTCAGCGTTGGATGCATCCAGAACCAGATGCCGCCGATGGAAAGACGCGTTGAGTACTCCAGGAATATCACGTACGGCACAAATAGTGAATTCGGTTTCGATTACCTTCGCGATCACGGAATGGCCTTCGACCCGGAGGGACTTGTTCAGCGTGGTTATCATTATGCGATCATCGACGAAGTCGACAGCATCCTGATCGACGAAGCCCGAACGCCGTTGATTATATCCGGCCCCGCCCCCGTCTCATCTCACCAGTACTTCGACCTGAAGCCCAAGGTTGAGGCCCTTGTCAAAAAGCAGCGAAACTTCTGTACGCGTCTTGTTCAGGAGGCCAAAGAACTTCTTGGCCAAGAAGAGTCCGAGGAAGCGCAGCTAAGGCTCTACCAAGTCAATCATGGTATGCCCAGGCACAAGCAACTCATGCATCTGCTCGAAAACCCCGAGACCCGCAAGCTGCACGAACGGATAGAAGGCGTGATGCTTACCGATATGCGCAAAGAGGAGGCACGTGCTCTACGCGAGGATCTGTTCTTCACTATCGACGAAAGGGGACACGATGCGAGCCTCACCGAGAAGGGCTGCGAAGCCCTGAATCCTTCCGACCCCGAGGCCTATGTGTTGCCGGACATGATAACCGCTATGTCGGAGCTTGATGCCGATGATTCCTTGTCGGAAGAAGAGAAGATGCGGAAACAACAGGACATTCAGCAGAGCTTCACTGATAAGAACGAAAGAATTCACAATGTTGACCAGCTCATCAGGGCTTACTGTCTGTACGAGAAAGACGTACAGTACGTCGTGCAGGGCAACCAGGTGCTCATCGTTGATGAGTTCACGGGGAGATTAATGCCGGGACGAAGGTGGAGCGACGGTCTGCACCAGGCGGTTGAGGCCAAAGAAGGCGTTAAGATCGAAAGGGAAACTCAGACCCTCGCCACCATAACCATCCAGAACTTCTTCCGCATGTTCGACAGGCTCGCGGGGATGACCGGCACAGCGGAGACCGAAGCCAACGAGTTTCACGATATCTACGGGCTCGATGTTGTCGTAATTCCAACGAATCGCCCAGTGCGCCGCGTAGACAATAACGATGTCATCTACAAGACCCAAAGAGAGAAGTACAAAGCCATCATAGAGGAGATCGCCGACTGTCACAGCAGGGGACAGCCGGTTCTTGTCGGTACCGCAAGCGTAGACACCTCGGAAGTCATCAGTCGGATGATGAAGAGGACGAGAATTCCGCATAACGTGCTGAATGCCAAGAACCACCAGACCGAAGCCGAGATAGTCATGCGCGCGGGACAGCCGGGTGCCGTTACGATCGCCACGAACATGGCCGGCCGGGGCACGGATATCAAGCTTGGGGAGGGAGTGGTCCACGTTGACCGCGAGATCATAGAGTCGCAGACATCGCTGGAAGATCGTGTCAACGGACAAACCCTCCGGGCAATCCTCGAGGATGCCCCCTGCGGGCTCCACGTGATAGGCTCGGAGCGGCACGAGGCCCGGCGAATCGACAGGCAGCTCCGCGGACGGTGCGCAAGGCAGGGCGATCCAGGATCTTCGCGTTTCTATGTGTCTCTTGAAGACGACCTCATGCGTTTGTTCGGCTCGGACCGCATAGCAGGCATTATGACACGTTTAGGACTCGAGGAAGGCCAGCAACTTGAACACAAGTGGCTCAACAGGTCCATCGAAACCGCCCAGAGGCGTGTTGAGCAGCAGAACTTCTCTATCCGCAAAAGGACCCTTGAGTACGACGATGTCATGAACAAACAGCGCGAAGTCATATACGGTTTCCGCGGTGAGATCGTCAGTGCCGAGACTGTGCGGGAGCGAGTTTATGACATTATCGGCGATGTAATCGCGATTCAATGTGAAGACATACCTCATGATGACAGTGCGGACGTAATCGAGTCTCTCACCGAATGGATTCGCACCACGTTCCCGATCGCTGTCAGCAACCAGGAAATCAAGGCGAAGGCCGGCAACGAGGAAGCGCTTACCGAAATGGTGTTCGAGAGGGTCAGGCGCGCATATGAACTGAAAACATCCCTGGAGGATCCGTCGGTGGTAAACACGATGGAACGCCATATTATCCTGCAGGGCATAGACACGCACTGGCAGGAGTATCTTCGTGCCGTAGACGTGCTCAGGCAAGGAGTCGGGCTTCGGGCTTACGGCCAGCGGGATCCGCTTGTTGAGTACAAACGGGAAGCGTTCGACATGTTCGAGGAGCTGATGGGCAGCATAAAGCAGGAAGTGGCTTCATCGGTGTTCAGGTCTTCAACTTCGGTGGAATCGTTTGAGTCTTTCATGTCCTCTTTACCCCAGACGCTTGTCCACGACGAAGTATCACTACTAGGTGGTGGTCGCGCACCTGCCGGCCAGCCTCATGAACCAATGCAGGAACCCATGGACGACATCGGGGGTATGCCTCCTTTTCCATCTGCCCCGCATGCGGATTCCATAAGGAGGGATGCGGCAAAAGTCGGCCGCAACGATCCGTGTCCATGTGGGAGTGGCAAGAAGTACAAGAAATGCTGCGGCCGCTGACCCGGATTCGCTGATCGCACGGGAGGAGTGGCCCAGGGCCACGGCTTCACATGTCTTCGCATGTTTCAATACCTGAACCGAAAAAGAAGCAGAAGTGGTATCCCGTAATCTGGCGGCTGATCTGCTCGATCATGACCGGTCTGCTGGTGGCTTCGAGTTCTCCGCCTATGGAAAGCTGGGAGGCTGCTTGGGTGGCCCTTATCCCGATGCTGATCCTGTCGAGATTGTCTTCACCCCGAAGCTCTTTCAAGTGGGGCTTCCTTTCCGGCCTGTTCCACTGGCTTCCTTCTCTGGCATGGCTTCTGCGTCTATGTAGCAATGGCGGACCGCTGCCCCTGGTGGTGCTCGGGTGGTTGTTGCTGTCGGCATACTGTGCTCTTTACACCGGCGGGTTCTATGCTTCTTCTTCATGGTTGATCAACTGGGGGCTGGGCACTTCCGGTGATGGAAAAGGGATCGGCGAATGGATCAACTTTCTGAGAAGACCGGTCCTCGTTCTGCTAGTCCCTTTTCTGTGGGTTGGGTTCGAGTACCTGCGCTCGACACTGCTTACAGGTTTCTCCTGGAATGCCCTTGGAGTGAGCCAGTATCGCAACCTGGCCATTATCCAGGTTGCCGAGTGGGGTGGGGTGTATGCAGTGTCTGCGGTGCTTCTTGTAATGAATACCGCGATGGCCCTGACGGCCCTTGATGTATTTCCAGCGGACGGCACCAGGCGGCGTCGCGTGCGCGTGGAGCTGATGATCGGGCTTTCGATATGCGCCCTGTGCTGGGTTATGGGTACGCGACGTGCAAATCTCTTCGGATCTTCCCATCCCGGAGACCGCAGCGTGAAGGTTGCCGCCGTGCAGCCCAACATTCCCCAACTTGAGAAATGGACCAAGGAAGCTGTGCTGGATATCTACAGAAGTCTGGCTTACCAGACGGAACTGGCCGCCACAAGCCGGCCGGACCTCATCATATGGCCGGAAACCGCTTTGCCCGGTGCGTTTCCCAACGACCTTGAGGCAATCAGATTTGCGGCGGACATGGCTTCCCTGGGTGCGCCCGTCCTTGTCGGAGCCATGGAGACGGCGGAATCCGAATCCACGGGTGATTTCGAATTCTGCAACAGCAGCTTCCTGGTTGATCCGGATGGTGCCGTACGGCAGAAATACAGGAAGATCCACCTCGTGCCTTTCGGAGAATACATTCCTTTTGATCGTAGCATACCGTTTCTGAGCCGTTGTGCTCCGCTGGGCTTCAGTTGTACACCCGGAACCAGGAGTACGGTGTTCCGTTTGAAGGGAATTCCTTTTTCGTCCCTGATCTGCTTTGAAGACACCATCCCTGCATTGGGGCGAAAGGCAGTTCTTGCCGGGGCACGACTCCTCATCAACCAGACAAACGATGCCTGGTTCGATGGTTCGTCCGGGGCCAGGCAGCACGTGAGCCACTGTGTCTTTCGATGCGTCGAGAATCGTGTCGAGGCCGTGCGATCGGCAAACACCGGCATCACGTGTCATATAGACAGGCGGGGCAGACTTAGTGCCCTCGAACAGCTGGGATCAGGCTCGACATTCGCGGGTTTTGCCGTTTACGGTGTGACGATTCCATCTGATGACATGGATCTGAGCTTATACACGAGGTTTGGCGACGCCATTTTTGCCGTGCCTTGTGCTGTGTTTGCAGTGGCGGCCTGCTTAATGATTCTCTATGAGAACAGGAAGAGGCGGAATGAACATAACCTCCACCCGACGGAGGAACATGGAGAAGAAGATGCTTGATGATCTTAAAGCCCAATTGTCCGACCTGGAGCAGCGCCTTGACGAAATGCGAGGTTATCTTTGACGTTTCCGGACATCAGACCAGGCTCAACGAGCTTGACGAGTTGGCGGCATCTCCGGGGTTCTGGAACGATCAGACGGCCGCGAAGGCGACGATAGATGAGGCTAACCGTCACAGGACCATACTAAAACCCTTCAATGAACTGCTCTCGTCACTGGAAGACGTATCCGTCTTCCTGGAACTCGCAGAGGAAGAGGATGACGAGGCCCATCGCAACGACACCCTTAAAGAAGCATCCTCCGGCGCTGAGAAATGTGAAGAACGTTTCAAGGCCCTTGAGTTCCAATCCCTCCTGAGCGGGAAACTGGATACGCATAACGCATATGCTACGCTGCATGCCGGCGCAGGCGGAACGGAGTCCTGTGATTGGGCAGACATGCTCTTCCGGATGTACACCCGGTACTGCGAAAACAACGGACTGGCACTGGAGATCGTGGAATACCAAGCCGGCGACGAAGCCGGCGTTAAAAGTGTCACCTTTTCGGTCAGCGGCTTGCACGCATACGGTTACATGAGCGCGGAAAGAGGAGTGCACAGGCTGGTGAGGATTAGTCCCTTCGATGCCAACAAGCGCCGGCACACATCCTTCGCCGCTCTTGACGTGGTAGCAGAAGTCGATGACGATACGGAAGTCGATATCGGCGAGGACGAACTGCGGGTGGACACCTTCCGGTCAAGCGGGGCGGGGGGACAACATGTGAACGTGACCGACTCGGCTGTCAGGATAACCCATATTCCCACCGGGATAGTGGTGGCCTGCCAGGCGGAGCGTTCGCAGCATAAGAACAAGGCCAAAGCCATGAAGGTACTGCGGTCCAGGGTGTACGAATGGCAGCAGGATCAGAAGCGAAAAGACCTGGAGAAATTCTACGGGGAAAAGGGTGAAATCGCCTGGGGAAGCCAGATTCGTTCCTATGTTATGCAACCTTATACTATGGTAAAGGATCACCGCACCAGCGCTGAGACATCCAACGTCAGCGCCGTGCTCGATGGCGACATCCATATGTTCATCGAGGCTTATCTGAAGAAAAGGGCAAAAGACTCGGTAGAGGATTAGTTGAAGGACGGGATCGGCGAGGCGTTGGCGTAAGAAACACCAAACATGGCGAGGACAGCATGGCTCTGATAAGCATGACCGGTTTTGGCAGGGGAGATGCGGCCCGATCCGGAATCAAGGTGGAGATCGAATTAAGCTCTGTTAACCGCAAACAGTTCGACGTGCGTATTAATTCGCCCAGATCGTTGTCAGTGTTGGAGTCCAGGATATATGAATTGATTCATAAGTCCGTCCGCCGTGGACATGTTCAGGGAATCGTACGGGTTGGGTCTTCCGGGAATGGCAACGGCAGGCGCGTGATTGTGGATACAGGTATTGCCGGCGCTTACGTTCGCGAACTGCGGAATGCGGCGTCCGAACTTAACCTGGAAGATGACTTGAATGTCAGGGCCCTTCTCATGCTGCCGGAAGTTGTTCGCCTCGAGGGTGTCTCGGACGATGCAGAAAAAGTCTGGCCACTTGTAAGAAAGGCCCTCAAGAACGCCATAAGCGAATTGCGTACGATGCAATGCCGCGAAGGAGAGGCGTTGCAGAAAGACATCCTTGCTCGCCTTGCGAAACTGCGGAAACGGCTGGCGCAGGTCAAGAAACTCTCACCGGGGGTTGTGAAGCGCTACAGGAAACTCCTCAAGGAACGCCTCTCGAAGGCCGGGGTGTCCATCGGGTCGGATTCCCAGGGGTTGCTGAAAGAGGTCGCGGTTTTTGCCGACCGCTGCGATATATCTGAAGAAATCACGCGACTGGAAAGCCATTTTGATCAAGCGGAGAAGATCATTGCCGCGAAAAATCCGGCTGGGCGTCCGCTGGACTTCCTGTGCCAGGAGATGTTCAGGGAGATCAATACAATTGGCTCGAAGGCTAACAACGGTTCCATAGCCGCACAGGTCGTCTTCCTTAAGACGGAATTGGAGTGCGTTCGAGAACAGGTGCAGAACGTTGAATGAACCTCTGAACTCTCAACAGTTACTCATTGTTGTCTCGGCGCCATCCGGGGCAGGCAAGACGACTCTGTGTGACCGGCTTCTGGAAGAGCACACCGGGATTGTCTACTCGGTGTCCTGTACGACACGCGCACCAAGAGGCCAGGAGCAGGATGGCAGGAACTACTTTTTTCTTACGGAAGACGAGTTTGACGAACGCCTGGCGGCCGGGCTGTTTCTTGAACATGCCGTCGTGCATGGGCACAGATATGGAACACTGAAGAGCACGATCGAACAGGCCTTTGCGGATGACAAAAGCGTACTTATGGATATCGACGTTCAGGGCGCCGCACAGATCCGTGGCGCTGTTGAGTCCTATCCCGATGGAGACCCGTTAAAGGCAGGGTTTGTGGACCTGTTCATCGAGCCGCCATCTATGGATGTGTTGAAACGTCGGCTTACCGAGCGAGCCGAGGATCGCCACGACGAGATTCAAAGGCGTCTCGCCGTTGCAGAGAACGAGATGTCCTGCAGAAATGACTACATGTACCGCGTTGTAAATGACGATATCGACAGGGCTTACCACGAACTGGAGAAACACATTCTGGATAAGCAGAGAGGTATTTGTAATGGCTGAAGACGAAGGTAACATCGAAGCAAAAGGGGACAGCACCGGTACATCGGCGGCTATCTCTATCAGCGAGCACCTTTCGGCGTGGGCTAAGTCATCCTTGACCGGTTTGTTCCCGGAGCAGGCGGAAAATCTTGCTGACGTAAATGTTGTCCCCACCGGCAATCCGGAGTTTGGCGATTACCAGTGCAACGAATGCATGCGACTCGGCAAACTGCTGAAACGCCCTCCCCGCGAGATTGCTCAGATCCTCAAAGATAAGGCACAACTTCCCGAATGTGCTGCAAGAATCGATATCGCCGGGCCGGGCTTCGTCAATATCTTCCTTTCTGACGAGTGGCTTGCCGGCTATGCAAACGATCTGCCGTCCGATTCCCGGCTCGGAGTTCCGGAGACTGGAGGGGGACGCACCATAGTTATGGATTACGGGTCTCCGAATATGAGCAAGCCTTTGCATATCGGGCATCTCAGGTCTCCAAACATCGGTAGCACTCTCGACAGGATCTTCAGGTTCCTCGGGTTTCGTGTGCTGTCGGACAACCACCTCGGCGACTGGGGCACCCAGTTTGGAATAACCATAATGGGGTACCGCCATTTCGGCGACCAGGAGGCCATGAAGACAGCCCCCATGGAAGAGCTGGAACGCGTCTACGTTCTGAGTTACGAACGCGGCAAGGAAGATCCGGCATGGATCGATCAGTGTCGCGGCGAGCTTGTTAAACTGCAATCCGGCGACGAAGAGAACACAGCCCTGTGGAAGCAGTTCATGGAACTCAGCCTCCAGGAGCTGGACCGGATCTATGGAAGACTGGGAGTGTCTTTCGACCTCGTGAGAGGGGAAAGCTACTACCGGGACCAGTTGCCAGGTGTGGTTTCCGAGCTTAAGGAGCAGAAGATCATTCGCGAAAGCGAAGGTGCGCAGGTTGCATTCTTTGACGACGAGAAGCTCCCTCCTGCAATCGTCCAGAAGAGCGATGGCGGATTCAACTATGCAGCTACCGACATTGCGACGGTGCTCGATCGTGTGAACGAGTTCAACCCTGACAGCATAGTCTACCTCACAGATGAGCGTCAGCAGCTCCATTTTAATCAGTTCTTCGCAATATGCAGGAAGCTCGGCGTCGAGGTCGAGATGAAGCATGTCTGGTTTGGTCTCATGCGTCTCCCCGAAGGGGCATTCTCGACCCGGGACGGGAATGTCATCAGGCTGGAAGCTCTTCTCGACGATGCTGAACGCCGGGCAACCGAGATTGTTAAGAATTCGTCCACGGAGATGTCGGAAGAGGAGCACAGAGAGGTTGGCAGGGCCGTTGGCATTGGTGCCGTCAAGTACGCCGATCTGAGTCAGAATCCTGAAACGATGGTCACCTTCACATGGGACAGGGCGATGGCCCTGGACGGCAATTCTGGCCCGTATCTTCAATACGCCTACGCCCGCATCGCCAGCGTCCACGACAAGTACGTGGAACGTTTCCCGGATATGGACCTGGAGAAATTCGTCATACTCATTACAGAGCCGATTGAAAGAACGCTGATTGTGAAGCTGATGCGTTTCCAGGAAGCCGTGATTCGCGCCGCGGACGCCTACCGGCCCAGTGTTCTTTGCGACTACCTCTACGATCTTGCCCAGACATACAGCACGTTCTACCAGAACGTACCATTCCTGAAGGCGCCCGAAGGCATACGCGAAAGCCGCGTCAACCTGTGTGGCGTAGTCGCCGCCGTGCTGAAAAAGGGCCTGGAGTTGCTGGGTATCGATACGCCTCCGCGGATTTAGCTGCTAGTCCCCGGGCCACAATCTCCCGCAGAAGGACATCCCCTCTTCGACTTGGATGTTGGTTGTTGGACGTTGGGCGTTGATCCCAACCCCCCTTCAGTACCTATACGTACTCCCCCCGATGAACTCGCGGAGTAACGAATGGCCAGGAATACACGAATGGTCCTTCAGGGCCTTGAGTGGCTTTAGCAGTTCGTAGACGCGGTTTCCGCGAATATGAGCGTCCAGCCGCCGGGGATCCTCGGCATAGCTGTGTATGCCCTTGGATATGGTCCGGAAGAGCGTGTGTCTGAACACCGGCAGTTCGTATGGCAAGGCGGTGTTCACGATACAGTCGGCGTGCTTTATGAAAGGTATGATGTTCCTCAATTCACTGTGTCGTACGTAATGCCAGTGGGTCAGTGTCTGGAGCGGCTGAAGATTCCTGAAATGCTTGTCCCTGTTCATTCGTCTCAAGAGCCTGTTGTCGGCCCAACGCATGAACGTGCCGTCCCGTGCCCGGAACTGCCCCAATGTCTCGACATAGAGCTTGAACTTGTTCTCTGCCGGTACTTGGCAGGTCATATCCTCATGGAGTCCGTGCAGGCTGTCGATAAGCAGGATCTCGTTTCTGTTCAGTTTGAGCGGATGGACATTCAGTGTTCGCTGTCCTGTCTTGAAGTTATAATCCGGGGTCTCGATTTCTTTTCCGTCCAGTAACTGCACGAGATGATCGTTTATCATCTCCAGGTCAAGGGCTTGGGGCGTCTCGTAATCATAATCCCCGAACTCGTCCTTCGGGTGCGATTCCAGGTCGAAGAAATAGTGATCAATATTCATTGCCTTGAAGGCAACTCCGGCGGATTTCAGTTTCTCGCTGACCTTGATCATGGTCGTTGTCTTGCCCGACGATGAAGGCCCGGCAACAATTGCGATCTTGATGTCCTTCAGACGTCGTAGGATCAGATCGGCCGCAAGGGCAACTTCTTCGTCATAGCGCCTGTCCGTAGCCCTTACCAGATCCGGGAATTCTCCGCCACGGATAATCCTGTTCAGCCCATCCACCGTGTCGCACCTGTGGTTCATGTTCCAGCGAAGAACTTCGTATATTTTGCGGTAAGGTACGTTGTCGGATACTTCAAATTCGTAAACCCTGGCAGCCCGTTCCCTGGCCCGCTGATGCCGGTAAAGGATGTAATCTTTGGCGAGGTCCGTGAGGCGATGCTCCATGAGGACACGTTCGACAACGTCCTGGATATCCTCCACCGTGGGAACCATGTCACCCCGGTAAGTGTTTACAAGGGCCTTCTCAACTTCCAGGGCGAGTTTCTCGGATAACTTTCGGTTTCCCCTGCCGAGTGAGACGGTGGCCTTGTAAATAGCCGTGGAAATGCGTTTGCGGTCATAAACAACAACGGTGCCGCTACGCTTGAGAACTCTCCTGATGGGGCATTGCTTACTCATGTTAGAAGGAAATAGTAGAATTTCGGAGCTAGGAATTCAACACTTTCGCTCGATGCTCTCTCCCCGTACGTCCACCGCTACGAGGTGGATGGCCCATTGCCGGTCAGTTATTCGGGCACAAATGCTGGCGCGAAGCACAAAGAACTTGCCAGGAGTTTACAATCCATAGGCTTGATCCGCCTCATAGCGGCGGACCTACCTGGGTCACTGGCTAACCAACCCCTTCAAGTACCGCTGCCGCTTTTTCTCCGGAAACCGCTCGATGGCATATCGGAGCATCGTGCTGGGCATTCTTCTGCAATGCAGATCGAGAAACGCCTCTTCGGCCGTCATGTCCCGCTTGCCCACTTCCCTGAGCATCCATCCGACCGCCTTGTGGATCAGGTCCTCTTGGTCTTCAATCAGCATCTCCGCGATCCGGAAAGTAGGGTCACTCTCGCCCGCTTTTATAAAGGAGAACGTTGCCAGTATTGCAATCCGCCTGTTCCAGAGAAGTCGTGACCTTGCAAGCTTGTCCAGTGGCTTTCGACTGCGATGCGAGAGATGGGCCCCGACAATATTGGGGGCCGAGAGGTCTACAAGATCCCAGTTGTTTATGTAGCGAGTGTTATCCATATACAGGCCGTAGACCACTTTTCTGTCGGATTCGGTTCCTTTCTCGTACTTACGCACAAGAATAAGAAGAGCCAGGAGCCGTTCCTCATGCGCGGGCGATTTCAACAGGGCGGCAGCACTGCGCAATGGAACGTCTTTGAATTCCTTCACGAGTTTGCGAATCACGGGCACACGTATGCCCAGGAATACGTCACCCTCCCCGTATTCCCCGGGGCCTGTCTTGAAGTAACCCTGCAGAAACCGGGCATCCTCAGGATCACCCAGTTCACGCACCCGCTTTCTGATATCCGTGGCATTCATCTGTTCTCTGCTCTCTGAAGTCAGCGCCAATAAAGAAAACACAAAAAACGTATGAAGGTAAAGGGTTTGAGAGACGTTTCTGTGATGGGAACACATTTTTCGTATCGGGGAGATCTGCCTTATGAGGAGTATTGTGCAATGGCGCGGGAGCCTTGTCATACGAGTCCCCCATCAACCGTCCCCCATTAACCATCAACCATGGGAGTTTCCGCCAACAGTGGAAACTCCTCTCTCCGTCCTGTTTCCTTTACTCAACGTTCATGCGGACTTAAGATCTCCAACAGAAGACACTAGTAGCCGATAGCCAACAACCAGAAGGAGCGAACTGTCATGATAAAGCGATACGGACGCCTGCTGACTGCCTCACTGGCACTTATGGGAATACTTCTATGCACGGGAAGGGCAAATGTACAGGCAGAGGGGCCGGCTGAACTCTCTGAGAAAGACCTTAAAGAGCAGAGCATATACGTTCCCTATGAGAAACTCTGGAAGGTTTTTGAAAAAAAGGGACGCGGTGTGTTCGTCCCATACGAGGAGTTTGAAAAACTGTGGAAAGCCGCCGAAAAAGCCACCCGCCGCCCCGAAGATGCACCCCCGCCAAGTGATTTTCTGGTCACTGAAGTCTCCGGCGAAGCTGAAGTCATCGAGGACGTGGTCAGGGTCAAAGCCCGGGTTAAGATTGAACTCCTGAAAAAGGGGTGGCACGAGGTCCCAATTCGCCTCGGCGACGTTGCGATAACGTCCGCCCGGATGGGAGATTCTGCCGCACGAGTTGTGTTCGACAAAGGGACGGGACATAAGCTGTTGATCGAGAAGAAGGGCGACCAGCCGGAGGTCCATGATTTGACCCTCGAGTTTGCAAAGTCATACACCAAGTCACCCGGTCGCAACACGGTAACATTCCAATCGCCAATCGCCCCGCTCAGCCGATGGAGTGTTCGCATTCCGGAGTCGGGGGTCAAGGTCCAGGTGCATCCTCTGCTTGCGGCCAGTGACGTTCCGGCAAAAGCCGGTGTAGAAGAGACCGTAGTCGAAGCTTTCGTGGGTGCAACACCGACCGTCCGCGTCGAATGGACTCCGAAAGCTGAGGGGGCAAAAGGCCTTGAAGCCCTGGCGAACGCGAGGGCGGAGCAGGAAGTATGGGTAGAAGAAGGTGTTCTCCGCAGTCGTGTGCTGATGACGTACGAGATAAGCCGAACAGAACTGTCTGAATTCGAAATAGAGGTACCCTCGGGACAAAAGGTAGTTAACGTCTTCGATCAGAATGTGAGGGAATGGTCCGTCAAGGGCAACGGTGATACGCAAACGGTCAGTGTCCAGCTCTTTGAACCCACGCGGGGCACGCAGAAACTGGTGATCGAGCTCGAGAAGTTCGGCGAGGACACCCGTGTCGCAGTGCCGCTGGTCCGGGCTCTGGGGGTCGGACGTCAGCGCGGGGTTGTTGTCATTAAGATGGGCACCGGTCTTCGAGCCGAAGTCGTGAATCGGCGCGGTCTTCTGCAGCTTGATTCCGGCGAACTCCCCGCCAGATTGACAAAAGGCAAGTGGGATTTCTCATACAGGTACTCCGCGCTGCCCTTCACCGTTGATCTGAGCGTCGAGAAGATCCAGCCGCGCATTCTTGTTGATTCCCTTGCCGAAGTACATGTGCAGCCGGAAGAGCTTGTGGTTGATTTCCTTGCAGTGCACGACGTTCAGAAGACAGGTGTTTTCAGCCTGAGTCTCCTGGTGCCAAAGGGATACGACATACGTGATGTAAAGGGTGCCTCCGTAGGGGGTGCATCCGTAGCGGCAGTTGATGGGTTCCATCTTGACGAGGCCGAGGGAGAGAATGCCAAGAACGGGCGGTTGACGATAAACCTCTCCCGCAGGGCCAGCGGCCGTGTCGGAGTTGCGGTCAAATTACAGCGGGCGCTTCAGGAGCCGGCCCTTCTGAATCCAACCGGGGAAACTGCCGGGATCGATGTGCTGATTCCACGGGCAAACCCCGATGTCGTTGAACGGGAATCCGGTCGTTTGGTTGTCTACGGGCCCGAAAGCCTGAGGCTCAACCCGAGGACAACCAGCGGTCTGCGTGTCATTCCCTACAGGGACGCTGTCAATCAGATGCGAAGCACGCGAAACTCTAAGATCGAGAGGCCCGTAGTGTCATTTGCCTACACCGATCAGGCCGTTTCCCTCGCGCTTGATGCCGAAAGGCGAGCCCCGCACATCACCGCGAGGCAATTACTGGTCGCCCGGATAGAATCTGGTGTCGTTAAGTACACGGCCACGTTCAGTTTCAACATTCTATACAGTGGCGTTAAGTTCCTGCGCATCGATATTCCGCGGGAAGCGGCTGAACTGATCCGGGTCACGACGCCGGGTGTTCGTCGCACGATTCTTCAGGGAGACAATCTACCCGACGATCTCGCCGAAGGTCATGTTGCATGGCAACTGGCGGGGGAAACAGAGTTCATTGGCAGTGCGCAATTCCGGCTGGCGTGGGAGAAGAAGGTGGAGAAGCTGGATATTGGCAAGACGGTAAAGCTGGATGTCCCGCGCATAGTCACCCGCGATGTCGACAGGGCATGGGGACAGGTTGTACTGGCAAAAGCCGAAGCAATTGATGTTGCCCCTGCCGAAGCGGTGAAGGGATTGAACCCGATCGACCCCGGACGCGATCTCATGGACGGAAGAACCGTTGAGGATGCGGCACGAGCATTTGAGTTCCATGACGAATGGCAACTCGGAGTCAATGTGACGCGATATGAGCTCAAGGACGTAAAAGCCACCAGTATCGATCGTGGCCTCGTGCGTATGGTTGTCACCAGGAGTGATATGACAAGCGTTCAGGCAGCCTACAGGATGCAGAGCGCAAGGCAGAGGCTCGTTGTTCGTCTGCCGGGAAATGTCGATTTTGATTCACAACCCGTACGCATCAACGGACGTCCCGTGCCTCTTGAGCAGGGCGACACAGGGGACTACTTCATCCCTCTTGCTTCCCAACAGAGCGATCAGTCATTCCTGCTGGAAATACGATACACGGTGCGGGAGGCAGGCTTTCATCTGCAGGTACCCGAGTTTCCCCAGGATCCGGCGGTGCAGCAGGTGTACCTGGCCGCGTACGTACCAAGGGAACTCTCGTATCTCGGAAAAACCGGCCCATGGAACGATGAAATGGTGTGGGTTCTGAACGGGTTTCGTTCCTGGCCAAGAGGCAACAAAACAAGTGACTGGCTAATGGGGTGGGTTTCGGAAGGCACCTCGGCGGATCGTTCGGGGCTGACCAGTTTTGCGACGGACGGGCGTTACCTTTTGTACTCCACTCTCAGGCCGGAGGCCGGGGAAGATGGTGCGCTGCACGTACGCATGATGGCGCAGTGGATACTTCAGTCCCTGGTCCTCGCGCTGATTATCGGTATAGGGCTTGTACTTCTTCCGGCGCATTTTGCTTTGCGCAGCATCGCGGTCGGAGCGGCCCTGGTTACCCTCGTATTTAGCGGTGTTTTCATGCCCAGCTTTGTCAGGGCAATGGTCAACAATGCGACCGTGGGTGCGGGCTTCGTTGTCCTGGTGATATGGATTCTGTGGTACATGCTGATCACCCGCCCACGCGACCCCCAGGTGCAGGCACTGAAGAATGCGCGGCAGAAAGCAAGGCTGGACAAGTTGCGCGGCAAGAAATCCAGGAAATCTCCGCCAGGGGCACCTATGCAAGTGGATGCCTCTGATCCGAAGGATATCAAAGCATCGGAAGGGGAGAAGAGCAATGCGTAAACCACGAAGGAAGATTGACCACAAGGTCCTGTGCCGGCTGGCCGGCGCGCTGTTACCTGCGTGTGTCTTCTCCTTCCTCATGACTCCCCTTGTACTCGGGGAGGAAAGTGGAAGAGGGGACGTCGAAACTGTCCGCGAGATTCTCGTGCCATTTGAGGATCTTCACGTGATTCTGCAGGGCGACAAGGAAAGGGTTCTGCTTTCACGTGAGGAATACAATGCGCTCATGGCCAAAGCAAAGGTCAGTGTTGAAGAAAACGCCCCGAGACCGGCTGTGCCGGTTTCTGCCGAATACCATGTAAGTGTTCAGGAGGACCGGGCGGTCATTAAGGGCACACTTAAGGTCGAGACTGTCGAAGAGGGCTTGCATGCCGTGCCTCTAGCGCTCGGCGGGGTGGGCCTGCGAAGCATTGCAATGGATGGTCGGCCGGCAGCTCTCGGGCGTGCCGCTGACGGTCGTCTTAGCCTGTTTGTGGAAGGGGTGGGGGAGCATGCTGTTTCGATTGATGCCGTAACACCACTTGTAACCGGTGCAGCCAGGCAAGTGCTCAACTTTCAGTTGCCCACACCTTCCTCTACTCGCCTCTTTGTGAAGGTTCCCGGTGATGTCGAAGTACGCAGTGGCGCCGCTGTCATCAGCCGTGATTTTGACGATGCCGCCGCGGAAACGCGGTTCGAGCTGCTGCCCGAGAAGAACCAGGTATCCATAGTGATGTCGCTCAACAGTCGCCTGAAAAGAAAGGATCGCGTCGTGGTTGCGCGCAGCGTTCTGGTTGACGAGGTAACACAGGCTTACGAGCGGCTGCACGCTACCGTTTCTTTCGACATCCTGCACCGGGCCGTCGATGAACTCAGCATTGCCATACCGCCGACTTTCGAGGTTACCGACGTCAGCTCGCCGCACCTTTCCAAGTGGGCCGTTCAGCGTGGCAATGAAGCGGGGGTTATTGACATAAAGCTCCGCGCTGAGACGGTCGGGACCGTGGTTCTTAACATCTCGGCAGTTCGGTCGTCTCCCGCGCTTGAAGGCTGGGCGCTGCCGATCTTCCAGCCCAGGGAAGTGGTAAGCCATGCATCGGTCGTTGGTCTTCTCGTCGAAGAACGCCTCGAGGTCCAAAACCTCATTGCCGAGGGGTTGGTTCCTATCGATGCGATCGTCATCAAGGCTGCGTTGCCCAGAACCGTGCTTGATGGCGAAGCCGGAGCGGCAAGAGTGCGCCCCGTCGCCGCCTTCTACTCACCAAACTCAACCTACTCTCTTTCAGCCGAGTTCATTAGTCAGCCGTCGGCATACCTGGTCACGGCAAATTTCGTTATGCAGGTGAGGGACGCGGGCTTGGAGATTAACGGTGGACTCTCGCTGCTGCCGAAAGAAGAGAAGCTCTTTGCCTTGGATCTTCTGGCACCTGCAGGATGGCAAGTCACCTCGGTAACTTCATCGGGTGGCAGCGTGCTGCCGTTCGAGAGGTACGATGCGGAGGCCGGAAGCAGGATACGGATTCGCTTGCCGAAGGGGGTCGAAGTGGGTCATGGTGCAAGTATTGCGTTTCTGGCAAGACATATCCCCGATGGCTGGTTCGAATCGTGGGCCTCCACAAATCTGACGTTTCCAGTGTTCTCCGTGCCCGGTGCCGAACGTGACAGGGGGGCAATTGCAGTAGCTGCCGGCGATGATATGGTGGTCCGCCCTGGAACCGTTACGAATCTATCGCCGTTGGATCAGAACGAGAAGGAGAAATTCGGTCTCGCCGGTGTCCCTACCAGCCTCGCATACAGCTACCGTAGCCACCCCTATACCGCAGAGGTACTCGTGGAAAGGATGACGCCCCGCCTGACCGCAGAGACCTATTCGTTCTTTCGCCTGGAGCGGGACGTGGCTGCAACACGATACGAGATTATATATGATGTAACCCAGGCCCGGGCCCGGAAGGCCGTGTTCTCGCTTCCAGTGAACGCACCGTCGTCTCTGTCTGTCACCGGACTGGATGGCACTGAAGTCAAGGAATACTCCAGCGTAGAAGCAGGCGGGCGCCGTATCTGGTCGGCGACATTGGCAGACGCACGAAGAGGATCGATTCACCTTGCGGTAGACATGGTTCTGCCGATGCCGGACGGAAAGGATGGTAACTGGGAGCTTCCGGTTGTCCTCGCCGAGAACGTGACATATCAGTCCGGTATGATTGCCGTTGAAGGGAATGCAGAACTTGATGTCCGCGTTCTGAAGCATCCGCGTAAAGTCGACGTCGGTGAGCTTGTCGACGCAGAATACGCTCCGGGGAGAAGACTGTTGGGCGCCTACAACTTCGTGGGAGAGCCGCAGCCGGTGGAAATCGGAGTCAGCCGGCGTTCGCCCTGTTTTCTCCCCCCTGCCATAGTAGAACGTGCCGAGCTGGCCGCGACTCTCTCTGGCGATGGTAAGAGCCAGTCCGCCATGCGCTTCCTTGTTCGAAGCCAGGCACAATTCGTCGAAGTCCGGCTGCCGTCCGATTCGATCCTGTGGTCCGCATCAGTGGATGGTGAATCCACGAAACCGCGCCGCGAAGGCGAAAGTGTGCTGCTTTCTCTTCCGGCCCGCGGCAATGCTGTCAGAGATGTTCAGGTTGTTTACGAGACACCCATTGGAGGGTTGAGTTTCTGGGATAGAATTACGCTCGACGCACCGCGCCTGTTCTTCCACGGCACCGGGTTGGGTGCCGGCGCAGAGGTGCCCGTGGCTGACCTGAAGTGGGATGTGTTCCTTCCAAACGGTTACGAAGTAGGCAGGTCTACGGGCAATGTCGTGTCGCATACCATGGTGCCCCCAACACCGGCAGCAATCGAAGTAGCCCGGTGGCTCTACGAAGCCGCCGGAGGAATCAACATCAGGCGGGGCCTTGTCGGAGGTTGCACGATGACGGCCGGTCGAATGGCCGCCAGCAGCGAGGTGAGGTTGGGAAGGACGGGTTACGCAATCGACCAAATGGACTCCGGTGCTGCGACGGAGCTACCTCCACAGACCGCAGAGGTCGTGATGTTCGACGCCGTTCCAGCCGCTGAGCCCGAGCAACCAATGGTCCCGCCGCAACCGCGTCTAGGAGAAGCTCTCACGGGCGAAGCTGCACCTGCGGATGATCCCTTTGACGGAGGTCGACAGGTTCCGAAGCAGGGAGCTATTTGGGCTCTGAGGGGTATCTCCAGTCTCAATATCGATCTGACCAAAGTTGGGTCAGGGGTTACATTTCAGAGCCTGGGTGTGGACCCGTTGTTGCGTCTGCGTCTGATTCACCAGCGCCGCACGAGTTCGCTTTCATGGGCCATCGCGGGGATCGTTCTTGTTGGGGGTATTACCCTTACGCCTCAACGGAGCAGCCGGAAGATTCTGTATGTTGTCGGGGTAATGGTTTTGACGATGGCCATTCCTGTACTGCCTCAGTTGACGTACGTCTCACTGGTTATGAACTACGGGTTCTATGCTGCCTGTTGGCTGGTGCCGTATTACTTCGTTGCTGCGCTTGCCCGTCGGTTTATTACACGTAGTACGGCCTCGGTACTCCGCCGTCCCGCAACAGCGATGTTGCTCATTGCACTCTCGCTCGCACTTCTTATACCTGTCGGAGCGGTTGCTGCAAAGGAAGCCCGCGTTTCGGAGCCCTACGTTGTACAGGTGGCGCCGCCGCCCGAACCGGTCAAGGTACCTGCAGACGCTATTGTGGTTCCGTACCGTGATGAGGAAACAGGGGAAGCTCCGCAGGGGCGGATCATGATTCCTTATAAGCGGTTTCGAGAACTATGGGATCTTGCCTATGGCAAAGAAGAGGACGCGAAGAGACCTCCCGTTCCGTACGCACTGGCTGGTGCGGAATACCGGGCGGATCTTCTGGATGGCGACACGCTGCGTGTTCGCGGTAAGCTGACAATTGAAGTCTACGGGCCGACGCATGCAGAAGTCTCGTTGCCGTTAAGCGGCGGTGTCATTACCGCCGCATTGCTGGATGGTAAGCCCGCAAAGCTCACGTCCGGGAGCTTCGGTCCGGGGCAACGCGTCCGGCAGTCGGACAATGCTCCCCGCCAACAGTCCCCGCAGCCCAGCCAGCAAAAGGCCCAGGTGACGGCGAATAACGCAGCTGCCCAGGTTGGGCAAGGCCCGGCGAGAGCCCTGGCAATGCTGTACGTACCCAGCGAGGGCCGGCATGTCCTCGACATCACCATTGACATGAAGCTCGCGCGCCAGGGCGGTTGGCGTGTTGCGGAAGGCGTTATTCCCGCAGCCCCCGCCGCACTACTGAGCGTGAAAGTTCCCGAAGCAGAAACCGACGTGAACCTGGGCTATGTAGCTGACCGCCGTTCCTACAAGACGGAGGTAGCCGGCGAGACTATAGAGACCGCAGTTCAGCCTGACGGCAAATTCAGACTTATGTGGCGTCCAAAAGTGAGCGAAGGCGAGACGGACATAACCCTTACCGCGTCGTCAGCAGCCCTTTTCGACATCAGGGAAGACCAGTTGGACCTGGTGTGGGACCTACACCTGATCTTCCGCCGGGGCGAACGCGATTCTTTCACCGTCCGGGTCCCGGGCGACTACGTTGTCGAGAAGGTTGAGGGAGAGAATGTTCGTGGATGGGCTGTTGACGATGCAACAGGGCAGGCGGGCCCGGGACCTCACGAGCTGAAGGTTGATCTCCTCAAGAGATCTGTAAAAGAAGAGCGCTTCACGCTGTACCTCTGGAAGCCCGGACCGGTAGCAGCCGGGGAAAGCGAGAACATTCAGTCTCCCGTGGTTGCAGTGCCGGAAGCCATGAGGCACACGGGGAAGCTCACGATAAGGCGCAGTCCGCTGCTGGATGTTCGCTCACTGGCGGCGTCGGGACTGAGGAGAACCGATCTCCAGGTCAAGAACTATCCGGGCAATGTTGACAAAGAACAGGATGCGAGCCCCTTGGGAATAAGGCCATACGAATCCTATGAATTCGTTGCGGTTCCTTTTGAAACCAAACTGGCTGTTGAGCCTAACCGTGCCGATCTCGATGCACGTGTGAACTCTATACTGCGGATTGCCGAAGACGAATATCGCCTCGAGGCACGTATAGATCTTACGGCCAGGAACCGCCCTGTTCACCGTGTGCAGATCGAACTGCCTTCGCATTTCGAGCTGGAAGATGTCAACACGCCGGGCGAATACGAATGGACCGTCCGGAAAGGAGATAAGAGCAAAGAACTCAGCATATACTTCGCTGCCGGCCTGCAGGACCGGATCCCAATAATCCTCAAGGCGACGTCGGATGTTCAAAAGGAGGGTCAGGAGGCAGAGATACCGTCACTGTCCGTGCTGGGCGTGGATGAACAACGTGGCGACATCGTCATCCAGGCTGATCCGGCATACGATGTAAGGGCTGAGAAACTTGCCGGTCTCGAAGCGATCCTTATGAAACGTGTGCATAGTTGGCTGGCATCCGGGCAGAGGCCACTGGCGCGGTTGGCATTTCACTATCGAAAAACCGGCTACAGCGGGAGTCTCCTGCTGAACAGACGCAAGGCGGATGTCACTTGTCATACCATCTCCAATGTCCGCATCACAGACAAGGCTATCGAAGAAACCATCCTGGTTAACTTCAGTATAAGAAATGCAGGGATCAGGCGTGTTGAGTTTCGTATGCCGGCGCATCTGAAGGACGCACGCATCAATGCCCCGCTTCTGCGTGAGAAGATCATTACACCCGTTGATGGCGGTAAAGAAGTGCTGGTTTCGCTGCTCCTTCAGGATGAAGTCATGAGAGAATTCAGTGTCCTGGTAGAGAGCGACAGACTTCTCAGCTCGGATATTCAGACCGTAACAGTGCCGTCTATTCTCACGGGGAGAACCGATCGTCAATACATTACGCTCGAGAACGCCGGACGTGATGAAATCGTGGTGGAACGCACGTCCGGTTTGGACCCGTTGGGCCGTCAGCAGAAAGAATGGGCAACGGTGGCGCCATTGGTTGGTGGTGCCATGACTACCGCGTACATTGTTGGTTCGGAGAGCAAGGCCGTAGAACTGGCCTTCAAGACGAAGCAACGAGTGGCGGTTGAAACTGCCGGGGCGCGAATAGGCCTGTCGCAGTGCGTCCTCATTATTGACGGCGAAGGGGCTTACCGCGGCGAACAGACTTACCACGTTGACAACCAGACAGAACAGTTTCTAGAGACGGAGCTTCCTGAAGGGGCATCGCTCTGGACAGCGGTGGTAGCAGGCGAGCTGGTCAAGCCTGTGGTTGGTGATCCTGACAACCCGCGTCACGTGAGGGTTCCTCTGGTGAAGACTGCCGCGGGTGATCTTGACTACACAGTTCTCCTCAAGTACGCAGGAAAACTTGGCGCGATTCGAAAGATCAAAGAGACGAACTTCCCGCTTCTTAGAACACTCAATGTGAACGTCGAGCTTACGCAGTTGGAATTGCGTCTGCCGCGCACTCACAGGTGGGGCTATTTCGACGGTTCGATGAGGCGAGTTACCCAGGAGGGCGATTTCGAGGCGGGACTGCTCTCCTACCAGACCAAAGTGGCCAAGAGACTCGTCAAAACACTCCAGTATGGAAATGTCTTCGAAAAGGCACGGGCCGTGTCCAACCTGAAGGGCGTTCAGAAAGACCTGCAGGTCTATCAACAATCTCTGAATGTCAATCCTGCCAATGATTCCCTCAACTTTGAGGTATCGAACGCGGGTGATGTTCTCGGTGATGCCCAGAAGGAACTCGAGAAGGCTGAAGAATTGGAGGAAGAGCAGACGGACGGTTTTGACAATCGATTTGAACTGAATGCGAGATTCGCAAGGCAGTCAAACACTCTCAGCCGCAACAAGGTTCTCGATGTCGATGACAACTGGGAGGATGGGCAGAAGGAAGCCCGCGGCGAGGTGAACACGCAGGCAGTGTTCAACCACGCCTGGCTTGGTGCGAACGGCCTTGTGATGGTTCAACCGCCGGATAGTGGTACCAGGGTGGCTCAGCAGAGATTGCAGGAATTCGGAGGACAATTGGGCAAAGGATGGAAGAAATCCACCAAAAAACCAGTCGCTTTCGAACAGAGGATGGATGAGGCCGATAAGAAGACATCTGAGCACAAGTGGCAGACGAAAGGGAAAGGGCAGCATGCCCTGGCATCTCGCTACAAGGCCAAGCTTGAGCAGCAGCAGGAAGTACAGCGTCAGCAGCAGGGAGCACAGACCTTGAACGTGTCGGGTTTTCTCGAGGACGTAAACGGGGTGCAGGTAACGGCAGGAGCTGTTGTGGCGGAAGTTCAGGACGGACAGGGAGAGGCTATTGCAGGGAACGTCTACTTCGGGATTGCAGGCGGTGGCGGCATGGGTGCAGCAGGCGTCGTTGAACCCGTTGCCGGTACAGGGCTGGCCAGCCTGGATGTCAATCTTCCTCCGTTCGATCCAAGCCGATGGACCAGGTATCGTTTCACGACTCCTTTAGGTGAAGCCAGGGTGACCGCCCGGTCGATTTCAGAGTCGGCTTTGGCAGGGTTCAAGCGGTTCGGGCTGGTTATTGTATCGCTGTTACTGCTGTTCGTTGCCAGGCGGTTGGTGGTTGGGGTCAGGAATATGCGGAGGGATGGGACTGGCTCAGGTGTGATGCATCACTTACCGAATATTCTCATAATCTTCGGAGTGATAGACCTGCTGGCAGGTATACTTCCCGTGGCAGCCTTCTGGGCGCTGGTGATTGGCATCGGGATGAAGATCCACCGGGCGGTCCGCCGCTGGCGCCAACTAACATCCGCCTAAGCGCCTTTCAGGCGTGACCGGTCTGAATGTTGGATGTTGGACGTTGGGCGTTGGACGTTGGACGTTGACTCCCCCCTTCACTCCCACCCGATGTCAAACTTCCTGTTCGGTTCCTCCGCCCACTCGTTCAGCAGGGGCGAGTAATCCCTGATTGCCACTGTCTGTGTCACGGGATCGAAAGTCATGAGTCTCAGCCATCCCTGACCGCCTTCCTTTAGTGACTGGTAGTCAACCGACATTTCGTGGACGGTGTTGCCGGCTTCTCCTTTGCTTTCTTTGTGTGCCGCGATTCCCATATGGCCGCATATCACCATTTTGAAATTCGGGTACTTGCCGACAAGTTTTTGCCACAGGTCTTCAGCGTCGTTAAGGCCTGCATCCGTTTTCGCAACGCCATAGTTGTAAGGAGGAGCGCTCTGCTTCTGAAACGCCCTGTTGTAGCGCCTCCCATCTCTGTCAAGATACGCGTGCGTTAGCAATATAACCCAGCGGTCCTGGTGGGCGGCCACGACCTCGTTGGCCCACCGTACTACGTCGTGCCTTGGTCCGAACTCCAGCGACAGTACAAGCCAGTCATGTCCCCCGGCACTGAAAGTGTGATAACTGTTCACCGTTGAGTCGGGCTCTTTGTCGTATACTCCGGCAAGGCACCCCATTTCTTTGAAACGCGAGCGGGGAAAGTACTTGTCGTACAGAGAATCACGCGTGTCCGCCTTGCCTTTCACGCCCATGTCGTGATTTCCCACGGCATAGGCGCATGGCACCTTGGCCTCGACGCGCGCCATGGCAGAACTGGCGACTTTCCATTCAGTGTCATTGTTGTTATGCACGATGTCCCCCAGGTGCAGGACATAGCGGATGTCCTGCGTTGTGCATTGATCTGCAATCCACTGTGTCTGGGCGTGGAAGGTGTCAGGGAATTTCCACGCATAGATCTGTGTGTCCGGCAGAACCGCAATGGTGAATGGCTTGGGTGTCTCCGCAACAGGCGGTCGCGATACGCAACCCTGCGCGAACAGAACTGCTGCCAGTGCCAGGGCGGCAAACAGCTTCAAAACGTTCCTTTTCGATATGCATTTCAACTTCATAGCTCTCATGGTATTCCCTTCGATCTTCAAGACCTCCCACTCGGGAGGCACCTGTCCAAAAAGCTGGGCAGTAATGCCGCAACCAGGAAGACTATATCACAAATCTCTCACCCAACACACACCGTCTTGCCTGACTTGGCCTATTCATGAACTTGCAACTGTGTCACTCTGAATCCTCACGGTTTCAGCTACATCCTTTTCCCTGTAGCTGGATTCGTTAGAATTCAGCTCCCCGCCCAAATAGTCATGATCTTGATTGCTCATCCGAATCCCCACGGAGCTACATGAATAATCCAGGCCGGGACACAGGAAAAGCAACAGTTGCATCTTGCGAACCTCTGCTGACTGTGATATTTTCCAGGTAGCTGTGGGGGCATGCGGGATAACTGCGTATGCAACACTGGCGGAGTACAGAATGGCGAGTATCCGCGGAGACAGATCTGGGTTTCCGCTTGTTGAGATCATGATCGTGGTTGCGATCATTGGTCTTCTTGCTGTAATCGCGCTGCCATCCTTCATGAAGGCCAGGGCCGAGGCGCTGAGCAAAGCATGCATCAACAACCTGCGGCAGATGTCAGCTGCGAAGGAAATGGCTGCAGTTGCCAACATGTGGCCCGACAATGCCAGTGCCGGAAGCATAGGGAACCCATTCTACAAGGATACGTGTTCCGCATACATCAAGGGTGGAGAACGTCCTAAATGTCCGACAGGTTCACTGTGTTACTACAACGGCCTGAACCAGGATCCCACGTGCCAGAGCGGCATAGGTACGCACGTTTACGCAGGCAGATGACCGTCTTCACAATCTCCTTGCCAAACACCCCACCTTTCGCCATTCTTCCCGCTGCCGTTTTACCCCGGTAGCTCATCTGGACAGAGCGACAGATTCCTAATCCCTCGTTCGTTAGTCCTAACATGTTGCAGGGCAAGTAGTTAGCTTGGGTCTCAAATGGCTCTCGTGGCTCCATCGTGTCACGCAGGCATGCTGAAGGCTTTACAACGGGAACCAACTAAGGCAAGAATGGGATAGATTGATATACCCCGGTAGCTCATCTGGACAGAGCGACAGATTCCTACGAAAAGTGGGCCTCACTTGGGAAACCTTGTGAGTGAAGGCGATCAAACTCAGGGAAGCCCTAACGTAAAGACGAGGGGAATCCTGAGCCAAGCCTCTGGCAATAGCTGGAGGAAGGTGCAGAGACTAGACGGTCGCCACCTACATCCTGAAAAGGACATGGTGAAGGGATAGTCCAGGGAGACTGGAAACAGTCACAAACCTGAATCTGTAGGTAGGAGGTTCGAGTCCTCTCCGGGGTACCATTCGGATCTCTGTAGAATCTCCTTGATACACTATACTTTACGCGTAAGGATTCACGTGCGTGGGACCGTGAGGCGGTGTAATACGGGACGAAGAAGGCAAAGGACATTAGCGGCATGGTAAAGATTACATTTCTAGGCGCAGGCAGCAGTGTTTTTACGAAGAGCATTATCGGCGATGCAATGCTGACGCCATCTCTGAGGGATGCGCATGTTGCGCTATACGATATTGACCCTGTGAGGCTGCACGAATCCAGACAAATGCTGGAGAACCTGAACCACAATATCAACAAAGGTCGAGCCAGAATCACGGCACATTGCGGTATTCGCCAGCGTAAGACTGCGTTACGCCGGGCCGATTACGTCGTAAACGCAATCCAGGTCGGCGGCTATGAGCCCTGCACAGTATTCGACTTCGAGATTCCCAAGAAGTATGGACTGCGCCAGACGATCGCCGATACTTTGGGAATCGGTGGCATTTTCCGGGGACTCCGAACGTTGCACGTGATGCTTGACGTTGCCCGTGAAATGGAAGCGGTGTGTCCGGATGCCTGGTTGCTGAATTACACAAATCCCATGAGTATTGTCACGGGCGGCATGCTGCGCGGCAGCGCTGTCAGAACGGTAGGGCTCTGCCATTCTGTCCAGGGCTGTGCTTCCGAGCTGCTACGGCGGGTAGACCTTGCCGATAAGTACCCGGATGTCCGCTGGAAAGTTGCCGGTATCAACCATATGGGCTGGTTGCTGGAGATTGCCGATGCCTCGACAGGCAATGACCTCTATCCCAGAATCAAGCGCATAGCCGCTACACTCAATCGGAAGGCGCGCCGTCGTGGAGCAGAGAAGCACGTGGACATGGTACGCCTGGAGATCATGCGCCACTTCGGCTATTACGTGACCGAATCGTCCGAGCATTCGGCCGAGTATTCGGCCTACTGGATCAAGGACAGGTTCCCAGAGTTGATCGAAGAGTTCAATATCCCGCTCGACGAGTATCCGCGACGTTGTGTCAGTCAGATCGAAGGCTGGAAGAAGCAGGCGAAGGATATTGTTGAAAACGGCAAACTGGGCCACAAGAAGACGAAGGAATACGGTACCGGCATCATGAACGCGATTGAAACGGATTCCCCTTTGCAGTTTGGCGGCAACGTTCTTAACAACGGTCTCATTCCCAACCTGCCTGCCAATGCCTGTGTCGAGGTGCCGTGCCTCGCAGGTCGCAACGGCGTGCAGGGCTGCTATGTCGGCGCGCTGCCCGAACAGCTTGCAGGTCTCAATCGATCCCACATTAACGTACACCTGCTTACCATCGAGGCAGCTTTGACCAGGCGTAAGGACGCGATCTACCAGGCTGCCTATCTCGACCCTCACACGGCCGGCGAACTGACGCTGGATCGAATCCGGGCAATGTGTGACGAGCTGCTGGAAGCGGAGAGAGACTGGCTGCCGGACTACAGGTAAGGTGCGGGTGGCTGACCGTCTTAGTATAGTGTCGAGAGCAGCTCTGCGGCATGGATGAGTTGGTTGTCATCGTTGTAGAAGTGCGGGGCTATTCGCAGGAAGCCACCGCGGGAGGTTACTGTCAGCTCCTTCCCAATGGCGCGACGGGAGATGTCTTCGGCATTCTCGCATGCCAGGGCAAGAATGCCGGAGCGGTGCTGCCTGGGCCAGACCAATGCTTTGAATCGGTCTCTATCGATGTGGGAAAGGAAGACGTCTTGCAGGCGGAAGATTTCGTCACGTATAGCTTCCGGGCCGTATGCAACAAAGATATCCCGCAGGGCACGATCAAGTGCGGCTGCCGACGCAATCTGCACTGTGCTGTACTCGAACCTGCGTCCGTCGGTGTATGGGGTCCATGTGTGGTTCAAGTAGTCGTCGCCTTGTGTGACGATGTCTGCACCCGCCATGACTATGCGCAGCTTCTCGCGAAATTCCGGGGAGGTATAGAGAAGTCCGCATCCGACTGGCCCCATCAGCCATTTCCACCCGGAACCCGCAACTGCCGCGATATGCCATTCCTCCGGAAACACAGGCAGGCATCCCAGACTCTGTGCTGCATCAATGACGAGGTCGATGCCTCGCTCGAGACAGAACTGCCCGAGCTCTCCGATGTCAGACGCGAATCCCGAGGTGAACTGCACGTGACTGATGGCTATGATCCGGGTTCGCTCATTCACCAGTTCTTCAAGGTGGCTCATGCACCATCCTCCCGGGCCATCTTCTACAGGACTGCCATCGGGCTGCGCGTTCGGGAGTAGCTTGAGTTGGACGCCACGTTGCTCCTGCAGCAGCCACGGGTAATGGTTGGACGGGTACTCATGAATATAGCTGATGACTTCGTCGCCGGGCTCGAATGGATAGCCAGAGGCGATAGCGCTCAAGCCTTCGGCCGTATTCTTCATAAAGGAGATGTTGCAGGCGGAGGTGCGCAGCAGGTCAGCGGCTGACTCGTGAAAGCTCTTCAATATGCGGCCATAGCCAGATGCACCCAACATGCCTTCGCGTACACGGGCCTCACCGAATTCCTTTACGGCATCGGATGCCCCAGTATACATTGGTGCGATGCCACAGTGATTAAGATCGGTTCGTATCGATCTGATGGGAAACAGATTTTCGCTCTTATCAAACATGCTACGTTCTTACACTAGGGTGGACCGTCTTGCCAGCTTGTTCCGTGGGACTGGTTCACGTCGCATGTGCCACCACAGATCCTCCGGTCAATTGCCGATGGATTACACAATCAGGCATCAGCATGACCTTCTGAGACATTGGCGCCGAATGGTCAAGAGGGTATAGTACGTTTTCAATAAGGAGAATATGGCAAAAGGTCCCCAGGCATTTGGCTATACTGGTGCGAAGACAGCAGTCACGATATCGTGAAACCTGTCGAATGGAGGATCGAATACCTGAAAGAGGGGGAATGGCTAGTGTTTGACAAATACTTGACCGATTTCTATGGTACGGACTTGGATCGGTACAACGTAGTCCACCCGGCATCAGAACTCGAATGTGAAGGACTACGCATTAACATGACCCTGGAACCGGGATGCCGGGTGGGTATTCTAGACATTGACTTGACTACATTGCCTTGATGGAAGAAGGAGAAAGGCTCATAGCATGCATTGGTTAGATTGGGCAGTTGTTGGCATTTACTTTGCAGGTTTGATCGTAGTTGTGTGGTGGTCTTCGCGCAAGCAGACCACATCGAAGGATTACTTCCTGGCCGGCCGGAACATCGGCTGGTTTGCGATTGGCGGATCGCTTTTCGCATCAAACATTGGTTCGGAGCATATTGTTGGTTTGGCAGGGCAGGGCGCTTCGAGCGGAATGGCCATGGCGCACTGGGAGCTGCATGCGTGGGTCATGGTGATGCTTGGATGGGTATTCGTTCCTTTCTATTACCGGTCGGGTGTTTTCACGATGCCCGAGTTCCTCGAGAAGCGTTTCAACTCGAAGGCGCGCTGGATACTTTCGGTAGTCTCCCTGATTGCCTACGTGTTTACGAAGGTATCGGTAACTGTCTATGCCGGGGCCCTGGTGTTCAAGACCCTGCTTCCGGAACTGAGCATTACACTATTTGGCACGGTTTGGGATGCGTTCTGGGTCGGTGCGTTTGCCACCGTTGTTCTCACCGGTATATACACTGTTTTCGGAGGTCTGCGCGCGGTGCTCTATACTGATACCGCCCAGTCCGTGGTTCTGCTGGTCGGCTCGTTCTTCATCACTTTCTTTGGTTTGAAGGAACTGGGAGGATGGAACGAGTTGCGTGCGGTCTGTGCCGACAATGCTGCCGGGTTTGCGCTCTGGCGCCCGCTTTCTGATCCCGATTTTCCCTGGCTGGGTATCCTGATTGCATCTCCCGTTATCGGCATCTGGTATTGGTGTACGGACCAGTACATTGTTCAGCGTACGCTGGCTGCGAAGAACCTTCAGATGGCGCGCCGCGGTGCCCTGTGGGGCAGCTTTCTGAAAGTCTGGCCGGTGCTGATCTTCCTCGTGCCCGGCTTGATTGGTTATGCATTGCACCAGAAAGGTGTCATCGCCATTCCTCCCAGACTGGACGCTTCAGGTGAAGTAATTGCGGCTATCAACGGTGACCAGGTGTTTCCTACCATGGTGTCGACACTTCTTCCTCCCGGGCTGCGCGGGCTGGTTGTTGGCGGTCTGATGGCGGCTCTCATGAGTTCGCTTTCATCGCTGTTCAACTCATGCTCGGCTTTGTTTACCGTGGATATTTACGAGAAGATCCGTCCAGGCGCGTCTGAGCGCCATCTTGTGACGGTGGGCCGTTTCGTCACCACCGTTATTGTTTTGCTGGGGATGGCATGGATTCCGATCATGCCGAGAATAGCGCAGGGCGGTCTCTACCACTACCTGCAGAGTGTGCAGGGTTATCTTGCTCCACCGATTACGGCCGTTTTTATTCTTGGACTCTTCAATAAACGCATCAATGGTCATGGTGCCGTGTGGGGGCTGTTATCCGGCTTCGTGCTGGGGATGGCGAAGATGATCATCCAGGGCTTCTATGGTGCAGGGAACGGTAAGATCCATGACCCGGCCTGGTTGGCCGCTGTCGGTGATTTCAACTTCCTGTATTACTCCGGAGTGTTGCTGCTGATCAGTACCGTGGTCATCTTCCTGGCTTCCTACCTCACGGCGCCACCGACGCAGGAGAAGATTGAGGGGCTTACGTACTCAACCATCAATAAGAAAGAGATACGTGCCTCTGTAGGCATGTTCGATATTGTGTTGACCGTGGTGACACTGGGTCTCGTGCTCGGAATGTACCTGTACTTCTCGTTCTGGCTCTGATGAAGGGAGTAGAGCTGGCCTCTGGCCTGCTCTCTAAAGGATCAGCCCAAAGGGCCGATCAACCATCAACCATTAACCATTGGGATTTGCGCATGGCGCAAATCCCTCTCCAATATCCAATATTGTCACGTTGGGTGCGATGTGGCATGCTCCGTTGCAACGATATGCTTCCAGGGTTGGTAGCGGGGAGGAAGGGGACGGATGGTTGAGAGTTTCAAGATCGCCGGTCTGGGTGAAGTTCTCTGGGATGCGTTTCCGGAGGGTGAGAAGTTTGGGGGAGCTCCCGCCAATTTCGCATGTCATTGCCATTCTCTTGGCGCCGAGACTTACGTGATCTCTTGCGTCGGAAACGATGAGCGAGGCGTCAAGGCGAGGGCTTTTCTGGATAATCATGGCGTGAACACATCCGGCCTGACGACCAGCGACGAACAGGAGACCGGCGTTGTGCTGGTTACCCTGGACGCCAACGGCAGGCCGGATTACGAGATCAAGGAAGGCGTCGCCTGGGACTACGTCCCCTGGACCGGCGAAATGACTTCCTTCGTGCCGCAGCTTGACGCGATATGCTTTGGATCACTTTGCCAACGCAACGAGATAACTCGTGAGACCGTTAAGAAATGTCTTGCAGCCACCAAGCCAGAATGTTTGCGCGTTTTCGATATCAACATTCGCCAGAGTTTCTACAGCACCGAGATCATTAACTCATCTCTCGAAGCCTCCAACGTGCTCAAACTCAACGATGAGGAACTGCCAATTGTGGCCGCCATGCTCGGGGTTTCAGGGAGCAATGAAGAGCTGCTGGGCGTGATCATTGAGAAGTACGAGCTAGAACTGGCTATCCTCACCTGCGGGCCTGAAGGTGCACTGATGATGACTTCCGGCGAGTCTAATTGTGCGGTTCCTCCGCGCGGCTCCGTAGTCAGCACGGTGGGCGCAGGGGATTCGTTTGCCGCGGCAACTGTCATGGGGTTTCTGAAGGGAAGGTCGCTGGTAGATATCAATAAACATGCAAACGAGTTAGCTGCTTACGTGTGCACGCAGCATGGTGCGGTGCCTGTGCTGCCGGCAGAACTAATCAAATAAGAGCCATCTGCGTTGTGAAACAGATCAACGGGGGCAGGGTGAAACGGGGGTACGAGGTTTTCTTTACCCCACAGCA
>JASLPY010000179.1 GCA_030744755.1 Kiritimatiellia bacterium | reverse complement strand
CCGGTCTGCGTCCGGCCTGCCATCCAAGCAAGACGGGGGAACTGGGCCTGCTGCTGGTTGCGGACGGACAGGGGGCCAACGCCGTTGGCGTGCCCAATAGAGCGGATTATGGTGGGGGTTGCGATTGCCGATTCAGCTTCCTGGGCGCGCTGGCGATGGTTCCGGTGAAAAAGCAGCGCAATGAAGACTGGGCCCTGTTTTCCGACCCGAAACCGGAATTGACCGCAGGTCCGGTGCGGCACGTAAACATGAACTTCGGCGCGCCGGGAGACCGGCGTCACACCGACAAGAAGCTCTGGCTGGCGACCCCTCGTCCTGTGGGTTGGTGGCTGGGGATAGACCTGCCATACCTGGCTGAGTTTTATGACGGTGTGCAGCCTGACGTACGTAAGGGACAGCATGATTTTTATGGCGGCAGCCGGTCTTACCGACGTAACGCGGATCGCCTGGCTATCGCCGGCACGGATCAGCCCTGGGTATACACGTCGGGGTATCGCGGGTTAAAGAGCCTGACCTTGGGGCTGGACTACCACAAGCCACACTACAAGGGAGGAGGGCAGTATGTTGCGATGCCCTGTGCGACGGGGCCGAAGATTGATGGTAAGCTGGCGCCGGACGCCTGTTGGGATGGCGCCGGGAATATGTCGATCGCCCGGGAGAACTCGCGAGCAAGGGGGTTATACCTGCACCCTGCGCTCAACCCCGGCGTGTGGGGCTGGCTGCGGTATGACAAGGACAACTTGTATGTGGCCTATCGGCAGCATCGCAATGTACCAGGCGTTAAGGCCCGGGGACCGTGGGTTGTCGGCGCCAAAGGTAAAGACGTGGCGATGGGGAAAAATGACTGTGTTAACGTGTACCTCAGAGGGTCGGGCGCCAATGTGGTCCACCTTGGCGTTTCTGCAAGTGGCGCCACATACGACGCGTTGATCAAGATCGTTTCGTATGTAAAAAAGAGGAGGCGTTATACGTATTCTCGTGCTGATGTCTCATGGAACGGTCACTGGCGATCCGGCGTGTCGGTGAAGGACAGCGAGTTCACCGTTGAAATGGCAGTGCCCTGGAAGACACTCGAAAGCATGGGAATCAACCCGAAGGACCTGGCGATTACCGTGGGCGGCCGTATGGCTGGTCGCGGTAAGGGGATTGGATCGCCCAAGAAGGTGCATCTGTCAACGCGCAGCGGGGCTCCCAAGCCCTACAGCGTGTGGCTGCATTTCGCCGACCTGGAGAATACTGCTCCCGGCAAGCGTGTGTTCGACGTGAAACTACAGGGCAAAGTGGTGCTCAAGGACTTTGATATCGTTGCTGAGGCGGGCGCCGGGAACACCGCCGTGGTCAAGGAGTTCAAAGGGATTATGGCACTTCATGAAATCAAGATCGAGTTGGTGTCGGGCGTCAAGGACATGAAAGGGACCGCGGCGCCGATCATCAGTGGCATGCAGGTGCTGGCCGAGCAGCCCGGGTCTGTCCCGGCAACTGTGCTTGGGATAATGACCAACGACAAGGAGGCCGGTGGTTTCAAGCTTTTTTCGGAGCTGGAGAAATTGACTGTGAGGCAGCGGATGGCGACTCGCGGGTGGGGGCCGGAGGATGAGGAGGCGCTGCAGAAGAGTCGGGCCAAGCGCGGGTTGCCGCCTCTGGAAAAGCCCCGGAAAAAGAAGTAGGGAAAACAACGTTAGGGTGCTGCGGCCGCAGACGTAAGAAACCCCTCACCCCCGGGCCACCGGCGCACGTTACACACGGAATCAGATTTCCTATCAGCCATGGGCGCCATCCGACCCAGCGCACCGGCACGCCCAAACAAGCCCATGGCAAGCCGATTTCTGAGACGATGCGCGCTGGTCCGTTGTAAGTTCTTTTGAGTAGGCCAGTAACACGCCTCACTTGCGCAAACCCCGAGAAAAACGAACAGGCCAGCCGTAAGTGGCTGGCCCGTCTCGCTTTACAACCTCGCCCGACAGGATTCGAACCTGTAACCCTCGGTTCCGAAGACAGTCCTCGGCATTACATCCAAATCGTTATCACGATTACACTTCTGAGGATAGAGGAATTACCCTTGCTGGCAAATCGTGACATATCGCACCGTTTCGTGACATAGAGGCGAAGTAAACGCTTCGTCGAAGATGGTGCCACAACGCGACGCCGAAACGCTCGCGGACCGCGCTGCAGAAGGGATCCCCTGTCATTCAATCAACACCAGCCGCTCAAAAGCTGCTGATCAGCGGCAAACCCTTAATCTCATACGCCCTCTTGCCGTTGATATATACCACGGCGTTGCGGGACTTCTGATTGAGCACCAATGCGACGTGGGTCCATTTGTTGAGGGTGATAGCGCTGTTTTCATTCTTGCCCTGGCCACCGAATCTAGCTCCGATTATCGTGCGGACCTGGTTGCTTCCGACAAGATCAATTAGAAAGCCATTGCTACCCCCGACGGCAATCTTATCGAGTATCCGGCCATGGCCGGCGGGTTTAATCCAGACTTCCATGGTCAATTGATTTGCATTGGTCCAGTTGTATTTGAGGGGCAGGTCTGATCCAATGGCTGGGGCGCCGGTATAAAGACAGGTCTTGTCTTTCTTTTTCAGGGCCTCCCGGGTTGTAGCCAATGCCATGACCTCATCGGCGGTCATTGATGTCGTGAAGATGGAGATCCGTCCCATTTCAGCTTGGATATTTCCACCGCCCTGTGAGGTCCCGACTCTTGTCTTCAGTTTGTTTGCTGGGATCATCATGAATACCAGGTCGTCGGTTGTTCTTTTCGATGGGAACAGGTTGATCCGCTTGGCGATTTCGACAGCTTTGGCATTGGGTCTCACATCTTCCCAGATGGTCAGGCCTGACAGCCGATCGGTGAGTCCGCCGGCGATTTGGAGGGCGTTGGTAGCATAGAAGTCTTCGACGGCATCGGGGTTGCAGGGTGGAAGGGGCTTGATGTCCGGCATCGGCAGTGTGCCGCCCTTGCGCATTTTGTGGCGTTCATAACGGGCGATCATCTGGCTCAAGGCGGTTTTTGCCATGGCCCCTTCATATGTCCTGTCCAGATTGGCCTTGACCATCTCCTCATAGAACCGTTTGAGCTTCTTGAGATCGACATGAAACTTGTTTTGCAGCGTTTCGGGAATCTCCAGAACGGTCGGGTCGTTGGGGAACACCAGGGGTTGTTTCTTCCCCGGTTTCCAGGCCCCTTGCGCCTTGGTGTTGCCGCGAATGATTTCGACAGTAACGACAGGTCTTTCGCCGAGGGATTTCAGATTGATCCAGCCATTGGCATTGATCCCGCATCCTCTTCCATTGACCTTTGCAGATGTCACCTTGCCGCTGCCGGTAACTGTCAGATAGATTCTTGTTCCGCCAAACATGACGGCCTTTTTCTGAACATAGCGGGTGATTCCGGATGGCAGATGTGGCCGAACACGCAGGCCGTCTGAGCGGTAATCGTATTCGAACAATCCTCGAATCACACCGGCAGGAACGCCCCAGCAATCCATCACGTTATTGTATGGTCTGCCCATCTGGCCTCCCCAGGGTATCAGGCCAAGCCGGCCAAATGGCGCGTCGGCACGGAAGTTCTGCATGATCTTGCACATTCTATCCCAGGATTTGAAGGGATGGTCGAATTCATCGACCCGCAGACAGGCGATATTCATCCGCCCCTGGCACGTGCTCCAATGTCCACCATGGACCCAGGTGCCGTATGCCATCAGTCCGGCGGTTGGATACCCCGGTTCGTCATAGGCCGGGTAGTTGGGAAGAATCAGGTCGTGGGGAGCTAGTCCTTTGATCGACACCATTCGTTCAATGATCTTTCTTGAGGCCGCATCATCCACGACTCGCATACAGACCGCATCATGGTTTGGCGTTGCTTCGAAATAGCCGTACTTTTCCGCGCCATAGACGCCATGTTTGATCCCTTCAGGATCCTTGAACATGATGAAAGTTCCCTTATCATCCATCATGGAAGGCAGAGCGGTGCGAATCTTCTCAGCGATTGCCCGGTAGCCTCGTGCCTCTTCTTTCTCGCCGATGATGTCACAGACTTCGGCCAGACGGTTCAGCCCCGCACAGCAGTTGACCGATAATTCGGTGAGATAGACCAGTTGTTTCTTGCCATCGGGACCGGTATATCCATCAAAGCCCGGCGCCAGCAGATTCGACCCCTTGCCGCCCTTAAGCAGGTTGGTCTTCTTATCGCGCCTGGCATCAAGAAAAGCTGCCACCCGTCTGAGTTGAGGAAGGCGTTCTTTTATTGCATCACGATCACGACTGACCAGTAGTCGCTCACACTCCAGGACCATACCCGCGGCGGTAAAGCCAATCCCCCAGTCGTTGGAACCATGCCCGCCGTCGCCCTGGCGGAAATACGTCGCCTGCATCTTGATCTTACCGTCATTGATCGGGCCGGTCGAATGGGGCCAGCCAGGGTGGCCAAAGCCCAGGTCGCGTCCCCCATTACGGTAAATCAGAGTGCAATCGCAAAGCGATCCATTCGGGGCGACATAGCCGTTGGTATCCTTGCGTTTGCCGTCGGCCATCTCCCGGAACCACATGCCTTGTGCGTTTTTCATCCAGGTGGCG
>JASLPY010000178.1 GCA_030744755.1 Kiritimatiellia bacterium | reverse complement strand
TAATCGTGACCCCCAACTCTTCCATATGGGTGCAGTCGGTCGACATCCGGCGGCCGGGTTCATGAACTTGGGGGAAGAACACCTCCTTGTCGGGACCATGCAGTGCTTTCCACTCACGAACACGGCGCTGAAAAGTCCGCAGCTGCCCTTCTTGATATTCGCCAGGATACTGCTCGCACAGCCACTCGAAGAGGAACTTTCCCTCCAGCTCGGGGGCATCATCCAGTATCCCTTCACACAGCCCCCAGTGCTGCTCAAAAGGATCCTGACGCGTCCTCCAGGTGTGTTCTACTCGCATCTGAGACGGCAGTTTGCCCTCTTTGATGTATTTCCGAGCAGTCTTCCTGTCTAAATCTGAACGCATTGCAGCCTTCAACAAGTTCCCCGTTTTTTGATACTCTCCCATCAGCTTCCTCACTTTCCGGTCTGGCGTCACCATAGAGACGAATCCTCCTTCAAGGTTAGTCTCTGATACCGCCGGTTAGTGGGGAAGTCTAATTGCCGTCACTGGGGAAGTGTAATTGTCGCCGGCCAATACTGGGTGTAATGATGCTCGGGACCGGAATTCAGGCAGTCAAGAGCCCCTCGCTTGGCGTACTTCTGACAGAAACCATTGTCACCGTTCTACTATTCCTCTGGAATCTCGGAATCTCCATTCTCAATTTCCATGCGATCGGCACCTTCGAACCCCAAGGATTGATATTTCCTCTTCTCATTGCTGCTGCGTTTGCCAATTACTATCGGAAACTCGGACACCTTCGTGACCAGATCGCCTCTGTGGAGCCGGACAGAATCAAGGCAACCAAACAGATGTGCAAGGCGTTGGTGAAGAAGAAACTGAAGAACGAACCGTCCGTCATTCAAACGACGGACCGGAAATGTCGTGCTCAACTCATGGATGGTAGTGCGTTTTTCATCCAACGTGACCTCATGCGTGCATTTGTCGGCTCAAAAGAAGACGTTAGCGGGGCCATCGTGAAGCCTGACGCAAGAAGTCTCAGGCTGCATTTCAACCACCCCGTGAGCAAGCTCAAGTACCAGTTTGACAAGAAGAACTCGGAGAAGCTCAAGGCCTGGCTTTCAATGGGAGCCGGTGCAGCAGCCGAATCGAACGCGACCTCGAGGTAGCCGCGCCGAAGCGCCGCCAACCCGAAGAGGGATCACCATCGCATTGGTAAGTCGCTCAGTACATGAAAAGGAAACTGACAAGCGAACAGCCGCTTCGAGTCGACGTCTCGGAAAGGAGGGCATACAAGACATGAATTGTCCATCATGTGCCGCAGCGATGACTCTTGATCATCAGCGAAATATCTTCAGGTGTAACCATTGTGGCAGGATCCATATTCCCGACAAGTCTGCAGATGGCATCACCCTTTTTGAGAAGACCCCAGAGGATCTTGATTGTCCCATCTGCAATATTCGATTGTTTCATGCTTCATTCGAGAACTTCTCAGTACTTTGCTGTGACAGATGCAGGGGTCTACTCGTACATCAAGCAGTTCTTCAACACATGCTAGCTGCGTTACGGTCCCAACAGAGGCGTGTATTGCATCCGCAACGTCCCATTAACAGAAGAGAACTGACCAGACGGGTCGTATGTCCGAACTGCTCTCGCAAGATGGAAGTACATCCCTACCTTGGCCCCGGCAGTATCGTGATTGACAGTTGCGGGTATTGTCGTCGCGTCTGGCTGGATTCTAGAGAACTGGACAAAGTCATAGGTGCACCGTAGTTCTTGCCGGGCCCAGAAGTGGAGGCGACTCGGCAAGGGGGAGATAGGAAGGTAATGGTTCTGTCAAAGTCACGACAAGACATCCCACAACTGTATGTCTTGGTGAAGTCACGGGGTTGGATATTGAGAACGCCACACTAATCTACAAAACCAAAACTAAACGCTAACTCGAAGGCGTCGCCTTTTTGGAAATGTGGGTGCAGATCGGGATGGAACTACCCATCGGTGATGGGAGGAAATGAAAATGCTCATTGTGTTGGCAGGAAACGCGCTCCCAGTCGCCGGAGCATGGATGCTTGTATTCATGCTTGTCTTCGCACTGGTACTGCTGCCGTTTTTCCCTCTCATCCTGAGGCGGCGCCGCAGGCGGGAGCAAGCGGAGCTGCATGACAAGATTGAAAAAGCAAAGGCAGACATTCTGAAAGACGGGGTTGTAGAAGGACCCAAGGGACCTTACATTCCTCACCAGCCGTGGGGTGTAGGAACCGAAGCCAGGACCCCAAGAGATGGACCGCCGTGTGGACGATCTTTCCACGGCGGTGCATGGCCGAAGGCATGACAGCAATAAGCCGAATGGAGGCTATTTCACGTTTCCGTGTGAAAGAACCTCACTTGCACGCTAGACAGACAATATGAAGAGCATTTTCAACGCGGTTGGTCTATTAGGCACGGCAGTTCTTGTCGCATGCAACATATCCATAGCGCAGCAATCCGAGTCAACAAATCCCGTTTCTCCAGAACCCGCCGACGCTGATGTTCCAAACCTTGTTCGACAACTCGGCCATCGGGACTACGGGATGAGAAAGACGGCAGAGCAGAGCCTAAGGAAACTTCAGCCATCCGCCGTCGAGATAATCCAGCGGCACTTAAGAAGTTCCGATGATCCTGAAGTAAAGATCCGTCTCAGGCGGATCATTGCGCATATCACACACCACCGTCTTGACATGAAAACCCTTGAGTCCATAGTCATCCCGGAGATCGACTTCCGACAAGCGAACATCCACGACTGTCTTCTGTTTTTGGAAACGGCCAGCGCCGAGGTCGGATCCTCAACAAACAAGAGTTCACGGAAACGGGTAAAGTTCATCACGAAGTTCAGCGCAGCAGCTGAAGAAGGCGTTCCGTTCATCACTTTCAAGGCTCGTTACATCAATCTGCACGAAGCGTTGAAGATCATAACGGAAATCAGCAATCTGCAGTTCCACATTGAGGGTGGGGCAGTGATTGTGGAAGAGTGGAAGCATTCGAGATAGCCGCACTTAGCGCATTCACTGACATGAAAGAATATGAACTGGATACTTGAAAGAACTGTTTCCTTCTTCATAGAGAACTTTCCCCCGTGGAAGACCATTTTGATTGCTGGGCCTATATGAGGGGTGCACAACTTTCTGGGAGAATTTCCATCAAGGCCGCGGACGGACTTCACTGAACGCCTCAACGGTCAGGTTAGGCTAGAATGGAGAAACAGACATGAACGCAAGAGGAATCATCTGTTGTGCTGTGGGCTTGGTGATTGTCGTTCCGAAGGCGCCTGCGACGATTGCGGAACAGACCATCCTCAAGCGCAAGGGACGTGAGCCGGAGCTCGTTGACGAAGCCGTGTACAGCCGTGTCTCAAGAGAATACCGGGTAACCAGGGGAAGGGTGACGCTTTCTGTGCCCGCAGCCCAGGTGGAATACTGCAAGCCGCCGAAGCCCCATGGATTCGACAAAATCAACGACATCACCGGATTAGAGGCGGTCCTCAAAAAGCACCATCGTCTATGGTGGGATGTTGCAGCGTTCAATAAGCTTATGCCGCTGTACATCAAGAAAGAAGCTCACGGGAAAGCAGTACGGCTCTATCGTGACATGCAACCGCTTCTTGGGGACTCAATACCTCTCTCACTTCGTCGTGATTACTGGATCGCCCTTGATAAAGGCGGTCAGTCTGCGACATTGCAGAAAGAGTTGACGGACACGATAGCCAACGGCACGCGGGAAGCGTCGGCATGGGCATACCTGATGCGAGGCGACATCCTGCTTTCCAAGCGCAAGGGGAACGAGGCGCTGGTCGATGGTTACCTCAAAACCGTAATTCTCTTCCCTGATATCAGATCCTGCCGGAAGGATGCTCTTGAGAAAACAGCAGCAGCAATGCACGAATTGAGAGACAGCCGTGCCGAGAGATTTCGCAAGATGCTGCTGGAGGAGTTCCCGGAATAGAACCTGGCCAACGCCGGGGCGTGATTCCATAAGGCCAGAGGATGGGCCCTGCGGAAGACGTCAGGAGTAGACGTTAGAGCTTGATAAGATGAAAAACGTTGCCAATTCTCAGTACGAGGGTGAAGCAATCGCCTATCGTAATGAACGAAAGAACAAGAAGGAGAAAGCATGACATTCAGTGTAGACCAAGATTTATGCATAGGGTGCGGAGCATGTGAGTCCACGTGCCCGGAGGTGTTCGGACTGGTCGATGACAAATCTCAAGTCAAAGTTGACCCAGTTCCAGAAGAGTTGCAGGCATCCGCTTTGTCAGCAGAAGATGGCTGCCCAGTCCAGGCAATATCACATCAGGAGTAGTAGCTTGAGGATAGGATTGTTTTGACAGAATGAAATGCCAGTTCCCTGGATAATTGCT
This sequence comes from Kiritimatiellia bacterium, assembly GCA_030744755.1. Classification (GTDB taxonomy): domain Bacteria; phylum Verrucomicrobiota; class Kiritimatiellia; order UBA8416; family JADHWI01; genus JASLPY01. The sequence continues at coordinate 232 of JASLPY010000178.1, read as the reverse complement.
GGTTTTCTTATCTGCGCAACAGGCTTCATTGTAATTGTTGTTACAGAAGCCCGACGGGGGGCAGGACACCACTTGTTTCCTGCGATCCTCCACCCGCTCTTTTTAGTTCGTTCCGAGCCACACCAACGACGCCCATCAGTCCAGAAGAGCCTGTGGAGCCATCTGCGCTGCGATATGGATCAATGAGAACGGGCCTATACTGAGATGGAAGATTTCGTTTACCCCAAGAAAG
>JASLPY010000177.1 GCA_030744755.1 Kiritimatiellia bacterium | reverse complement strand
TGCTGTGGGGTAAGAAGAACCCGTCACTTCGGTATCAGCCTATTAACATTGATTCATATCACAGCGCAGATGGCTCTCTCCGAGGAGTTTCCGGTGCTATGTGGAGATCGAGATCGTGCTGGATTCCTGTTCTGCTAGAAGGTGCTTGCAATCGTTGTGCGGTAGTTTGCAGAATACTATCGAGGAGTTTTGTGTGGCTGGAATGAAGAATATTGCGGTACCGATCGACCTTGACTGGCCTTACAGACGTCATCATGAGGTGTTTGCCGGCATCCAGGCCTACAGCGAGGAGGTCGGGAATTGGAACCTGATGGCGGACTGGTTTCCGGAAGCCGCCCTGGTTGGGGGTGGCCCGGGGCCTAAATACGATGGAGTGGTGGGACGCATTCGCCGGGAGACTAGAGACGCGGCCGATCAGACGGCCGTGCCGGCTGTAAACGTCTGGCTGGGTTCCGATGATTCCAGGGGCCCCGCTGTCTTCCCCGATCATGCCAGTGCAGGCAGGATGGCCGTTGAACACCTTGTTGCGCGCGGTTTGCGCCGCCTCGCCCACATCGGGTATAGGGCTGATCGTGCATCGGCCCTGCACTGGAAAGGGGTCAAGGAGACCGCCAAGGCCCGAGGCGTGTCCTGTACCCGCCACATCTGCAGTTTTAAGGTCCAGGATGGTTTGCAGAAGTGGCAGGCTTTCTGCCGTTTGATAGAGAATTGGGAAAAAGGATGGGAACCGCCTTTTGGCCTTTGCTTCTCTTATGACAATCTCGCCCGCCTGTTCACCAGCATTGCGAAGTCCTTCGGTTGGCGCATCCCCGGAGAGTTCATGCTGCTTGGTGGACAGAACGAAGCTCTCATCTGCAACTCGGCCGCACCGACGCTCTCCAGCATCGATTTGGCATACTTCCAGGTCGGCTATGAGGCGGCAAAACTGCTGGACGGACTAATGCATGGCGCTGAGCCGCCCGAGGAGCCGATATACGTTCCACCCACGGAAGTGATCCTGCGGCAATCGACAGACCTGACAGCGGTTGACGATGCGGACTTGATTCGAGCATTGTGCTTCATGACAGAAAACTGTGCCGAACGGATATCCGTTGCCGATATCGCCAACAGCGTCGGCCTCGGACGGCGCACCCTTGAACGACGCTGCAAGGCGCACCTTGGTCGGTCCGTGGTCGATGAGTTGAACCGAATGCGCGTCGAACGTATGAAACGGCTGCTGGTTGAAACCGACCATACAATCAAGCATCTCACGGGAGACGTGGGTTTCGGCTGCCTTGAACACATGCGTGCGGTCTTTCGAAAACTCGAGGCGATGACTCCCTCGCAGTATCGCCGGCAGCATGCCAAGAACTGAGCCGAGCATACCGCAGTTCTCTCGTTTTGCTGTTCACATGCCATGGGCGTGGGCCGAATTGCATGCGGGCTATGGCCCGATTACAAATCGGACCTGCGGGGGCACTTCGAACTCGATTCTTTACTTTGACGGAACGGATGTTAGAAAGAAGCCGTTGGGCTGCAACGTATGATGCCGAGCACAGGTGCTTACAGGTAGCAAATGAAGTAGGCACCTATCTCCGAGAGGTGCTCCCCTGTGCGCCTCGGAGATGCGCACATACTTTGGATCTTGAACCGATAAGTATCAGTGATTGGTATGAGAAAGGTAGAGAATGACTGTTAGAAAGAGAATTGATGGATTGATCGGTGCCATGTGTTTGCTTCTGGTTCTCACGGGGGCTACCGGTGCTTTTGGGGAAGGGGAATGGGTATCGCTCTTTGACGGAAAGACGTTGGAAGGCTGGACGCCCGCACCGGGCGGCAAATGGGAAGTAAAAGACGGTGCTATTGTAGGCACATCACCGAGATCCGAACGTCGCCATGGAGTTCTGCTGTCCAACAAGGAATATGGCGATTTCAAGGTAATCCTTGAATTCAAGTCGGTAAAAGGAAACAGCGGATTCTATTTCAGGTCGCAGAGAGTTGAACATGCAGTGGCCGTTGCCGGCTTCCAGGCCGAGATTAACCCCGGGGGACAAGACGTGGGTGGACTTTACGAGACCCAGGGCAGAGCCTGGGTCATTAAGCCGCCTGCGGCAGTGATAAAGAAGGCCTTCAAGGCGGGCGACTGGAACGAGATGACCGTGGAAGCTGTCGGCAAGGATGTCACCGTCTACCTGAACGGTGCGAAGACTTCCGAACTCAAGAATGACAAGGGACGCTTAAAGGGTGTTTTCGGTCTTCAGCTTCATGGTGGAGCCGAAATGTACATCGAGTTCAGGAACATAAGGATCAAAGAGCTGTCCGCCGTAGAAAAGTGATCGCTTTCCGGGAGGCCTGACCCATGTCGAAACACTTGAAGGTGGGCAACGGTTGCGCCCTGTTAGCCGTGGCAATGGGATGTGTCTTGAGCCCCGGGTATGCTGGGGCCGAGAGCGCTGAATCGATTCCCTCCATATCCGACAAGACGATTGTTGCCTGGGTGCAGTTGGCAAATACAACTCAACGGGCAGGTGCGGCCGTGTCGCTCATTGACGACGACGAGCGTTTCGATGCCATTGTTTTCGGCGAAAGATCGCCGGGAAAATGGATGGCTGGAAGTGACTTCTTTCGCCGGACTCAGGCTGACCAATCGGGCTATCCACCGGAAACGGCGGACAGCAATGTCCTGATACAGATCGCCGCTGTTTACGAGAAAACCACGATCACGCTATACCGCAACGGGAAACAATACGTTCGGTACGAGGTCGACAAGCCCCAGGCGTTTGACCATGACGTAACGGTTCTGCTCGGGCTGCGGTATGTGGGCGGCATGGGTGAGGTCGGATTTCTTGCGGGAACTATCGAGGAGGCCCGTCTCTATGGCACCGCCCTGGACGCATCAACCATCGCGACGCTGAAGCCGAATGAAGCGCCCGACCCGAGGCCCCTCGGCCACTGGACGTTTGAGGACGGTACGGCATTGGATTCGATGAAAACATTCCCGAAAGGAGAACTGCGCGGACATGCGCGGATTGCATACGGAAAGCTCCACCTCGACGGAAAAGACAGTTATGTTGAGATCCGCAGACCGCGTCCCTTGGTCGTACAGGGCATGTTCTACAAGGCCAGGTCCAGGCAAACGGGAAACATGTGGGACACGTGGCTGTACTACCACGAAGGAACTTATTACCTCTACTACCTGGCGAATTCCGGTGGTCATTGGAACAATATCTCGATGGCCAGTTCGCCGGACGGAGTCCATTGGAAGGAGATCGGACGTGTCCTGTCCAAGGTCCCGGAGGTCAAGTGGATGGGTACGGGATCGACGTGGAAATCGCCCAACTACGAGAAAGACAGGAAGTTCCACATGAACTTCTCCTGGTGGATCGGGCCGCGGCAGACGATCTTCTTCGCCGAATCGGACGACTTGGTTCAATGGGACCGTCTCGACCGGAAGGAATACGAATTCGTGCAGGACACGCGCTGGTATAAGCCCAACGGCCGTTGGGACTGTATCTATACCATCCCGCGCCCCGGCGGTGGACTCTACGGGTACTGGACCGCCACACCCAAACCCGAGACGGGCGGCCGGTTCGGTTTCGGTGAGACGCTGGACGGCGTGACTTGGAAGGCGCTGCCTCCTCCGAAGGTGCAGGGCGTGGGCGGAGGGGAAGCTGGTGCAGTCGAAAAGATCGGTAGCAAGTACTACATGATGTTCGGAACGGGAGGCAAGATGGTGACCCTGATTGCCGACCAACCACAGGGCCCGTTCCATGCGGCAAAGAAAAACCTCCATCTTCTTTCAGGGCATACGTACTTTTCACGTTTTTTTCCTGCGCCGGACGGCGTACTGGTCAATCACCACGCGATTGCCCGGAACAGAAAGGTTTCCTTTGGATTGCTCAAGTCTACCGTTCTGGACAAGGATGGCACGTTGCGCCTGGGTTGGTGGAAGGGCAATGAGAAGCTCAAGGACAGGGCAAAGGCAATAAAGGTCGTCAGGCCGGCAAGAACAGACGCGCCGATTGCCATGCTCGCGGATACTCTGAGCACAGACTCCGGCATCATCATGGAGGGCCGCATCAAGCTGCCGGAGGCCGGTACCGGGGAGTTCGTCGGCCTGTATATCGCTTGCGGTGCGGATCGCGGAAGCGCGATTCGGATTCATGCCGGGGGCCGCGCCGAACTGGGTGACCTCAAGGCAGATGGCTCCGGGTTCAAGGCCGTAAAGAAGGTGGACCGCGAGATGGGATTTGGTCCGAAACCAGGATTCCGCCTACTGTTGAAGCAATCGCTGCTGGAATTCTACCTCAACGATATCCTAATCGAATGCTTCAGTCTGCCATCGAAAGCAACCGGCCGCCTCGGCCTGGTGGGGGACGTGTCGGCATTGAAGGCATGGGAGTGCCAGTGAGCGGGAATCAGTTATTCAGTTAGCGGACTCTGTACGTCAGAATGTTCTTCTTATCCACGCCATCTGCGTCATCCGCGGTTAAACTCTTCCTCTTTGCTAATGCAACGTATGAAGCCTCCGGAGAGCCATCTGCGTTGTGAAACAGATCAACGGGGGCAGGGTGAAACGGGGGTACGAGGTTTTGTTTACCCCACAGCAC
>JASLPY010000176.1 GCA_030744755.1 Kiritimatiellia bacterium | reverse complement strand
GACAACATATGGGGGCGTAATGTACGGCAAGAATACCGCCTGGCTGCATGAATATGAAAATCCATGACCTGCACCCGGGATCGCTGGGCGGGGATGATTCTCTTTGTTCAGCAGTGGTTCAATATGTTACAATGCGCCCAATTGGTGGGGTTACGTGGGGTTTTCGATGCTGTTACTTGTCTTTAGAAGGGCTCTGCTTTCGAGCCTTTTGGCGGTGCTGTGCACAGCCACTGCTGTGTTCGCGGATGGTCTGGTTATTAACGAGTTCCTGGCGATGAACGATTCAGTTCTCGCTGATGAGGACGGAGATTATTCCGACTGGATCGAGATCTACAACGGGTCGACCAACACTGTCGACCTCGACGGCTGGTTCCTGACTGATGATTTCGGAAACCTGGACAAGTGGCGTATTCCCAGCATGGTCCTGAGCACGGGGGATTATCTTGTTGTCTTTGCTTCGAACAAGGACAGGAACAACCCGGCTTCTGAGCTTCACACGGATTTCAAACTGAGTGGCGGCGGCGAATATCTGGCACTGGTTGAATCCGATCATGCCACGGTCCATCATGCCTATTACCCCGAGTATCCCAGCCAGGTAGAAGACGTATCCTTTGGCGTAAGTACGAATGCGCTTGGTGACTTGCGGTACTTCGCAACACCTACGCCGAATGCCCAGAACGGCGGCGACTACCTTGGTTTTGTCAAGGACACGAAGTTCAGTGTGGACAGGGGGTTCTACTCAAACACCTTCGTCGTGGCAATCACGAGCGACACGGCAGGCGCCACGATTCACTACACGACCGACTTCTCGGAACCGGACGAGATATCGGGAACAGTCTATTCCGGTCCCGTGACTGTATCCAACACGACCTGCTTGCGCGCCCTGGCTTTCCTTCCCGGGTGGCGATCGACTGACGTGGACACGCATACCTATGTCTTCCTCGACGAGATCGTTCAGCAGCCGTCTAATCCATCAGGTTTCCCCAGTACGTGGAAAAGCACGACTGCGGACTACGAGATGGACCCGGATATCGTTACCGATCCGACTTACGGTCCAATGCTGGAAGAATCGCTGACTTCGATTCCTACCGTTTCGTTCGTAACCGAAACCGATGATATGTTCGACTCCTCGAGCGGTATCTACCCGAATTCCGGCGGCCGGGGCGAGACATGGGAACGCCCCGTGTCGGTGGAATGGTTCACACCGGACGGAAGCGAGGAATTCCAGATCAACTGTGGGGTGCGCATCTATGGCGGGGCTTTCCGCAGTATGGGCCTGACAAGAAAGAAGTCGTTCCGCCTGCTGTTCAAGGGCATGTACGGTCCGACAAAACTGAATTTTCCCATGTTTCCGTGGGACGATGACGCGGCCACAAGCTATGACAACCTTGTCCTGCGTGGTGGCGCCAACGATGGCTGGAACAACTGGGGGGACGCCGACACCCAGTATGTCATCGACGAGTACATGCGCCGCACGCAACTGGCCTTTGGGCGGCCTGTCGGGCACGGACGTGTCGTACATCTGTACCTGAACGGTCTGTACTGGGGCATTTACAACATTATTGAGCGCCCTGAAGCATCTTTTTGTGCAGAGTATTTCGGAGGAGACAAAGATGGTTGGGACGCGCTCAACGCGGGCTCGCCAACCGGTGAGAGTAATACGGGTTCATGGAATGATATGCTGACCCAGGTCAGGGGAGGGATGACGAACAACGCGGATTACCAGAAGCTCCAGGGCAACAATCCTGATCGCACGCCGAACCCGGCTTACGACGACCTGATGGACGTTCCAAACTACATCGACTATATGTTCTGCAATTTCTGGGGCGGAACAGGTGACTGGCCGGGCCACAATTACTACTGTGCCTGCCGGCGACCTCCCGATGCCACAGGTTGGAAGTGGTTCAGCTGGGACGCTGAGGGCGCCATCTGCGTGTGGTCTTCCCTGACTTCGGATAGGACGGGCGTGAATAACGGCGCAGGTGAACCATACAAGTTCCTGCGGGAGAACAAGGAGTTCCAGCTGCAGTTTGCGGACCAGGCGCATAGGCACATGTTCAACGGGGGGGCTGTGACGACCAACGAGGCCTACCTTCGCTACAAGGATCTGACCGACGAGGTGGAAATGTCTATTGTTGCTGAGTCCGCGCGGTGGGGTGACCAGCGGGGAGGCACGCCCTACACCCTCGCAGACTGGCAGTCCAAGCGTGATTACGTGCTCGACACCTATATGCCGCAACGTACGGCAATCGTTCTGGGACAGCTCAGGGGGGCGGACCTCTACCCGGACACCGACGCACCGATTTTCAGTATTGATGGTTCGCATCAGCACGGCGGTTCTGTCACCAACGGTGCACTGCTGACTATGACAAACTCGGCATTGGACACCATTTACTACACCCTCGACGGTACCGACCCTCGCGAGTACGGAACAGGCACGGCCACGGGGACGCTGTACGCCGGCGCTGTGCCGCTGACGATAACTTCACTCGTAAAGTCGCGTGCCTTATCGGCCGGCGACTGGAGCGCGCTTAACGAGGCCGTTTTCGCGGTGGCAGGGACCTCCACACTCAGCGTGACCGAGATAATGTATAACCCCCGCGAGCCAAGCGGTAGCGAGACCAACTCGGCCGGCGATGCAGAAGATTTCGAGTTTCTGGAACTGAAGAATACCGGAACAGGAACAGTGGGTCTTGCAGGGTTACATTTTACCAACGGTATCTCGTTCGACTTCACGTACGGAAACGTGCTCACACTTACCCAGGGCGAATACGTGGTGGTGGTTGAGAATACTGACGCCTTTACAAACCGCTACGGCAGCGGAATGCTGATTGCCGGCGAGTATTCCGGCTCACTGGACAACGCGGGCGAACGCCTGACACTTTGCGATGTAGTTGATACCCAGCTTGTGAGCTTTTCGTACAACGATTCGAGAAGCTGGCCCCTTGCAGCTGACGGGGCAGGGCACTCTCTGGTGCCGCAGGCGGAAGGGTCCCCTGATCCGGGTTACGGCGGAAGCTGGCGATCCAGCGCGTACATAGACGGTTCGCCCGGGGAAGCTGATCCTGAACCAGTCAGAGACGTGGTTCTGAACGAGATTGCCGCTCATACCGACTACACCAATGCTGCTAAACCCGAATACGATTCCAATGATTGGCTCGAGCTGTATAACACCAAATCCAGCGGAGTTTCTCTCGCCAACTGGTACCTGAGCGACAGCGCCGGGGACCTCAAGAAATGGGCTATACCAGCAACCAACACAATTGCGCCAGAAGCCTGGAAGGCATTTGATGAAGTCACCGGCTTTCACAGCCCAATCACTAACGGCTTCGGGTTGGACAAGTCCGGTGAGCAGGTATTCCTTTCCTACCTGCCGGGCACAAGTGAGGACCGAGTGGCCGACTGCGTAAGCTTCAAGGGACAGGAGAATGGCGCAACACTCGGCCGCTATACTGACGGAGACGACTACTGGTACACTCTCGCTCCAACACGCGCATCTGCAAACGGGGCGCCGGGGAGTCATGTCGTGATCAGCGAGATCATGTATCATCCGGCGCCGACGGTTGCCAACCCGGAGAATAACACCAACGACGAGTATGTAAAAATCTACAACCCGCTCTTTGTTCCCGTGGAATTGTGGACTACTGCCGGAGTCTGGAGGATCGACGGCGGGATTGGGTACCGCTTCCCATCCAACACCACGATCGCCGCGAAGGATGAACTGGTTCTCGTCTCCTTCGATCCTGTGACCAATATTACCGCCCGCAATGAATTCCTGGCGCACTATGATCTGGATATTGGCGACGTCACTTTCCTGGGGCCATATAGTGAACAGCTCGACAACCAGAGCGACCGGGTAGCCCTGGAGAAACCCATTGAACCGGACCCACCCGATATAAACGTCTCCTGGGTAATCGTTGACGAGGTGATCTATTACGACAGTGCTCCATGGCCCACTACCCCGGACGGTACCGGCCCTCCGCTTTACCGCACGGATTTGGAGGGTGCTGGAAACGATGCCTCCAGCTGGACTACGGATCCCCCCGGTTCTGATAAGTTTGTAATAAATGATTTGTCGATTTCCGGGGGTTCGCCGCTGGTGGCATGGGAAGGATTAACGAACGGCGAATGGTACGTGGAGAGGTCAACCAACCTATCCGGTGGTTTCACGCGGATAGCGACAACCACGGTGACCACGGTTTATCATGATACGGCGCTTCCTGCCCCGGTGACGGAGTGCTACTACCGGATCGCGGTCACCGTAGCCGCTGTCCCTGTCTATACGCGCAACACGGCCGGATACTTCCAGCTCACTCTTCCTTCGAATGGCTATAGTCTTGTCAGCATGCCATACCAGAAGTTTCCGTTGTATCGTGGCACGGTGTCCTCCAATACCACTCTCACAATCACGGACGACGACGCATCCTGGACCGCCGGTGAATTTGCGCATGGCGCGGCGGGTCAGGAGCCGGCCGGCACCAATTCTTTCTACGTGGAAATCCGCGACAAGGGCAGTGCTTTTGAAGGCAAGATGTTCCCGATCGCGACGAACAGTGCCACGGAATTGCAGATCGAGGGCGGAGTGGCGGCAGGACTCACAACCGATGTCCTGGCAAGGGCCTC
>JASLPY010000175.1 GCA_030744755.1 Kiritimatiellia bacterium | reverse complement strand
ACACGTCTGGTGCCGTCCTACAGTGGGCTCGGTAGGGATGCAATCGGTTCCGCCGAGGGCGCGTTTACCGTGCCGTCTATGTTGTCCGTGGTCCCCGCCGCCAACGGAGGTCCGGCTTCCGGCTATATGCCCGTCGCGGCCCCGGGGGAGTCCCAAAGTCACGAATCGGGAGAGCTTGAACTAGTAACAGGCGATTGCCTCTTCCATTCCGGGTATGTCTCCCAGAATTCGACGATTCTGAAAACGCTCGCGGCCGAGCCCTATGTGGAGATGAGCCCGCGGGAGGCTTCGGCGCTTGGTCTCTCGGGCCGGGACCAGGTTATTATCAGATCCCGTCACGGCGAGGCCAAAGCACGGCTCAGGGTCACCAAACACTTTCCCGACGGGGTCGTTTTCATCCCAGAAAATTTTGCGGAAATGCGCCTCAATCTCTTGATGAAACAGGGAGAACACCCTTGCCGGGTGGCGATTTGCAAGGAGGAGAGCATTCGGGACACCATCGCCACGTGAGGACCACCAAGATACAGGCCGCGCCACTTGACCAAAGCTGTCCGCCCCTGCCAAGCTGATGGTTTCAGACATCAGAGAGAAGCAGGAGGGAAACGACATGAAGCGAAAAATCGTTCCCGATGTCGTCGAAAACCAGACCATTCGAAGCATTTCAGGTTCAGCCACCGCCCGCGAAGCGGTCGAGATCATGGCCGAGCATCATATCTCCGCCCTTCTGGTCACCAAGGGGGACAAGCTGGAGGGAATTTTCACGGAACGCGACATTTCCGTGAAGATCATCGCCAATGGAAAGGATTCGGATAAAACGAAAATTTCCCAGGTCATGACTAAGAATCCGGTAACCGTAAGTCCCGATGACTTGGCCATGAATGCTCTTCAAAAAATGTGCGAGCTGGGTTTTCGTCATCTTCCCGTCGTCGATGGGGAGCGGGTCATCGGCATGGTGTCGGTACGCGACCTTTACGTTACCGTTCAGGAACAGCTTGAGGACGACATGAAATTCCGTGACGCCTACATCTTCGGGACCGGGTGATCTGTCTCCTGCCGTGGCGTTCTCCGACACCAGCAGCCTGGCGGCCACCGACATTACTTTCGCGTAAAGGCGCCCTTCAGGATCACTACGAGGCGGCGGAATCTGTTCATATGGAAATAAAAAAACGTTTTAAAACAAATACTTGAATGTTTCTTTCCCAGGTTTTATGGCGGACGGTCAGGATTCCCGCCTGCGGTATGGGATAAGGGCTATACACCCGGCGTCCACATTCCTATAAAACTATCACATTTCATGAGCAGTCCCTCTCAGAACCACCCGCCGGGAACCGGTACAGACTCCGCACCAGCCGGTATGGATGCTGGCGGTTTGCTCGAATTCCGCGCCAGTTGGGGTGTCTTTCTTCTTTTCATTATGCTCAACACCGCGCTTCTTGTCGCTGTGAAGGAAGGTGGGCAACTTCTTAACGCCGCCGATGGCGGCAGCTGGTATAATCCGGCCCGTGCCCTTCTCGAATACGGGGCCTTCGTCAGGCTGGACGATCCCGCCACCCCCATGACCTATCGCCAGCCGCTTTACCCCTTGTTCGAGGCGGCGTTGCTCTGGCTGGGAGGCGGCGTGTCCCTGGTTCCTCTCGTTGTGGGGCAGATAGCCGTTCTGTGGGTTACCGGGCTGTTCGCCCGCGCCATGGTGAATGCATGGTTGCCGGGGTATGGTGTGGCGGCACTTGCGCTGGTGGTGTTCAACCCTAACGCCTTGGCTACCGTCCATCTGGTTCAAAGCGACACCCTTTATGCCTTATTCATAACGGCTTGCCTGTGGGCAGTCCTGGGCTATGCGCGGGAGCCGTCCCTACGCCCGGCATTACTGGGGGGGCTCTTTCTGGGGTTGAGCTGTCTTGTGCGGCCCACGGCGCAATATCTCATTTTTCTGTTGCCGCTTCTGCTGCCGTTGCTGGCCTTGGACGGGAGCGGAGGCCGTTCTTTTGCCGTCCGGATTGGACAAGGTATGACGGCGGCGGTGATTGCCGGGACGATGGCATTGCCGTGGATGATCCACAACGTGCAGGCGGGGCAGGGGTTTGCTCTGTCCACGCCCGCCACCAAACTGGTCTATCTCAGGGATAACGTGGCCTATCTGGAAAAATACGCCACTGGCGTTTCCCTGGCCGAAGCTGATCGGAAAACCTTCGGCAGGGAAGCCGCATTTGAGGAAGCTCAGGGTCCGGCATGGGAAACCCTGAGTGATTACGAGCGCCAGACGGCGATGTTAGACTATTACACACGGGCCTTTTTCTCTTACAAGTTCCCTGTCATTGCCAAGGGCTACGTTTATAGCTGGGGGCAGTTTTTCGGGGCCGCCGGGGCGGCCAACTTCCATAATCTTTTGGGCCTGGACGCGCCCAGCGCCTTTGCCGCCATGCGCGAGAAGAATTTCGAGAGCCATCTTGGTTCCGTTCTTGATGCCCTGAAACGTTCTACCCCGGCAGCGATGGCCATTTCTGTGACGGCGCTGGTGTTTGTGATCGCCCTGCGGGGATTGGGGCTAATTGGGCTCGCTTGGATGTTCATGAAGCGCCATTACGCCGTTCTGCTGGCTTGTGCGGTACTAATCACCTATTTCGCCGTGCTTCATCTGTTCGCGGGTAATTCCCGCTATCGCCTACCCGTGGATCCGGCCTTGATTTTTCTGGCTCTTTACGGGGTTGACGGGCTGCGCGCCCGTCTGTGCCGCGAAGGCTAGCCATGCCTGAAATCCTTGATTTCGACTATGTGATCCTCGGCGCTGGACCCAGCGGGCTGACATTTGCCCACAGGCTTCTTGATGAAGGAGAACCGTCTTTCGTGGTCATCGAGGCCGAGGAAGAAGCGGGGGGTCTGTGCCGCAGCGTGGCGGTGGACGGTGCCCCCCTCGATATTGGCGGCGGGCATTTCCTTGATGTGAAGAACGCCCGGGTCACGGATTTCCTCTTCCGTTTTTTGCCTGAGGACCAGTGGAACAGATATTCGCGGATCACCCGTATCCGTATGGGTGGTTTCGACGACATCGACTATCCCTTCGAATCCCATATCTATCAGCTTCCTGAAGAGGAGCAAGCGGCGGTTCTCGATTCCGTCGCCAGGGCGGGATGCGTCACCGGCGCACCGGAGCCTTCGCGGTTTTCCGACTGGATTCGCTGGAAGCTCGGCGACCGCATTGCCGAAATTTACATGCTGCCCTATAACTGGAAAATCTGGTCGATGGACCTTGACGATCTGGGCGCCTATTGGCTTCACAAGCTGCCCGACGTTTCCTACGAACAGACTTTGCAAAGCTGCCGCGAGAAAAGGCCTGCGGGAACCGTTCCCGCACACGGCACGTTCCTTTATCCCAAGGCATTCGGTTATGGCGAAGTGTGGCGACGCATGGGGGAACAGCTGGGCGATCGCCTGTGCCTCAACACGAAAGTAACATCGGTGGATGTGGAAACGAGGACAGTTAATGACAAATTCCGGGGGAAGCGGATCATCAATACCATTCCTTGGCCCCTGTGGTGGGAACTGGCCGCGCTTCCGGGCGACGTGGCGGAGGCCGCAGGCCGTTTGCGCCATACGTCGATAGATGTGGATTACGTGGGCCGAAACGAAACCAGCGACGCCCATTGGATCTACATTCCAGACGAGGACGTGCCCCACCACCGGCTGTTATGCCGCAACAATTTCATTGCCGGGGCGCGTGGCGGCTGGACCGAAACCAACAGTGCTAGAAGCGGCCCTTCGGGGAAGTGGCGTCATCACAACACCTTCGCCTATCCCTTAAACACCATCGCCAAGCCTGATGATATAGAGCTGGTTCTGACTTGGGCGCGCTCGCAGGAGATTTATGGACTCGGCCGCTGGGGTGAATGGGAATACATGAATTCCGATGTGGCAGTAGCCCATGCCCTGGACCTGGCCGGGGAACTGTTATCAAGGAAACTGGAGGCCCCGTGACGGAGAAAAGGAAAACCGTCGCCTTGTGCCTTCTGGTGATGAACGAGCGCAGGGGTTGTGAACACGATGTGCCGCTGATAAAGCGCGAAGCCTTCGACGAGGTGTTCGCCGTTGATGGGAACAGCACTGACGGCACGGTGGAATATCTGGAGGCTGAGGGCATCCCCGTTCACCAGCAGCCCGAAAAGGGGTACAGCGCAGGCTGCTGCCATGGCTTCCGCATGTGCAAGTCGGATGCGCTTGTCTTTTATTTCCCGACTGGAAGCGTGCCCGTGGAAGAAACACTGAAATTCCAAGTCTATTTCGACGCAGGCGCCGATCTGGTTATCCCCAGCCGTAATATGAAGGGCGCGCGTAATGAAGAGGATGTCAGTTTTTTGCGACCGCGGAAATGGTTCGTGCTTGGTCTGTCGTTTCTTACCGCACTTTTGTGGCGGCGCGAGGGGCCGGTGGTCTGGGATGTGCTTCATGGTTTCAGGGGGATGACGGTGGAGGCCTTTAAGCGTATCGGCCCCCAGGATACAGGCGTATCCATTGATCTGGAAATGATAGCCCGCGCCTACAAGATGGGCCTGACCATAGAACAGTTCCCCACCTCCGAGACCGGCAGGATCGAGGGTGCCACCCATTTTCCGGCGTTTAAGACCGGATCGCGACTGTTGGGATATCTTTGTCGCGAAATC
>JASLPY010000174.1 GCA_030744755.1 Kiritimatiellia bacterium | reverse complement strand
AGCCAGATATTATGGGGCTTGGGCGCGGCCCGCAATCACACAAATGGGTAGGCCAGGCCGCGACGCCAGGGTCGCCGGACGGAGGCTATTTTCGAAAGGCTTGATTTTACCGGCCGCGCCGTTTACGACACGAAACGCAAAAAAGGCCCCTTGCCCGCGAGTCCCCATCGTCTAGCCCGGTCAGGACACCAGCCTTTCAAGCTGGAGACACGGGTTCAAATCCCGTTGGGGACACCAATCTTTTCAATGGCGTCGCGGCAGCCATCCCGGAAAGGTTCGCCGCCGGCCCATGCCGGCTTCAGAGGAGAATCCCGGCGGATAAATTCCTGATCAAGCACCTTTCGCTCGAAATCGGATGGGGCTAAAATATTGGTCCATGCGGATCAAGGCGAAATTCAAGCGGCTGATCGAGGACGAACGCGGCGCGACGGCGATTGAATATGTACTTATTTGTAGTAATTCAGACTTGATCTGACACCGCTTCTTGAAAAAGGAGAGGGTTACCGGTTTTGATAGCGGTGCAAACCAAAACATCAAAACCTTAAGGAGGTAACCCTCATGTTGCAGAGTAATCAAAAAATCATCCGTCATAAAGTCGGCCTTCTCAATCTGGCCGAGGAACTTGGGAATGTATCGAAGGCGTGCCAGATGATGGGTTTGTCCCGAGATACATTTTACCGGTATCGCGATGCCGTCGAGGAAGGCGGTGTCGAGGCGCTGTTGGAAAAGCCCCGGCGCGGCCCGAACCTGAAAAACCGGGTCGATGAAGAAACGGAAAACGCCGTGGTCGATTACGCCGTTGAATATCCGGCCTACGGTCAGGTCCGCGTCAGCAACGAGTTGCGCAAGCTGGGCGTGTTCGTGTCGGCCAGCGGTGTGCGTTCGATCTGGATGCGCCATGACCTGGCCAACTTCAAGCAACGCCTGAAAGCACTGGAGGCCAAGGTCGCCAATGACGGCATCGTGCTGACCGAGGCTCAGGTCCAGGCGCTGGAGAAAAAGAAGCTGGACGACGAAGCCTGGGGCGAGATCGAGACGGCTCATCCCGGCTATTTGGGGGCGCAGGATACGTTCTATGTCGGCACCCTGAAGGGCGTCGGACGGGTTTATCAGCAGACCTACATCGACACCTACGCCAAGGTCGCTCAGGCCAAACTGTACACCACCAAAACCCCGATCACTGCCGCCGATATGCTGAACGACAAAGTGCTGCCGTTTTACGAAGACCACGGCCTGCCGGTACTGCGCATTCTGACCGACCGGGGCACCGAATACTGTGGGCGGGCGGATCGTCACGATTACCAGCTGTTCCTGGCCATCAACGACATCGAGCACACCAAGACCAAGGTCAAGTCACCCCAGACCAACGGCATCTGTGAGCGGTTCCACAAAACCATTTTGCAGGAGTTCTATCAGGTCGCGTTCCGCAAGAAGATTTATGAAAACATCGATCAGTTGCAAAATGATCTGGACCTTTGGGTCGATCACTACAACAATGAACGCACCCACCAGGGCAAAGTCTGTGAAGGCAGAACGCCCATGCAGACTCTGGAGGACGGTAAAGAAATCTGGAAGGAAAAGTTCGTAGGCTGAATTTAACCTGACAGAAACCGCGTCAAAATCGATAACTGTCAGATCAGGTCTGAATTACTACACGTCATGGCCCCTCGGACGGGTCGGTTTCACCGTTGATTCTCTCCACCGGGCTTACAAAGGTCCCGGAATTCAGGGGCTTTGTGATGTACCCGTTCGCGCCCGATTCGCGGGCGCGCTTCTGCCAGTATTCGCTGGTCCGCGCTGAGACGAAAACGATCTTAAGCCCCTGCAGGTTCTGCCTGTTACGCAATTCCCGGCACAGATCCAGCCCATCCACATCTGCCATCATGAGGTCGGTCAAGACACAGTCCGGGATTTGTTTGACAATCCGGGAAATGGCTGTAGCCCCCGCAATTTCGGAAGACACCGAATGTCCCTCCGCTTCCAACAGGGTCGCCATGAAATCGATGATGTCCGAGTCATCGTCAATAATGAAGAATTTCAACGACTTTTTCCCTTCCTTGAGATGAAACGCACCCGATGCCAACGGGCTTATTTAACCCAAATCCGGACCTCCTGTCTCATAATTTCACGCTTCGGCGAGAACGGTTTGGTCGCGCCCCCCTTCCTTGGCGGCGTAGAGGGCCCTGTCGGCGGCCTCGGTAAGAAGCTGCGCCGTCGTGAACCGCGGAAACTCGGCAATCCCACAGCTTAAGGTAACCGTGAAGGCGCCCATCTCCGTGCGGTGCTGAATCTCCGAAAAGGCCAACCGGACCCTGTCCATCATCTCCCGGGCCTGCCTGCCCCCCGCGCCGGGGATAGCCACCGCGAACTCCTCGCCTCCCATACGGCCGATGATGTCCGTGCTGCGCAGTCTTTGCTTCAGGAGCTTGGCCAGGTTTTTAATAACCTGATCGCCTACTGCGTGGCCGTGGGTATCGTTCACACTCTTGAAATGGTCGATGTCCAGGGCTGCCAGGGTCAGCGGTGTCTTGTTGCGGCGCGAGCGCGCCAGTTCGGTTTCCAGCAGTTCGTTGGTGGTGGTGTGGTTGAACAGCCCGGTCATGCTGTCGCGAACCATCAGGGAACGCAGCATGCGGAAGCGTTGGACGCGGGTTTTAACTGATTCGATAAAGTGTTCGGAACTGATGGATTTGGTCAG
Source organism: Kiritimatiellia bacterium (assembly GCA_030744755.1). Taxonomy (GTDB): domain Bacteria; phylum Verrucomicrobiota; class Kiritimatiellia; order UBA8416; family JADHWI01; genus JASLPY01. The sequence goes on along the minus strand of JASLPY010000174.1, from coordinate 2,019 downwards.
GAAGTCATCACCACCGCAACCCATGGCCGCCAACTGCTTGTCCCTGTCCGTTTCCCCGGACAGGAACACGATGGGGATGCCGGCGAATGCCGGGCGCAGCCGAACGGCGGAGGCCAATTCCTGGCCGTTGCATCCGGGCATGTAGAGGTCCATGAGTATCAGTTCCGGGGCGAAGTGTCCCATCCGCTCCATCACCTTCATGGGATCGGTCACCACCGACGTATTCATCCCCGCGTTCTGGAGGATTGTTTTGTTGTAGCCGGCGGTGCTTTGGTCGTCATCGACGATGAGGATGCGGTAAGGCTCTTGGTCGTCGGTCTCGATCAAGTCATCGAGGGCGTCAACCAGTTCAATAGTGTTGACCGGCTTTGTCAAATAGGTGCTGGCCCCGGCGCGGACCGCAGCCAGAAGGGCTTTAATATCATCGCCGGCAGAGAGAAAAACCACCGGACAGCAGAGGGCGCCTTCATCCTCCAGGCATTTGGGCGCGCAGCAGCCCGGCTGCCCGTTTTCGCCTGTATCCAAATCCACGACGAGGGCCGCCGGACGGAACTCCTTCAGTTTGTCGCCTAGCTCAGCGGGATGGGAAAGAAGGCGGACCTGGAAACCAAAGTTGGCCAGCTCCATTTCTAACTTGGACGTCAGGGCGGCATCTTCTATGGCGAGCAGGACAGTCTTTTCCTCCCGGCCCTTCCTGGCTTTCTCCCCGCCGTCTTCCACCGCCTCTTCAGCGGGCGGAGAAACGTCCGAGGCATTGCCCGCCGCCGCCCTCAGGCTTTTCAGCAGTTCGCCCAATTCCTCGCGCCGCCGGGACGACGGGGGATCATCCATTTCAAGCAAGGACGCGCAGGCATCTTCGATTTGGCGGGCGACCTTGCCCAGGTCCTTGAAGCCGAAGGTCTCGCCCGATCCCGCAAGTTTATGAGATAGACGCTGCAGGGCGTCCAAGGCGTGGCGGGCTTCCTCAGGCGACGGTTCCGAGCTTAACGGGGCGGCGGCCTCTTCGATTTCCTCAAGCTTGTCCGGCAGTTTGGCGGCATAGGACGATCTGAGGACCGCAAGCTTCTGCTCCAGGCCGGCCGCGTCATCGGCCATGGTGCTTTTCCCAGATGTCCCTGATCTGATCTGCAAGGGTCATGGGATCAAAAGGTTTCGTGATCACGTCGATCGCCCCGAGTTCCTTGAATTTCTCAATCTCGTGCGTCTGTGCCTTGGCGGTCATGAAAATGATCGGCGTATCCGCGAGTTCCTGTATCTTGCGCAATTCTTGAAGTGTGGCGGGGCCGTCCATGTCCGGCATCATTACGTCGAGAAGGATGATGTCAGGCGCAAAGTCGGCGACTTTGTCAAGCGCTTCCTGGCCAGAGCTGCATGCCTCGACCGTAAATCCGCCGACCGATTCCAGGGCCAGCTTAGCCACTTCCTGGATGTCGGGTTCGTCTTCTACATGAAGTATCTTGTTCAGAGCCATCATCCTTTGCCCTTATCTGATCGCATACCATTGATCGTCGCGCAAATGGTCGCAACTAACTGTTCGTTGGTTGTCCGTGACTTGATTAGTGCAGCCTCGATATTTTTTGATGTGTCCGCCGAAAGTTCCTTGGCCGAAAATACGATGACTGGTGTTTTCGCTCGGCTTGCTCTGCGAGGATAAGTGAGCAATTCTTCGCCGGAGCCATCTGGAAGCATCAGGTCCAGAATGACGAGATCGAAGTCTTGTTCCCTAAGAAGGCGTTTGCCTTCATTCAAGCTTGTCGCAAGAGTGACTTGTCCTAAATCGCCAACCAGCGCCGATACCACGCCTGCGAGATCAAGGTCATCCTCCACATGAAGGATGCGGGGCTTCTTGCTTGCGCGGCCATGGACCGCGCGTTTCAAGCCATCTCTTAGGCGTTCCTCCTCAATCGGCTTTTGAAGCCAGTCAACGACGCCAACGGCATCGCCGTTTATTTCTTCGGCCCCTTCTTCCACGTAGGCCGAAACCACCACGATTGGTAGGTCTCGCGTCGCAGGCTTCTG
>JASLPY010000173.1 GCA_030744755.1 Kiritimatiellia bacterium | reverse complement strand
TTACCCCACAGCACAAGGGGTTAGGCGCTAGGTGTTAGTAGCTAGGATTCTGGGACAGCGCAAATCGACCCCACCGTCTTGAGTGGGATACGAGGCAGGCGTCGCTACGCGCACGGCGGACCGGTCGAGTCCTGATTTAAAGTTGTCACTCTAACCCACTCATTCCTGTTGTCTTGCTTGCCTCTTCAACGAGGGGCGTAGCCCCCGTTGCCTCTCCTCCGGAGGAGGGGCAAAATTCTACGCAGCCTTCGCGTGGATCTCCTCCGGCGTGGAGAGTTGTAACGATCGGTGTGGCCGGCGAGTATTGAGTTTAACGGCTGTTACGCATCATGGGATGAGAAGGAACTTAAGGTCGGAAACACCGAATTCGAACGGGTGTGGGCCTGCGGCGATAAAGGTCTGAAGGCCACTTCGTTTGTTCTTAAAGGAACGCCGGATGTGGTTCTGGCACTGGATGGCAACCCCGGGGGTGACGGCAAGACATTGGAGGTCAAGGCTGTCAAAGGAAGACGTTCGGTTGTTGGATCCGAAGGAATCAGACTGGATGTGAGCGTAAAGGGCGGCAATCAGCACCTGGAGTTCTGGCTCTACCCCAAGGCCGGGGGTGTACTCATGCAGCAGATCTCCGGCGATGTTGAGAGTGGCAGCAGCAAGAAGACGACTGTCACAACCGGGGCGGAGAGCGATACATCAAAGGCCCTTGCCTCCAAAAGCACTGCCGGAACGGACACCCTTAAATTCAAATCGATTCATTTGCGTGTGAATGAGTTCGAACTGATGGATCAGACCGACCGCCATGATGAACTGCTCTTTGAGCGTGAGTGGCTATTGATGTCCAATGAGCCTGTGATTGAGATCAAGGGATGCGTACTGAATGTTGAGGATGTTGTAACCGGCTGCGGTGTTGCATATATTAAGTTTGCCCCTCTCCCCCATGCCCGTCACGATAAAGAGGCCATCGATTTCAAGGTCCGCCCGCGCGGCGGTTTTGTATCTGCCATGCTGGGGGAGTTTCCCGTGGCCGCCATTGCCTACCGCGGCGGCAGAACTGGTTTCACAAAGGCAATGCAGCGCTTTCAACGCTGTTTGCGCAATTACCGTCCCGGACGCGACGGCCTGTTCCTGAGCAACACCTGGGGTGACCGTTCCCGCGATGCCCGCATCAAAGAGGCCTTCCTGCTTAAAGAAGTCGCGGCCGGGGCAAAGCTTGGCGTCGATATCGTGCAGATCGATGACGGCTGGCAGAAGGGGCGCTCCCAGAACTCCTCTGCCGCAAACGGCAAGGGGGTCTGGAACGGGTACTGGGCCGCCGATCCTGAGTTCTGGGATGCCGACCCGGTGCGATTTCCAAACGGAATAGACCGCGTTGTCGATGCCGCCAAAAAGAACGGCATGCATTTCGGCCTCTGGTTTGGGCCCGACTCAAGCGACAGCGCAAAGAACTGGAAACGCGATGCCGACCACCTGCTGACCTTCTACAAGATGGGAATCAACTACTTTAAGATAGACTCCATGAAAACTCATGACAGGGCATCTCTGGACAACCAGCGAGCCATGTTTGACCGAATGCTGGAGGGTTCGGACGGCAATATGGTCTTTGACCTTGATGTAACCGCTGAGATCCGTCCCGGCTACTTCGGGCTGCCGGATATCGGTCCGCTCTTTGTGGAAAACCGCTACACGGATTTCCACCGCTATTGGCCCCATAAAACTCTGCGTAACCTTTGGGAGCTCTCTCTTGTGGTTGATCCGGTCAGACTGCGCATCGAACTCTTGAACAACACCCGCAACGTCACCAAGTACAAGGACGATCCCCTGGCTCCCTCACTCTACAAACCCGATGCCCTCTTTGCCGTGACCATGATGGCTTCCCCGCTGGCCTGGTTCGAGGTCTCCAACCTTCCGGAGGATTACGCAAAGCAGATGCGTCCGTTGGTGGCTGCCTGGAAGAAACAGCGTGCGCGTATGCACGGCGGCAGCATCATTCCGGTCGGAAAGGTGCCGGACGGCGTTTGCTGGACAGGCTTTGCATCTGTTGCGTCCGATGACAACGGCGGTTATGTTCTACTCTTTCGCGAGCTGAATGAGAGTTCGTCGTTTGATCTTCACCTGCAGGGCTTGTTTGAGGGTCGCTTGAAGGCCTCTGTGATAGGCGGACGCGGCAAGGCGAAGCTGGACGATGGCACATTAGAGGTGAACATCCCCGAGAAACTCGACTATATCTGGGTTAAACTGGATAGCCGTTAGAACCCCCTGACTCGGCACGCCGCGCCTTCCAAGCCTTCCGCTTTCGCCGTGATGGTCACTGTCCCGGTTTCGTCACCGGCTTGAACGATCGCAAGCAGCATGCCGTTGAAGGCCTTACGGTGATTCAGCTTGTAGTTGGTGGTGTCAGTGGGATCGCCATTCTCGAGGCCGATCAATGTTGCAGAGCCATTGATATCAAAGGTGATGTCATGATCCGCGCAGGGAACAAATCGCCTCTCTTCATCCACGATGGTCACAACTACATGCGCGATGCCTGTCCGGTCGGCGCGAATCGTGAATTCGTCACAGCAGAGCTCGATGGCAGCAGGTGCCGAGGCGGTATGATGGACGCAGGTCGCCGCAGCAGCACCACCTCGATATCCCACCGCCTTTAGGCCGCCCGGTTGGTATTCGACATCCCAGCGCAACTGCATGGCATGATCGTCCATTTCCCGGACGCCAAGGGACTCGTCATCGAGGAAGAGTTCCACCCGCTCGCAGTTGCTGTAGCAGATCACCGGAATCGTCCTGCCTTCCAAACCGGGCCACGTCCAATGCGGTAGGACGTGAACCATGGGCGTCTCCGTCCACTGGCTCTGGTAGAAGTAGTAAGTATCCTTCGGGAATCCACACAGATCGATGATGCCGAAGTTCCAGCTCTTGGCCGGCCATGCATAGCACTCGCCAATGTAGTCAAACCCCGTCCAGCGGAACTCCCCGCACATGAACGGCAGTGACTTTGTGAGTCGCCATGAATCAATGCTCGAGATACGCACCAGGGCATTGTCGTAGGAGGACTGGTAATGCGGATCGAAGCCGGTGAAGAGCTCTTCGGCAGTCAGGTGTGGCACGTCCAACCGCTCGACATCCGGGTTCCTGGCCAGGTCCCTGTACCAGGTTCGCGTCCGGTAGACGCCGCGCGTTTGCAGCGTATGCGGCACCTCGCTGGCGAATATGATTCTGTCCGGGTAGGCAGCATGGTCTTTCTCATAGTCAAAGCAAGAGCCTCCCCCACCATTGTAGCCCACCAAGTCCATCAGGGGACCATAGCCGCCGGCGTTGGTCTCGCGAATCGCACAGCAACCGCAGGTCATGGGGCGCGTGGGGTCCTCGCGGTGACACAGGTCCCGTAGCGCCTTCATAACCGGCAACCCCTCGGACCGGCCTTCGCGCACCTCCTTGATCTCGTTACCCACCGACCACATCACGATGCATGGATGATTGCGATCCCGCCGGATCATGTCCGTGAGATCACGCTCCCACCATTCGTCCCAGTAGAGACCATATCCAAAAGGCGTCTTACCGTCCTTCCACTCGTCAAACGCGTCCTCAACCACCATTAAGCCCATTTCGTCACAGAGATCGAGAAAGGCCGGTGAGGCAGGATTGTGGGCCACCCGAATCGCGTTGCAGCCCATCTCCTTGAGAATCCGGAACCGCCTTCGAATCACATCATCAGGAACAGCCGCCCCCAGGCAGCCGGCATCATGATGCTCATTCATACCTCGCAGCTTGAGGGATTGACCGTTGAGGAAGAAGCCCTCGTTGGCGTCGAAGCGAATGGCGCGGATGCCGAAACGGGTGTCGTAGCAGTCAATCACTCCCCCACCCTGCTTGAGCTCGATCCGCAGCGTATAGAGATGCGGGGTATCTGGGGTCCAGAGCTGGGGGTTGGCGATCTCGAACTGGAGATCCACGGTCTGACGACCGCGGCTACAGGGAGACTTCTCCCCGTGGCTGCCAACGCCAAGCCCGCCCTCCGAAGCCTCCGGCGCAATCACCATCGCGCAGACTTCGGTATACGCGTCTTCACCGGTCTCGTTCACAACATTCACCGCGCACTGCACTACAGCCGCATCCTCAATCACCTCCGGCGTCGTCACGTACGTCCCCCAGTGATCGACACGCACCGGACCGGCAAGAGTCAGCCATACATGGCGGTAGATACCGGATCCGCTATACCAGCGGGAGTTCTTTTGGTGCGAGTTATCAACGCGGACGGCGATGCAGGCTGATTCACCCGCCGTGACATACTGTGTCAGGTCATAGAAAAAGCTACTGTAGCCATATGGGCGACTGCCACAGAAGTGACCATTGCACCATACTTCGCTATTCATGTAGACGCCGTCAAATTCGACCAGGACAACTCGATCACCGAGGTCCGCAGGTATATCGATCTGCTTTCGATACCAGCCGAGTCCGCAGGGGAAGAACCCGCCGCCAGCCTGTGCCGGATTGTCCGGATGCGGCGTCGCTTCAATCGACCAGTCATGTGGCACATCAACTGCGCGCCAAGCAGTATCATCAAAATCTGCGCGCATCGCCTCCGGAATGTCCCCCAGCGCAAAGCTCCAATCAAAATCAATACATATACGACTTCTCATTGTGTAATTGGCGCTTCCTGGTATGTGTTCACGTTCGGCAGGTTCCTCTTACACACACAACCCTACAAACCTAACAGGTTATGCTCGCAGGCAAGAGTGCAAAATCCTGGCAGAGGGGCAGAGGAGAGAGATCAGGCAAGGAGGTGCCCGCCACGATGGACCATGGAAAAGCTTTCGAGCCATCTGCGTTGTGAAACAGCTCAACGGTGGCAGGGTGAAACGGGGGTACGAGATTTTGTTTACCCCACAGCA
>JASLPY010000172.1:239-4893 GCA_030744755.1 Kiritimatiellia bacterium | reverse complement strand
GGCGGACCTTTCCCGCTAACGCCTAGCGCCTAACCACTAACCACTGCGTTCTGCGCTCACAGCGCAGAACGCTCAAAGGGCCGAGTCTTGCACAAACGCGGATAAGCGGGTACCATCCATCTGAAGTGATGAGCGTGGAGAATAGAGAATGAAACTGCGGGTGTTCCTCTTTGAGGACAACGAAACAGTACGCGAGGCTTTCGTGGAGTGGCTGAAGCTTCGCGGACACGAGGTCATTGCATTCCCGGATGCAGACCGCTTCTGCAGCGGTGCTGATACATGCCTGTGCGGTGATAAAGAGATATGCGGCGATGTACTTCTGTGTGATGTTAATCTCCCGGGCATGACCGGACTGGAGCTGGTTACCCACCTGAAAGAAAAGAAGTGCCTCATTCCTAATGTAGCCTTGATGTCAGGATGGTGGACGGAGGAAAGCCGGAAGGAAGCCGAAAGACTCGGTTTCGCTACTTTCCGTAAACCGGTAGATATGGCGAGAATCTTCGAGTGGGTCACGGACTGCGAGACTTCAACGGATGCGGACAGAACCCTTGGCAGTAAGTTCTCCAGATTCTAGAAGAAGGCACCGAACCGGACGACGCGATGGCAGAGCAGCAACAAGAGAAGAGAATCCTGATCGTCGAGGACGACATACGAACAGCCAATCTTGTTGCGCTGTACCTGCGTAACGAAGGGTTCATCACGGACATAGCTCATGACGGTACTGAAGCCATGGAGATGGCGGCGCGCCTCAAACCCATGTTTGTTGTCCTGGACCTCATGCTGCCCGAGCTCGACGGGTGGGAGGTCTGCCGAAGACTCAGAAAGGTCTCTGATGTTCCTATCCTCATTCTGACTGCCAGGGACGAGGAAGGCGAGCGGATCAAGGGTCTGTCCCTGGGAGCTGATGACTACGTCGTAAAGCCGTTCAGTCCGGGAGAACTCGTGGCCCGGGTTCAGGCCATCCTCAGGCGCTACACACCAAGGAAGAACGCGGATGGCGTCTTCTCGCACAATCAACTCTCGCTCGACCCTGTTCGGAAGAAAGTGACACTTCGGGGGACCTCAGTTTCCATTACTCCATCCGAGTACATTCTTCTTCACACTCTCATGTCCACCCCCGGGAAGGTTTTCTCCAGGGACGAGCTGATCAGCCGGCTGTATCCAGACGGTGATGACGTAATCGGCCGGGTTGTTGACGTTCATATGGGCGAGCTCAGGGAGAAGATAGAAAAAGATCGTACCAAGCCGGAGTATATTCTAACTGTTCGAGGTTTCGGCTACCAGTTTGCGGATACCGATACACCGTGAGAGCCAGTCTCCTAGCGAAGCTGATGCTTATCAACATCGTGGTGATAGGTGTTGTGGTCTTCGTGGCGTGGTTTTCAATAGATATCCTGGCGGCCGATTACGTCACGAGCCTCATGAAGGAATTCAACATCCTCCCATGGGAAACCCACCGCTTCTTCCTTGGAACGTTGCACCAGTACCTGTTGCGGAGTTCGTTGATCGCCGTTCTCCTTGCCGGTGCGCTCAGCTTTCTCCTCATCCGGCGTGTTCTAAAGCCTTTGTCGCAGATGACAGATGTTACGTCGAAGATCGCGTCGGGAGATTACTCCAAACGCGTTTCAGTGACGACGAGGGATGAAATCAGCCAGGTTGCCCAGGCGTTGAACCGAATGGCTGACAGCCTTCAGCAAATCGAGCAACTTCGCAAAGACATGGTGGCAAACGTGGCGCATGAATTGCGCACACCCCTCACCAACATGCGTGGCTACATTGAAGGGCTCACCGATGGCGTTGTTCCCGCCGCGCCGGAGAACTTTGAACTGTTGCAGGAAGAAACGCTGAGGCTGGTCGCTCTCGTCGAGGATCTCCTGCAACTATCGAAAGCCGATGCGGCAATGGTCACATTTCAACCGGCCGTAGTAGATCTCGCAGAGATGGTAGATACGTCACTGGATCTCTTTCGTTCTGCCATAAACGAGAAGGCTTTCTCCATTGTGAAGCATATCCAGAAAGATGCAACATTTGTAAGCGCGGACCGAGACAAACTGATGCAGGTGATACACAACCTGGTGGACAATGCCACACGCTACACCCCACAGGGCGGCAACATCGCGATAACTACCTACCCCCGGGATGGAGCGGTGAGGATTGAATTCGCGAACGACTGTACCGATGTCACCAAGGAAGATATGGCACTGATCTTTGAACGCTTCTACAGGGGGGAGCGGTCTCGCTCACGTAAGTTGGGAGGTTCGGGAATCGGCCTTTCAATCGTGAGGGAACTGGTCGAGATGCACGGTGGCGAGGTCGGCGGAGATACGGATTCTGGACAGGTGCGCATCTGGTTTGATCTGCCGGTGTGATTGTGGGAACTGAGGACCAACGTCCAACGCCCAACGTCCAACATCCAAGTGGGGAGATTCGAGATTCGGGATGCTCGGTCCCGCCTGTGAGGGACAGGTTCGGAACTTACCACGCCAGAGGCGTGGTGCCGGAGCTTCCAGCTCCGGCTTTGGATGTTGGGCGTTGGGCGTTGGGCGTTGAGCGTTGGGCGTTGGGCGTTGGGCGTTGGGCAGCCTAGCTTACCTCGGCGCCGCTGGGGGCGTCTTCGGCATCAATGGTGACCAGGCGGAGTGTTTTGCCAATGCTGGCCGCCAGGAGCATTCCGTTGGATTTCAGGCCGCGTATTTTCACCGGCTTGAGATTTGCAACGATTACGATTGTTTTGCCCTGCAATCCTTCCGGATCGTAATGCTGGGCAATCCCGGCCACGATCTGGCGTTTCTCGTCCCCGACTTCAATATCAAGCCGCAGTAGCTTGTCTGCGCCCTCCACTTTCTCGGCCTGCAAGATACGGGCCGTGCGGAGTTCCAGCCGCTTGAAATCCGCGTACTCAGCGTAGGTAACACCCTCTGCCGGGGGTTCTTTCCCCTCGTTCTGTTTCCCGGGAACTGGTGTCTTTTTGTTCTCGCGAGATGAAATCCGGGGGAAGAGACCCTTGACCTTCTGTACCGGGGTCCCGGGCTGCAGCTTGCCCCATTCGGTAAGATCCGCAAATCCCGGTTCTTTTTCAGACAGGCCCAGTGCGGCACGCAGTTCGGACATCTTGGAAGGCATGACCGGGTATATCATGCCGCTGATGATTCGCAGGGTTTCGGCTGCAAAATAGAGGACCGTTCCCAGTTCCTCTATCTTGCCTTCCTTGGCCAGCGTCCATGGCTGCCGCTTTTCAAGATAGCGGTTGGCTTCACGTACGACTCCCGCAAGCGCAGCGAGGCCAAGATCGATTCGCATCGACTCCACGTTATCCATGGCCTGTTCCGCCGCCGCCAGAGCCGCGTTGCGCAGGTTCTCTTCTTCCGCTCCAAGTTCTGTGTATTCGGGGATCTTCGCATCGCAGTGACTTACGATTAGCTTTACGACCCGGCTGAGCATGTTCCCCAGGTCATTCGCAAGATCTGCATTATAGCGCCTCACAAATGCTTCTTCGGTGAAACTCGCATCCTGGCCGAGGGACATTTCGGCCATCAGAAAATAGCGGAACGGGTCTACCCCGAAACGGTCAGCCATGTCCATCGGGTTAACCACGTTACCAACGGACTTGCTCATTTTATCCCGCCCTACAAGCCACCAGCCGTGAGCAAAAACGCACTGCGGCTGGGGAAGGCCCATTGCATGGAGCATGGTTGGCCAGTAAACAGTGTGGGTGGTTAGAATGTCTTTGCCGATCAGGTGACAGGACGCAGGCCACCATTTTTCAAACACGTTTTCATCCGTGAGATAACCGACCGCGCTAATGTAGTTAACCAGTGCGTCGAACCACACGTAGGTAACGAAGTTCTCGTCGAAAGGAAGCTCTATTCCCCAGCTAAGCCGGCTTTTTGGACGGGATACGCAAAGGTCGTTGAGTTTCTTCTTCAGAAACCCGAGAGTCTCATTGCGCCGAAAATCCGGCTGAATGAAGCCCGGATTATCGTGAATGTACTGGATCAGCCAGTCCTGGTACTTGCTCATTCTGAAGAAGTAGTTGGTTTCCTCGATACGTTCCACTGGTCTTCCGCAACCAGGCTCGGGACAATTGCCTTCAACGAGGTCTTTTTCCGTGAAGTACCGTTCGCAGCCGACACAGTACCACCCGTCGTACTTGTCCTTGTAAATCTCGCCCCTGTCATACAGGTCCTGCAGCGCCTGCTGAACGATAGTCTTGTGTCTTTCCTCGGTAGTGCGAATGAAGTCGTCATTCGTGATTTCGAGCTTGGTCCAGAGCTCCCGGAAGCGGACCACTGTTCTGTCGGCCTGCTCCAGCGGCTCTATTCCCGATTTCTCGGCCGCCTGCTGAACCTTCTGGCCATGTTCATCAGTACCGGTAAGAAAATACGTTGGGACGCCTTTCAGGCGATGATACCTTGACAGGACATCCGCGAGGATCGTCGTGTACGCATGCCCGATGTGAGGCTTGTCGTTAACGTAGTATATCGGCGTAGTTACGTAAAACTTCTCGTCTGGCATATTTCCCCCTGATTTCCCCGTTGTTATACGGAAGCACACGCAGAGAAACAAGATAAGAAGGGGGAGTTTTAACCACCCGCGCCCCCGCGCTAGAGGCCCGAAGGGGAGGGAGGTTAGAGGGGAGGAGGAGACTTGGGCT
>JASLPY010000172.1:0-229 GCA_030744755.1 Kiritimatiellia bacterium | reverse complement strand
TCTATCCAACGCCCAACGTCCAACGTCCAACATCCAACATCCAAGTTTGGAAGCCACCCGTCTCTGCCTTGCGGCAGATCCACCCCTTTGAGAAGGAGGTTCGGGAGGGGAAATAATCAACGCCCAACGACCTGTGGGGTCCAAGTAGGAATTGACGGAGAACACTAACTATAGCCATTCATTGTTCGTCATTCACTTGGGCGTTGGGCGTTGGATGTTCGATGTTGGG
>JASLPY010000171.1 GCA_030744755.1 Kiritimatiellia bacterium | reverse complement strand
TAGCGAGAGCGTTTGGCATTGGGCACCGGAATCGGCCTGCTGCAGCCCGCCTACATCGCTTTGCGAAGCAATGCGGGCAGGCACGCACATCGCGGCCTTCCCTGGGGATGGCCGGCATATGCATGCACGTCCACCCCAGGCGCGGCCACGCTGCACGCACTGCAACAAGCCAATTCCGGCGGCCGCTTCGCGGCAACCCAATGCCAAACGCGTTTCATCCTCGGCGGCGATTGACGACTTTGAGTTTACGTAGCCTGACAAAGGCCGCCGAGGAGGCCCCAAGGACACCCGCACACCGTGTTTTGGAGTGTTTCGTTGGGGTCAATAGCCCCGCCTTTCGACAGATCGCATCACGAATCCCGTATCTCGCATCACTTCCTGGGGTAAAAGAAAAATCACACTCTCTATTCACCCACTATCATTGATCAAAACGACAGGGGAAATAGCTCTTTCTTCACTACCGGCCTTCTGTGGCTGCGGCGATCATTGCGAAGTACTGTTCGTCGGGGACGTATTCGGGGACGCTGTTGCCGGTTCCCAGGGCATAGCTGCCGCGGTCCGCGGCGCGTTCGAGCATCTCCTTGGCCCGGCGGTAGACCGCTTCGGGAGTGGAGCGGATGACGAAATCGACATCGAGCCCGCCCAGGATTGCGATCCGGCTCCCGTAGGTGTCGTAGGCCTCCTCGACCGGCTGGATGGCATCTTCGTAGGAGTGCTTACCGTCGTATCGGATGTCATCGATGATGTCGTCCATGAGTTCGGCCAGGTTGCCACAGCAATGCATGATGGCCGGCTTTCCGGCATCGTGCGCCAGTTCAACGATGCGCTTGTGCCATGGGATCACGTACCGGCGCATGTCGTCGGGGGATATCATGGGTTGCGTCTTGAATCCCCAATCGTCGTTGCCGATGATTGCCCCAACGGCCTCGTACTGAACCAGCGTGCGGTAATAGGCGACGATCCTCCTTCCGACGGCATCGAAGATCTCGGCCGTGAGTTCGGGATCATCCGCGAGCATGAAACAAAGATTGTCGAATCCCACGAGGCTGATCACATTCTCGAGCACCCCGCAGGGACCCTGGCAGACAGCCTTCATTCCTGCTGGAAGAACGGCTGCGGCCCGATCCAGGCTGGTGAAATCTGCCATCGCGGGATCAGGCCACTGGTAGGCTTCAAAGGTTGCGCGATCGCGGATGACGCTGCCATCGTTAAGGGAGATGGTCTTGGCTTGACTGTGTTCCCCGCCGGGGAAGTGAAAATCCGAGGCAAGTATGGTTGCGTAGTCATAACCGGCATTGCGGAATGCTACGACCGTTTCTTCGGGGCTGCCCGGTTCCAGACCCGTGGTGTCCGCTGCCAGGCGGGCATGAAGCGGCTGGTTCAGAAAGAACTCGAACAATGTGGGGCGATCGGGCACCTCGCGCCGCAGCACCTTCAACAACTGCTCGAAATCCGGTGCCGCCTTGACTGGGCCTTCCCACCATTGAGATCTGCTCACGGCCTGTTCCTTTCATGAGAAATGCTGCGAGAATACTGCCCGATCCCTGTCGTCCTGTCACTGCTTGAATCCACGAATTGCCCGCCACGTTTTGCATCGACACCCGTATCTGAACCCGCTTGGCCTCCATAGCCCCGGCGACGGAGGGTGAGGGTTCAGATGGGTGAGTGAGTCGCGAATGTTTTGCAGGGGATCTGAATTCTCACGAATCCAGCTACAGGGAATGCGGAATCTCCCTCTTGTAGCTGAATCCGCTTGGCCTCCATAGCCTTGGCGACGGAGGGTGAGGATTCAGATGGTGGCGGCTATATGTTCATTCAATACCTGCAGTTCTCACGGTGCAAGTCCAGCATGTATTCGTAATCAGCCAGTTTCACGCTGGGTGGGATGGAGTGATCGGACATGTAGACATAGGGCGCCCTGAGCTCCTTCATGCCGTTCAGCTTTCCGAGACACTCCTCTCGAATGCGGTCGCGGTCGCCGCTCTCGAGTGCACGGACGTCAATGTTGCCCATGAAGCAGAGCTTGTCCTTGTACTGTTCCGCCAGTTTCAGAACGTCCATCCCTGTCTTGGCCTCCATGGCCTGGATGCAGTCCACTCCGGCTTCGATGATGCTGTCAATGTGCGGCCGGAAATCCCCGCAAGTGTGTAGAATCACGGGAAGACCGTGATCCTTGAAGAAACCGAAAAGCTGCTTGTGGTAAGGCAGGATCAGTTCGCGGTGACAGTCCGGCGAACAGAAGGACGCGGCGGTGTACCCCAGGTCGTCATAGATGTGGAGTCCATCTGGGAGGCCTACCTCGTTGAAGAGAAGTTCGAAGTGGTCGATGTTCTTGCGGGTGACCACTGTGCAGAAATCATGGATCCATTCCGGCTCCAGCAGGAGCGACTCCAGCATGGTGATGTCGCCGAGCACCTTCCGAAGCTCCTCGAACACAAAGAGTCCGGAGTACGTTACGAATTCGTCTCCGGCCATGGCTTCGGCGTAGCGTTCTTTTATGGCGTCCATGTCAATACAATCTCGAACATCAATGGCTTCGAAGGCATCGCGGAAGTCCCGCTTCCATATCTCTGGGCTGGAGACCGTGAAACTGACGTGTTCCGGGGTTCCTGCCTTGTGCTTCCATGTCTTGAAGGAAGAGCCCCAGCCGTCGCGGTTGACTATCCATTCATCGGACTCTTCAACCACACAGGCCAGGTCAGGCCTGGGCCCTGGAGCGGAGAACCAGGAAACGCTTCGCAGGTCCAGGTTGAAACGTGCGATAAAATCCGTTTCCGGCTCAATACCCTGCTCGCCCCAGGCATTGTCAACAATGTGCGGCCAGAAATGTTCGTTCAAGCCAACCCGTTCGGGCAGTTCCTGTGTTAGTAACGAATGGATCACTTCGCGTTTGGTCACGGCAGGTGTTCCTTTCCTCTGTTCTTTCACTATGAGCGCGTATGGCATAAATGCGACGAACGGTTTCGCTCGACAATCCATGTGGTGCACGCGGATACTATACCGATTGCGCAAGGCGCATCAAGGGCGGCGGCGATCTTTCCAGGTTTGCCACGCTGTTGCGCTTGCTCGGAAGTAGGATAGGTGTCCTCACCTGTCCTACGCGGTGGAGTAAAAGGCAAGTGAACATGAAGATTGAAGCGAATAGCAAGCTGGTGTTTGTCGGCGATTCCATTACCAGCGCCGGACGGAGCTTTGACTGCAACGGTGAAGGCGGTGACGAAGCATTCGGAAGTGGCTACGTCCTGATGGCAAAGTCCATCCTGGAAGCGGTTTATCCTGAGCGTCGCATCCGCACCATCAACATGGGCGTGGGAGGTCATACGATTCGAGACCTCGCGGCTCGCTGGACGCGTGACGTGATTGAACGGCAGCCTGACTGGTTGTCTGTGATGATCGGCATAAACGATGTCTGGCGCCAGTTTGACTCATCGCTGCGGCCGGAGATGCATGTATATCCGGAGGAGTACCTGCAGACCTATCGTGATCTCTTGTCGCCGATTCGCGAGCAACTCGACGGATTGGTGATTGCTAGTCCATATGTCGTCGACAATAATGCCAAAGATGCCATGCGTCAGCGTATGGATGAGTATCGCGAAATGTCGGCAGATATTGCACGGGAGTTTGACGCGATCTACGTGAATGTCCAGGCTCCCTTTGATGCGTTCCTGGAGCACTGTCACTCCAATGCGCTTTGCTGGGACCGCATCCACGTGAATGCTACCGGCCACATGTTGATCGCGCGTGAGTGGCTGAATTCGGTGGGATTCACCTGGTGATACCGGAGAAAGGAGCAATGATGGGCATTCTGAATGTCAGACCTGTAGAAGAATGTAAGTACGATATTCTCTCGTTGGGTGAGATCATGCTTCGCCTCGATCCAGGTGAAGGGCGAATCCGGACGGCCCGTCACCTCCGCGCCTGGGAAGGTGGCGGCGAGTACAACGTGGCACGCGGTTTGCGCCGCTGCTTCTCTCAGCGAGCCGGCGTCGTTACATCGCTGGCGGCGAACGATGTCGGTTTGCTGATAGAAGATTTCATCATGCAGGGCGGGGTGGACACCTCGCTCATCAAGTGGCGGGACTACGACGGCATCGGCCGTACCGTGCGCAACGGTCTCAACTTCACCGAGCGGGGCTTCGGTATCCGCGGGGCGGTCGGCTGCTCCGACCGAGGCAATTCGGCCGCTTCGCAGCTTGAACCCGGCGACGTCGACTGGGAGCATGTCTTCGGATCGCTTGGTGTGCGCTGGTTTCACACGGGCGGCATATTCGCCGCGCTTTCCGAGACCACGGGGCCGGTAGTGATCGAGGCCGCGAAGGCAGCCAAGAAACACGGAACCATCGTGTCGTACGATTTGAACTACCGTCCTTCACTCTGGAGGTCTTTTGGCGGGCTTGAAAAATGCAGGAAAATCAACCGCGAGATAGCAAGACATGTTGATGTCATGATCGGCAACGAGGAAGACTTTACGGCCTGCCTGGGATTCGCAGTTGAAGGCTCCGATGAAAACCTGACCGACCTGGACGTCGGATCGTTTCAGACGATGATATCAAAGGCAGTTGCCGAGTTTCCGAATTTCAAGGCGACCGCCACCACTCTTCGTGGAGTCAAGACAGCTACGCTCAACGACTGGGGAGCCATATGCTGGTGCGACGGGGAGTTCTACAGGGCCACCCACCGGCCGGCCCTTGAAATCATGGACCGTGTTGGGGGAGGGGACAGCTTTGCTTCAGGTTTCATCTACGGGATGATGGTTCTGGGCGATCCACAAAAAGCGGTCGAATACGGCGCGGTTCACGGTGCGCTGGCGATGACGACCCCCGGCGACACCACGATGGCCTCACTCGCGGAAGTGGAGAAGATCGTTGCCGGTGCCGGAGCGCGGGTGGATCGGTGAGTGAACATCCCGATTTTTTCGCCTGTTCATCAGTATCCGGAGCCGATTGCGCTGTTAGCGCTCTCGGATGGAATGCTGGAGTGCTGGAGTATTGGAGAGGGGATCGCTCCGCGGGG
>JASLPY010000170.1 GCA_030744755.1 Kiritimatiellia bacterium | reverse complement strand
CCTGCTGAGGAAACTCCTGCTGAGGAAACTCCTGCTGAGGAAACTCCCGCTGAGGAAACTCCCGCTGAGGAAGCTCCTGCTGAGGAGAAGGCTCCCGAAGAATCTGAAGCAGTTGAAGATAAGAAGACCGAGAAAGAGTGATTACTTACTCCCGAAGGAGATTTGGTTATGGTTGATATTACCGCCGCACTTGTCAAAGAGTTGCGTGACGCAACGAACGTGAGCATGATGGAATGCAAGAGAGCCCTCGTGGAATCTGAAGGGGACATCGAGAAGGCAACGAGGGTACTCCGCGAACGCGGCATGGCCGTGGCTGCGAAGAAAGCCTCGAGAGCTACTAACCAGGGCCTTATTGCTTCCGCTACCGCAGATGACGGAAAATCCGCATCACTCGTACAGGTCAACTGCGAGACCGACTTCGTCGCCAGGAACGACGGATTCAAGGCGTTCGTGGCAGAACTGGCAGGCAAGGCGCTCGAGACGGACAGCGCCCTGGGCGAGGAACTTAAAGATGAGATCGTGGCGAAAGTTGCCGAGATCGGCGAGAACATCGTCATACCCGGAAACACTCGTTTCGTGCAGGAAAGCACCGGTCTGATCCAATCCTACATCCACCTCGGCGGAAAAGTGGGCGTCCTGATCGAAATTGGCTGCGAGAAAGCCGAAACACTGGAAGCACCGGCGTTCAAGGAGCTTGCCAAAGATCTGTCACTGCATGTCGCGGCCTGCAACCCCCAGTACCTCACATCCGATGAGGTGCCGGATGAAGAGATTTCATCTGAAAAGGAAATCTTCGCAAAGCAGGTAGAAGGTAAGCCTGCCGAAATCATCGACAGAATCGTAGATGGCAAGATCAAGAAGTACTTCGGCGAGATCTGCCTGGTCGACCAGGGCTTCGTCAAGGAACCGAAACAGTCTCTTACGGAATTGCTGGCGGAAACCGGCAAGAAGGTTGACGACGAAATCTGCATCCGAAGATTCGTCCGCTACCAGCTTGGCCAGTAATCCTTTGCGCCGACTGACGGACAAAGAGAAAGCGAACAGCAGATGAGCAGGAACAGCAAGCTGGCCTTCGTGACGTTTCTTACGTTCGTGCGATTCCCGCTTGTTCTGTTGTTCTTCGCAGGCGCAATTGCCTACACGAACCCCGTGGCAAGAGAGCACCCCTGGGTATTCGTCGTCACATTCGCTGCCCTGATCTCGTCCGCACTTACAGACCTCTTTGACGGGTACTTCGCGCGCAAGTTCAATGTCGTGACCAAACTGGGAGCCCACGCGGACCCCCTGATGGACAAGTTCTTCTACCTTGCGTCACTTCCCCTTCTGGCATTCGTTGCGGCCATCAAGGATGGGCACATGCTCCACGCAAAGCTGCTGCTCGTCATCACGCTGCTCTTTCTTGCCAGGGACCAATGGGTCACGTTTCTCAGATCCATAGGGTCAATGTTCAGCGTCAGCGGCAAGGCAAACTGGTCAGGTAAGCTAAGGACGGCCGTCAACTTTCCAATGATATGTTGCGTGTATTACTTCGAGGAAGCGCCTGCCCAGTACCAGTTCATACCGTCCTGGTTTGTCTACGCTTTCGAAGTTGTGGCACTGGTCATTACGCTTATGACCTTGTACATCTACACGAAGAACTACTGGCCCTACATCCGCCGATCAGCCGACATTGACAAGTAACCCATGTCAAGAGCCGATAAGCCATCAGCCCTCCCGTTCCGGAACGATTCACAGCATGATCGCCGGCGGGGAGTCTGTCATCCTGAGCGGAGCGGAGCGGAGTCGAAGGATCTAGGTTGTTCAGCGGACCATGAGATCCCTCGACAGGCTCGGGATGACAGCAGATAGATGGCTGGCGTAACCCTACCCGTCAAACAGTGAGAGCTGAGCTGGATCATGTCGCCCCTTGCGGGTGCGCTTCTTGGCGATCTTCGGCTGGCCGGTTTCTCCTAACTCACCCTCTTCCAGGTTACCCAGTATCTCCCTGGCCCTGTCCAGTACCTCGTCAGGCAGTCCTGCCAGCCGGGCCACCTGGATCCCGTAACTCTTGTCCGCACCACCAGGCACTATTTTTCTCAGGAAAACAACCGTATCGTTCTGCTCGCGCGCAAGTACATTGTAGTTCTTGACTCCCTCCATGGTGAGGGCGAGATCTGTCAGTTCGTGGTAATGCGTTGCAAACAGCGTCTTCGCTTTCGTGCTCTCGTTGTTGTGAAGGTATTCGGCAACTGCCCACGCAATACTTATACCGTCAAAAGTGCTGGTTCCGCGCCCTATTTCGTCAAGCACGATCAGGCTTGCCCTGGTGGCGTTATTCAGGATGTTTGCAGTCTCTTCCATCTCAACCATGAAAGTACTTCTGCCGCGGGCAAGGTCATCGCTTGCTCCTACCCGTGTAAACACACGATCGACCAACCCTATCTCCGCCCCGGAAGCCGGCACGAACGACCCCATCTGTGCCATTATAACTATCAGGCCTACCTGCCGGATATACGTAGATTTCCCGGCCATGTTGGGGCCGGTTATAATGATCAGTTGGTTTTCAGAACAGTCGAGCGTGGCATCGTTGGGCACGAAGCGTTCAGTGTCGGCCATTTGCTCGATGACCGGGTGACGCCCCTCCCTGATCACAAGCTTGTCGTCAGTGCATATCTCCGGCCTTACATAGTTCATTGCCAGGGCCCTCTCCGCAAATGAACCGAGAACATCGAGCTGTGCTATGGCATCCGCGGAAGACTGGATGTCTGCCGTCTTCGCGGCAATTGCATCCCTGACTTCAAAGAGAAGCTGGTGTTCAAGCGCCACGGCCTTCTCGTGAGCTCCAAACACCTTGTTCTCGTATTCCTTGAGCTCGGGCGTGATAAACCGTTCCGCATTAACCAGCGTCTGCTTGCGGATGTACTCGTCAGGAACGTTGGCGAGCTGTGCCTTGGAGACCTCGATGTAGTAGCCGAATACCTTGTTGTGCCGAATCTTAAGATTTCTTATACCGGTCCGTTCCTGCTCGCCGGCCTGGTACTCCGCGAGCCATTCCCTTCCCTCCGTGGCCGCCTTGCGAAACTCATCCAGCTCCGGGTTGTAACCATCCCTGATTACGCCACCGTCCTTGATCATGGCCGGAGGCTCATCGACAATCGCATCAGCTATCATTTTTTCAAGACCGGGGAGCAACTTGATTCTCGTTCCAAGCTCGGCTATCAGATCCACGGAATGCCCGTCAACCAGTTCCTTCACGGTAGGCAGAAAAGAAAGCGACTGCCCCATCGCAAGGATGTCCCTGGCATTGCTGCCGCCGCCGCCAAGCCTGGCGATGAGCCGTTCCATATCCCGAACTCCTCCGAGCACCTCCCGAAGCTCACCCAGCAGAACCCTGTCGCCGCAAAGGGCCTCAACTGCGTCGTGGCGGCGCCGTATCGGATCAGCCGATGCCAACGGACGAAGAATCCAGTCGCGCAGCAGTCTCGCTCCCATAGCCGTCCTGGTAACATCCATGACCTTGAGAAGCGACACCGATGCATCCCGTCCCCGTAGGGGAACGAGGTCGAGGTTCCCGCAGGTGGTTTCATCCAGCACAAGGTAGTCGGATGCGTTTCTCACCCTGAGACGACTGACATGATCCGCGTTCCTGTGAAGGTCTTCTTTGACGTAATAGAGAATGCCGCCTGCAGCGCTGACAATAGCCTGCTCACCCTCACACCCGAAGCCCTCGAGGGAACGGACGCCGAAGTGGCGCGTGAGAAAGTCGTAGGCCGGCTCGTGGTCGAATGTCCAGTCTTCGCATGCAGACAATCCGGCCCCACCCATGGCCTTGCGGATATCATCAAGTTGGCCGTCCTCTACCAGGGAGGCCGGTGCGGCACACTCTGAAGGGGAGATCTTCGCAATGACATCGCGGAGAGCCGCCACACCCGGCAGCTTCTCCCCTATCAATAGCCCGGTGGAGAGATCAAGAACGGCCAGACCAATTTCACCGTCAACCGATGCAACCCCCGCAAGAAAGTTGTTCCTGGTCGAATCAAGAACGCTGTCCTCCACTGCTGTGCCAGGAGTCACTATGCGAGTGAGTTCGCGCTTTACGATCCCCTTGGCCTGCGCCGGATCCTCAACCTGGTCACATATGGCAACCTTCTTACCTGCCCTGACCAGTTTTGCAAGGTACTGCTCAGCGGCATGATACGGCACTCCGCACATCGGCACATTGTTGCGCTTCGTCAGCGCAATATCCATTATCCCGGCAGCAGCCTGGGCATCCTCGAAGAACATTTCGTAGAAGTCCCCAAGGCGGAAGAACAGAATGACTTCTGGTGGCAGCTCGCTCTTGATGCGCCTGTATTGCCGCATCATCGGTGTTTCTTTGTTAGACGCCACAGGCCTCGACTCCAAGCTTGTTCTCAATCAACATCGTTTACCAGATACTCCAGGCGGAAAGCAACGAGGATAACCGAAGGCTTCTCACTCTCGCAAGGCTTTCACGTGGTTCTGCACGAGATCCCGCCACTGCTCGGGTGCAAGGCCCTCTGGCCGGACTGTCGCGGGAGCGCCAAGGTCACTCAGCACCTCCTGCCACTGTCCTGTTGTCCAGGAAGGACTGCTCACACGGTGCCCCAGGAGCGACGCCAGCTGTTTGCGCCTTTGTCTGAACACACTTCTCGTGAGAGCGTAGAAACGCGCCTTCGTTTCTTCTCTCAACAAGGGCTCCGCGCGCCTTCTGAGGCGTACGATCGCCGACCGGACCTCCGGTCGCGGCCAGAAACAGGATGCGCTGATTCTCTTGACCACTTCAACATGGTAAACCATCTGCACCCAGAGGCTGAGAATTCCAAAATCCTTTACTCCCGGAGACGCCGAAAGCCTGTCTGCCACTTCTTTCTGCACCGTCACAACGACCAACTCTGCAGGTCTGGAAATCATGGCCAGATCAACGAGTATGCGGCTGCCCACGGAATATGGAAGGTTGGCAACCACCTTCCTGTATTTCGAGGAAACGAGATCTTCCATGTCCAGTTTCAAAGCGTCGTCACGACGAAGCTCCAGGTTCTTGAATT